>CAXBCI010000017.1:0-71948 GCA_963974065.1 uncultured Hyphomicrobiales bacterium | reverse complement strand
GCAGAGCATGGATGGGCCGACGATCGAGATCGTCAAGCGACCCAATGGTGCAACGCGCTTCGTCGTCATTGCCCGCCGCTGGGTCGTCGAGCGTACCTATGCCTGGCTCGCTCGCTGCCGCCGCCTCGCAAAAGACTGGGAGGCAACCATCGCATCGGCCGACGCATGGCTCCTGATCGCCTCCATCCGACGCACCGCAAGTCTCATCGCAAGGGCTTGAAATCATTGAGTATTAATTTTGAGTCGGATTCTTAGGTTGAAACAGATTGTCTTTCCCGTCGAATTTAATCGAATTTTCAAAAGGCTACCAGTAGAGGGAAGCTCGCCAGTTCGATGGTATTGTAGATCTTCCCTCTGGGCTTTGCAAAGATCGCTTTCTGCACACAGCAGCCGTTGGAGGCCTGAGCCGCGAATGGCCGGGCCCGCCCTCAATGTCGTCGAAGATCGACAGGACGCCCCTCACAGCCATCCCTTCAATTTGAACTCGGTCAGATCAACACCGGGCGGCGCATACCATCCGCCTGGGGCGTATCTGGCACCTAGTTTTTGCGCGACATCCTTGTTGCCATAAGGAATTCGCAGTGGCGTGTTTGCTGCGGGATCCCGTTGCTCGGAAGACGACGGACCCGTCGCATCGACAATAGCGGTGGTTGGCTTGGGCTTTGGAGCCTGCTTCGTTGCTTTGGTTGTCTTTGCGGCTGCTGTTGGTGGTTTAGAATTCTTCGCACCGGTCTTGTGGCGGCCTTTGCCGGGCTTCGAACTCTGGTTCTTGTCAATCCACTCGGACAAAGCACCAGAGCTGGCCTTAGCCGCGTCAGTTATGGAGACACCTTGTTCCCGCGCGATCTTCTCGGCGAATTTTAGTTGTGCTGAACTTGCCGGTTTTACTCCAGCGCCTCCCATTGTATTTCCGTCGACACCCTCGGCTTTCTTGGGGGCGTGTTGCTCGAGGAACGCGCGGCAGACCGATCCCGATTTTGTGTAACCGGCTGGAGGCTTGATGCGTTTCTGGCGCGCTATGCTGTCGGCGAAACGCTTCATCGCGGCTGTAGGTGGCCGCCCGTCGCCCCCGCCATCCGATGCAAAAACGAGCACAGGCGAGACACCGCCCGGCGGGCCTTCCACGAGCTTGCCGATAATCCGCTGGGCGACGTCACAAACGGCATCGATGGCACCAATCATCTCCTGTTTTCCAACGACGACATCGTCGAGAAGGCATTCGAGTTGCGCCGTAACGCCCGGGTCTACCAGGGCCGGATCAGCCTGTTGGAGAACGCCAAACAACTTCAACCCGGTTTCGGTGGGTACGATGTTCTTGCCTTGGACAATCAGAAACTCCTGCCGTTTCAACCCGCCGATGATCTCGGCGCGGGTCGCCGGAGTGCCGATGCCCTTGGCTTCTTTCAGCCTGTCGCGCAGAACCTCATCGTCAACAAATCGCCAAGCCTGCTGCATCGCTTCGATCAGGGTGCCTTCGTTATAGCGCGGCGGTGGTCGGGTTTCCTTTTCCTCCACAGTCGGATCCCGTAGTCGCGCGGTCTCGCCGTTTCGCATCTGCGGAAGCAACTGCGCATCGTTGCCCTTCTCGTCAGCAGGTTGCCATTCCGGGAATGCCGCCCGCCAACCAAGATCAATGGGTTGGCGGCCGGTGGCCTTGAAAGAAAGCCCGGTCACGTCGAGTGTTGCAGTTGTCTGGCGGTAGCGGAAGTCTGGCATGACGGCAGCCAAATACGCCCGCGCGATCACATCAAATAGTTTTTTCTCGTCTGTCGAAAGGCGCGGCCAGACTTCCCACAAGCCCTCGATGGTGTTGACGTTAGGGATAACCGCGTGGTGGCTGGCCCCCTCCAATCCCTTGTCATAGAAACTGCCGCTCTTACCCTTTCGGATTATCGGTTGTGCTGGCACCGGGATTGTTTTGAACGATTGCCCCACTTGCAATCCGGCGACGATCTGCGGCACATCCCCAATCAGCGTCTCGGGTAGGTAACGCACTTCGGCACGAGGATAAGTGATGATCTTCTTGCCCTGGCCGTCATAGAGTTCCTGAGCGATCTCCAGAGTCCTGGCCGCTGCCCAGCCAAAGCGAGAGGCGCAGAGTTTCTGGAGTGACGGCAAATCGTGCAGTTTCGGCGGCCGTTGACGCTTGTCCTCGACACGCACGCCAAGTGGCCCCTCGAAGTTACGAGCGGCCACGGCCACAGTATCGGCAACCTCTCGCTTGAGAATTCTATCCCGTGGTGCATGTCGCATCCTGAATTCACCGCCCTCGACTGTGGCGGTGGCGACGATCTCGAAATAGGTCATGGGAACAAAATTGCGGATTTCCAGTTCGCGCTTGCAGACGATTGCCAGGGTTGGGGTTTTCACACGCCCGACCCCAATGACGCCTTTCGCGCCCTTCCCAAGGATGACGGTCGCGGTACGGGTCAGTGACAGGTTGTATATCTGATCAGCCTGACGGCGCGCCACGGCGGCTGCGTAGAGCCGGGCGTATTCTGAATTGGGTTTGGCCCGATCGAATGACTGGCGTATGGTCTGGGCGTCCTGAGCGGTAAACAGCACCCGCATGACATGGCCCCGATACTTGTAATGTTCGAGGATTTCCTGGCCGATAAGCTGACCTTCCCGGTCGCAATCGGTGGCAAGCCAGACCTGCTTGGCCGTGCGCAGCGCCTCACGAATGGCTTTGAGCTTGGCCGCCTTGTTACCGCCTTTTGCGGGCCGTGTGCCGTAAAGTTCCTGGGGCCGCAGCAGGACTGGGGACCAGCGCTTCCATTCCGGCACCACATCCTCTGGTTCGAGCAAGTCGAACAAATGCCCCTCGGCGGGCAGAACTATGCCATAGCGGGACCCAATGGCAGCGCGGACGTCTTTCGCCTGACTGGATTTCTCGGTGATAACGATCTGATCGGCCATGACGAACTCGTTCGGAATAGTGGGTTCAAGAACTATAGAACGTAAAGTGAACATCGGTCATTCGCAACCCGGCTTTTGTTGGGATAACGCAAATCGTTTATATGATCATGTGCCGGACGCTTTGCGCCTTCCTGCGCAGAATTTCCTTTTTCTTCGCATTTTCAATGTGTTCGTTGACTGCAGGCGAATGATCCGCACTGTGATCCCAAGCCAATTCTAACCCACTAAATCACCCATGCCAAAACTGACCAAACGCAGGATCGACGCCGCCGAGACAATGGAAAAGGAATACTTCATCTGGGACGACGCCTTGCCCGGTTTCGGATTGCGGGTTCTGCCAAGTGGGCGAAAGAGCTACATCGTTCAATACCGCGCCGGACAGCGAGCCAGGCGCATGAGCCTAGGGCCAAATACGGTACTGGCCTGCGAACAGGCCCGGGGACAGGCAATCACCATCCTCGCCGCCGTGCGAAAAGGAGAGGACCCCTCTGCCGATCGCGCCGCCCGGCGCAGCGCCCTCAACATGACAGACCTGGCAGAGCGGTTCGATGCAGAGCACATCTCGGTAGCCCTGAAGAAAAGCACCGCAACGGAATACCGCCGCAATCTTCGACGTTTCATTCTCCCTGCTCTCGGTCGGCTGGCCGTGGCAGAAGTTTCACGCGCCGATATCTCGAAATTCCACCACGACCTTCGCCACATCCCCTATCAGGCCAACCGGTGCCTCGAGGTCATCTCAAACACTGCAATCTTGCCGAGCGGAGCCACGTTGATCACCACTCGACAAAGCAGACTGCACCGCGGGCGACCGGCTATGCCAATGCGAGCGCTTCCGACAAAAACTCGATAGCCCTGTTTACCTGCTGTTCAGTCGAAAACCTTCCGAAACTGAAACGAATACACTCTGACGCCACTTCGCGGTCAAAACCCATCGCAGTCAAAACGTGAGATGGTTCAATGGATCCCGATGAACAGGCCGACTGGGTCGAAGCCGCAACCCGAGGCTGAAGGCGCGCCAAGAGGTCGGAGGCGTCATGGCCCGGAAAGCGCATCAATGCATTTCCAGGATGCCTATTTTCTAGAGAACCAACCAATGTGGCAACTTGTTTTTCTTCAAGGCACCTAACAAAGAGACCTCTAATCGCGGCCAAACCTTCCCTCTCAGATTGCCCAACCAACCGAAGAATTCGGCAGGCTTCCCCAAAGCCGACGATTAACTCTGTCGGCATAGTGCCACCGCGTCGCCCACTTTGCTGCCCCGCACCCACAATAACTGGCTTCACCAATTCCGAAGAACCAGGGCCTGTCAGCAATGCACCAACGCCCTTGGGTCCGTAAAGCTTGTGAGCTGAGATAGTGGCCAAAGCGATATCGAGGTCGAGTAAGTCTATGTCCAACGCAAGAGGTGCCTGAGCCAAATCCGCGTGAAACAATGCGCCGTTTGACCTACACAACTCGGAAATTGCCTTCAAATCAGCAATCGCACCATTCTCGTTGTTCACGCCTATAATTGAAACGAGAGCCGTTGCGTCGCTTAGCAGATTCTTCAGATCCGCCGTATCCGGTGCACCGTTGTCATCAAGGGCGATAAAGCGCACGATCAGACCACAGCAGGCCGCCTCTTCGAATATAGACCCATGGTCCCCTGCACCGATCAGGATTTCAGATCTTCCCGACTGCTTTGCGATGGCATGAGCGGTGCGAAACACCATCGCATTTGCTTCACTGGCGCCCGACGTGAAGACTACGTCATCCCCTTGAAGGCCAAAGAGATTTCCAACTTGCTCGGCCGCCTTCTCGATGGCAGCGGCGGCACGCCATCCGAGCGCATGATCTGCCGCATGCGGGTTGGCAAAAAGCGTCGCCGACGCCACTTGCATGACCTTCATGACCCGCTCGTCGACGGGCGTTGAAGCCTGATAATCGAGATAGATGGTTTCACCAACCTGCATGTTACCCTCAATACTGGACGAAGTCTCCAGTACGTAGTATGACTGATTTGCATACTGGATGATATCCCCAGGAGGTCAAGTGAGCGCACAAGAGTTAAAATCAGACGACTATCGCCCAAGCTTTTCGGGGCATGAGACGTTTCCGTTGCGCTATGGTTGGCTGCAAAAAGCGTATCGCGCTGTCGGTGAATCGCCATCAGCGAAAGACGCAGTGCATGTTTTCCGGGATCCGGACTCGATCGCGCGATTTGGTGTCGGCCGCAACATGGTCGGCGCAATCCGGTATTGGGCAACCGCTGCAGGGGTCCTAGAAGAAACCAAAGATGGCCTTAAGACAACATGGCTTGGCACCATGCTGTTCGACGAGAATGGAACCGATCCCTATCTCGAAGAGGATGCTTCACTTTGGCTGCTTCATTGGCATTTGGTCGCTCGCCCTCGGCTCACATCAGCTTATTGGCTTTTCAACGAATTTAGAGGCGGCAGTTTTGTCAGACAGGACATCGTCGCATCTCTTCTTAAGCTTGCACAAGAACGTGGTTGGAGCCGAGTGGCGTCGACCACTGTTGATCGGGACCTGCAGTGCCTTCTCAGGACCTATATTGGAGGGCGCGGCTCAAGCGAGACTGGAGAATCTATACTCGCCGAACTTGGTCTGATCCGTCCGATGCAGGGGTCTCGGGCACGCTTGTCTCGCGGGCGCAAACCCAACCTTCCAAATTCTGTCTTTATATACTGTTTCAACGAGTTCTGGGGAAATTTTGCACCTGATCAAACCACCATGTCATTTGAAAATGCCGCCTATGCGCCCGGTTCCCCGGGCCGCGTCTTTTTGCTTGATGAGGATGACATCGTTGATCGGCTTGAGCTGCTTGAAGAGGTCTCAGGCGGGACATTGGCTTGGTCAGAGACCGCAGGACTGAGACAGATCATCCGAACCAAGAAACGTTCTATGCAATCGGAGCGGCGCATTCTGCGCGAAGCGCTGATGAGCAATCGCTTGCGGGTGGCCGCATGAGCGATCCTGTATCAATAACACCAAGATTCCGACGATCGGTTCGCCTCGATACCGATTTTGCCTCGGCAACCGCGATTGACGGTTTTCATTGTCCGGCGTCGTTCCAAGCCGCCGTGACCTTTATGGCCGCCCACATCGCGGATACGGAGCAAGGCGCATTTACGTGGACCGGACCTTATGGTGGTGGCAAGTCTAGCCTAGCCGTAGCGCTCGCCTGTCTTTTTGGCGCACCCAAGCCAATACGAGAAAAGGCCGCGTCCTTGTTTGGCGAACCGGTGATGACCGCTTTGAAGGCTGCCCTGCCCTATTTTCCATCTCGCTGGGATGTGCTGCCGCTGGTCACCGAACGCCGCTCGATTGCCGTGCAGCTTGCAGAGCTTCTGGATCTCTCTGTCTCATCAAGTACTTCGGACATCCTAACGGAGATCGAACGCAGAACGAAAGATCGTGGCCTTCTTTTGATCATGGATGAGCTTGGCCGCGGGTTAGAAGCGGCAGCAGACGGAGAAGGTGATCTTCATCTCCTGCAGGACATCGCTGAACTTGCAGCGCGTAGTCAGGGCAGATTCATCTTTCTCGGAATCCTGCACCAGGCTTTTGAGGAATATGCTGAGCGTCTCGGTCGCAAGGCCCGGGATTCCTGGGCAAAAATTCAAGGGCGGTTTGTCGATATTTCGATTTCTGTTTCGCTTGAGGAAACCATCGAATTGATCGGTGAAGCGCTCGGGCATGAACGTGCTATGCGCAAAGCGATACCGTTGGCCGAGGATTGTGTTGAGCAACTGCGACCGGCACGCAAGAAAGCCGAAGCCAAGCGGATGGCGGGAAAGCTTGCCCGTACAGCCCCTCTTCACCCGCTGACTGCATGTTTGGTGGGTCCACTCTCGCGGCGACGTTTTGGTCAGAATCAACGAAGCGTGTTTTCTTTTTTGAGTTCTGCCGAGCCTTTTGGATTGCAGGACGCCCTTACAAAAGAAGCCGTTGGTGGCACCTACCCACCGCATCTTTTATGGAATTACCTGCAAGCCAACTTTGAAGCTGCTATTTTGTCATCACCGGACGGGCGCAGATGGGCTCTGGCCCATGACGTTCTTGAGCGATGTGTAGCGCGCGGTGCCAGCGATCTCGAGCAATATGTATTGAAAACGATTGCGATCTTTGAACTACTCAAAGACCGCTCCGGACTAGCGACAAACCTCGACACGATTGCATTAGCGCTCAACGAAACTAACCGCTCAGATGTTGAGGCGGCTCTCGCACGCCTCGAACAACAATCCGAAATCGTTTTCCGAAAACACGCTGGCATCTACGTGCTCTACGCGGGGTCCGATTTCGACGTGGAGGCTCGTTTGGGAGAGATTCTGTCGGACCCGGCAAACATTGATCTTAACATGGTCCGCTTACTGGCTGATTTACAGCCGATGTTGGCAAAGCGTCACCACGAAGAAACAGGCGCGATGCGGTGGTTTGAGATGTCGATCGATCCCGTGTCCGAGTTGGAGGATTTCACGCCGCCAAAATATGCCCAGGACATCATTGGGCGGATCGTGTTTGCATTGCCAATGGAAGGCGAGAGCCAAAAGGAAACCATATGCGCGTGTGAGCGTGCAGCGCGTGCTCAATGTGCGTTTCCGTTGATCATTGGCCACCATGCCGACGCGGGCAAACTTCTCGACCTTGCGCAGGAACTTGCAGCGCTCAACACGCTGGAAAGAAAGTTTCCGGAACTCCGGGGCGATCCGATTGCGCGCAGAGAAATCGATGCGCGCGCCACGGAGGTTCGGCAGAAGCTTGAAGATATTCTTCATGGCTTAATCGATGAGTGCCGTTGGTTCGTTTCTGATCAGAAAGCACAGCGACTGACCAAGCGGTTTCTGAATGAACAACTGTCCACCTTGGCTGATGCAATCTTTAGCGATGGGCCGCTTATCCGCAACGAGCTTCTAAATTGCTCTGAGCCGTCCTCGAATGCGGTGAGTGCGCGAACCAAACTCATGAAACGGATGGCAATGCGCGGATCCGATATTGATCTTGGGTTTGACGGCAAGAACTACCCTGCAGAACGTGGGCTCTACATTTCGCTTCTTAAGGAAACTGGAATTCATGTTGAGGGAGAATATAGCGCTCCGGTCGAGGGCAACACGCTGTATCCACTGTGGCAAGTGGCTGACAGGCTGCTTGCGTCCAAGCAGGGTGTCGTAGGAGCCGATGAGATAATTCAAGCTTGGGGCGAAGACCCGATCGGATTGAAGGTCGGACTCGGTCCGGTGTTTTTATCTGCCTACATTCTGTCACGACGCGATCGCGTCGCGGTCTACGGTGAAGGCATATTCCAGGCCAACTTCAATGAGCTTTGTGTTGAGTTTCTTGCGCGCGCGACCAAGGATATTGGTCTGCGCCGGGTTGAGATGGAAGGATTTGTAGGGGACACACTCGCGACCCTCGGCGGTCTTTTAAAGATCAAAGGCGTTGCCGAACCCCTTCTGGTTGCGCGGACAATTATCGGAGAGTTCGATGCGCTAGTGCCGTGGACCTCCAGAACACAATCGCTCTCACCGCAAACACTTAAGGTCCGCGAAATTCTCAAGCGGGCCAGTGACCCCAACAAACTCTTGTTTGATGATTTGCCGCGCCTGACTGAACCGCGTGATGATGGTAGCTTTGATGCGAAAGCGACGGCGGTCCTGCTCAGAGATGCTCTGGCAGAAATGCGCGCCGCCTATCCAAAAGTGCTCGAAGATTTGAAAGAGCTAATGTTGCGAGAACTGGACGTCCGTAGCCAAGGCAAGGATGCATTCACGGGTTTGCGTGATCGCGCTGACAATATTCGGCACATTGGCGGAGATTTGCGGTTGGAAGCTTTCGTCGGACGTCTGACGCAATTTCATGGCACGCGCGAGGACATGGAAGGACTTGCTGGCGTTGCCGTCAACAAGCTTCCAAGAGACTGGAATGACGGTGATCGCGAACGGGCAGCCGTTGGTCTTACTGAACTTGCAACAGTCTTTCTGAAGACGGAGACGATGGCGCGGGTAAAAGGCCGCAGAGATGGACGCCATGCCATGGCTGTTGTGGTCGGCAAGGAGAACATGCCGCACTCGCTCTTTGGTGAGTTCCAAGTTGCCGACGTCGATTGGCAGGATGTCGATGCCCTCGCTGCAACTCTTGATCGCGCTTTGAGCGAAGCTGATCACCAGAGCCGAGAAATTATTCTGGCGGCTTTGATCGAAGTCACCTCCAAGTACCTCATTGCCGGCGATGAACGCCGTGTCGGAGAACGCGCATGACGTCTACCCGCCACGTACTGGGGCTCTCGGGAGGGCGCGATAGCGCCGCCCTAGCAATCTTCATGCGCCAGAGACATCCGGAAATTGAGGTTGAGTATTTCTTCACTGACACGGGCAAGGAATTGCCTGAGGTATATGAGTATTTGACGCGTCTAGAAGGCTATCTCGGCAAGCCCATACGACGCCTAAATCCGGATCGGGATTTTGACTATTGGCTGAAGAGTTATAAGAGCTACCTGCCTTCGGCACAGTCGCGCTGGTGCACGCGCCAGTTAAAGCTTCGTCCATTTGAAAAATGGGTGCGTGAGTTCCTCGAGGCCGGTGAAACCGTCATTTCCTATGTGGCGATCCGCAGCGACGAAGAGTACCGAGAGGGCTATCAGTCAAACAAAGAGAAGCTGTTGGTCAGATTGCCTTTCAAGGATGCCAGCATCGATAAGGCCGGAGTCATTGAGATCCTCGAAGGATCAGGATTGGGGCTTCCAGATTACTATAGGTGGCGCAGCCGGAGCGGATGTACGTTTTGCTTCTTCCAACAGAAGATCGAATGGGTGCGCTTGCAGGAAGAACATCCCGAAGCATTTGAAGAAGCCAAGCGCTACGAGAAGAACGCACTTGAGCATGGATCACCGTTCACTTGGAGCCAGGGTGAGTCGTTGACTGATCTTGAGCAGCCAGCACGTCAGGAACAGATCAGAGTGGATCACGAGAAACGTCTGGCTAGGGCACGCACGCGGATGCAGGCGAACCCGTTGCGACCGGACACACCATTGGATCTAGACGATGTGTATGGCGGCGCTGCAAAGGCGTGTCTCACCTGCCATAAGTAGTTGTATACGATGTGGGGCTGCTCACGACACTGGAAATTGAGGGTAATGCGAGTAACAAGTTCATCACCAGGTATTTCTTTGAAAACGTTGTTATCGGGCGCAAAGTCAAAGGCTGTTCAGGAGCTGCTATCTCAATCAACCGTTGAACTTGTAGAGCGAATGTCACCAGGTCTATTGGGCACTGAAGAAGTAAATCGCATTGCTGCTGTGGTAGTCGACCCAGCCGAAGCTCTTCTCGATACTGGCACTCGGTTGAAAATTATCAGGCTCCTTCCGCTGCCCAAAGCGCGTGAACTCTGCGGGGCACTAGGCTTCGAGAGCGGCAGAAGTCCATATGAGACTCTTGAAGCTAAGGTCGGCGACATCAGTATCGAGCAACTGTTTGACTTTTTTGGTATCGTCGAAGACCCTCGTGCGCCAAAATTTGCCGCACCTATTTCACAAGGAGTGCAGGCGACCTACGGACTATTTCCTCACCAGCGAAGCGCAGCCACTAAGGTCGCCGCCGCATTGAAAAAACCACCGCGTAAAGTCGTACTTCATATGCCGACAGGCGCGGGAAAGACACGTACCGCTATGCATCTTGTTGCCCGGCATCTGCGTGAAAACGAGCCAACGGTTGTCGTCTGGCTTGCTCAGAACCGCGAATTATTGGATCAGGCTGCGGAAGAATTCGAAAAAGCCTGGTCGCCTCTAGGCGATCGTAACGTCCAGCTTATGCGGTTTTGGGGAAGCAAGCGGGCACCCATTGCTGATTTGAATGATGGCTTACTTGTTGCGGGCCTCGCTAAGATGGTGGCATTGGACGCCCGGAACGCCAATACGATGCTAGCTCTCGCTGACCGAGCTTCACTGATCGTTATTGACGAAGCCCACCAAGCTATCGCACCGACTTATGCGCGCATTCTTCAGGCGTTGAGCTCGAAGCGACCTGACAACGCACTCCTTGGACTCACGGCGACACCAGGGCGTAGCTGGTCGGAAATTGAAGAAGACAAGCGCCTTTCTGATTTTTTCGAGGGGCAAAAGGTTGTTCTCGAGGTCGACGGATATGATGACCCGGTGACTTTTTTGATGGATCAGGAATATCTGGCTCGACCCTACTTTCACCAACTTAACGCACCTACCGAAACTAGTCTCGACGAAGCTGATATTCGCTCAATGGACAACGATCCGGATCTCACGGATGTCATTCTGGAGAAAATTGGTCTCGACGCTGCTCGTAACGAAGCGATCTTGTCAGCGATTGTTGACGCCTTGACGCGGCATGACCGTATAATCGTCTTTACTCCATCAGTTGAAAACGCAAGGCTTTTGCAAGCGATGCTAACTATCAAGAGTGTAGAGGCTGTTTTTGTCGCTGGTGAAACAGAAAGCGGCGAACGAGAACGACGTATCAAGCGCTACAAGTCCAGCGGGTCCAACAAGATAGTCATGTTGAACTACGGCGTGCTGACCACAGGCTTCGATGCTCCTCGTACGAGCTGTGCGATTATTGCCAGACCTACTAAATCGCTTGTCCTATATAGCCAAATGGTGGGCCGCGCGACACGCGGTGTTCGTGCTGGCGGCAACAAAGAAGCAGAGATCATTACGGTCACTGATCCCGATCTACCTGGGTTTGGAAGCGTGACGGAAGCATTTCAAAACTGGGAGGATGTCTGGCATGAACCAAAAGACAGCTGACGAAGCAACCAAGTTCAATGGCGACATCATTCCTCCGGAGCTTGCTGTGCGCGCGATGCGCGATAGTGGCTACCGGAATACAGATTACGCGTTGGCAGAACTGATAGACAACTCCGTTCAGGCGAATGCCACGCAAGTTGATGTCGTCTGTTTCGAGGTGATGAAGCAAGTCAATCAACGTAAGAGACGGAGAATTGACCAAATTGCTGTGATCGATAATGGCGACGGCATGACGCCGGAAACACTTCGCATTGCGCTGCAGTTTGGCAACGGCACACATTTGAAAGACCGAAAAGGAATTGGCCGTTTCGGTATGGGGCTTCCTAACTCGTCAATCTCTCAGTGCCGCCGCCTGGAAGTATGGTCTTGGCAAGCTGGTCCGAAGAACGCGATGTGGACCTATCTTGATGTCGATGACATTGAGCAAGGAGTTCTTAGGTCGGTTCCAATACCAGAAAAGAAGCCAGTGCCGAAAGAGTGGCTTGGCAGGTCCGATGTATTTGGCGCATCCGGTACTCTCGTGCTCTGGTCCAATTTCGACGATCACAGACTGCAATGGCGAGGGGCTAAAGCCACGCTGGAAAACACAGAGGTTCTCATAGGGAGGATGTACCGCAAGTTTATCGATGAGGGCGATCTCACCATACGACTGAAGGCTTATAGTGAAGATGGATCGGGATCTACATATGATGCACCGGCAAGAGTGAACGACCCTCTTTACCTGATGCCCAATTCATGCACTCCAGCCCCTTTCGACAAAGAAGCCATGTTCCAAAAATGGGGCGAGGAAGATCAATCGTTTAAAATCGAGATGGATGGCGAAGTTCATACGGTTCTCGTTCGGATCAGTTGGGCTAAGGAGGATACAATTACGCGAGGATCATCACCGGATCGTGGTTCAACGTCTTATGGTAAGCACGCTGCCAAGAACGTCGGTGTATCTGTCGTGCGTGAACGCCGAGAGCTTGAACTCGATACAGGATGGACGGTTGGCTATGATCCTCGGGAGCGATGGTGGGGGATTGAGGTCGAATTCCCATCAGCCCTTGATGAAATATTTGGGGTCACGAACAACAAACAGCATGCGAATACTTTCGCTGCGATGTCACAATTTGATTGGACCGATGAAGCCGACCCAGGTGAGCAACGCTCCGCATTTCGTGAACGCCTTCAAGCAAATGGTGATCCGCGATCGCTACTCATTGATGTTGCTGAATATATCCACGATCAACTTGATGAAATTCGGCGACGGGTGAAGGCGCAAACAAAGGGCAAGCGAAGCTCGCAGAAGCGTCATGAAGATCCTGACGTCGATGATCAAGCCAGCGACAAATTTCGCGAGCGCGCCGACACCGGGCATGAAACAGAGACCGACGATGCAGGCTTTTCTGACGAGGATAAGTCAGAACTCGAAGCTGACTTGATCGAGAATGACGACTACACAGCACAAGAAGCCAAAAACATTGCCGATGCTGTGGTAAGCCGAAAACGCAAGGTGCAATTCTCTACGGGCCACCTCGACGGTCACCATTTTTTTTCAACCAGACAGTTTGGTGATCTGACGAAAATCACCTTTAACAGCAATCACCCCATCTACGACCAGCTTGTGGAAGCACTAATTCCAGAAACCGATGATGACACTGATGCTGAATTGCTCGACAGGGTGCACAGAGCGTCCGACACATTAAGGCTGCTATTTGCAGCATGGGCTCGCTATGAACTCGAAGAAACTCAGAAACACGACGACTTGATGGAGATGCGCCAAGAATGGGGGAAGATGGCCAAGGTTTTCTTACGTGAAGGTTCAGAGGACTGACCATGCATATTGGTGAACGTCTGCTCTCGATCCTCAGCCGCGCAGAAAGCAGCGTGCGCATCGCCGCTCCGTTCATTAAGATACACTCTCTTGAACGTGCATTATCCGAGATACCCGCAGAGGTAGAAGTCACGTGCGTGACACGATGGAGAGCTGAAGATATCGCTAGTGGGGTCTGTGATCTTGAGATCTTCGATCATCTTCAGAACCGCAAAAATGCCAGTCTGCTAGTTCATCCTCAACTTCATGCAAAATTCTTTGCATCAAATAACGTCTGCCTAGTTGGATCGGCAAATATGACCCACACGGCTCTTGGATGGCGCTCTCCTTCGAACTTAGAACTGTTTGTTGAACTAGATGCACACGAACATGATCTAAATGAATGGTGGGCTAAGTTGCTTGAAAGCTCAATTGTCGCAACACAAGCGATGAAGGCTGCGCTCGCCGACCAGGCCGAAGCGTTGCGTCTGTCGGGTAATCCATTTCCACGTCCAGAAGCAGACCCAGAAAACATCACTGATGGAACTATTTGGGCGCCACAGTGTCCAAGATGGTCTGGACTTTGGGAAGCTTATGTCGGCAACGAGGATCAATTGCCAGCCAGCGCCATGCAGTCAGCAAAGGCAGACCTTGCAGTCCTAAGTATACCACCTGGCCTAAACGAGATTGAATTTCGTCAGGCTCTCGCAGCCATACTGCGAAATACCATGATTCTTCGGGAAATTGAGCATTTGTCGATATCCGGCCTAACCGATGCCGCGGCGCACGCCTTGCTCCAGTCTCTTTGTTCCATTTCAGCGAAGGAAGCTCCGCGACGCTGGCAACTGCTCAAAAGGTGGTTGGCAGATCTTTATCCCGATGAGTATCATGTCGAAACCAACCAAGAGGTTCTGTTGCGGGGCCGCACTCTATAGCAACCAGCTTGATCACATATCTGAGCTATCCCCTGAAATTCGGACAATGACATAAGGGCGCCTCTAAAAATACCCACTCCAGCTTTGATCGGGTAGTATCACAACATCGACGCAGTGATTTGGGTGGTCAGATATCTGCGATCACAGGAAGGCTCCGGCGACGGATATTCAGATGATGCGGAAGGGCTGTTGCTGCATCCTGCGGTCGGCACCACTTTAGACGAATCCGTTGTCATTCAGGGCCATAAGATCAGGTTTATGACCGTGGACTTGACGGCCAGCGCATCGGACATTCGTGCGGAACTGCTGTGCGTGCCACCGCGTAGCGAATGTCGCGGCGTATCCCGCAAAGACATAGCTGAAGACAGCACTGGCCAACATGCAGGAGTAGAATAGACATGAAATCCGACAACGTTCCGAGCCTTGGGGATGGCTTCGGATTTCTGCACCCCTTCTGGCCAGATCTTCATGCCCTTGCAGTCGAGGCAGAACAGAACACCGAAAACTTGCCAATCTTCACCGCCATCCGGCTGCGCAGTTTCACTGAGGCCATGGTCTGCTACCTATTCAACCATCATAGCCTGCCGTTAAGCACAGAAGATAAACAGATAGATCGACTGCGACTGCTTCAGCACGAAGGTCTTCTCGATGCGCGCCTTCTGGCCATGTTCCACACCATTCGCAAGCTTGGAAACAATGCCGCGCACAACCGCCCGGTGTCGACAGAGCAGGCAAAGAATATGATTGAGGACGCCTGGTCGCTTGGAGCTTGGTTTTGCCGCCATACGCGCCCTGATGTCGAATGGCTCACACCAAGATCGCCCACGGCCCTGCCGAACTCGGCACCTCCCAAGGCTTCCGCCAAAGATACTACGCCCGAATGGCCAGCGGCTGGTGCAGACGTAGCGCGCGTTCATGTCGACGTCGCCACGGCGATTGACCAGTCTGATCCGCAAATGCGGCCGCCACTGACACAAATCTCATTGCTCGAAGTCTACGAGCCGGAGCTTACTGAAGACCAGCAGCGCTGCATTCTGGCCGTTGAGGCCTTCTTAGCCGATGACAGCAAGCGGGTATTCCTGCTCAAGGGCTATGCCGGAACGGGCAAGACATTCCTAGCAGCCGGGCTGACCGAGTTTCTGATGACACAAGGCCGGATGTTCTCGCTTGCAGCCCCAACAGGGCGCGCGGCCAAGGTCATCGCTAAAAAGACGGGTCAACCAGCACGAACCATCCACAGCCTGATCTACGACTACAGCGACATGTCGGAACAGACTGAAGATGGCGACGACGGGTCGGCCACCTTCAAGATGATCGCCAAGGTCCGGCAGAACGAGGATCCCATCAATGCAGTCAGTATCGTCGACGAAGCCTCGCTTGTCTCGGACGTCTACTCCGAAAGCGAGTTCTTCAGGTCCGGCAGCGGCCATCTGCTGCGGGATATGATTGCGCATGCGGGCACGACTCATTCAGGCAATGCCCGCAAGATCATCTTCATTGGCGATCCGGCGCAACTACCCCCTGTCGGCATGTCCAGTTCTCCAGCGCTGGACGCAGATTATTTGCGTGGGGAATTTGGCCTTGAGGCAGCCGGCTACGAACTGACCGAGATCGTTCGCCAGAAGTCTGACAGCGCGGTGATCCGCAACGTCATGCCGCTACGCGAAGGCGTGGTCAGCGGTCGTTTCAGCAGCTTGTCCTTCACCTTTGACGATGACGTGATCCCGCTGAACAAGGACAGCGTGACCTCGCTCTACATGAAGATCCGCGAGTTGCGCGGGTCTCAAGCGCCGATCATCGTGACTCATTCGAATGCCGAGGCTGCCAACTTCAACCGTGCAATCCGGACCGTATTGTTTCCGGGGAGGGATGCCGTAGCTGCTGGTGACACGGTTATCTTAGCCGCAAACGGCTTTTGCGCAACGCACTACGTTGCCAATGGCGAGATACTCCGCATCGATTCTGTCGAATCTGGGGTCGAGCGACGGTCGGTTCAGTTACGCCAAAAGATCGGCAACACAGGGGTTTCGGAAACCTTTGATGTCGCCTTGAACTTCCGGGACGTGACGGTCGCCTTGCCGCAACCAGATGGTGACGACCTGTTACTGAAGGCCAAGATCCTTGACGATTTCTTGCATGGCGATGACGCAAGCCTGAACTCGGCACAGCAACGCGCGCTTTACGTTGATTTCCTGAAGCGTCACGGACATCTGGACCGCAAAAAAGAGCGAGACGAGTTCCTGCTCGCCCTGCGATCGGATCCCTATTTCAACGCCCTCCGGCTGCGCTTCGGCTATGCCATCACCTGCCACAAGGCACAGGGCGGTGAATGGAGCCATGTCATCGTCAGTTGTGCGACCCGTCAGAATCCGCGTTCGTCAGATTACTTCCGCTGGCTTTACACCGCGATGACCCGCACCAGTGACAAGCTCTATCTTGTCGATGCCCCAGAGATCCGGCTGCAACAGGCTGGAACCGGCTGGACGACGCCGACTTCTCCTGGACTCGTCGCTGAATCCGAAAATCCGGAACTTCGCGCCGGTGGACCTGACTCCATGGCCGACGCGCCAAAAGCGTATGGCCTCTCGCCACAGGCTCTATTCCGCAAATGGCTTCAAATGGAAATCCGCAACCGTTTAGACGGCTCAGGCATCGAGATCGAAGACATCGCCCAACACCAGTATCGGGAAGCCTATTTCCTTAAACGGGGTGTCGACGCAGCCCGGATCGATATCGGCTACAAGGGCAACTGGACGATCTCGGGCATCACCTGCCTTCGGCCCGGCCCGTTCGCCGAGGATACGATGGCACGGCTTGCCACATTGACAGGGCAGAAGCCCGGACTCGGCGGAACGCGGGCGACCGCAAACGATGAGCCCGGCCGCCCCTTCCTCAAGAACTTCCATGATCGCCTTGTGACTGCCCTGACGCAGAAGAGCATCAGCCTGATCAGCCTTAAGGAGCAAGCGTGGAGTCAGCGCTACGTTCTCGCGCGTGGGCCGGACTCGTTGACGGTGGACATTTTCTACAATGGCAAGGATCAACTGACCAAGTTCATGCCGGTCAACCCATCGCAAACACCGACGGCATCCCTTGCCGATCTGCAGAACGACGTTGGGTCTGTGCTGACCATCGAGGTCCGTCCGTGAGCAGGTCGAAGGAAGTGACCAGCCTCCGCAAGAGTGGTAGGCTTGACGATGCCTACGCCCTCTCGCTGGAGCTGATCGCCGCGCCCGACGCCGACGAGTGGGACAACGCAGCACATGCCTGGTGCCTTATCTCTTTGGCCAAGCACCACGCGACGGATGGGAACCGACAGAAACTGTCGGAGTATCTGTCCCTCCTAAAGCGCGTCGAGGTGCCAGCCGAGAATGGCCTTTTGGCCGAACACCGCGACAAGGCTCTTGCGCTCGGCCAGAATGACCGGCGCGCCGCACTTGAGGCGCGCACCCTGAGCAAACAGGGGAGGCATGAAGAAGCCGCGCGCATCTTTGCCAACTTGCATGCCGACGGCAGATTGCAGCCCGATGACCGTAAGTCCTGGGGCTGGGAGCTTTACAGGCTCGTCAAGGCCGAGCTTCTGGGAACGCCGGACGACGAAATTTCACCGTCTGCCATCCAACGGGTGAAGCGGCATCTGAACACCTATCTGAAACTGTCCATTGAGGGACCGGATCTTCTGCACAGCCTCATGCTCGATCGGGCACTGCGACTGGCGAAGACAGACCACCTGAAGATGCTACCGTTCCTCCGTTTGTGGAACCTGGAACAGTTCAGCGACGAAGATTACGCTGGTCAGACCGGAACCGACGGAAAGACCTATTCCTCACTCGCCGAGCGTGTAATCCAGGCTGCCGCTTCAGAAGCGGTCAACAGCGATCGTGTCGAAGATCACCACTTCATACTGCCGCATGTACAGGCAGCGATGAAGCGCTTCCCCGACAACATCTGGCTAAAGCTGTACCTGGCAAAACTCTTGCGAGGCTTGGGACGCATCGACGAAGCCCGTGCGCTGGCAATCGAGTTTGCCCGCGACAAAGCATCCGAGTTTTGGGCGTGGGATCTAGTCGGCGATCTCGTGGAAGACGACGCTGATCTGCGGCTCTCCTGTTATGCCAAGGCGTTGAGCTGCTCTCAGGATGACGATTTCGTCGGCAAGGTCCGCCTCAAACTGGCCTCGCTTCTGAAAGAAAGCCATCCGGCCGAGGCACGGTTCGAAATCGAACGCGTGCTGTCCCACCGGGCCAGGGCGGGGTATCAGATCCCGCGTGAGGCGCAGACAATGTCGGAAAGCGCGTGGTTTCCTGCCGTTAGTCCGAAAGCCACCGATCGCAACTTTTATGCCCGCTTAACCGATGCGGCCGAGGCGCTCCTCTTCTCCCACCTTCCCTGGACAGATGCATCGCTCGGTGATGTCTTCACCATCGAGGGCCGCTATGGGCAGAAGCCTCGAAAGCGACGGCGCATCTACCTACGTGCAAAACCTTTCGCATCGGAGTTGAGCCTGCCCGACAACCATGCCGACATCCGCGGCCTTGCCGAAGGCACCCCCCTCATGGTGCAACACGAGATGTCCAGGATCGAGCCTGGGCGCGCAACGATCCACCGGATTCGCGTCCGACAAGATGGAACTGCCATGGACGTCGCACCCGAACAGATCGGCGTCATCGACCACATAAACCATCAGAAATCGCTTCTCCATGTCATCGTTGCCCGAGGGGCCGATGGCACATGCCCGATTTCGCTCTACCCCGGAGAGGCAAACATTGGCGAAGCAGTCGCGGTTCGCCTCGCCCGGCATGTGGGGAAGACTAGCACACGTACCCGTATTGTTGCCATCTCGCCCACGGAGCAGTTACCCGCTCAGGATGTCTGCCGAACTTTTCGCGAGGCAGCGCACGTAACCGAAAATGGACTTGGGTTCACACTCAGCGATGTCTTTATCCCGCCGCATATAGTTGCAGCCGCAAAAATTGAGGACGGTCATCTAGTCGAAGGCATCGCAATTGCCAGTTTTGACAAGAAACGCGGCAAATGGGGAATGAAGGCAATCGAAGCAAGGTCTACCACACCAAACCACTTTGATGGTGTCGGGGATGACAATGATGAAGAATGTTGAAGCAAGCTGGCAGCGCGGCTAGGTCACTATCTCGTTGCAATTCTTCCAAATTCCTCGACGTTGTACAAAATTTTGCTCGACGCCGAACAGGATACGACAGACGATACTTCCTGTGGCAGGCTACTGACAAACAGGCTCGGGAAAAGCTGCAGGTTACCTAATTAAGGCGTAGGGTTTTTAATGGCGAACACAAACAAGCAATCAGTCCTGGAAGATATTTCTCGCCACTCTCTCGAATGCATCGAAAAGGTAGCAGGCGACGCAGAGGAAGCCAGGCGCAATCACCGCAAGGGTGATGCAAGCGCGTTTGCGCATATTAATACCTTCAACAACCCTCAACAGGTCGGAAGCCTTGGGACTATTGGCGATACAGAACTCAAAGCCCTGGACGAACTTCTTGAGCAGCCGGTAATTGCCCGAGTAAATTTTACCGATGCGAACGGTGAGGAAGACACAATCTTCATTACCCGAAGCACTCCAATTACAGTTCCCGGCTTTAAGATTGCCAGCTACCGGTCACCGCTTGGTCGTATCGCTTCTCTCGCTGCGGGTGATGAAGCAACATTTGTCGTTGGCGGTGCTGAACGTGACCTCCTTGTAGAGAACTCATCGCGCCTTAAACCTAAAAGAGAGCACGGTATCTGGGATGCCCCCGATACCGAGATCGATATCGCCGGTCTGGGTAAGTTCACAGTAGTGTCTCTCCGCACATTCCAGCAACCGCCAACAATCATCGACGATGATGAATTGGCCGCTGCGTGGAACGATGACGACGAAGTTAATGTGCTTGATGGCGTTCGGCGTTCGATCCTCACTCATATGGGGCTGCGCGACCAGCCTATTCTTGACAAGCATCAGGACGAGATCTTCCGAATGCCTATCAACACTCAGTGTTTCTTGTCTGGGCCGCCTGGCACTGGAAAGACAACCACACTGATCCGACGTCTCGGCCAGAAGACTGATTGGCTGGCACTTGAGGGCGAGGTAGGCGAAGCACGGCTCGCACGCAATATCGAAGAGGACACTGGACGGGCACACAAGTCCAGTTGGATCCTGTTCTCCCCCACAGAGTTGCTCCGTCAATACGTTAAAGAAGCCTTCGCCCGAGAAGGCTTGGCCGCGTCAGACCAGCACATCAGGACTTGGGAAGAATTTCGTCGCGAACTGGCGCGCGAAGAACTCGGGTTATTGCGCACCAGCGCGGGCAAAGGACCGTTTGTCGAGCGCCGCAACCAAGAATATCTACTCGATGAAACAGTAGATGATGCGGCGTGGTATGACGATTTTCGACTATATGTCGATGAAGCAACCCGCGCCGAATTGACGGCCGACGCCCACTGGTTAGCTAAATCAGGCGATCCTAGTCTGGTAACGTTGGGAGAACTACTTTCCGAAATGCTACAATCATCAAGTAGAGATTTCTACGGAGCAATCGTCCAAGACGTTGCGGGAATTAGAGCGGACATTCTTGAAGCAATCGCAGAGCGAAGCGAAGCCGTTGTAAAACTATACAATCGCGCGCTTAACGCCAATATATACAATGATCGTGCATTCCCCGATCTTCTCCGCGACGAGATTGGGCGTCAACTAGAGATGGGGGTCGATGAAGTCGGCGATGACGAAGACTCCGATGGCGAAATCGATGAAGACGACGAGTCAATTCCTGAAACGCAGCCCGGGCGGTCCGCGAGCCGTCAACAGGCTCGCACTCGCTATGAACGTGCGGTTAGAACATTAGCTCGGGCGAAGGTGTCAAGGCGTCGGATATCGGAGAGATCTCAAGACGGCATGCTATTGGCTTGGCTTGGGGCTGAACGGCTGCCTTCTGAAGAAGACCAGCTAGCTTTGGGAAAATTGCTCGCTGAGCAGGGTCGCCTTAGGAAGTTCGAACGTCTGGAGCGACTGCTGCTGCGCGGCATTGCAACAAAGTACAAGCGGTTCCGCAGTGAACGAGCGAAAGACAGTCGCTGGTACCGCAACGCTCCAGAAAAGGCGTCAGACATTCACTGGCCCGAGCTCGATATTCTGGTACTGGCATCGCTGCGTCTCGCTGGCGAGATCTTGGCAGTATACCGCAAGACCGCAGGTACCGAAATGCCAGATGCCGGATTACTTGGAGCAGTTCGCTCTATGCAACGTGCACAGGTGCTCGTCGACGAAGCTACTGATTTTTCGCGCGTGCAGCTTGCCTGCATGTACGAATTGGCCCACCCCTCAATGCGGTCTTTCTTCATTTGCGGTGACGTAAATCAGCGGCTCACCACATGGGGCCTAAAATCAAATGACGACTTGGATTGGCTTGGACCGAACATTCAGCGCAAATCAATCACGGTCTCGTACCGACAAAGTGGCCGCCTCGTTTCTCTTGCAGGAGAGGTAGCCGCGATGGGCGGTGCAAAGGCCAGCGACACAGTACTTCCTGACAGAGTGGACGTAGAGGGCGAAGCGCCTGTGTGGACCAGCGGGTTAGCAGATAATAGTTCGATCGCTGCTTGGCTCACCGAGCGGATCGAGGAAATTGATTGGATGGTACAAAAAGCAACAACGATCGCTGTGCTCGTGAACGACGAAGAACAAGTCGAGCCGCTCGCTATGGAGCTCAACTCCCGACTGGAAGAGATCAGTCTCTCTGCAGTCGCATGCAAAGACGGAAAGGTCGTCGGAAATGATCGCGATGTTCGGGTGTTCAACATCAGTCACATCAAAGGTCTCGAATTTGAAGCCGTTTTCTTTGTCGGGCTCGATCATACGATTAGCACTCACCCCGATCTTTTCACCAAATACCTTTATGTTGGCGCTACTCGCGCGGCCACTTATCTTGGGATAACTTTTGACGGTGAAATTCCAAAGATCGTGCAACCGCTCAAAAAACACTTCGAGGACAATTGGCGAATGTAGGTAGGGGACAAATAAGGGCATCGGAAACTTCGACAGTTCCGCATGATGTCAGATAAGTTTTCGCTTAGTTACTAATGACTTCGCGCCCTCTTGCTTCCGTAGTGCTTCCGGGCGTGCTGGAACGCAAAAAGCCTCCCGTTTGGGAGGCTTTTAAGCTTCTGATTTAGCGTTATAATTTGGTTGCGGGAGTAGGATTTGAACCTACGACCTTCAGGTTATGAGCCTGCAGTTTCCGGAAAATTCCTGTGAGTTTCAAGGCTGATACGGCTGGACTTGCTTGCCAAACAGAGCGGTACTGTACAGACCGACGCACCCTGCAGCAGGGTGCCACCTTCTGCGCCCGGCACTCCGGGCCCTCGTCAGTACCGGTGCCTTGTTGGCCCGGTCTGATGAAGAAGGAGAACATCATGACCAAAACGACAAATCCAAAACAAGAGAGTGAAAGTAAATCTGCCGCGGAGCGAGCGCCAAAACAGGTTTCTACAATTGCAAAGGTCACAAAGAAGGCAAGGCTGATCGCCCTTCTAAGCCAGAAGGGGGGAGCTGATGTGCCGAGCCTCAGCAACACTCTCGGCTGGCTACCACATTCAACACGGGCAGCCCTGACAGGCCTGCGCAAGGCGGGCTATGAGATTACTTCGGTCAAGCCTGACAATGGAAAGCCCTCTCGATACCAGATAGTCGGGCTGGCTGGCGCGGAGACTACGTGATGGCGACCGAGGCTGTTATAGCTTCACGGTGGGCTGAATTGGAGATAATGGACCGCTCCGCTCTGCGAACCGCTTGGGCGAAAGCGTTTGGGGAGGCACCCCCACACTTCCTGTCGATGATCTTTATGCGCAAGGCGCTGATCTGGGACGCACAGTGCCGCAGGTTCGGGAGGCTGGCCCCGGATCTGAGGCGCGCCCTGAAAGCGGCGGCGGATAGCAGATCGGTGTGCGGCCCGGCTCCGGCGATCCGTCCCGGGACCCAGTTGGTCCGGGAATGGAACGGTCGCCGGTATCAGGTTGATGTGAGCGAAGACGGGTATGTCATGAATGACACCCGTTACAGATCGCTGTCAGCGATTGCGCTGCATATCACCGGCACCAATTGGTCAGGACCGCGCTTTTTCGGGCTGAACAAAGCCACCGGGTCAGTCCCATGAAAAAGATCCGCTGCGCGATCTATACCCGCAAGAGCTCGGAAGATGGGCTGGAGCAGGACTTCAACTCGCTGGATGCGCAGCACGAGGCATGTTCTGCCTATATCGTCAGCCAGAAGAACGAAGGCTGGGTGCAGGTGCCGGACCGTTATGATGACGGCGGCATCTCCGGAGGAACGATGGAGCGGCCGGGTCTGCAGCGGCTTCTGGCAGACATTGATCGCGGCGCGGTCGACCAGATTCTGGTTTACAAGATCGACCGGCTGACCCGGTCCCTAGCTGATTTTGCCAAGATTGTCGACATTCTGGATAAGTCGGGTGCGTCGTTTGTGTCTGTCACCCAATCGTTCAACACCGCCACCAGCATGGGGCGGCTGACGCTGAACATGCTGTTGAGCTTTGCCCAGTTTGAACGCGAGGTGACTGCAGAGCGTATCCGCGACAAGATTGCGGCTTCCAAAAGGAAGGGGCTGTGGATGGGCGGCAATGTGCCTCTTGGTTATGAACCCGATGGGCGATCGCTGAAAATCACTGTGGCAGATGCTGCGACGATCCGTATGATCTATGATCTCTATGACAGGCACCGCAATGTCCGGATCGTCAAAACCGAGGCTGACAAGCTGGGTCTGAAGACAGCGATCCGCACATTGTCATCAGGCTGTCCGAAGGGCGGAGCATCGTTCAGCTTCGGTCATATCTATCATATCTTGACCAACCCGATTTATGCCGGCCGTATCAGGCACAAGGAAAAGGTCTGGCCTGGTCAGCACCCGGCACTTATTGAGCCTGCTCGTTGGGATGCGCTGCAGGAAAAACTGATGGCCGGTGCCGTCCTGTCGCGCTTGGGACAAGGACGCAACAGCGATGGTCAGAAAAAGCAGGTCTCGTTGCTGGTCGGAAAGCTGTTTGACGAAACCGGCGACCGGCTGACGCCCAGCCATACCAAGACCGGCAAGGGACGCAGGCTGCGCTATTATGTGTCTCATCGTCTGATCCGCAGCTCTGGCCCAAAAGATCCCAGTGGATGGCGGTTGCCCGCACCGGAACTTGAAACCCTGATTGCCGATCTGGTTAGTAAGCACCTGAGTGTTCCGGCTGTGCAAACTAATATTGTCAGTCCTGCCACAACGGAAGAGATCGCATTAATCGCGCAACGGATGACGGGTCTGAGCGTTGCTGAAAGCAGCGCCGATGAAAAGACAAAAAGGACAGTTCTCAGCTTGATCGAACGTGTCCAGATCACGCCCGGGAAGCTCTCGATCAGCATCGCCGCAAAAGCAATCGCTGAACGCCTGGCCGTCGAGCAGGAACGCATCTCTGATGAATATCTGAGCATTGAGTCAGACTTCCGCCTTCGCAAGCGCGGTGTTGAAACCAAATTGATCTTGGCCGATGCAATCGGGGCGCGCGACGACACGCTATTCAGAAACATCGCTTTGGCACATAGATACTTCGATATGATCCGATCCGGCAAAACCTATACGGAAATTGCTCAAGCTGAAGCTGCCTCGAAACGGCGGATCCAGCAATTGGTTGAACTGGCGTTGCTCGCTCCCGACGTGATCCGAGATGTTTGGGAAGGCAGGCAGCCCGTGGGACTCACATCCCAATGGTTGAAATCCCATACTTTCACACCGATGTGGGACGAGCAACGCGAACTGTTCAAGGCACTCTGAGCTGCCTCCCAAATGCGCTAAACTATTGCAATAGTTCCAAAACCCTTACCAACAAAGACCGTCAAACTGCTACCGCCGAAAAACAGTTCCCAGACTTTTGACAGAACCTGCCAATATGAGCGCAAATCGGCAGTCTGGGGCAATGCGACAACTGAAAATACCCCCGGAAACACGGCGGAAATCCGACAATTCTCCATTGTACTCAAAATGTTGGTGGTGGTGGCTGGGGCGGTAGGATTCGAACCTACGGTACACGGCATCAAAAGCCGTTGCCTTACCACTTGGCTACGCCCCATCCGGTGAATGCGAGCCGTTCAGCAGACATCCTAAGCCGGACCAGTCTATAGCGATGTCTTTTGGCGACCGCAAGGCGCGAAAAACAGAAAATCTGCTCGCCGCCACGGATTTGATGCATTGCGAGAAATTGTGAGAAACAGGTCGGAATTCCGCCCTCCCCGCGCTATAGAAAAGCAGGCAAATTTCAGCCGAAAAACCGGAGGCAGCCATGTCCGCGTCGTTCTACAGCCAGTTGCAGCAGACACTGGATGACATTCGCAGTGAAGGCCTGGAAAAAATCGAACGGCCGCTGGCCTCAAAGCAAAGCGCACATATCGATGTTGTCGATGGAAACACCACCCGGCCGCTGATCAATCTGTGTGCCAATAATTATCTGGGTCTGGCCGATGATGAACGGCTGGCGAAAGCTGCCATCGAGGCCATTGAGAGCCATGGCTTCGGCATGGCTTCGGTGCGTTTTATCTGCGGCACACAGGAACTGCACCGGGTTCTGGAAAAGCGCCTCGCCGCTTATCTTGGCAAGGAAGACAGCATTTTGTTTGCTGCCTGTTTCGATGCCAATGGCGGATTGTTTGAACCACTTCTGGGGCCTGAGGACGCGATTATCTCCGACGCTCTCAATCATGCCTCCATCATTGACGGGATCCGCTTGTGCAAGGCGAAGCGCTATCGCTTTGCCAATAGCGACATGACGGCGCTGGAAGAACAGCTGAAAGCGGCCCGGGCCGATGGCGCCAGACACATCATGATTGCCACTGACGGGGTGTTCTCGATGGATGGCTATCTGGCGGATCTACAAGGCATCACCCGGTTGGCAGCGCAGTACGAAGCTCTGGTGATGGTCGATGACTGTCATGCCACCGGGTTCATGGGGCCACAGGGCCGTGGCACCCCTCACCATGCCGGTGTCGCCGACCAGGTCGATATTCTGACAGGTACGTTCGGCAAGGCGCTGGGCGGAGCGCTGGGCGGTTATGTGGCAGGCCCGTGCGAAGTAATTAATCTGCTGCGCCAGCGCGCCCGGCCCTATCTGTTTTCCAATGCTCTGCCGCCTATGGTTGTCGGAGCCGCCATCAAGGCGCTGGAAATTGTCGAGGCGGGCGATGATCTGCGACGGCAATTATTCGACAATGCCGCCTATTGGCGCGCAGGACTGGCACAGGCCGGGTTTGAGCTTCTGCCGGGGGAACATCCCATTATTCCGGTTATGCTGGGGGATGCAAAGCTGGCGCAGCAGATGGCCTCGGGCCTCAATGCGGAAGGCATCTATGTCTCCGGTTTCTTCTTTCCGGTGGTGCCGAAAGGTCAGGCCCGCATCCGCACCCAGATGAATGCGGCGCTGACCAGGGCCGATCTTGATGAAGCGCTTGAAGCGTTCGGCAAAGTCGGGCGTTCACTCGGTATTCTGTAAAGGCAATGAGATGAATTCTACCAACAGCACAATGCGGGCGCTGGTGAAGGCCAAAGCTGCCGTCGGCCTGTCGCTGCAGAACGCCGCCGTGCCGGATATCGGTTCCGACGACGTTCTTGTCAAAATCCACAAGACCGGGATTTGCGGCACTGATATGCATATCTGGAACTGGGATGCATGGGCGGCGCGCACAGTGCCCGTACCGCTGATTGTGGGGCATGAATATTCCGGCGAGATTATCGCGCTTGGCTCGCATGTGCGCGATCTGGAAATCGGCCAGCGGGTGACCGGTGAAGGTCATATCGTCGGCCACCGCAGCCGGGCGGTACGGGCCGGGAAATATCATCTCGACCCGGAAACAAAAGGCATAGGCGTCAACATTCCCGGCGCGTTTGCCGAATATCTGTCGTTGCCGGCTTTCAACGTCATCAGGCTGCCGGATGATGTTGATGATGAAACCGCCGCCATTCTTGATCCGTTCGGAAATGCGGTGCACACCGCCCTGTCGTTCGACCTGGTCGGCGAGGATGTGCTGATTACCGGTGCCGGTCCGATCGGCATCATGGCCGCGATGATTGCCCGGCATGTTGGCGCGCGCAAGGTGGTGGTGACAGATATCAATCCCGAGCGCCTCGCCCTTGCCGGCCGTTGCGCCGATATTGTGCCAGTGAATGTTGCCGAGGAAACCCTTGCCGATGCCCGCGCCCGGCTGAATATCGGTGAAGGTTTTGATGTGGGGATGGAAATGAGCGGAGCGCCCGCCGCATTCGATCAGATGGTCACTCATATGATCATGGGGGGCCGGATTGCGATGCTGGGCATTCCGCCAAAGCCGACCATGGTCGACTGGACCAAAATCGTGTTCAAAGCCCTGACCATCAAGGGGATCTATGGCCGTGAGATGTTTGAAACCTGGTACAAGGCGATTGCGCTGATTCAGGGCGGCCTGCCGGTGAAGCGCATCATCACTCACAGATTCGGCATTGACGACTATGAAAAGGGATTTGCCGTCATGAATGAGGGCGCATCCGGCAAAGTGGTGCTGGACTGGACAGGGTCCGACAGAGCCGGCGCTTAAAGCCATCGATGGTCTACAAAAAACCCGGCACAAGGCCGGGCTTTTTTAAGGTTGCGTTGCGCTGGCGCGGTCAGCGGCGTTTCATCCAGCCCCATAATGCGGGAATAACAGCTGCCGCCAAAGCTATCTTGACCAGATCACCGGCGATAAACGGATACAGGCCCCATTCCAGAATGGGCTTGTCCCAGCCGACAACATTGCCCAGCCAGAGCAGGCCAAGGGCGAAGATAATGGCGTCTGCCCCCAGCATCAGCCCAAACAGTTTGAAGGGCGAGCGGTCCCAGCCGCGTTCCGCGAAATAGCCTATGATGCCCATGGCAATGACAAAACCGGCCAGATAGCCGCCGGTGCTGCCAAGCATATAGCTCAGACCATTGCTTTCGGCGGTTGAACTGGTGAAGACATCCATGCCGAAAGCACCGATCGCCAGATAGAGCAGCACGGTCGCCAGTCCGAGGCGCATGCCAAAGGCCGCGCCAAGACCCATGATCGTAAAGGTCTGAAGCGTCATTGGCACCGGATAAAACGGCACACGGATTTTCGCAGAAATTGCCAGCAGAGCTGCTCCGATAATGGTCAGCGCAACAAAGCGCAACATGGCTTGTGTGCCACTGTCCGCTCCTGTTGGCCAAAGGGCGGTGGCAAGAGGTGTTGGAGATGTCAGACTTTGGGCGCTCATGGATATCTTCCTTACGAGGTCTTCTGAAGGCCTGGCCGAGCCGGTGTCGCTGCGGCCGACTTTGCATTGGTTCGACTGCTTTTAGCCGGTTGCTTGTTTTGAGACAAGTTCCCAGATAAACCGCGCTCAAGAAAACTGAACCAATCGGGCGCACCGATGCGGTTGCGAGCCAGCGGAGCGCCTTGATGGCCCTGACATTCAATACAAAGTTCGACCCGCAGCACGGCTCTGCCGTTGAGGTGGGGTCCGGTGTCGCGCGCATTACCGCACCCAATACCGGGCCGTATACATATCAAGGCACCAATACCTATCTGATCGGCACGGCTTCTCTGGCGATTGTGGATCCGGGGCCTGACGATCCAGATCATTTTGAAGCTCTGATCAAGGCCATTGGCGGGCGGCCGATCGAGGCCATTATCCTGACCCACAGCCACCTGGATCACACGCCTCTGACCGAAAGACTGAAAGCCCATAGTGCAGCACCGGTCTACGCGGCGGGGCCGCACCGGCCCTATCGTGAACTGTCT
Organism: uncultured Hyphomicrobiales bacterium; assembly: GCA_963974065.1. Classification (GTDB taxonomy): domain Bacteria; phylum Pseudomonadota; class Alphaproteobacteria; order Rhizobiales. Next base: position 42,697 of record CAXBCI010000017.1, on the reverse strand, counting down.
GCAGAGGAACTGGCGCAGTTGGGGCGCAGTGCCGATCTTGCCTTTGTGCCCGACCGAACACTGACTGACGGCCAGATCATCCATGGTGCTGACTGGCAGCTGGAGACAGTGCTGACGCCGGGCCACACAGCGAACCACGCTGCCTTTGCGATCGCCGGCACCCCGATGCTGATATCCGGAGATCACGTCATGGGCTGGTCAACCACAATCGTCGCGCCGCCCGACGGGTCGATGGCCGATTATCTGCGCTCACTCGACATCTTGTTATCGCGACCGGAGGCGCATTATCTGCCCGGACACGGCGACGCGATTGTAAATGCGCATCCCTATGTCAAAGGTTTGAAAACACACCGTATCATGCGGGAAACGGCAATTTTTGAGCAGATTGCCAATGGCACGGACAGCATTGCAGACATTGTCACAGTTCTGTATCGGACGATCCCGGCGAAATTGCACGGCGCTGCGGCGATGACGGTTCTGGCGCATCTGGAATCGCTGATCGTCTCGGGCCGAATCAGCGCCACCGACTCGCCGGTCACACTACAATCGAAATTCAGTATCGCTTCCGGCTTGGTGACAAGACCCGATGGCAGCTGAATTTACTGAACAGTGGTGGCTTTGACGGACAGATCGAGCTCCCTGAGGAACCCCTGCACCCGGCGGGCATTGGTTCCCAGATCATGATTGCCGATCCGGGACGTGGAACGTACATCAACGCTTGAACCGGTGTCTGTGGCGCGGACGCGAACCACAAAATCATCGATAAAGCCCAACACAGGCGTTTTCGCCACGGCCTCAAACACGCCCTCCGCCGAGGCTTCGGTATAGAATTTGGCGACAGTGCGCTGCATGACAGACCCATCGGCCAGAACAATCGGCTTGGGCTTCGGCAGGCCTACGCTGGCGATGGACTGCTCTTCGATATCCGCTGCTTTGGTCACGACAATCGGCGGCAATTCAAACGTGATGGTCAAGCCTGACCGCTGTGCCGCGCCGCGCGCCAGATCGTAGACCTGGGGTGTAGGCAGAGGAAATTCCTGCGTCTGCAACGCCGGATAGGCAGCCTTCTGCGCTTCCAGAACCTGTCCATCCACCCGGCCAAAGGCGATATCCGCCAGCATCAGAGGGGGATCCAGCGCATTCGTGGTCACGCCATTGACCTTCGGCAGATAAAGCAGCGCAAGGACCACAAGTACAAAAGGCGCAAGTGTCACAAGACTGATGACGAGCGCGCTGGCCGCACGAAAAAATCCGCGCACTCCCAATTGCCAGATGTCAATAAATGCATTGAGGGACATGCCCACAGACAACAGCGCCAAAAATGCACCTGCGCCGAGGACGGACAGCATTTCGTCAACCGGAATAATGCCGAAGCGGTGCAGCAGGGCACCGAGCACGACGGTGGCAAAGCCCAGCGGCGCGGTTTTGCGAGCCCAGATTGCAGAACGGGATATGTCGGCACTGGCTCCCTGCCCCGAGCTCATGCGCGCAAAAGAGGCTCCCTGATATCCGCTCCCCGCTTTTCCGAAGCTGTGATACTCAAAATCTACCGCAGTCATGGCAAGTACGCTGCCCCTAAACCCAAACATTTGCCAATTTTTTATCAGTGATTCAAATTAATCGCAAATCAAGTTCGGCATTATCCAGTTCTGATTTGCAGGTTGGTCAACGCCAAAATCACGAGGTGTTTCCCGGTTTTCTGCAGCGGCCTGCATCAGAAAATCCCGGCGTTCTGCCGTTGATGGATGGGTAGACAGCCATCCGGCCGCTTCGCCGCTGCTTTCCAGCCGTTCCAGCAAGGCGATCAGATCATCGGGCGGGATGCTCATATTGCGCAAGGTCTGAACGGCCAGCAAATCCGCCTGCCGTTCGAATTCGCGACTGTAGGCTGTGCCTATCAGAGCCTGGCCGACAGCCACCACGGCCGCGCTGCCGGTGAAATCGCCAAGCAGAAAGCCCAGAAGCGTGGACGTGCCACCAATGCGCAGGCTCAGGCGCACGGCATGTTGAGCCTGAATGTGACCCAGTTCATGGGCAAGGACCGCGATCAGTTCTTCAGGCGTTGCGCTGAGATCCAGCAAGGAACGGGTGATGACTATGCGTCCGGCCGGCAGCGCAAAGGCGTTCGCACCGGGCATATCAATGACGCGCAGGCTGACTGGCCCGGAAAAGCCGCTTGCCACCCGTAAGGCGTCGACGAAGCCTGCCAGAATCGCATTATCCTCAGCTGAGGCGCAGATTTTCTGCGCATCCGGATAAATGACATATGTCTCAAGCCGGTTGGCCAGAGTGGTCTCAAAACTGTCCGGAACCAGCGGTGCCAGTCGGTCGGCTGCCGCCGGTATGAGGATCGCAAATATCGACAATCCCGCCAGCACAACAGCGATACACGCCGCAATGACGCGCAAGGGCTGGCGCATGGCCCGGTGCCGGTTGCCGGAAATCCGGTGCAAGGCGGCCCAGGTGGCGCTACTCACCCCGGCTTTGTCAATCTGGATGCGGCGGTTGTCATGGTGGTCCTGAATGGCGATCTGGAGCTGATCTGAAGCAGTCTCGCTGCGCAGCAGATCAGCGCTGTCGAAGCCGTCAATCGCCTTGCCCTCGCTGTCGTACAGATTCAGCCTGTCGCCGAATTCCGCCACAACCGGAATGGCTTTTGCGGTTATTCCGTCGAAATAAATCGCGGCGAAGCGGTCGTTTTCCGGGTGCGCATCAGAACGCTTCAATGGAGTTGATGTCGCCATGAACAAACTACACCCCGCCTGCATCCAACGCGTCAGCGATGCCCTCGCCAAACCCGTCGCGGCGGCGAAGCCGGTCCGCAGGGCCTGCCACAATGGTCGAGACCAGCGTGATCGGTGTAATTGACAGGGAATTACCGATCGCCTGCCAGAGCCGGTAGCGCAGGAACACAAGCCGGATCACCGAATAGCCGATAAAGCCGAGGCAGTAATACAGGAACAGAGCGACAAAAAACCCGACACGGGTTGTGGTGCTGTCGACCACGCCAACGGGCAGGCCCGATGTCAGGAACAGGCCAAACAAAACCGCACCCAGCCCCAGATAAAGGAGACTGAAACCGGTCAGCACAATGAGGAATTTGCTCCACACTGCAATCATCGCCTGGCGGGAGAGACTGGACTGAAGCTTCACTGATCCGAAAGCAGTGGAATTGGCGAAATGCCGCGTTTCAGCGGCAAAGTATGCGGGGGCGGTGACAGCCAGCAAGACAATCATCGCAGCGCCGGAAATTGCGGCTATCCACAGCAAAGCGCTGAGCGGAACGGCGGAAAGCTGATCAGAGGCATACAATCTGCGAAAACTTGTGTTGAGCAGATCTGCAAACACAAAGGTTTCAGGGACGGCTGACCACAGACCGGCAATTTCAAAGATGGTCCATCCGGCAATCAGGGCAATGCCCAGAAACAGCGGCCATCCGGCGCGGTAAAGCGGAGCGAGTGCGGCCGAAAAATCCGCCTTCTGGTTTCCATAGAAGGTATGGCGCATCCTGTAGGTCTGCAAAGCCCGCCTGCGCATCGGCCAGAGCGCACCCAGTGTGATAACGCCGATGCTGAACCAGATCATTGAAAGCAGCGCATAGACAACGCCGGACCCCCCCTGGCGGAACCGCAGCCCTCGCCACAAAGTTCGGCTCAGGCGATAATTTCGCGCCCGGTAAAGCGCGAACTGGCTGAGAAACCAGAGCATGCTGATTGCGACCAGATTAGCGGCCAGGACGCCATAGGGCAGACCCAGCGAGATGACAAACAGGCTCAGATAGAGCGGCAGCAGAATAACCACGGCCATAAAAAACCCGGCAATCAGATCTGCCGGCTGCCCGGTGAATTCCAGCGGGTAAGACCCGATCCTTGTGTGCGCCCAGAAATAACGCCGCAGGCGCGTGACATACCAGAACCGGTACAGCCCCAGCGTCACTGTCATCAAAAGAATACCGCGCAGCGCAAGCCCGGCCAGACCCCTGGCTGCCGGGTCCACGCTTACCCTGGCGGCGCGGTGCGCGTCATCGCCGGGGACCTGCTGCAGCTCTGGCCGGGTGATTTTTGCAACTGACTGGGTCAAGCTGGGTTCCTGCGCAGAAAGATCTGCAGCTCAGTTTTGTGATGTCTGACGCAATTTTGCAATTGCGTGCCGCTGCGAACCAAGACAATTTGATGCTTTCGTTTAAGACTTGATTCACCTAACAGGCGCAGACTTGGACGTAATCTGCTGATAGAGTGTGATGTCAGCTATTTTGTGACCTGTGTATGAGTGTGGAGTTGCGTGATGCAATTGATGAAATCAAAGGGTTTTCGCTGCAAGGAAGACCGTGCAAAAGATCTTGAACTCACCAGACATTATGGCGCTATCGGCATCAAGTCTGTTCAGGCCGCACAATCACTTTGCAGCAAAGCCAAGACGGTTGAAGTGACAAGAGTTATTTCAAAGCCGGTCAAAAGCCTTTAGCCAAGCAGCAGAGACAGGGCCAGTGTCCACATGACGCTGCCTATCAACAGGTCAAGGACCTGCCATGCACCGGGGCGTGCAAATAAGGGCGCGAGCAATCGCGCCCCATAGCCCAGAGCAAAAAACCAAATGAACGAAGCCGTCACGGCACCAAGACCAAAGGCTATGCGCCCCTTGATCGGGTATTTTGCCGAGAACCCGCCGAGCAAAAGAACCGTATCGAGATAAACATGCGGATTGAGAAATGTGAAGGCCAGAGCGGTCGCCAATGCAGCACGCAGAGTTGGCACCTGCTGGGTCGCTGCTTTTAAAGTTTCGGGGGAAAAAACCCGTTTAAACGCCAACATCCCATAGACAAACAGGAATGCGGCGCCACCATAGGTAACCGCCGACAGCAGCAATTCAGAGCCTTGCAGAAGGCTGCCAAGCCCGGCAATTCCAAGCACGATCAGCAAGGCATCTGACAGCGCGCAAAACAGACAGACGGCGAACACGTGACGGCGCAACAGTCCGAGCCGTAATACATATGCGTTTTGTGCGCCAATCGCCATGATCAGCCCGCTGCCCAGAGTAAAGCCCGCCAAGGCAGGTGCAATCGCGTCCATGAGTATCTATTCCAGCCAGCGCGCCATGGCTGCAATCGCCCGGTCGATTGTCGCCTCATCGCCGGCATAGGAAAACCGCATCATGGTCTGGCCGTTATCGGGGTCGAAATCGACCCCCGGCGTGGCTGCCACGCCGGTGCTGTCGAGCAGCGATTTTGAAAACTCAAGCGCATCATTGGTGAAGCGGCGCGCATCGGCATAGACATAGAAGGCACCGTCTGCGGGATGCAGATTTTCAAAGCCGATCTGCGGCAGAGCGCTCAGCAGCTTCTGCCGGTTGCGTGCGTACAGCGCTCGGATTGCATCCAGCTCCGGGGTGGCATCAAACGCCTTTATGGCGGCAATCTGTGAAATATACGGCGCAGAGATAAAAAGTGATTGCGCCAGCCGCTCGACCGGGCGCACCAGATCTTCCGGCAGAACCATCCAGCCGATACGCCAGCCGGTCATGCAATAATATTTTGAAAAGGAATTGATCACGATCGACTGGTCGGTGTGAGACAAGGCAGTTTCTGCGGTCCCCTCATAGACCAGCCCATGATAGATTTCGTCGGAAATCAATCTGATGGCGCAGCGGTTGCAGCTTTCGATCAGGGCTGCAAAGGCCTGCGGCATCAGCATGGTGCCCGACGGATTGGCGGGACTGGCGATCAACAGCCCGTCCAGAGGTGCATCTGCATGGACAGCCTCAACATCCTGCGGGGTGATGACGTAGCGGTTTTCCGCCTTCACCGGAATGGAGACAGCAACAAGCCCAAGTGCTTTCATGACATTGCGATAGGCCGGGTAACCGGGTGCAGCCAGACCGACCCGCGCACCGCTGTCAAAAGCGGACAGGAAACTGAGGATGAAACCGGCGGATGAACCGGTGGTGATGGCAATGCGCTGGTGCGGCACAGTGGCACCATACTCCTGTTGGTAATGGGCCGAAATCCGCTCCCGTAATGCCGGCAGCCCAAGGGCCGGCGTATAGGAAATCCGGTCCTGATCAATCGCAGCCTTGGCGGCCTCGCGCACCACAAGTGGGGCCTGATGGCCCGGCTCGCCGACTTCCATGTGCAGGACAGGCTTGCCCTCGGCCGAACGTGCCTGGGCGGCAACCATGACATCCATGGCTAAAAACGGATCGACCGCGCTGCGCAAAGACGCGGCATTCTGGAGGAGTGGAGGCTTCATGAAGGTTGAATCGTACCGGTTGGAGATTTTTGCAAAACAGGTTCAGTCGGTTCTTAAACCGCCACGGATGAAGGTTCAAGAACGCTGTCGGCTGACGAGCGTTGACATTAATCGTCAGAGGCCGGTTTGCAGGTGCTGCAAAGGTCAGGCTGCCTCTATGAGACACCACAGGTTTTCAGGCAAACTTCCTGGCACCGGCAACACAGACGATAACGCTCAGACTGACTGCCGCCATCAGCCAACTGACGTCTTCGCCAAGCAGGACCGCGGCAAGGCTCAAACCCATAAATGGTTGAAGCAATTGCAATTGTCCGACAGCGGCGATGCCGCCCTGAGCCAGCCCGCGATACCAGAATACGAAGCCGATGAGCATGCTGAATACAGAGACATAGGCGAGCGCTAGCCATGCCGGCTGGCTGATGCCAGCGAAGGTCGCGGGCATCATATACAGCGCCAGAGGTGCCATGACAGGCAGTGATATGACAAGCGCCCATGAGATAACCTGCCAGCCGCCCAGTATACGCGCCAGTTTTGCGCCTTCCGCATAACCCAGGCCGCACACAATAATGGCGGCAAACATCAGAAGATCGCCTGTCCATGATGCTGACAGATCCTGGGTGAAAGCAAACCCGGCAACCAGCATGCTGCCGGCTGTCGAGAACAGCCAGAAGGCCGGCTGCGGCCTGTCACCAGCCCTCAGCATGGCAAACAAAGCCGTTGCCAGAGGCAGAAGGCCGATAAAGACGATGGAGCGCGCCGAGGTAATATGTTGCAACGCCAATGCGGTCAGCAACGGGAAGCCAACCACCACTCCCAATGCGACGATAAGCAACGCCACCAACTGGCTTTTCTGCGGGAGCTTTTGCGGCACAAATACCAACAGGGTCAGAGCCAGAACACCGGCAATCGCGGCGCGAATAATCGTCAGAAAAACCGGATCAAAATCGGCGACTGCAACACGCGTTGCCGGCAGCGATCCGCTGAAGATCGCCACGCCGATAAAGCCGTAAATCCAGCCGCTTCTGCTCGCGTCCATACAATATTCCCTGTGGGCCCCTAATGGCCAAATTATGCGCCTGCGCCTATGGTTCTTCCAGAGACAATCCATTACAATACAGCAAAACTGTAATGGTTATGAAAGCAGTACAGATGACTGTCATAGACCGAGATCGACTGAATGCCGGAACACTCGTGGACCAAATTATGCAACTGGTGCGCAAGCGCATTGCCAGCCGGCAGATCCCTGCAGGGGCCAGACTGCCATCGATCCGCAGTCTGGCTGAAACCATGCAGGTGTCGAAATCGACTGTCGTCGATGCCTATGACCGGCTCGCGGCTGAAGGTGCCATCCTGTCGCGGCGTGGTTCAGGTTTTTACGTTGCTGGGCACCTGCCGCCGTTTTCGCTGTCAAATGCGGCGCCGGATCTGGATCGCGAAGTCGACCCGATCTGGATGACACGGCAATCTCTGAATGCCGAAAATCAGTTGTTGAAGCCTGGGTGCGGCTGGTTACCGGCCGCGTGGATGCCCGAGTCGGATATTCGCCGTGGCCTGAGATCGCTGGCGCGTGACGCTAATGCCGCGCTGACGGATTACAGCACGCCTCACGGCCTGCCTGCCTTACGGCAGTTTCTGGCCCGCCGCCTCGGTGATCGTGGAATCGAAGCTTCTCCGCATCAGATCATGCTGACCGAATCGGGGACTCAGGCGATTGATCTGCTGTGCCGCTATCTGGTTGAACCGGGCGACACGGTGTTGCTCGACGACCCCTGCTATTTCAATTTTCACGCCATGTTGCGGGCTCACCGCGTCCGCGTCGTCGGCGTGCCCTATACGGCGAATGGCCCCAATCTGGAGATATTCGAACAGGTACTCAGAGAGCACGCTCCGCGCCTCTACATCACCAATTCGGCGCTGCATAATCCGACTGGAGCCACCCTTTCGCCAGTGGTGGCGCACCGCGTTCTGAAGCTCGCGGAAGCGCATGATCTGCTGATCATCGAGGATGATATCTTTGCCGATTTTGAACACCAGCCGGCACCACGACTGGCGGCGTTCGATGGACTGGATCGTGTCATCCATATCGGCAACTTTTCGAAAACGCTCTCCGCCTCGATCCGCTGCGGCTACATCGCCGCCCGGAGCGACTGGATCGAAGAACTGGTGGATCTCAAACTTGCCACTTCCTTCGGAGGCGGATCTTTTGCGGCAGAGCTGGTTCTGGCGCTGCTGACAGATGGCTCCTACCGCAAACATGTCAGTGCTCTGCGTGAGCGCCTGGCAGATGCAATGGCAAAGGCAGGTATAAAACTGAAAGCTAGCGGTCTCACTCCCTTTATTGAACCTGAAGCTGGAATGTTTCTCTGGTGCCGGCTGCCAGATGGACTGGACGCTGCCCAAGTCGCCCGCAAAGCACTTGCGGACAAGGTGGTTCTGGCACCCGGCAATGCATTCAGCCTTGCGCAATCATGCAGCGGCTTTCTTCGCTTTAACGTCGCGCAGTCTTTGGACCCGAAGATTTTCACTGTGCTTGAACGAGCCATGGAATAAGTTGGTTGCCGTCAGCAAAACCAATACTCAAGATAAGCCTTTCAACCTGCTCGACAGGCCCCAGGATTTGCCTTTGCGTGATGGCAGTTGTAGCTGTAGATTTGCCCCGCGATCAGATGTGACAAGGTGCGCCTGATGAATGATGATGATGAACAGGATGGTGGTTCAGAACCATGTTTTGCGCACATGGTGGTGGATGGCCATGTTGTCGATCCGGATACGGCCCGGGATGTGGCGCGATACCGCAAGAGCGAGAGACTGCGGCTCTATGCCCTGCGCAAGGCCGTGCCGCTGGAGCAGCGCAGGCAAATGGCGGTTGCAGTCGCTGATGGTCTGGATCGTGAAATCACGAATGTCGAGGGCGCGGTCATAGCGGTCTATTGGCCGATCCGCGGCGAACTGGATCTGCGCGGCTGGATGAATCAGCTGCATCGTCAAGGCGCCACAGTCGCACTACCGGTTGTGATTGAACATGACCAGCCCGTCGCATTTCACAAATGGTCACCCGACAGTACCATGCGACGCGGGGTATGGGGTATTCCCGTCCCCGAAACAATCACGGCCGTCCAGCCGGATGTTATCGTGATTCCGCTTCTGGGCGTTGACGAGAACCGGTTCCGTCTCGGCAATGGCGGCGGCTACTACGACCGCACGCTGGCGCGGATGCCGGCCGATACCATCTGCATCGGCGTCGGCCATGATTTTTCGAAACTGAAAACCATATTCCCCCTGCCATGGGACATCCCGATGCACCGGGTGATCCTCAGCGATGGAAAAGTTTGGTGATATGATCGTGTCAGGCTTGCTCCAAGGCTAAAACCATGATCATTGCCACAGTTACAATACTTTCATTGCCCGAATTTTGATCGAAACCGGCCCGGTGAAGCTGAGACTATGAACAATGATTACCGAACATTTTTCGATTCTGTTTCAGTCCCCTTCGCAGTGCTGAATCACGAGTTCCGCTACATGGAAGCAAATACGACCTATTTCGCGACCCTGAAACGAACCCGGAAAGACTTGCTCGGACAATATATCTGGGATGTGTTTCCGGAAGAGAAGGAGCGGCAGCGACCACTCGATGTAATTTTCAGGAAGGCTTTGGAGGGCACTGCCGGGGTGCTGCGTGAAATCCCATATTCGATTGCCATTCCGGAAGAAGAAGGCGGCGGAATGAGAGAAATCTGGTGGACAGTTCATGTCACTCCGATTCCGGTGCCCGAAGGCAGTACTGCTTTGTTCGGGCTGCGGGTACAGGATGTAACCTCCGAAGTTCAGATGCGGGAAATGAAAAATGCAATTGCCGGTGAATTGCAGCATCGTGTCGGTAACCTGCTCAGTCTGGTTCTGACAATCGCGAGGCAGACTTCAAATACCGCAATTGATGTGGATGATTTTCTCGACAAATATCAGCCCCGTATTCTGTCTCTGGCAAAGACACATGCCGCGTTGACCGGTGGCAATTGGGACGGCATGACATTCCGGCAACTGGCCGGGCAGCAATTGGAAGTCTATTCCGAGGCCCATGGCGCAAAGATCAAGCTTGATGGACCGAACCTGAGACTGTCGGCAAAGGAAGCGCAGGCGATCTCGATGGCGTTGCACGAACTGGCGACCAATGCGGGCAAATATGGCGCGCTGAAGCAGGCAGATGGTCAGTTGGCAGTAACGTGGAAGCTGGGTGAAACAGACGGGTTCGAATTTGAATGGCAGGAAAGCGGCCTGTCAGACCTGCAGGAACCGCAATCTCTGGGCTTCGGGTCTATGATATTGACACGTATTCTGCCTAGCCAACTGGACGGTGAAGCGGTGCGCGAGTTCACGCCGACCAGCATGGCGTATCGGCTTTCGGTTCCCAAACGCGAAGCCTGAGGAAAGCGCTGGCCTTGCAGATCCCGGGCTGGTCGATGCTTGCGGTGCCGCTGATATTTTTCTGAATGGCTGCTTCCGATAGGATATCCTATCGAAGTGAAAAAAGGCGCAAAATTTTGGCTAAAGCATATCTGGTAGCTCATATTCGCATTCACGACAAACAGAAGTTCGAGGAATTCAAAGCCATGTCAGGCCCTGCGATCGCTGAATATGGCGGCAGGGTTCTGGTTCGAAATCCCTCACCTGAACATCAAGAAGGCGAACTGAGAGGGCTGACGATCATCATTGAGTTTACTGACATGGAAACGGCGCAGCGGTTTTATCACTCCGATGCCTATACTGCCGCCCGAAAGGTCAGGGAACTTGCCGCAGAAACCGATCTGATGCTGGTCGAGGGTGTTTAAACACAACTGCACGATAGCATTGTTGATCAAACTGATCGACCGGGAAATCGCCTCGGGCGATCAGACTTTCCCCGATGCAGGAGCGTTTATGACAAAAGCTTAAATTGACCTCTTCTGCCTCAAAATCTAGTTTCGACCCCATTCAAACGGGCGGGACTTTGAGGTATGGCGGCACTCCAGCGACAGATTTTTTGGCCCGAGAAACTTATGCTGGCCCTCAAGCTGTCTGCGGCTGCATCCTTGGCAGCGCAAAAAGCGCGACTGTGTGCCGGTCGCGATGCAGCAGCGGCCCTGAATGGTCAACCGTCAGCGGTTCTGGCGGCTTCTCATTCGGACTGGCAGAGCTGAGAGAAAATCGCTACACTCAATCCATATCCATCGTATTAGGACCGCACCATGCCTCTGAAACCGACATTCTCCCATCTGGCCCGAAAATTCATGCCGGCTTTGCTACTTGTGCCGCTGATGACGCCGGCCTCAGCCCAGACTTTTCCGGAAGCGGAAAAGGAAGAAATCCGCACCATCGTCCGCGAATATCTGCTGGAAAATCCTGAAGTGATCACGGAAGCACTGGATGCGCTGGGCACGCGCCAGAAACTGGCGGAGGAAACCGCCCGGCTTGATGCTGTGACCAATCTGCAGGACCAGATTTTCGATTCTCCCTATCAGGTGGTGATGGGCAATCCTGATGGCGACGTGACGATGGTTGAGTTCTTCGATTATAATTGCGGTTTTTGCAAACGCGCCCACAAGGACATGCTGGCCCTGATGGATTCAGACCCTGGCTTGCGCTTCGTTCTGAAAGAATTTCCTGTGCTCGGGCAGGGCTCGGTTGAAGCTGCCCGCATCAGCATAGCCGTCAACGAGTTGGCACCCGAAAAGTTTCCCGAGTTCCACCTTCAGGTCCTGCTTGGGCCAGGTCAGGCCAATGCGGCGAAAGCGATCAAGGTTGCCACAAGCCTGGGGATTGATCCTGATGAACTGGAAGCAGCGACCAAATCCGATCTGGCAGCTCAGACCATCCAGGAGGTCTATATGCTTGCAGATGGACTGGGACTGACGGGAACCCCCTCCTATGTGGTCGGCAGCAAAGTCCTGTTCGGCGCAGTGGGCGAGCAGGAATTGCGTGACAGCATTGAGGCGGCGCGCGATGAGAAGAGTTGATTAATCGGGAGTGCTGATGAGTCACTATTATTGATGTGACAGGCGACTTTTAAACCGCTAAGGGACGGCGCGCTTTCGGGCGCGTCGTTTTGTTTCCGGTTTAAGAAAAGGCAAGAATCATGTCCCACGGGCTCTTTCGTTCAGCAGCAATTCTCGGCCTGTTGTCGGCGGTCGGTCCGTTTGCCATCGACATGTATCTGCCTGCCTTGCCGAATGTTGCCGAAGATCTTGGCAGCCCGATTGCCGCAGCGCAGATGACGCTCACGGCCTATTTCATCGCATTTGGCCTGGCCCAGCTGATCTATGGGCCTCTGGCGGATCAGGTTGGCCGCAAGCCGCCGCTCTATATCGGCCTGGCGGTTTTCATCCTCGGCTCGATCGGCTGCACCTTTGCGCCCTCCATTGGCGCTCTGGTGGCGGCTCGCTTTGTCCAGGGCCTGGGCGCTGCGGTGCTGATGGTGGTGCCACGGGCCATTATCCGCGACATGCATACCGGTGCGGAAGCAACCCGTCTGATGGCGCTGATCATGCTGGTGATCAGCATCTCGCCGATGCTGGCACCGCTGGCCGGCAGTGGTGTGATTCACATCGGCAACTGGCGCGCCATCTTTGCTGTTCTGGGAGTTGCCGCCGTTCTCAGCCTGCTGATGACCGGCTTTCTGCTGCCGGAAACCCTTGCGGTGGAAAAAAGAGTGGCGGTGAATGTCCGCAACCTTGCATCCGGCACAGCGCTGTTGCTGCGTGACCGCGGTTTTATGGGTTTGACGTTTATCGGCGCGTTCGGCCTGGCCAGCTTCTTCGTTTTTATCGCCAGTGCATCGTTTGTCTATACCGGCCAGTTCGGCCTTAGCCCGACCGGTTTCAGCATTGCCTTTGCAATCAACGCCATCGGGTTTTTTGCCGCCTCGCAACTGGCGGCACCGTTTGCCGAGCGGTTCGGCATGGTGCGCACCATCTCTGCTGCCGTCGCCGGTTTCATGGTGTTCTCGCTGTTGCTGGTGGGGCTGACGCTGGCTGGTTACGGGACCCTGCCGGTGATTGTTGCCTTCCTGTTTCTGGCCAATGCCTGTCTCGGGCTGGTGATCCCGACAACCATGGTGTTGGCGCTGGAAGAGCATGGCGAGATTGCCGGACTGGCATCCTCGCTTGGCGGCACGCTGCAGATGGTGGCGGGCGGGCTTGCGGTGGTCGCCGCCGGACCGTTTTTCGATGGCACCGCAACACCAATGGTGATTGCCATCGCCATCTGCGCGATCATTGCCTTTTTGCTGACGCGGTTTGTGCTGGTGCGCCCGGCACTGGTCTCAAACGTCCAGGATGTCAGTCTCTGATATTGTGATACCGAATCCGCTGAGGCCGACATAATGGCGTTTGCGCGAGGCCAGCAGGCGGATGTCGGAGACATCCAGATCGCGCAGAATTTGAGCCCCGAGCCCGATTTCGCGCCAACTGTCCTCTCGGATTTTTGTTGACGCGTGGCTTTCGGCCTTATCGTCAGACTGCGTCGGTCCACGCGGTTCGCGCTCTGAATCCGGGGTTACGCCGGCAGCGCCTTCGCGCAGATAGACGATAACGCCCCTGCCCCCTTCGGCAATCGATGCAATGCCGCTCTGCAAGGCCTGATTGGTGCCGAACACATCGCCCAGAACATCCTCCAAATGCAGCCGCACCGGCACAGGGCGGCCATCATGAATGTTGCCGAACACCAGCGCCAGATGCTGCATCGGGTCAAACGGCGTGCGGTAGGAAATTGCGCGCGCTTCGCCAAAGCGTGTCTGAATACGGCGCTCGCCGACCCGTTCAACCAGCTTTTCCCGGCGCTGCCGGTAAGCGATCAGTTCGGCGACCGAAATCGACTTCAGGCCGTGCTCTGCGGCAAATTTGGCAACGTCCGGCCCGCGCTTGACGGACCCATCATCATTGACGAGTTCGGAAATGACGCCAACTGGCGGCAGTTCCGCCAACTGACACAGATCCACCGCCGCTTCAGTGTGGCCGGACCGCGTCAGCACGCCGCCCTCCTTGGCGACCAGCGGAAAGATATGTCCGGGACGTACGAAATCCGACGCGCCGGCATTGGGATTGGCCAATGCACGAACGGTTGAGCATCTTTCCGCGGCGGAAATCCCTGTTGTGGTGTCGTGGCGATAATCCACCGACACCGTGAATGCGGTGCTGTGGGGCGCATCATTATGCGCCACCATGGGCTGCAAATGCAGACGCGCCGCTTCCTGGCGGCTGAGCGGTGCACAGACAATGCCGCTGGTATGGCGCACCATGAAGCCCATATGTTCCGGCGTGCAATGCACCGCTGCAACAATCAGATCGCCCTCATTCTCGCGATCATCATCGTCGGTGACGACGATCATTTCACCGGCTTTGAAGGCCTCGATCGCCTGGCGCACACGCAAATTGTCTTCGCTCATAAATCTATCCGTTCTGGCCACGGTGGCGGAGCAAGTGATCCGCCAGAACGCAAGCCATCATCGCCTCTCCGATGGGCACCGCGCGGATGCCGACGCAAGGGTCGTGACGCCCCTTGGTGCGCACATCCACGTCCTCGCCGCTGCGGGTGACGCTTTTGCGGGTTGTCAGGATTGACGAAGTTGGTTTCATGGCGAAACGGGCGACGACCGGCTCTCCCGATGAAATGCCGCCCAGAATCCCGCCGGATTTGTTTGACAGAAACACCGGCTTGCCATCGGCGCCCATGCGCATCTCATCGGCATTGTCCTCGCCGCTCAAACGCGCAGCCTCAAACCCATTGCCGATCTCCACGCCCTTGACCGCATTGATGGACATCAGCGCAGAGGCAATATCCTGATCAAGTTTGCCATAGACGGGCGCGCCAAGACCGGCCGGGACTGCATCGGCAACCACTTCAATGATTGCGCCGATACTGGACCCGGCCTTGCGGATGCC
Source organism: uncultured Hyphomicrobiales bacterium (assembly GCA_963974065.1). Classification (GTDB taxonomy): domain Bacteria; phylum Pseudomonadota; class Alphaproteobacteria; order Rhizobiales. Next base: position 27,540 of record CAXBCI010000017.1, on the reverse strand, counting down.
ATCGAGATAGGTTTCCCACTCTTTGGCGATCACCGGATCGGGGCAGAAAAACGGGTTATTGTCGATTTCATCCCAGTCCCAGCGGTTGCGGTCGACCGCAATATCCCCGATCTGGACCAGAGCGCCGCGCACTCGCATCGGACTGATCACCTGGCGGGCAATCGCACCGGCAGCCACCCGCGCCGCAGTCTCGCGCGCGGAGGAGCGGCCACCGCCGCGATAATCGCGAATGCCGTATTTGGCGTCATAGGTAAAATCGGCATGGCCCGGCCGGTAGCGTTCCTTGATTTCCGAATAATCCTTGGAGCGCTGATCGACATTCTCGATCATCAGCGAAATCGGCGTGCCTGTGGTCAGCAATGTGCCGGTATCCTCATCGGGGAAAACACCGGAGAGAATGCGCACCAGATCTGGCTCCTTGCGCTGGGTGGTGAAGCGCGACTGGCCAGGGCGGCGCTTTTCCATCCATTGCTGGATCATCTCTTCCGATATGGCGAGACGGGGCGGACAGCCATCGACCACACAACCCAGTGCCGGGCCGTGGCTTTCGCCCCAGGTGGTAACGCGGAACAGATGGCCGAAACTGTTGTGAGACATGGAATGACGCCGCAAATTTATGATGTTCGGTGTTTATGTGAGTGCAGGCATTTCGTCAAACGACACAGCGCCCTTACAACAACACGACACGCCCGTCGATAAATTGCATGACCTGATCCTGCGGTGTCGGTAGCGCGATGATATCGGCTTCCGGCAGATTTTGCAGAATGCCGCGAAAGACCCGGCTGACGCCGCCATGAGATATGATCACCATATCGCTGTCGATTGCCTCGACTACAGCGCGGACCCGCTGCATCAGCATGGCATAGCTCTCGCCGTCAGGCGGTGTGAAGTGAAACTTGTCTTGTTGACGTTTGGCAGCCATTTCCGGCTGCTGCTGTTCAATCTGCTCAGCAGTAAAGCCTTCAAATTTACCAAAGCGGATTTCTTTCAGCCGCTCGTCTGTCGCATAGTCCGAAACCGGCAGACCAAGTTCGCCGCGCACAAGTTCCATGGTTTCGCTGGTGCGCTTCATCGGGCTGGCCAGAAATGGCAGGTCCAGAGAGGGCAGATGTTCCTTCAACGCGCGGCCGTTGCGGCGCGCCTGATCCCGGCCCAGAGCATTCAAAGGGATGTCCTGCTGGCCTTGCAGCTTGCCCAGACGATTCCAGTCCGTCTCGCCGTGGCGGACGAAGTAAATCACGTGTTTCACTGCAACTCTACTTTCTGTCGACGACGATATCAGGCGCATCAACCGCCTTCATGCCGACCACATGATATCCGGAATCCACATGATGAACCTCGCCGGTGACGCCGCTGCTCAGATCTGACAACAGATAAAAGGCCGAGCGTCCGACCTGATCGGTGGTCACGGTCTGGCGCAGAGGTGAGTTGTTTTCGTTCCATTCCAGAATATAGCGGAAATCACCGATGCCGGAGGCCGCCAGTGTTTTTATGGGCCCGGCTGACAGGGCATTGACGCGAATTTTCTTCGGACCAAGATCTACTGCCAGGTAGCGCACAGATGCTTCCAGCCCGGCTTTGGCAACGCCCATGACGTTGTAGTGCGGCATTACCTTTTCCGCACCATAATAAGTCAGGGTGAGGATCGAGCCACCATCGCTCATCAGTTTTTCAGCGCGCTGGGCTACGGCTGTCAGCGAGTAAACCGATATCTGCATTGTTCTTTGAAAATTTGCCTCGGTGGTATCGACATAACGGCCGGTCAGTTCGCCCTTGTCGGAAAAAGCAATGGCGTGGACGACGAAGTCGAGCTTCCCCCAATGCTGTTCCAGATCGGCAAAAACAGCATCCATCGACGCCGTATCCGTAACATCACAATGGCCGGCCACATGGCCACCCAATTCCGCAACCAGTGGTTCTACCCGCTTTTTCAACGCATCGCCCTGATAGGTGAATGCCAGATCTGCACCCTGCTCGTGACAGGCTTTGGCAATGCCCCAGGCAATCGAGCGATTATTGGCAAGCCCCATGATCAGGCCCTTCTTGCCCTTCATGATATTACCGGAGAAAGTGGCGGGTTGGTCAGCCATGAAAAACGTCCTTGAATAGTCTTGCAAGCAAGCCGTCGGGTGAGGCAATGTCTGTGAAGTTTATGGTCTGAGTCCAGACCCTGGATCGAAGCGGCTTATGCCACAGCCGCTTTGCCGCATCAAGCAATTGCAACAATCAGACAGACCCGGTGAAACGCAGCTATGCTAGAGGAATTTGAAAACGCACTTGGCGCGGGCGCGGTTCTCAGCAGCGCCGAAGCGATGGCGCCCTATCTGAGCGAATGGCGCGGCCTGTTTCACGGCCAGGCACTTGCTGTGCTGAGACCGTCCAGCACACAGGCGGTTTCAGACGCTGTCCGCCTGGCCGCCCGACACCGGCTGAAGATCGTTCCGCAGGGCGGCAATACAGGGCTGGTCGGCGGTCAGATACCGGATGATCCCAAGGCGCATATAATCCTTTCCGCAGAACGGTTAAGCGCCATTCGCAAGCTGGATTCGGACGGCAATTCCATCACGGTGGAAGCCGGTGTCGTGCTGGAGCGAATCCAACAGGCCGCCGATGCGGCAGAGCGGTTTTTTCCGCTGGCACTGGGGGCTCAGGGGTCCTGCCAAATCGGCGGAAACATCTCCACCAATGCGGGCGGAACCGGCGTGCTGGCCTATGGCAACACGCGCAATCTGGTGCTTGGACTGGAAGTTGTACTGGCCGATGGGCGAATCTGGAACGGTCTGCGCGCGCTGCACAAGAACAACACAGGTTACGACCTGAAACAATTATTCATCGGCGGCGAAGGGACTTTGGGCTTTGTCACCGCTGCCGTGCTGAAACTTTTTCCCAAGCCAAGGGGGCGGCAGGTTGCCTTTATGGGCTTCGCCTCGCCCCATGCAGCGCTGGCTACCTTGAATATCGCCCAGGGCCTGGCCGGCTCCAATCTCACCGGCTTTGAGCTGATGCCGCGCATCGGCATTGAATTTACAATCCGGCATCTTGAAGGGGCACGCGACCCGTTGCCGGGCTCCTACCCGTGGTACGCGCTGGTTGAAATTTCCAGCGGACGCTCCGAAGAAGAAGCCGAAGCACTGATGCTCGAAGCCTTTCAGGCGGCGTCCGACAAGGGCCATGTTGCCGACGCTGTCCTGGCCACCTCGTCGACCCAGCAGGCCGAGTTCTGGCGTATGCGCCATGGTCTGTCGGAAGTGCAGAAACATGAGGGCGGATCGATCAAACATGATGTCTCGGTGCCGGTGTCGAGAATGCCGGATTTCATTGTTGAGGCCAGCGCGGCGGTGGAGGCAATTATTCCGAACTGCCGGCCGGTCGCTTTCGGGCATCTTGGTGATGGTAATATCCATTTTAATGTCAGCCAGCCGATTGGCGGCGATAAGCAAGCGTTTCTGGCCGAATGGGACCGGGTCAACACCGTGGTGCACGACATTGTCGCCAACTATGACGGCTCGGTATCTGCCGAGCACGGCATCGGCCGGTTGAAAGCCAAACTGATGCCACAGATCAAATCGGACGTTGAACTGGACATGATGCGGAAGGTCAAACAGTGCCTCGATCCGGATGGCCTATTCAATCCCGGGGCCCTGTTGCCGCCAGAGTTGTGAGGGCCTGGCGGGCTTTGATGCCGTATCAGCTGGTTTTCGGCCGAACCGTTAAAAGCTTGATGATATCCTTATAAAGGAACTTCTTTTCAACCAGCTCCAACCCTGCGGCCTCCAGATACTGTTCCGTGTTGCGATTGAAATCAGCGCCATATGCGAAACGCACCCAGGGTGCCCAAAGCTTCATGATGAAACGACGCATAGGATTTTCTGACAACGCATATTCCAGAATGTGGATTGTGCCGCCCGGTCTGCAAACCCGGTTCAGTTCTTTGAGTGCGGGCAGTTGGTGCCTGGCGTCCAGAACGCAAAAAAGAAAGGTCGAGACGACAGCGTCGAAACTGTCATCGGCGAAATCCATTTCCATCACATTCATTTCATGCAAATCAACGGGCGTGCCGAGCTTATCCCTGCGCTGCCTGGCGCGCGCCAGCATGGCCGAACTGAGATCAATTCCCACAACCCTTGAACCGGTTGGGTAAAAAGGGAAATTCCGCCCTGTGCCAACGCCTGCATCAAGCAAGGCGCCATTCACACCATCAAACAATACTCTGCGCAAGGGTTTGTAGCGGCCATGTTCAAATGGAAGATCCAGGATATCATAAAGCCGGGCGATCCGATTGTAGGTTTTATGTTTGAGCAAAGAGAACTTCCTTGAGCTTGCATCCTGCATAACGAGTTGGCTATTGCAGGCAACCAGACGATCATCGCATCTGGATTGGCTGTATGCGCAGATCCAATACGCTACCTGTCTGATACGATTGAATCCGTCCCGGTTAGAGCACAGGTAAAGCGTCCGGCACAACCTCCTGGATTCGCCGGATGGCGAAGGACGCGGCCCTGCTCTGCCCTTTAAAACAAATTCATTTGCGAGTCTGGTGCGGCCGGTTCAGGCTTTTCCGGGTTTTCAATGATGATCTCAGTCAACAGCGCAGAATCATCATTGCGCATAGAATTGACGCGGGTGCTGACCGGCACGGCTTCGAAGAACTCCTCCGATACGGGTTGCAACAACCGGTGGGCCTGTTTGGCATCCACATGCATGACGTCGAGCCATTCGTCAAAATGCTCTGCCGGCAGCACAACCGGCATTCTGTGATGAATTTTCGAAAGGGTCTGATTTGCAGCCTGAGTCAGCAACGCCCCGGAATCGATCAGATTGCCGTCGGGGCCGGACCACTCCGCCCAAAGGCCGGCCATGGCGAACACGGCGCGATCTCTGGGCCGGATATAAAAGGGCTGTTTGCGCTCGCCATCGCGGCGCCATTCAAAGTAGCCTGACGCGGGGACGAGGCAGCGATGATGCCGCATTGCGCCCCTGAAACTGGGCTTTTCCAGAACGGTTTCCACTCTGGCATTGATCAGCAGGGTAAATTTCTGCGGCTCTTTGACCCATTCAGGTACCAGACCCCAGCGTACCAGACGCAGAACCCGCCGTGCCTGTTCCTGGCGGATCGTCGTGATGGGCTGGGTTGGCGCGATATTGTATCGCGGCGGAAAGTCTTCCGCGACGCTGTCTTCTGAATGACAGGCGAACAGAGCGGCCACAGCCTCATTGGGGTGGGTGAGTGTAAAGCGTCCGCACACCTGACTATGAACCTCCTGATGCAGACTGATCTGAAACGACAGTGCTGCCAGCTATACAGTGATTCAATCTGGAAATCATGGTGTTGATGCGATTTACTGCATCCATTCCCTGCCCTCAATTCCGGCAAAAACCGTGACAATGAATGCTGATCAATGATCCGAACTGATAAAAATCATCCCGTGCCGGCAGTCTGTGTCGCTGTCTGGCATAACGGTATGGTGCTGCTTGTGCGCAGGGGCCGGGAGCCGAACAAGGATCTGTGGGCTTTGCCGGGCGGCAAGGTTGATCCGGAAGAGGCCCTTTTGGAAGCGGCAAAGCGCGAACTGCACGAGGAAACCAATTTGGGTGCGGACCTGCAAGGCATCTTTCACAGCAAACAGATCGTCGGTGCCGGATTTCATTATGAACTGCATTGCATCAGCGCAACAAATCCAACAGGAACACTTCGGGCCGGCGACGACGCATGCGAAGCGCGTTGGTACAGCCCTGACGAGGTAGCAAGCCTCCCCACAGTTCCAGGTTTGGCCGAAATCCTTCAGCGCAGCAGAGCCGGCCGCACTTCTGCCACCTGACATTGCAGCCACTCACACGTCTGTGAACAGGATTGATTTGTGATTTCGGGGAACTGTGGCAATTTGACACAAACACGGATTTACCAAAATCCTCGGGAGAATTTTAGGGAGGACAGTCATGCTGAATCTGACGCTTGCTTCGACATCTGCTGCTGTGATCGCGCCGGATGAGCCTGCAACCATCAGCGCATCCCGGCTCTGGCTTTTACTGACCATCGGTCCGCTTCTGGCGCTATTTGCCAGCCAGGCGCTGGCCAATCCGGATCAGTGGCGATCCGAGGGCTGGAAAACGGATTTTTCGCAGAGCAGCATCACATTCGACGAGATATTGTCCGGTGGCCCGCCGCGTGACGGCATTCCATCGATTGACGATCCGAAATTCGTTGCGGCCAAGGATATTACCAATCTTGGGGCCTTGGAACCGGTCATCAGAGTTGAAATAAATGGCGACATCCGCGCCTATCCACTGCAGGTGATGACGTGGCATGAAATCGTCAATGATATTGTTGGCGGTACGCCCGTGGCTGTCACCTATTGCCCGCTGTGCAACTCGGCGCTGGTGTTTGACCGCACCACCGACGGGGTGATGCTGGAATTCGGAACCACGGGAAAACTCAGAAATTCCGATCTGGTCATGTATGACCGCCAGACTGAATCCTGGTGGCAGCAATTTACCGGAACCGCGATTGTCGGCAAGCTGCTTGGCACCGATCTGCGAATGATCCCGAGCCGGGTCGAAAGTTTTGAGCGTTTCGTGAATGCCAATCCTGATGGCAAGGTGCTGGTTCCGAACAATCCGAAAATGCGCAGATATGGCTCCAACCCTTATGTCAGCTATGACAGCCGCAACACGCCCTACCCGTTGTTTCGCGGCGATCTGCCAAGCGATATAGATCCGATGCTGCGTGTTGTGGTGGTGAAACAGGACGGCGCGCCGAAGGCAACCACACTGACCCATTTGCGGGAACAATCTTCCGTCAGGCTTGGCAATGTGGAACTGACCTGGGAAGGCGGCCAGAATTCCGCGCTGGATACAGACCGGATTTCTGAAGGCCGCGATGTGGGCAACGTCATGGCCTATGAAATCAAGGCCGATGGCAGCCGCGGCAATGAGGTGGTCTATGACGTGACCTTCGCCTTTGCCTATCTGGCATTTCATCCCGGAGCGGAAATACTTCAAAAATAGGGGTAACAAGAGCAAGAAGATTCTTGAATTTTGAAAGCCTTCGCGGCACGGTGCGTTTATGATCTCCAAACGTATTCGCGCCGTGTCTTTTTTTGCCGTTTGCCTGCTGCCTGTGCTGATGATGTCAGCACATGGGCAGGCAGCGCGGCCGGGCGATGGTCAGCCACCTTACGAAACTGACCTTCTGCGGCTCGTCAGCATAATCGGGTCGCTGGAATTCCTGCATCCGCTGTGCAAGCGGCAGCCGCGTGGCGTCTGGAAGGCGCAGATGGCCGGTCTTCTGGATGCGGAAGAACCCGTGCCTGCGCGGCGTGCCCGGATGATGGCCAGTTACAACAAGGCTTTTGCTTTGCTGGAGCAGCTTTACCGCACATGCACGCCGGCTGCCGAGTTGATCACCCAGCGCTACGAGAGCGAAGCCATTGAACTGACACGGCTTATGGCGACGACCTACCGCCCGGCTCAAAGCATCGCGCCGGAAGCTGCAGCTGTGATCAATGAACCTGTAGCGGCGCCTGAACCAGCAGCGGCACCTGAACCAGCAGCGGCGCCTGAACCAGCACCGGCCCACGTCGATTAAGCTGGTCACACGATTTCAGTATTTGTTGACTATAAAGCCGTTAACTCCGCCAATTGCTTCAGCTTTGTGATAAATTCTCGACAATGTTTCCGGATAGTGAGGATGGCGATGCAGGATCTGTGGCAAGACGAAGAAGATTTCGACGATGATTTCGGACTGGCGGACCGCCAGCAGACTGCATTGAGCTCACTTCAGGCGGCCTGGGAAGAGGCACTGGAACAAGGTGTCGAGCAGGGCATCCTGATCGAAACCTCCCTGTTTGCCGCATTGTCGCAGATTATTCTGCAAAGCAGTGAAGAGGCTGCCGCAGATTATTGCGCAAAACTGCCGGAGCGCATTCAAAGTGGCGAATTCACACCTTACCGAATTCTGAACTAAATCAAATCGGCGCTGCGTCGAAACATTTGACAGATCACGCCATGTGACCTTTAGCTGTCACGCATGATCATAAATTTTCTCCCTGTCCGGCTGGTCCGGAATCTGCTGGCTTGCGCCCTGGGCTTCTCCTTCGGCCTGCCAATTCCAGTCATTCATGCCGCCCGAACGGTTGAAACCGAAACGTTTTCCCTGAAACCGCAAACTATTCCGGCAGCCGGTGACGCGGGATCCATTCCCGGCGCAGCCACCGGCCAGAACGGGCAATCGGGGAAAGCCCCGCGCATTTCCTATGATATCAGTCTGCTGCCTCAGGCTGTGCAGAAAACCCGGGCAGCTCTTATCGCTGCAGCCCGGTCGGGCAATCTGGCCGCGCTCAACACAATCATTTCGGCAAATGGCCGGCCGCCGGTCGTCGCCTTTGACGAGATTGACGATCCGGTCGGGCATCTTCGAGAATTGTCTGGTGATGAAGAGGGGCAGGAAATCCTGGCCATCCTGCTGGAAATCATGGAGGCGGGATATGCTCAGGTCGACGCGGAAACTGAGGCTGAAATTTATGTCTGGCCGTATTTCGCCTATGTCCCTTTGGACACGCTGACCCCGGAGCAGCGGGTTGAACTGTTCACCCTTGTTACCGCTGGCGATTACGAGGACATGAAGGTGTTCGGCGCTTACAATTTCTTCCGCGCCGGAATTTCACCGGACGGTGTCTGGCAGTTTTTTCTAACAGCAGATTAGGCTGTAGTGACAATTATCGGCCGAACTGGGCGCCAAACAGGGAGATGCCGAGGCGGGCGCGCACGCCGAATGCCAGATAGATCACTCGGAAACCGATTGAAATCGAGGTCGCCACCGCTGCGCCAAGCAGACCGAAATAGGGAATCAGGGCCAGGTTGAGTACCAGATTGACCAACAGCGCGCCAAAATAGGATGACGCTGTCATGCCCTGGTGACCGGTCATGTTGAGCAGATCCTCGGCGGAGGAAAAGGCCGCCTGAAGCAGCAAGCCTGCCATCAGCACAAGCAGAACCGGGTAACCGCTGGTAAAGCCGGCCCCGAACAGTTTCAGCAGCAACGGGCCGGCCACGGCCAGACCGGCACAGGCAATGACGGACAGCCAGAAGGAAATGCGGATTGTGGCACGTGACAGGGCTTTCAACTCGTCGGTCTTTCCCTCAGCATTCAGTTTTGAAAACACATTCGCGGTCCCGGCAGAAGCGGCAAAGCGGACAAAGCCGACAATCTGCGCAATGCGCGTTGCCGCGAAATAAATGCCGATCTCGGTCGGACCAACAAAAAAGCTGAGCACCAGAATATCGGAATAGGAGACCAGCAGCGAGGCACCGTCCTGCAGAGCCAACGGCGCGGACGTCTTGAACCATATGCAGCGCTCATAGGCCGGGACAGTGACCGCGGGCAGAGCCCGGCGCTCGGCAGACAGCCGCCGCGTCAAGATCACAGCCTGGATTGCCAGCGACAGGCCAATCGCGGCAAAGGCAACGAGCAGCGCAGTGGTCGCTGTTGCGGCAAAGCCGGAAACAACCGCCAGAACCAGAAACAGGCCAAGCAATGCATGACGCAGCAAATAGGTCGGGATCAACGCCAGAAGGACCCAGTGACGGGCGCGGGCGAAACTCTCCATCATGTCCTGCAGGGCAAACAGCGGCACACAGACCGCCGCCAGCATCAGTGGCAGGAGATAATAATCCGGTATCGGAATCAGGCCGGAGTTCAGAAGACTGACACCCAGAACTGCTGCAAGGCTGCTGAACAGCAATGGAATGATGAGAGAAAACCGGAAAAACCCCGCCGCCAGCCGGATTTCCCCAGTGGTCCGGTAGCGCGCAAGATAGCGAATGGCGCTCATCGAAAAGCCGAAGGTCGTTGTATGGCCAAGGATTGCGATCCAGACCCAGCCCAAGGCGAAAATCCCGTATTCAAACTCGCCCAGCAAGCGGGCAAAAATGATCTGGGTGACATAGGCAATGGCGGCATTGACAAGACGGATCAACAGGGCGTACAGGCCGGCGCGCCCTGCGGAAGCCATGTCAGAGCCTTCTTCGGAACCAGAACCGTCTTCACCTGACGGAAGATTTTTGACAGGCCACAGCAGGGCAAGGACTGATTTCAGTCTGCTTTTCAACGACTTTTGTGAAGCAAAAGAGTCCTGCAATGCATCATCCGATATATTCCCTGACCGGCGGTATATGCCGGGTTTTCACTTAAAGAAGCATGAAAACAGTACAACACCGGGCACAGTCGGCAGACCCGGAGCAGACCAGCACAACAAAAAACGGGCAATCCGACTTCGGATCGCCCGCTTCTAACCGCACATTTCAGAGATAGTTCAATTGTTGCTGGCAGCCTCTGCCAGATCAGCATTCAACTTTTCAACAGTTGCTGCCAATTCTGCAAGAGTTGCGTCTCTTTCGGTATTCTCAGCCTGCAACTGTTCAATCGTTGCGCGCAACTCGGAAATGGTCTGATCTTTGGTGGCGACGTCCGCCTTCAGCTCATCAACGGTGGTGCTGAGACTTGCCGCCATTTCTTCTTTTGCCGCTACACTGGACTGCATTTCATCCATTTTTGCGTTGAGACCGGTCGTCTTTTGCTCGCTGGCTGCCAATTGCGATTTAAGACCGTCCACCATGGAGGTCAGATCGCCGGCCATGACTTCCTTGCTGGCAAGATCGGAGGTCAAAGCTGCAACCTGATCCTGATAGGCAGCCAATTCGTTCTTCAACTCGGCCGTCATGGTGCTGTCAGTCTTGGCGGCCATCGCTTCTGCTTCAGCTTTTGCCGACATCACTGCGACTTCGGCATCCGCCTTGGCTGCGGCCAGAGCAATGGCGGTTTCGGCCTGGGCTCCTTCCAGCGCAGCGGCAGCCTCTTCAGCCGCCGCCTTGGCAGCTTCGGCTTCAGCCTGCGCTGCTTCCACAGCAGCCTGGGCTTCAGCTTGAGCCGCTTCCACAGCAGTCTGTGTTTCCGCCTGTGCGGCTTCCAGAGCAGCCTGCGCTTCTGTCAAAGCAGCAGCGTCTGCTTCTGCAGCTGTTTTGGTGTCGCTGACCATGGTTTCCAGGCCGGATGCCTTGTCAGACAGCGCGGTAATTTCATCCGCAGCTTTTTTGACATTCGCATCCTGGACAAAATAGCCGCCTGCAGCGCCGACTACGAGGCCTAGAATTCCAACAATTGCTTTATTCATGAGTATTCCCCTGAGTAGATCTGACTTATTCCATGGCTCAAATGTGACCGTCTTGCGATCGTCACTTTTCCCATAATCCATGTGACACAAAAAAGCACGCTAATATATGATTCACTACGCTGACGTGTTTATCCTTCGATTCTGGAAAAATCCGCAACTGTCTGTGTTGCCTGACGAATTCGGTTCAGGAGATTGAGGCGGTTCTCGCGGATTGCTGCATCATCATCATTGACCATAACTTCGTCAAAAAAAGCATCGACCGGGGTGCGCAATTGCGACAAGGCGGTCATCGCAGCCGCAAAATCCTGGGCCTCCACCGCCGAGCGGGCCTCTGTCACGGCACTCTCGACCGCCTTTGCCAGCGTCTTTTCGGCATCCATCTGCAACAACTTGGCGGAGACGGCGCCTGTGAAAGATTTTCCGTCTTTCTTCTCTTCCGCGCGCAATATATTGGCCGCACGCTTGCTGCCCGCCAGCAGCGCCAAACCGTCATCACTTTCCAGAAACGCACCAAGCGCTTCAACCCGGCGGGCAACCAGCTGCAGATCGTCATCACCCTCGCCGAGCACTGCATCAATCAAATCATGCCGGCGGCCCTGATCGCGCAGATAGACTTTCAGCCGGTCGTGGAAGAAGGACAGCAAATCTATCCCCATCACCTCGTAGCTGCCCCGGCCGGGGATTGGACGACGGTGAACGGGGAACATTTGGTGTGGTTCAGTCGAGTGGCGAGATTTTCGCGCCAAATCAAGTGAAATTTCAAAAATGTCTAACAAAGTAATTTCTAATTTGCTTTCAAGAATCAATCGGATGACTCCAAGCGCTGCGCGGCGCAAAGCGTATGGGTCTTTTGAACCCGTCGGCTTTTCGTCGATCAGCCAAAATCCGGACAGCGTATCCAGCTTGTCGGCCAACCCGACTGCAACAGAAACAGGATCAATGGGAACCGAATCTCCGGGGCCCTGGGGCCTGTAGTGATCCTCACAGGCGGCCGCCACAGCATCGCTTTCGCCCTGCGCGCTTGCATAATAGCGGCCCATCAATCCCTGAAGTTCGGGAAACTCGCCAACCATCTCGGTGACGAGATCGGCCTTGCACAAATCCGCCGCGTGCATTGCTTCAGCCAGGTCTGCACCGACAACAGGCGCAAGCTCTGCTGCCAGGGCTTTGATCCGTTCAACCCGTTGCAGCTGGGTTCCCAGCTTTTCATGAAAAATGATCTTTCCGAGTTTTTCGACCCTGTTCTGCAACGGCGTCTTCAAATCGGTTTCCCAGAAGAACATCGCGTCGGACAGCCGGGCCCGCACCACTTTTTCATTCCCGGCCACAATCTGATTGCCACCATCGCTGGCAATCAGATTGGAGACCAGAATGAAACGGTTGGTCAAAGCGCCGGATTTCGGGTCGCGCAGCACGAAGCATTTCTGATTGACGCGGATGGTGAGCTGGATCACTTCATCGGGCAGGTTCAGGAACCGCTCGTCAAAGGTGCCCATCAGCACAACCGGCCATTCCACAAGTCCGGCGACTTCATGCAGCAGGGCGGCATCGTCAACCAGATCGAGGGTCTGCGAAAAGGCGAGATTCTTGGCTTCCTCAAAAATGATTTCCTCGCGCCGGGCGCTGTCCAGCACCACTTTGGCAGCGATCAGCTTGTCGGTATAATCATCGAAACGGCGGATGCGGATTGGCTGCGGTGCCATGAAGCGATGGCCGAAGGTTTGATCGCCGGATGCAATACCGTCAACCTCGAAAGCAACGATTTCCGGGTCCTCGGTTTCAGGGCCAAAGGTACACAGGATGGAGCGCAGTGGCCGGACCCAGCGCAAAGCCTCCGGCTGCGTGGAGCGCGCGCCCCAACGCATGGATTTTGGCCATGGGAAATTCCGGATGATCGACGGCATAATCGCTGCAATGATGTCCTGCGCCGGGCGGCCGGGCTTCTCGATCACAGCGACATAAAACTCGCCCTTTTTGGGATCTCTTTGAACCTGGGCGGCGTCGATTGAGTCAAGGCCAGAAGCGCGCATGAACCCGTCCAGAGCCTTTTGCGGTGCGCCGACTTTTGGCCCCTTGCGCTCTTCACGTGTGTCTGGCGAACGCGCCGTGACACCGTGAACGGTCAGCGCCAAACGGCGCGGGGTGGCAAATCCCTTGGCTCCTTCATAGGTGAGCCCGGCTTCCACAAGTTCATTGGTAACCAGCTTGCGCAGATCCTCGCTGGCGCGCTGTTGCATACGCGCCGGAATTTCTTCTGAAAACAGCTCCAGCATGAGATCAGGCATGGATAGCCTCCCCGGCTCGCGCTCCGCCCGCTTCGGTCTGAAGAAAGGCTTCACCGCAGGCCTTCGACAGATCGCGAACGCGCAGAATGTAGCTTTGCCGCTCGGTGACCGATATGACGCCGCGCGCATCCAGAAGGTTGAAGATGTGGCTGGCTTTGATGCACTGATCATAGGCTGGCAGCACTATTTTGTGGAGGCCGTCACCGGCCTTATCGCGCTGGCGGGCACCAGCGGCAAGCAATGCCAGACATTCCGTCTCGGCATCCCTGAAATGCTGAAACAGCATGTCGGTGTCGGCATGTTCAAAATTATACCGCGAATATTCCTGTTCGGCCTGCAGGAACACATCGCCATAGGAAATGCGCTCATCGCCGTCGCGGCCGTTGAAATTCAGATCATAGACGTTATCGACACCCTGAACATACATGGCAAGACGCTCCAGCCCGTAAGTCAGTTCGCCAGCCACCGGGCTGCACTCAATGCCGCAGACCTGCTGAAAATAGGTGAATTGCGAGACTTCCATCCCATCGCACCAGCATTCCCAGCCAAGTCCCCAGGCCCCCAGGGTCGGGCTTTCCCAATCGTCTTCGACAAACCGCACATCATGCAGCGCGGCATCGACACCAATCGCCGCAAGACTTTTCAGATAGAGCTCCTGAAGATCCGGCGGGGACGGTTTCAACAGCACCTGGAACTGGTAATAATGCTGCAGCCGGTTGGGGTTTTCGCCATAGCGGCCATCACCGGGACGACGCGAAGGCTGGACATAGGCCGCGCGCCAGGATCTGGGTCCGAGCGCCCGCAAAGTGGTGGCGGGATGAAACGTGCCCGCACCCACCTCCATGTCGTAAGGCTGCAACGCGACACAGCCATAATCGGCCCAGAAGCGCTGTAAAGCCAGGATCAGGCCCTGAAAGGACCGCTCCGGGCGCATATGAGGCGGCAGATCGGCTGCCGGGAATTGCTGGTCTGGTTGAGACATGGAATGACCTGGAATGACCTGAATGTCCGGAAGAAAGCGTTGGCAATTGTGGCGCGGTGTTGCCATGACGCGGCCAACGGGTCAAGCAGTGCGATGTTCAGTTCTGGTCGCGCTTGTTTTTGCGGACCGAATAGCGGCCGGTTTCCGGGTCGTAATCCAGTTCTTCAATCGTGTTGTTTGCATTCTCATCGGGCTGACCGTCGTCGCTGACCCGGCTCATCAGATGAGCAAACAGCTTATGCCGTTTTGCCGCAATATAGACCGCAGCAATAATGCCAACGAGGATCAGAAGTTTTGCCAGCATGACGAAATCCTACAAACCAAAGCGCGCCCAGATGGCACGGTCTTCCAGCGAACCGATCACACCATCGCTGAGGTGACGCGCCAGATTATCCTGGCTTGATCCGCCGAACAGCCTGCGCATGCCGAACCCCTTCTTGGTATCGATCAGCTTCAACCTGGTTTTTTCACCATAGCGTTCTTTCAATGTCGAGCGAAGTTCGCCGATGCCGTCAATCAATCCCAGTGAAAGTGCGGTCTTGCCGGTCCAGAACAGTCCGTTAAACAGGGTTTCGTCATCTTCCTTCAGCACATCGGCCCGACGGGATTTTACCACATCGATAAAGGTTTCGTGAATTTCTTCCTGAAGCTGTTTGAGGTGGGCCACATCTTCCTTTTTCTCCGGCAGAAAAGGGTCAAGTGTCGACTTGCTCTTGCCGGAAGTATAGACACGGCGATCAACGCCGAGTTTGCTGATCGCCTTGTTCAGACCAAAACTGGCGGAAATAACACCAATTGACCCGACCACCGAGGATGGATCGGCAATGATTTCATCGCCCGCCACCGCAATGAAATAGCCGCCCGAAGCTGCCACGTCCTCGACAAACACCAGAACCGTTTTTTCCTTTTCATCAGCAAGTTGACGGATTCTCTGGAAAATCAGATTCGACTGAACTGGCGAACCACCTGGAGAATTGACAATAATTGCAACTGCCGGCGCATCCTTATAGGAAAACGCTTTTTCCAGCGCCGGAGCAATGGCTGCCAGATTCAGGCCCGGCCGCAAATGGCTGCCTGAGGCAATCACACCGCTCAGTCTGATCACAGGCACCACAGCCGGCGGCGTGCGGTATTTTTCCGGAAGATAGACGCGAATTCGGTTCTTAAAGGCAGTGAACAAGGGAGAACTCCGGGAGAAAGGGGGGCAATTGTTGTTAAATGGTCTATTTAGAAGCGGATTTAAAGGGGTCATTCCAAATCCGAAAATCCTTTTCCCTGCCGCAAGATCGCTTTGGCTTGTGCCGTGTTGCCGGTCTCATCATGAACAATGAAATCGGGCAGCAGTGTCAATTCGCCGCGGCTGCCCTTTTGTCCGCATACCACCACCCTGTTGGCTTTTTTTCCAGGCCGCGGATGGATGGGTCTGATCTCAATTCCACCGAACCGGCCTTCACATAATTTCAGCACGTCAATCAGCGCGTTGGCGGTATGAATCAGCGCCATGTGCCCGCCCGGCTTCAACAACATGGCAGCAAGGCGGAACCAGGTTTCCAGGTCGCCCTCCCCCAGCACATGCGCCTCCCGGCGATGCGGATGCGGAGAACTGCGGACTTTCTCCTGAACATAGAATGGCGGATTGGCGATCACCCAGTCGGCGGAATTGGCCGCAAGTCCGGCCTTTTCGCGGGAAGGCGCCGGCATCAGAATGTCAGCGGCGATGATGTGAATGCGGTCCGCAAAACCTCTGTTTTCAGGGAGTTGACGCCCCTTTTCTGCAAGGACCAGCATGTCTTCATCGCGTTCCACCAGGCACACGCTGAGGCCAGGTGCGCGGGCTGCCGCACAAAACCCGGCGGCTCCGCTTCCCGCACCAAGATCATACAGGACCCCGGTTGCGTCGGCCGGAACCATTGCCGCCAGAAACACCGCATCCATACCGGACCGGTGGCCCTGCGCGCGCGGCTGCAGAACGTAGGCGCCCCCGCCGATGAACTGATCTTTGGAGGCTGGCGTTGTCATTGCATCGAGCCTGCTCTAATCGCTGCGCAATTCATGACCGATGCCGGCCTCATTAAACAGGCCCCGGGCTTCAGCTTCCTGGCCCTCTGCCACCAGCAGCCGCCTCGGCAGAACGCCGATCGATCCGTCCAGCACACTCATATTCTGGTCCAGCACAAGGTAATCGATTCCTGCCTCGTCAAAAAGGGATTCGACAAACGAAATCAGCACCATATCGTTTGTTCTGAGAATTTCTTTCACACCTTGATCTCCACTGTGCGCGCCGTTGTAAGCATATATGACCACAGAATCGCGGTTCGACAAAATCTTTGCGCAAGTCCCTGTTGCGCGATGTGACGCGAAACCTGGCAATTTACAAATAACCGAAGCACCAGTTGTTATTGCGCGTTCAAGCTTCTATCCTAATGGCTCGGTTTTTAGCGAATATCCGACACCCTCAGGTCACAGATTCAGAAAGCAGTCTAATGGGTATTGTTGTCTCCCTCGCCGCGGGAAAAGATCAGCCGCCGAGTATTGAAAAACTCGTGGCACTGACCAAACCCGGCATGAATCAGGTCAATGACCTGATTCTCAAAATGGCGGGTGCAAATGTGGAGATGATTCCGCAAATCGCGGAATATCTGATCTCTTCGGGTGGCAAGCGCCTGCGGCCGATGCTGACGCTGGCTGCTGCCGAAATGTGCGGCTATGAAGGCGCCGGCCATGTCAAACTGGCGGCCTGTGTCGAATTTATGCACACCGCCACCCTGTTGCATGATGATGTGGTGGATGAAAGCGACATGCGGCGCGGAAAAAAGTCGGCGCGTATGGTCTGGGGCAACCAGGCCAGTGTTCTTGTCGGTGACTATCTTCTCGGCCAGTCATTTCGCATGATGGTTGAAGTCGGATCGCTTGATGCGCTTGATATCCTGTCGACGGCTTCCTCGGTGATTGCCGAAGGCGAAGTCATGCAGCTTGTTGCCGCGAAAAACACCGCCACCACGGAAGACGAGTATCTTGATGTCATCCGGGCCAAGACGGCCGCGCTGTTTTCGGCAGCGGCAGAAGTCGGACCGGTTCTGGCCAACGCGCCAAAACCGGCCCGGTCGGCATTCCGGTCCTATGGCACCAATCTTGGTCTGGCATTCCAGCTGATTGACGATGCACTGGATTATGGCGGCTCGGCGGCAGACCTTGGAAAAGAAGTCGGCGACGATCTGCGCGAGGGCAAAATCACCTTGCCTGTTGTGCTGTCCTACCGCAGGGGAAGCGACGCCGACAGGGCGTTCTTTGACCGCGTGCTGATGGAAGGCGATGTGCAGGATGGCGATCTGGAAACTGCGATCGCCACCATGACCCGGCTTGACGCGCTGAAAGACACGGTGGAGCGTGCCAGCCATTATGGCGCGGTTGCCAAAGACGCCCTTGCTGCCTTTCCAGACACCAACATGAAGAAAAGTTTATTGGAGACTGTGGAATTCTGCATCTATCGTGGCCATTAGAAGCGCCACAAAATGATCTGAAATCCATGTCAGCTGAACTTGCCGGTAATCTTGCCGGATTCGCGACAGCATATGACGAGAGTATCTGGCGCAAAAGACTGCACACCCAGTCGTATTGAAGATGGAACAAATGGCATCACAAACAGCAGCTACAAATTTTTCGACCTCAGCAAGCTGGCGTAAGGCCCGCGCTGTACCGGGTTTGAGGTCTCTGGCTGCAGTGCTGCTGCTGGCCGGCGCCATGATCGTGCCCTCTCTGCCCTCTTCAGCCCAAGAGGAAAGCGAAACGCTGCGCTTTGCGCGCGGATTGTCGGGTAATTTTCTGGCCGCGAGGATTGCCAGCGACGACAAGGATACGCTCGCAGCGGTTCAGTTTTTTGAACGCGCCCTTGGCAATGATCCGACCAATCCGGTCCTTATCCAGCAGACCTTCTTCCTGCATCTGATGAACGGTGATGTGGACAGCGCACTGCCCTATGCCGCAGAAATTCTGCAGTTCGATTCGTCCAATGATCTGGCCCGCACGGTTTTGGGCATCTCGGCCCTGAAGCAGGGTAATTACGGTGAAGCCGTCGATGAATTTGAAGAAGCTTCGGGAAAAACACCCCTGGAGCTGCTGACAAACCAGTTACTGGCTGCCTGGGCAGAAGCCGGCAAGGATGATCTGACCGGCGCTTTGGCGCGCATCGACAGGCTTGAAGGCCCGGACTGGTATGAAAGTTTCCGCTCATTTCACGGCGGATTGATTGCCGATCATCTGGGAGACCGTGAGCAGGCTTTTCAGCGCGTCGCCAGAGCTTATGAATATGATCAGTCGGCGCTTCGGATTGTGGAAGGTTTTGCCCGCCTGCAGGCGCTGAAAAACGCGCCGGAAAAAGGCCAGGCTGCAATACGAGCCTTCAAACGGCAGGTGCCACGCCATCCCTATATGGACCGTGTGGAAGCCGATCTGGAGGCTGGCAAGCAGGTTGATCTGACCACAACGGCCCGAAACGGCGCTGCCGAGGTGATGTTCGGATTGGGCTCGGCACTTGGCCGCGATGGCGGCACGGAACTGCCGAAAATCTATCTGCAGCTGTCGCTGTATCTCAATCCGCGCTCGGATCTGGCGATCATGGCGCTGGTTGATATCTACAATCAGGATGAGAAATACGCCGAAGCTGTCGAACTGGTTGACGCATTGCCGCAAGAGTCGGTTTTCAGCTATGCGGCCAAAGTCGAAGCGGCGCGCAATCTGGCTCGCATGGAACAGGTTGATGAGGCGATTCGGCGTCTGACCACAGTCGCGCGCGATGCAGAAGATCCGTTTTCGGCAAATCTTACGCTGGCAAATCTGTTGCGGTTTGAAAAACGCTTCGAAGAAGCCAATGCAATTTACGACATTATAATTGGCGGCGTGGAAGAGCTGGAGCAGCGGCACTGGTCGTTGTTTTATTCCCGCGCCATCACCTATGAACGCACTGACAGATGGGACGCAGCAGAGGCTGACTTCAGAAAAGCGCTGGAGCTGTTTCCCGACCAGCCGCTTGTGCTGAATTATCTGGGATATTCCTTTGTCGACAAAGGGATCAATCTGGATGAAGCACTGACGATGATCCAGAAGGCAGTTGAACAGCGCCCTGAAGAAGGCTTCATTCTCGACAGTCTGGGCTGGGCCTACTATCAGCTTGGACGTTATGAAGAGGCTGTCATTGAGCTGGAGAAAGCTGCCGACAAGATGGCCGGCGATCCGCTGGTTCTCGATCATCTTGGGGATGCCTACTGGCGGGCGGGCCGGATTCTGGAAGCTCAGTTTCAGTGGGCTCACGCCCGCGATCTGGAACCGGAAGATCCGGACGAGTTGACCAAAATCCTCGCCAAGCTGGAAAACGGGCTGCCGCCGCTGGCTCCGACCAAAGTTGCTGCAAACGAAGGCGATACGGTGGTGGATCAAGCCAATGATGAGGGAAAAGCGCAGCGCACCCACATTGTCGCGGAAGGCGAAAGCCTTTGGGATATTGCAAAGGCTCTGCTGGGTGACGGCGACGCCTTCCTCGACATTCTGGCGTTGAATCGTGACCGGCTGCCGGAAAACGGTCCCTTGGTGGCAGGCACTGAATTGAACCTTCCTGATCGTAAATAGGCGCCGGGACCCTGATATCCCCGATGCATGATCCCGGCGTAATTTCCGAACATGCCTGGGCCAAGATCAATCTTGCGCTGCATGTCACCGGCAAACGGAGTGATGGCTTTCATCTGCTGGATTCACTGGTGGTTTTTGCGAAAGCGGCTGATACCGTAACGGTGAGCCAGGCCGGAACAACGTCACTGACGATTGTCGGCGCGCATGCTGCAGCGATTGCCGGTGAGCCGGACAATCTTGTCATGAAGGCTGCCATTGCCCTGCAGGAGCGTGCCGCGCGGCGCGGCCAGAAACCACGCAACGCCGCCATATCATTGCAAAAAAACCTGCCTGTTGCAGCTGGCATAGGAGGCGGGTCGGCAGATGCCGCCGCGACGCTGCGCGCCCTCAACAAGCTGTGGAACCTTGAGTTGTCACTGCAGGAGTTGGAGCTGATAGGTGCGGGTCTGGGCGCCGATGTCGCCGCCTGTATCGGTGAACGGACCTGTCACATGAGCGGTATTGGCGAGCGGATTGCCGCACTCGCAGCAGATCGAAGCCCCGTTTTTTCAATGGTTCTGGTCAATCCCGGAACGGCTGTCATGACAGCGGATGTGTTTGGCGCGCTGAAAAAACATGACAATGCCGGGCTGCCGGCGTTGCCGGACACAGCAAGTCTGTCGCTCTGGCTCGCCTGGTTGCAAGACAACCGCAACGATCTGTTTGAGCCTGCCGTCACAGTGTGCCCGAACATTCTGCCAGCACTGTCCGCACTTGAAAGGTCGGGCGCGCTGCTGGCGCGCATGTCAGGCTCCGGCGCAACTTGTTTCGGGCTGTTTGAAAACGGCGAAGGGTCCTCGGCTGCGGCGAAAACCATTGCAAAGGCGCATCCGGACTGGTGGGTGGTCGCCACCGAAACACTCTGACACGCACTGCTGGTGTGCCCTGGCTTTTGGCCAGATACTATTATTCTAGAGCGCTTCATGCGTTTCAGGCAAGCTTTTCCGGGCTGAACAGATCCGGCCGGTAAGCCCTGATTGCTTCTGCGATGGACGCGCCACCGCCCCTGGCTAGGACGGTTGGCAGCCACAATCCTTTGGCTCCGACCATGCTTTCAATCATCTTGTGCCGTCTGTTTTTCCTGTCCAGCATCACCACCCAGATACCTTTGCCGGTCAGTTTGTCGACATCCTGCCAAGTGATGCGGTTGCGCATCAGCGGCCAGTTGAGGGCGCGTACGCCGGTTTCGTCGAAACAGGCAAATGGCAGGTTCATCATCATGGCGCGGATCATTGTGTAAGCCGGCGCCGCCATTGCCAGAGCAAGCGCCCCCCCGAGAACATATCCGGCGATCAGGTCCCGCATAGGAACAGCGACGCCGAATTCATCGCGGATGGGCAGCGCAAACAGCGTCAGTGCCAACCATCCGGACATGGCCAACAAGATGAGGGTTAGTGGAATTGCAACATTGCGCGACAATTCAATCCGGATCGGCTGAACCGGATTGCCTGCTTCTGTTGGCATCAATCGACCTTCAATCCGGCAGCAGCACGGGACGCCAGCACCTGTTCCAATGCCGGCATGAATCTATTCACCATCAACGACGCAGACAGCGGACCGACATGTTTGAAGACAATCTTGCCTTCTGCATTGACAATAAACGTCTCCGGAATGCCATAAACACCCCATTCGATTGATGAGCGTCCATCCTCGTCCACTCCGACAAAATCATAAGGGTTCCCGAGCGAGCCCAGAAACCGCAACGCGTTTTGCGGCTTGTCCTTGTAATTGATGCCTATCATCTGAAAGCGGTCATCCTCAGAGAGTTGCATCATGATCGGGTGTTCAGCACGGCACGGCGCGCACCAGCTTGCCCAGATATTGACGATGCTGACCTTGCCCTGCAATTGCTCAGGAGATAATCCGGGAACCGGCTGGCCATCCTTTATCAACCCGTCCAGCGCTACCAGCTCGATCTGCGGCACTGGAGCACCGATCAGCGCCGAGGGCACAACATTGCTGCCGCCGCCTCTCGACAATTGGATGAAAAACAGACCGGCCAACCCGGCGAACAGCAGCAGAGGCACAAAGGCCAGCAGACGGCGCCGGTTCATTCTGTCACCTGTGCGGCTGTGTGCGGCGTGACGCTGCGTTTTGAAGCTGGATCGGAGCGGCGGCGCACACCGCGCGCTTCCAGTGCGCGCAACGCACCTTTCTGCTTCCTGTTATCCAGAAACAGCCACAGCGCAATCGCCGCCATAATGGCTATCGACGACAAATAGCTTGCCAGAATAAAACCGAAATGCGGCATGACTAAATTTCTCCCACCTTCGAGGCTTCAATCAATTGCAAAGTGCGCACCCTGCGGCGCAGGATTTCAGTGCGCATTGCCACCATATGAAGTGCCAGAAACAACACCGTCATTCCGACAGCAGTGAGCAAAAGCGGCACCAGAATGGATTCGTGAATTTTGGGACCGTCAAAGCGGAACACGCTGGCAGGCTGATGCAGCGTGTTCCACCAATCCACCGAAAACTTTATGATCGGGAGATTGACCGAACCCACCAGGGTCAGCACCGCAGCGGCCTTGCCGGCGCGGATCGGATCTTCAACTGCGTTCCACAGCGCGATCAGGCCAAGATACATCAAAAACAGAACCAGAAAGGACGTCAGTCGCGCATCCCAGACCCACCAGGCACCCCACATCGGCTTGCCCCATAACGACCCGGTCAACAGTCCAATCAGGGTAAAGGCCGCTCCCAGCGGCGCCACAGCTTTTGCCGAAACATCTGCAAGAGGATGTTTCCACACCAGCGTTCCGATGCTGGCCAGGGTCATCAGGCCGTAACTGGCCATCGCAAGCCAGACAAATGGAACATGAATGAATATAATGCGAACCGTCTGACCTTGCTGATAGTCTTCGGGCGCGACGAAAAACGCCATGTAATAGCCGACGGCCAGGATCGCGGCCGCGATACCCCACAGCCACGGCAACACTTTTGATGACAGGTTCAGGAACCGTGATGGATTTGCTAAATCTGAAAACCAGCTCATAAGCATCCTTTTAGCGGCGCGCGCAAAATTTGCAATCAAACTTGCGAATCTTGCAGATACGATGCCATTCTGGCCGTCACAACAGCTTTTAATGCCCTTTGCGATCAAAAAATATTTACTTTCAACAGGCTCATTCCCTTCGCCGCATTGAAAGCCAGCGACGCCATGCTTATAACCCCACAAGATATCTTTTCCTTATAAGGACAAAATTATGCCATGGAGCAACCAAACCGGTGGCGGATCGAACGGCAGTGGCGGGCCGTGGGGATCCGGCAAGAAAAATGACGGACCGAAGAATCAGGGTCCTTGGGGCGGTGGCCAGAATGGCGGCGGCGATAACACTCCTGATCTGGAAGATCTCATCCGCAGAAGCCAGGACCGGCTGAAGCAGGTGCTGCCAGGCGGAGGTGGTTCCGGCGGACTTGGTGGCACCAATCCGGTTTTGATCGGATTTGCCGCACTCGCAATCCTCGGATTTGTGCTCTACAACTTTTTCACCTTCCGCGTAGAGCCGGAACAGCAGGGCGTGGTTCTGCGGTTTGGCGAAATGCACCGCACAACCCAACCCGGCCTGAATTTCCGCCTGCCCTATCCTATTGAAACTGTTTACACGCCATCCGTTACCCGTGTGAACCGGGTTGATGTGGGCATGCGTGACAATGGTCCAAGTTCAACCGCAATCCGCGACGTGCCGGAAGAAAGCCTGATGCTGACCGGTGATGAAAACATCGTCGATGTCGATTTTGCAGTGTTCTGGGTGATCAACAATGCCTCTGATTATCTGTTCAATGTGAAAGATGCGGACGCCACCGTGAAGGCGGTTGCGGAAAGCGCGATGCGCGAAGTGGTCGGCAGTTCCGATATTCAGCCAATCCTGACACAGGCAAGGCAAATTACCGAAGCCGCTGTTCAGGAGGTCATGCAGGCCACGATGGACAGCTACAAATCGGGCATTCTGATTACCCAGGTTCAGCTTTTGAAAGTCGATCCACCGAGCCAGGTGATTGATGCCTTCCGCGATGTTCAGGCGGCGCGTGCCGATGCGGAACGCTCGCAGAACGAAGCGCAGGCCTATCTCAACGGTATCTTGCCAAGGGCTCGAGGCGAAGCGGCGCGTATTCTTGAAAACGCTGCGGCCTATCGCGAACAAACGATCGCGGAAGCCGATGGTCAGGCGGATCGCTTCATCAGCATTTATGAGCAATATGTCCTGGCACCCGAAGTGACGCGGAAACGCATGTTCCTGGAGACCATGGAAAAAGTCTATGCCGGAACCAATAAGGTCATCATCGAAGAAAATGCCGGCTCCGGCGTGGTGCCGTATCTGCCGCTGAATGAACTGAACAGCCAGAATAAGAGAGTTACCCAATGAAGAAAAGTCTGTTCGGAGGCGCAGGCCTTGTTATTATCGGTGTGCTGTTGCTGCTCGCCTATGGCAGCTTTTTCATAGTCAATGTAACCCAGCAGGCTCTGGTTCTGCGCTTTGGTCAGCCGGTTAACGTTGTCACGGCGCCTGGCCTCAGCTTCAAATTGCCGCTGATCGACAACGTCGAATATATTGACAAACGTATTCTCAGCCTATCGGCACCATCACAGGAAATCATTGCATCGGATCAGAAGCGTATCGTCGTCGATGCCTTTGCCCGCTATAAAATCGTTGATCCGCTGCGGTTTTTCCAGGCAGCCGGTTCGGAAGCCAATGTCAACCAACGGCTTGAAACTGTTCTGAACTCGGCAACACGGCGGGTTCTGGGTGAAGCTTCCTTTGAAGAACTTGTGCGCGATGACCGCCAAACCCTGATGACTGGCATCACCACATCGCTGAACCGTGAAGCCAGCGACTTTGGCGTTGTGGTTGTGGATGTGCGCATTCGCCGTGCCGATCTGCCGGAGGCCAACAGCCAAGCGGTGTATCAGCGCATGCAGACGGAACGCGAACGCGAGGCAACCGATATTCGTGCCCGCGGTGAAGAAGCTGGCCGGCGTATCCGCGCCAGAGCGGACCGCGACGGGATCGTAATTCGCGCTGAAGCCGAGCGGGACAGCCAGCGGGTCCGTGGTGAAGGCGATGCAAAGCGAAATGAAATCTTTGCCAACGCATTTGGCCGGGACCCTGAGTTCTTCTCATTCTACCGCTCAATGCAGGCCTATGAACGCAGTCTAGACAGCGCAACGACGCAATTGGTAATCTCGCCAAGCAGCGAATTTTTCCAGTTCTTCAAGGCACCGGGCAGCTCGGAGGTTCCTGCGGCTGCAATGCTGACTCCTGATGCGGAAGCTGATAGTGTGGAGCAACCAGCAGCGGAAGCCGTCGGAGAGCCGACGACAGATTCTTCTGCGGATGCCGCAGCGCCACAGACTGCACCGGAAGCTGCTGTTATCGACGAGACCGAAACAGGATCAGCCACCACCACCAATTGACGGATCCTGCATGACTGATCTTCTTACCGCCCTCGGTCTCGTACTCGTGATCGAGGGCGTTTTGTATGCGCTGGCACCCGGAGCGATGAAACGCACGCTTCAGCAAATGATGAGCATTTCTGACAGCCGATTGCGACAGGGCGGCCTCATTGCGGTGGCTATCGGATTTGTTGTAGTCTGGCTGCTGCGGCATTCATAAACCACGCTCTTGAGCAGGTTTCATGAACGAAGTTTAATTCGCATTTCAGGTTAGGGGCTTGCATTCCCGGTGCCATATGACAATTCTCGTGCCACAATTTTAACAAAAGCAGAAAAAGAGACGATTCATGTTCCATGAAGCGGCTGTTCGAACAGTAAGACGCGGCCTCATTGCGACAGGCCTGATTGTGACCATGACCTTCGCGGGCGCTGTTTCCGCACGATCCGACAGGCCTGATTCGGTTGCCGATCTGGCAGAAAAACTGCTGCCGGCCGTGGTCAACATCTCCACCTCGCAAAGGGTGGAAGCCACCGACCAACGCCGAGTGCCAGTTCCCAAAGCGCCGGATGGTTCGCCGTTTCAGGAATTTTTCGATGAGTTTTTCGGTGAGCGCGATGGTGAGGGAAACGGGCCGGAGGGTGAAACTCCGCGCGGCCCAAGAGGCCGGCAGGTGCAATCGCTCGGATCCGGATTTGTAATAGATCCCTCTGGCATCATCATCACCAATAATCATGTGATTGACGGCGCTGACGAAATCACGATCAACTTTTCCGATGGCGCCGCACTGACCGCGACGATCATCGGCACCGATCCCAAAACCGATCTGGCTGTTTTGAAGGTTGAGGCGGACGAACCGCTTGTCTCCGTTGAATTTGGCAACTCCAAATCAATGCGGGTCGGTGACTGGGTGATGGCGATCGGCAATCCCTTTGGGCTGGGCGGCACGGTCACGGTGGGCATTATCTCCGCTCAGAACCGTGACATCAATTCCGGTCCCTATGACAGTTTCATCCAGACAGATGCCGCCATAAACCGGGGTAATTCGGGCGGACCGCTGTTCAATGCTGAAGGCAAGGTGATTGGCATCAACACTGCGATCATCTCGCCAAGCGGCGGGTCGATCGGAATCGGGTTTGCAGTGCCGTCAAATCTTGCGCTCAGCGTTTCCGAACAATTGCAGGAATTTGGTGAAACCCGCCGCGGCTGGCTTGGCGTGCGCATTCAGCAGGTCACGGATGACATTGCCGAAAGCCTCGATATGGGCGAGCCACGTGGCGCGCTTGTTGCCGGTGTCACCGCTGGTGGTCCGGCAGAAGACGCCGGCATTGTTCCCGGCGATGTGGTGCTGAGCTTTGATGGCAAAGACGTCGCCAGTATGCGCGAGTTGCCACGCATTGTCGCCGATTCCGCAGTCGGCAAAGCCGTCGCCGTGACGGTTTTGCGGGACGGCAAGGAGGTTGAGATCAAGGTGACACTCGGCCGTCTGGAAGAAGGCGAAAAACTGATTGCGGCCCAGGAAGAAGAAGCTGCGGAAGCGGCACCAAAGCCGGTCGAAGTTCTTGGCATGATTCTTGGCGAAATTGATGATGCAGCCCGCGAGAAATTCGAGCTTGGCGAAGATGTCGAAGGCGTTCTGATTACAGAAGTCGTGGAAAATTCCAACGCCGCCGAGAAACAGGTGCGGGCTGGCGATGTTATTCAGGAAATCTCTCAGGAAAAAGTCTCCAGTGTGGATGACGTGATCAAACGCGTCGCGGAACTGAAGGAGGACGGGCGCCGCTCAGTCCTGCTGCTGCTGCTGAGCGAAGAAAATGAATTGCGCTTTGTAGCCGTGCGTCTGGCTGAAGACGATGCCAATTAAGCCATTGGCTGAAATGGCACTACTGCTCTAATCGCAAAGACCGCGCATCACAGATGTGCGGTCTTTTTTTTAATCTGGCGTGGTCCATTCGGACCTGGCATAGCCCTGCAGATACAGCAGCGCGGTCAGATCATTGTGCTCAATGCGTATATCGGCCTCTGCAGCGACAGCCGGTTTGGCATGGATCG
>CAXBCI010000016.1:0-73719 GCA_963974065.1 uncultured Hyphomicrobiales bacterium | reverse complement strand
CCTAGCCGGCAAACGAGCAAAAACCGGTCAAATGATTCAATGTAACCATGAAGCGCTCTGGCGCTTCCGGCATCTGACAGGCCCCGTAGCTCAGCTGGATAGAGCAGCGGACTTCTAATCCGCAGGTCGCAGGTTCGAATCCTGCCGGGGTCACCATCCTTTCAAATGTCTCGCCGGGAGCAGATCCATGACAGATCGCCAGCCCACTGATATGCCCGTCGATCTGGACAGCACACTCAATCTTGCATTGGAATTGTTGTCGAATGCTGTCGACGAACGGGCGGCTCCGTTTCGTACACCGGTGGTCGCATCGATAAGTGAAGACGGTGAGGGCCGTCCAATTCCAGATTCACGAATTATGGTGCTGCGCAGCTTTCGCGCGTCTGACCGCCGCATTACGTTATTCTCCGATATCCGCTCTGCAAAAATTGATCAGATCAAAGCGTATCCAACGATCAGCGTTCTGTTTTATGATCCGGCCAAGAGACTGCAAATTCGTCTGGCCGGACGCTGTGAGGTGCACCGTGCCGACAGACTGTCCGAAGTGTCGTGGCAATCTCTAAGTTCGACGAACAAACGGTCATACTCCATCCAGCCATCGCCGGGCACATGGCTGCCGCAGGCCACTGCTTACAATCTGTCGCCGAAATCGGAGCACGGTCCTGCAAGCTCTTCAGACGCTTCGAATTTTTGTGTGCTGGAAACCCGCTATAACCGGCTTGAATGGTTGTATCTGGCACCGCAAGGGCATCGCCGGGCACTCTTCACCTGGGATTCTGCTGCAGTGGCGGACGCTCACTGGCTTGCGCCCTGATTGCGCCCTGATTGCGCAAAGTATCAGCATTTAAAGTAGTTTCCGAACAATCCTGCAGACGTCAGGTTGGATAGACATGCAAATTCCAGTTCGTCACAGTCACCTGATGCAGACCCACTCAGATTTCGGCATGGCAGATTGCCAGAATCTGATCTGCGGACTTGACCCGAAAGTTAATTTGCCGTTCGATGAGCCGGACCCTGGAGTGCGAAGCGGCAATTATTGTCGCAGCAACCGGGG
The DNA here is from genome assembly GCA_963974065.1 of uncultured Hyphomicrobiales bacterium. Classification (GTDB taxonomy): domain Bacteria; phylum Pseudomonadota; class Alphaproteobacteria; order Rhizobiales. The sequence continues at coordinate 72,665 of CAXBCI010000016.1, read as the reverse complement.
AGGGACAGCAGGAGTTTTTACTCCGTTCTGATCTGCAGCGATTGCCAGACCGGATGCTGCTTGTTCCCTGGCTGATCTGATAGTAGTGAGGCTGTATCGATCTTGACAAACCTGATGCAGGTAGCAAAAAAGGCTAAAAAGTGAAACAGGCACTTCTGTCGCTCGCTATGGGCGTGGCGATGACAATATCTGGAAGCCCGTCGTTCGCTGCTTCTCATGGGTCTTCCACACTTGATGACGTCAAGGCCAAAGGCTTTGTGCAATGTGGTGTGAGCGAAGGTCTTCCCGGATTCTCAAACCCCAATGATGTCGGCAAGTGGGCGGGTCTGGACGTGGATATTTGCCGCGCAATTGCCGCAGCAATCTTCGGCGATGGCAATCTGGTGAAATTCACTCCGCTGTCCGCAAATGAGCGGTTCACAGCGCTTCAGTCCGGAAAGGTCGATATTCTGTCCCGCAATACGACCTGGACCATGACGCTCGACGCCAGTATGGGCCTGACCTTCGTCACTGTGACCTACTATGATGGACAAGGTTTCATGGTGCCAAAGGAAATCGGAGTGTCTTCGGCGCTGGAATTATCCGGCGCATCCGTCTGCACCAATTCAAACACAACGACAGAATTGAACGTGTCGGACTATTTCAGCGCCAACAATATGGACTTGGAAATCATTGCATTTGACAAGGCTGACGACGTTGTCGCCGCCTATGATGCCGGTCGCTGCCAAGTGTATACCAGCGATGCCTCCGGGCTTTATGCACAGCGGCTGAAGCTGACTAAGCCGGATGACCACATTGTTCTCCCGGAAATTATTTCCAAGGAGCCCCTTGGCCCGGTTGTACGGGAAGGTGACGATACCTGGCTCAATCTCACCAAATGGGTTATATTTGCTTTGATCAACGCAGAAGAACTGGGTGTGACGAGCGAAAACATTGATGAGTTGATGGGGTCGGATAACCCTGCAATTGCCCGTATCCTCGGAACAGCTGGTGGATTCGGTGAAATGATTGGGCTTGAAAACGACTTTGCTGTCAACGCTATCAGGGCGGTCGGCAATTATGGTGAAATCTTCGAGCGTAATGTGGGTCCGGATACGCCGATTGGCATTGGCCGTGGCATCAATGCATTGTGGTCCGATGGAGGCCTGATGTACGCTCCGCCTCTGCGATGAGCGAAATGGATATGCTGGCCAGCGGCAGTCCTCCCGTTGCAACCGGCTTTTGGTTCTAAACAAGCAGACATCCCGGTGCCACTCGACCGGCGAGGTTCTCATGCCAGATTGCCGTCCCAGTTCGGATCTTGGAACCCACGACGTTCACAACCAGCCGCCTGACCGTAGCGATTGCGACCTTTGGCAGGACGATTTTCCCTTGCGCGAAGCCGCTGCACGGGCAAATGCACAGCACGACGTGCTCCAGCAGTATGGCCGTGCGCTTGGACAGAGCAAAATGCGCGGGGCCGCACGCGATGCCAATCGGCACGTCCCTGAACTGCACCTGTTTGACAGCGGCGGACGGCGGCTCGATGAGGTCCGATTTCACCCTGCCTATCATCAGTTCATGGAAGTTTCCGCGGGCGCGGGCTACTCCTCTATCGCATGGGAAGGTGGAACCGGCGGCCATGCGACCCATGCCGCAATGGTGTATCTGGCCAGCCAGGTGGAGCCCGGACACTGCTGCCCTCTGACGATGAGCTATGCGTCGGTTCCGGTGATTTCAGCGGCAGAGCACCTGTCGGACAAGTGGCGTTCAAAACTTCTGGCACGGCATTACGATCCCTCCATCCGGCCGGTCGCTGAAAAGCAGGCAGCAACCCTCGGCATGGCCATGACCGAAAAACAGGGCGGCTCCGATGTCCGGACGAACACCACCCGTGCCGAGCCTGATGGCGAAGTCTGGCGGCTGACAGGGCACAAATGGTTCTGTTCCGCGCCGATGTCCGACGGGTTCCTGACGCTGGCAAACATTTCCGGGAGACTGACCTGTTTTCTGGTGCCGCGCTGGTTGCAGGGGGAGCGCAACCGCATCCGTATCCTCAGGCTGAAGGACAAGCTCGGCAACCGCTCGAATGCTTCCGCCGAGATCGAATATGACCGCGCACTTGCCTACCAGATCGGGGAACCGGGGCAGGGCGTGCGCACAATCCTGGAGATGGTTCATCACACCCGGCTTGATACATCGATCGCGCCGGCAGGGTTGATGCGGGCGGCTCTGGCCGAAGCGCATCATTGGACCCTATATCGCACAGCATTCCAGAAACGCCTGATTGACCAACCGCTTATGCGCACCGTTCTGGCAGATCTGGCGCTCGACTGGGAAGGCACATTGGCACTTGCAATGCACGTCGCCAGTGCCTTCGACGGAACCACCGAACAGGACCGCGCCTTTGCCAGAATAGGGGTCGCGCTGTCAAAATTCATGGCCAACAAGCTCTGCCCGATTGTCATCTGCGAGGCGATGGAGGTTCTGGGCGGCATGGGTTATGTCGAGGACACAGCATTGCCGATGCTGTATCGCGAGGCCCCGCTCAACGGCATCTGGGAAGGCTCAGGCAACGTCATTTGCCTGGATGCGCTCAGAACCCTGGCGAAAGAACCACTTGCTGTTGAGGCTTTGGCGGCAGAACTGGATGCTGCAACCGGGCAGAGCAGACGCTATGATTCAGCACTGACGCGACACCGTTCGCGCTGGCCGTCTATCCCGCCGGAGGCTGAAGCCCGCTGGTTTGTGGAACGGACGGCGCTGCTTCTGACTGCCTCAATTCTCATTCGCCACGCGCCAGATGCCATCGCCGATGGCTTCCTCGCAACCCGGGTGTCAGGCGACAGGGGACGCATTGCCGGCACCGTCGAGGGTCTGGATGTCGGCAGGATCCTGTCGCGACTGGCACCGGCCGCTCAGGGTGCGCTCTAACTGATGATTTTCCCGGCGGTTTCCGGGCGCCAGCCCCATTCCGCCCAGGATCCGTCATAAAGCTTGTTGTCGCTGTGGCCGAGCTCGCTCAATCCCAGAGACAGGATGGCGGCAGTGACACCGGAACCGCAGGTGGTGATGACCGGTTGGGTCAGATCAATCCCGGCTTCTTCAAAAGCCCGCTTCAATTCGCTGCCGGATTTGAAAACGCCATCTTCTGTCAGCAGCTTTTGAAACGGCAGGTTTTTAGCGTCGGGCATGTGACCGCTTTTGACGCCCGCTCGCGGCTCCGGCGCAAGTCCTTTGAAGCGCTCGGCGCTGCGGGCATCCAACACCTGATGATCGTGCTGTTCCGTCACTTGCACAACGTCCTGCCAGTCGGCGATCATGCCGTCGTCCAGCATGGCACGATACTGCGCCATTGGCACTTCGACTGTGCCCTTTTGCAGTGAGCCGCCGGTTCTCTTCCAGGCAGGCAGGCCGCCATCCAGAACAAACACTTTTTCATGACCAAAGGCGCGGAACATCCACCAGATGCGCGCCGCGGACATCAGTCCGGCACCATCATAAATCACCACGGTGTCGGAATTGGAGATACCCAGCGATGCCGCGGCTTCTGCAAATTTGTCCGCATCCGGCATCATATGCGGCAGCTCACTGGTCTGATCGGAATTTGCATCCAGATCGAAGAACACCGCACCCGGAATATGCCCGGCAGCATATTCTGCAATCGCGTCGCGGTTCTGCTGCGGCAGATACCACGAGCCGTCCATGATTTTCACATCATCATCAGCCAGATGGTCGTGCAGCCAGTTGGCGGAAACCAGGTTTTTCGATTTGCTCATCAGACCAGTCCATCTGTCAGCCGCACGCGAATGCGTCTGTTTTGTTTGCCCTTATTCTCAATCTTGTAAACCTCAACAGCCCCGATCTCGCCGGTTGCGCGGACATGGGTTCCACCACAGGGCTGCAGATCAATCTCGTCGTTATTGCCAATCGAGACCAGACGCACCTTGCCGCTGCCCATTGGCGGTTTGACTGACATGGTGCGGATCAGCTCCGGCTGCGCTTCCAGCTCTGCATCGTCAATCCAGCGCTCTGTCACCGGATGGTTTTCCGTAACCAGCGTGTTCAGGCGGAGGGTCAGAGCGTCCCGGTCCATGCTTTCCGGCATGTCGAAATCGAGACGGCTATCGGTTTCGCCGATCTGACCACCGGTCACCGGAAACGGTACCGATGCACATAACAGATGCAGGGCGGTGTGCATTCTCATCAGCCGGTGACGGCGGTCCCAATCCAGTTCGGCGCTCACCCTCTCGCCGATGTGCGGCAGGTTTTCCGTGGAGGCGGGAACCAGAATTAATTCTTCCTTGTTTTGTCCGCAAACCGTGGTGGCAATCTCGATGATGCTGCCGTCAGCCCGCTTTATCCTGCCCGTGTCGCCTGGCTGACCGCCGCTGGTGCCGTAAAATATGCTCTGGTCGAGAATAATCCCGCCGCGATCAGTGATCTCGAACACCGTCGCGGGGGATTCCGTCAGATAGGCATCATCGAGAAAAAGTTTCCTGACTGAATGGCTCATGCAGGCACATCTTCATACGGAATTTCCAGAGTGGTCTGCTTTTCCAGCCAGCCGGGAACAGGCAGATCCTTGGAGCGCAGAAATTCCGGATTGAACAATTTCGACTGATAGCGGTTACCATAATCGCACAGCACAGTCACGATAGTGTGGCCCGGACCCAGTTCCCTGGCCATACGCACCGCGCCCTCAATGTTGATGCCGGAAGAGCCGCCCAGAACCAGCCCTTCATGCTCGACCAGATAAAACACGTGATTAAGCGCATCCGTATCGGAAATCTGATACGCCACATCAATCGGAGCACCTACCAGATTGGCAGTCTCACGGCCCTGACCGATCCCCTCGGTGATGGAAGAACCGGTCGCTCCGAATTCGCCACTGGTGTAGTATTTGAACATCGCCGATCCAAACGGATCAGCCAGACCGATCCGCACTGCCGGATTTTTTGCCTTCAGCGCCATGCCCACTCCGGCAAGAGTTCCACCTGAGCCGACTGAGCATATAAAGCCATCCACCTTGCCGTCGGTCTGCTGCCAGATTTCCGGACCGGTGGTTTCGATATGGGCCTGCCGATTGGCAACATTGTCGAACTGATTGGCCCAAACCGCACCATTGGGGTCCGACGCGGCAATCTGTTCGGCCAGTCGGCCGGACACTTTGACATAATTGTTGGGATTCTTGTACGGCACAGCCGGAACTTGAATAAGCTCGGCACCCATCAGCCGCAGCATATTCTTTTTTTCTTCCGATTGGGTTTCGGGGATGACGATCACTGATTTGAAGCCCATCGCGTTCGCCACCATGGAAACGCCGATCCCGGTGTTGCCGGCGGTTCCCTCGACCACTGTGCCTCCGGGTTTCAGCGCGCCACTTGCCACCGCGTCGCGTATTATATAAAGCGCAGCCCTATCCTTGACCGATTGACCAGGGTTGAGAAATTCTGCTTTTCCCAGAATTTCGCAGCCTGTTTCATCTGATACTTTGTTAAGTCGGATAAGTGGCGTATTACCAATGGCTTCAAGGACGGTTTTGTACACAGGATAAATTCTTCTTTTTTGATATGGTGTTTTCTATATCGCGTTTTTGCCGGTCTGCAACAATGGCGAGTTCAGAAAGGCTGTTCCGTTTTTTGCGCAATCTTTGGAATATCATTAGCGTAGCACGGTATGGCAGGCAAATAGCAGATGACTGCATCAGCATCCATGTCCCTCCATTGGCAGCTTCTTTAGGTGGAGAACTGCCAAGACGCATTTTAAATTCCCTGTGATCCAGCGCAGGGATGACAACGTAACATTAGAAAAATACAAGTATATAGTCGCTGTGCCGGCAGACATTTCTGGTTTGCCTGATGCAGCTTTAGGATTGGTAGAACATGCTTGAACAGGCCGATGCCATTGACGCTCTGGTGGCGGAGTTTGTTTCAGGAACGTTGCCGACACCGCTGCAGGTGTTGTTGGCGTCCCATCTTGAAATGAACGCATCAAACCGCGATTGGGTTGCAAATCTTGAGGCTTTAGCGGGAATTGAATTGTCCGGGATTGAGCCGGAGCCGCTGTCAGACCGCAATGCCATGCTTGAGCGTATAATGACTTCACCCAAAGAGGAGAGGCCACTCGTTCAGGCGCGATACAACGATCCAACGCCGGACATGCTGCGGCGTTTTATCGGCATGCCGCTTTCGCAGGTTTCCTGGAAGCGAAACCGCTTTGCCGGTATCGATGAGGTCAAACTCGGCGAAATCGACGGCTGCAAGGCAACCCTATACCGGTTTCCAGCGGGGAAGGGCGTTCCGCTTCATACCCATGAGGGTATCGAGATGACTCTCGTGCTGCAGGGTGGCTTCAGTGACGAGACGGGCCATTTCGTCAAAGGGGAAATTTCAGTTGCAGATGGAACCGTCGATCATCGGCCGGTCGCGGACGAGGACGAGGAATGCATCTGCTTTTCAGTCACGGATGCGCCGATCAGATTAACCGGTCCGCTGGGTCGATTCATATCGCCATTCCTCAATATCTAAAGCGCTTAACCGAGGCCGTATGTCACCATATCAAGCTGTACCATCTGACGGAATCGCATGGATAACGGGAGCCAGCAGCGGCCTTGGCTATCATGTGGCAAAACGTCTCGTTGCCGTCGGCTGGACAGTTGCAGCCACAGCCCGCAGCGCTGATGAATTGGAAACACTCGCCGCAGAGTGTGCTGGAATGCCGGGCCGGGTTGTGCCCGCAGCCGGTGACGTCACCGACCAGGCGGCGATGGGAAAGATTGCCGAGAACCTGATTGCGAAGCATGGTGGCATAGCGCTGCTGATCCTGAATGCCGGAATCTATTTGCCCCTAAGGGCGAGCGAATTGAAACTTGAGGATTTTGATAAGAGTTTTGCTGTCAATCTCAACGGGGTGACCAATTGTCTGGTGCCGTGCCTTGACCACATGCGGGCTAGCAATCGCGGCCAGATTGCCATTACGTCCTCGGTCGCCGGATTTGGTGGATTGCCGACATCTGCTGCCTATGGTGCCACCAAAGCAGGTCTCACCAATATGGCTGAGAGCCTGAAATTCGATCTTGACTTGCTTAATATTCATATCCAGATCGTCCATCCTGGCTTTGTCGACACACCGGCCACACAGTCCAATCCGTTTCCAATGCCGTTTCTCATGGAGGTGGATGATGCAGCTGATCGTTTTGTGAAGGGCCTGAAATCCGGTCGCTTCGAAATTACCTTTCCGAAACGGTTTACCTATGGTCTGAAATTCTTGAATTTGCTGCCTTACCCGCTTTATTTTTGGCTTCTCAATCGCGCGACAGGCTGGAAGGCCAAATCGAGATAGTTTTTGCTGAAAAGAATGTTCGGCACCGAAGGGTCCCGCAATATCAACAGCCCTGGAGACCTATTATGGCACGACACACCAATCCTGCAGACGCCTGGAAACTTGGCTTTGACAGTTGGCGCATGATCAGCGAAGCGCAGTATGTTGTTGCTCTGCGTGTCGCTGGAATGTCAGGTTTGTGGCGCATGCAGCCGAGCGAGACTACGCGTATGGTGAGTGAGAAGAACGCAGCCTTCACCCAATCGGCAACAAAAGCGCTTATGGCAGCATCTTCCGGTGCGCGACCGGATCAGATCCTCGCAGCTGCGTTGGGTCCGGTCAGCAAGAAAACTGCTGGCAATGCCAAGCGGTTAAGCCGGGCGGCGCTGCGCCCAGCTAAACGTTGAATGCATTGCCAGCGATAATTTCGGTCAATCAGCCCGTTTGGCTATCATACCCCAGATTGCCAGAACGATAATCGCACCCACCACAGCACCAATCAGGCCAGCGCTCTCTTCCGGGCCATACCATCCGAGCCACTGACCCAGGTAAGAGGCCAAGAAAGCGCCAACTACGCCCAAAATAGTGGTCAAGATGAATCCGGAAGGTTCGTTCTTTCCGGGCATAATAAATTTGGCGATGACTCCAGCAATGAAGCCGATAACAATAGTCCAGATAATTCCCACGTGATCGTTTCCTTCCGCAAAATACAATGATTTCAGTCCGGAGCGCCAAGAAGAGTGACTAAAATCTCAATCTTCTGTTGTACGGCGCTCCAGACTGTGAAATTCAATTAGCAACACGCGGCTTTGTTGATGGTTTCCACAGCCATGCTGGTCAGCTTGGCGTTGGCAGCCTTTTCCATGTCAAGAATTTCGGTCAACAAATCATGAGCTTCGTCCAAGCCGAGCACCTTGGCCCATTCACGAAGCGTCCCATAGCGGGCGATTTCATAATGTTCCACGGCCTGGGCAGCAGCCAGCAATGCGGCATCGAGCGCTACGCCACTGGCTTCTTCAATGATGCCCTCGGTTTCCTTGATAAGGCCTTCGATCGCGTCACACTTTTCGCCTTCGGGTTTCTTGTCGATGGAAGAGAATACCTTCTTCAACAGTTCAATCTGTTCCCGGGTCTCTTCAAGATGCTCGTCGACAGCCTTCTTCAATTTGCTGCTGTTTGTGGCCTTTGCGACCTTTGGCAGCGCTTTGGTCAGCGCCTGCTCAGCGTAGTAGATATCTTTCAAAGTGTGGTGAAATGCATCATTCAAAGTTTTCACTGTGGTGTCCTTTTTGCAGTGGGGTTCAAATAGCTCACCATAACAACTGTTTGTCGCCGCAGTCGGTTCCCGAAGTTTTGAATTGTTTCCTGTTAATCCCTGTGATCCGCCAAGAAACCTTTGCGCAGGGACTGCTTGCAGGAATCCATTGCAGACCACCGTGGATCCATCAGGTTGAACCGGTTTCGATTTTCTGTCTGAGCTCGATCTGGCGTGCTTCATCAAGCGGAAAATTCCACATCAGCCCGATAGCGATAATTTTCAACAGGACCGGCAACCCGCCATACAGGAAGCTGAGCGTAAACAAGGCGCTGGACGTATTATCGGATTGGGCATCGAACCCTGCCAGTGCCAGCAGTGGGAAGGCCAGACCGACACCGAGGGCGAGGGAAGCTTTGGTGGCAAGGCCCCAGAAGGCAAAATACAAACCACTGCGTTGCTCACCGGTTTCAGCTGTGTCCAGATCGATCACATCGGCCTGGATCGAGGCCGGCAATGTCAGATCGGCACCAAGGGTCAGTCCGGTCAGAACGCTGATGGCGGCGAACCACCACACATCACCATCGCCCAACAGCATGACCATAAGAAAAACCGGAAGCGCCAGGCTCATGGCGATACACCAGGTGCGGTGTTTGCCCAGCCGGTCCGACACTTTGAGCCAGATGGGCACTCCCACAACGCCACAAAGGAAATAGACAATCAGCAATGGCCCCTGAGCGGCTTCTGCTTTCAGCACATTCCCGACAAACAGCAAAAACAGCGTGGCCGGCAGGCCATTGGCAAGACCGTTGACAAAAAACGCAATCAGCAGCCGGATAAACACTTTGTTGCTGCGCAGGAACCTCATTCCGTCGCGGATATTGATGCTCTGACGGCTGTGTTCCTTCGGCTCCGGGACCTTCCACACGGTGAGTCCTGCCGTCAAAGGCAGGCCCACACAGACGAACAGGGCAAGAGCATATAATCCGGCCGCATCAACCTCACGCGAGCCGGAGACGAGGATTGGCAGGATAATCGCAATCAGTGTGCCAACAACGACCAGACCTTCGCGGACACCGCTAAGCCGCGATCGCATCCGATAATTTCCGCTCAGTTCAGCGCCCCACGCAGCATAGGGCAGTTGTACCATGCTCCAGCCGATCGACAGCGCCAGCCCCCAGAGCGCCAGATAGGCGATCGAGGGAGCTGTTCCCGGCACAAAGATCATCCAGGTGCCGGCTATTGTCAGCGGTACTCCGGCCAGAAACCAGCTTCGCCGCCGCCCGAATTTGGGGCGGATCCGGTCACTGAGTAGTCCGATAAGCGGATCATTGAGCGCATCAAACAGGCGGATTGCAGCCAGCACAATCCCGACAAGGGCAAGATCCAGACCGAGAGATTTGGTATAGAATGTCGGAACGAAAATGAAAAAGGGTAGCGTCAGGACCGAGATCGGTATGGCGGGAAGCCCGTAAATCAGAATTTGGCTCCAGCGCAAGCCGCTTGAATGGGCCACGTTTTATTTGCGGGCAAACACGAGCTGACGAACATCGATATTTTCAGAGCGAAATCCGGCTTCGCAGTAGTGCAGATAATAACGCCACAAATTGTTGAAACGCTGATCGAATCCCAGCGGCATAATTCTCGGCCAGGCCTCGTCAAACCGCTCACGCCAAATTTGCAGCGTTCTGGCATAATCATGGCCAAACACCCGTTCTGACACCATATGCAGATCCACCTGCTCACCAAGTTGCCGCAGAATCTGTGGTGTGGGAAGCATTCCGCCGGGAAAAATGTAACGGCGGATGAAATCCATCTCACTGCGGTAAGTCTGGAAAAACCGGTCCTGGATGGTGATGATCTGCAGGCCCGCAGTTCCGCCCGGTTTGAGACAATGCTTCATCCGGTCAAAGAATACCGGCCAATAGGCTTCGCCCACAGCTTCAAACATCTCAATCGAGGCTATTCTGTCATATTCACCGATTTCGTCGCGATAGTCCTGAAACTTGATAGTGACCTTTTCAGCAAGCCCCGCGTTGAAGACGCGTTCTCTGGCGAAATCAAACTGTTCCTGAGATATTGTCAGCGCAGTGACGTTGCAGCCGATTTCTCGGGCGGCAAATTCGGCAAAACCGCCCCATCCGCATCCGATCTCCAGAACGGTGTCCGAAGCGCCGATGCCTGCCTGCTCGGCAAGGCTACGATATTTCAGAATTTGCGCTTGCGTCAAATCCTCCTGTCCGCTTTCGAAGACAGCGGACGAATATGTCATCGACGGGTCAAGCCACTGCTGGTAAAACTCATTGCCAAGGTCATAATGCGCCGAAATGTTTTTCTTTGAACCGCGCCTTGTGTTGCGATTGAGCCAGCCGCGCAGCTTCAGGATCAACTTGACCACATACCTGTCGTCGATGGCCGTCTGAATGAGACCCTGGTTGACGCAGAACAATTCCAGAAACCTTGTGACGTCGGAACTGCTCCATTCTTCGGCCATGAAACCCTCGGCCACTCCCAGTTCGCCGCGTTTCAACAGCCGCGCGGCGAAATTGTGATCGTGGATGATGAGATCGGCCGATGGACCCGGCTTACTGCCACAGACCAAAAACGCTTCGCCTTCCGGCAGGTGAATCGTCAAAGAGCCGGCTTCCAGTCCGGTCGCAAACCGGATCGCGGCCCGGGTCAGACGCGGCAGGGATCTGGTCTTTTCGCGCACATCGGCCCGCGTGACCGATGTGACCGGGGCTCGCGTGACCGAGGTAACTGGCTGACCCGATGAGGAGATATTCATAATGCAGGACCATCCAGTTGCAAACAGACAAAAAAGTGTAGCATCAAGCCCACAAAAATCTCAAGTTCAGACTCTGGTCAACGGCCGCGGCGCGTCAGTCGGCTCCTGGGCATCACCATAAGAAACGGCCTTTGGGCGGCGAGGACGGCGATGGAACCGGGCGCCTTTGACCCACAATTTCAACGCTTCCCAATGAATGCCGCCAACAATCTTCAGGGATTGAAACGGCACCTGAACAAACGCCCGCAGCAGATTTCCGGTCGTCAGTGCCCGGCGCGAGCCGCTGAAGGTCGCTGCCAGAAGGGGACCTTCCGCATCACCAACCAGAATGCGCAGGGTTAAAGCTGTATCAGGCCGGTTGAGACGAAATCTGTAAGTCATATCCATATCGATGAAAGGCGAGACGTAAAACCGCTTGTTTCGTTGCTGGCGGATATGTCCGTTCTGGCTCTCTCCGGCGCGCACTGGTGCCACATAGGTGTGGTTTTCACCAAAGGTGTTTCGCACCTCGTAAATCAGAGCGCTCAGATGGTCGCTGGCATCGTAGCAGTAGTAGACCGACAGCGGATCGAAGACCCAGCCAAAAACCCGGGGATAGCACAGCAGTTCAATCCGGCACGGCGGCAATTCCCCCGCCGCCAGCATCACCCCGTCCACGTAGTTTCGCAGCGGCGTGCCATCGCGCGCGCCATGATCCCTGTCAAAAAAGCTCAGCAGGTTGAACCGGTTATGAGAGAAAATCGGGCTTTTTGCGGCAAGCGGCAGTTGGTCGAGATCAAGCAGCAAAGCATACACACGGTATTGAAACCTGTGCCCCATCGGCTTCAGCCGTGCATGCATCACCTTGCCGTCGTAGAGCGCACTGTGCGAGGTCGATCGAGTGCTCATCACCTATTCCGCTGCTGCCGCGAAAAGCTGCTCGTCATTAGCGGCGACCGGACGCCATGGAATGACGCCACCAAGCTTCTCGGCAACCCTGAGGCCTGATGTCAGGCCATCCTCGTGAAATCCGTATCCCGTCCAGGCACCACAGAACCAGGTGCGGTTGACACCCTGAATCCGGTCCAGCATTTTCTGTGCTGCCAGTGCCGAACTGTCATATTGCGGATGATCATACTCGAATACGTCGAAGATCAGATGATCTTCGGGCAGGCGCACAGGATTGAGGCTGATGAATAGGGGTTTGTTCTCGTCAATGCCCTGCAATTTGTTCATCCAGTAGGTCACCGATACGTCGGTTCCCTCAGGCTGCGCTTCGCTCAGATAGTTCCACGCTGCCCAAGCGCCTTTGCGTTGCGGCATTAGCGAAGGATCGCGGTGCAGGTAAACCCGGTTCGGCTTGAAGCGTACTCTGGATAGAATGTCGCTTTCATCCGCGGATGCATCACTCAAAGCTTTCAGCGTCTGATCGCTGTGGCCTGCCATAATCACCTGATCAAAGCTATCGCTCTGTCCGTGATTATCCCTAATCGTAACGCCGTCCCGGTTTCGGACAACGGAAACCGCTTCGCATCCCAGACGCATATTGGATGCAAGCGGTGCCAGCAATTTGTCCACATATGTCCTGCTGCCACCGGTCACCGTGCGCCATCTGGGACGCTCAAAATGCAGCAGGCGGTGATTGTTGAAGAAATTGGCGAAACTCTCGACAGGAAATGCCAGCATTTCGGCCGCCGGCGTGGACCAGATCGCAGACCCCATCGGCACTAGATATTCATTGCGGAACCTTTTGGAAAATTTGCGCTTGTCGAGATAGTTACCAAGCGACAGGCCGGACAATTTATTGGCAGCAAGATCGCCAAGACACTGCCTGTTGAAGCGGAATATCTCCCGCAGCATCCACAGAAAGCTGGGGGAAAACATATTTCGTTTCTGGGCAAAAATACCGCGCGGAATGCTGTCGCTCCATTCCGAACCGCCGCGCCGGCTGAACGAGAAACTCATATCACTGGGCTCGGTCGCAACACCCAGATGATCAAACATCGCCGTGAGATTGGGATAATTCAGCGCATTGTAAACGATAAAACCAGTGTCTACGCTGATGGTTTCGCCGCTGTAATCGATATCAACCGTTGCACTATGGCCGCCAGGCCGGTTGCGCCGTTCATACAGCGTCACCTGATGTTTTGAATGGAGCGACCAGGCGGCAGAATTTCCCGATATGCCAGAGCCGATAACAGCGATTTTCATGTGGTGTCGTCCAATCTTGCGGCCGGTTGCTATGCGGCTTCTTTTGTTTTTGCGAATGCTGAGAGCGCTTTTTCTCTGGCCAGCGAATGTTCGACAATCGGTTTAGGATAAGTCTTTCCCAACTCGACACCGGCTTTTTTCAGCACATCAGCGGGGGCCTTCCAGGGGGCGTAGAGATATTTGGTCGGCAGGTCTTTCAGTTCCGGCACAAATTGGCGGATATAAGCGCCCTCGCGGTCAAATTTTTCACCCTGGCTCATCGGGTTGAAAATGCGAAAATACGGCGCCGCATCAGCACCGGAACCGGCAACCCACTGCCAGCTTGCAGCGTTGTTGGCCGGGTCCGCATCGACCAGTGTATCCCAGAACCAATCTTCGCCGTGCCGCCAGTCGAGCAGCATATGCTTGACCAGAAAGGAAGCGGTGATCATCCGGACCCGGTTGTGCATCCAGCCGGTCTGCCAGAGTTGCCGCAGTCCGGCATCAACCATCGGATATCCGGTTTGTCCGTTCTGCCAGAGAGGCAAACGATCTGCATCGCCTTCCCAGGGAAACCCGTCGAAGCGGGGTTGAAAATTCCGGCTGGCGAGATCGGGATTGTAAAACAGCAAAGTATAGGAAAATTCCCGCCAGAGGACTTCCGACAGGAAGGTTTCCAGATCCTGGGCCGGGATATCCAGATCAGGCGCGGTAGCAGCCGACCAGATCTGATAGGGGCTGATTTCCCCGAAAGCGATGTGCGGGGACAGCCGTGACGTGCCCTCAATGGCAGGCAGATTGCGTTGTTCCCGGTATCCAACGATGCCATCGTCATGCAGAAAGGCGCTGAGGCGAGCTTTTGCACCTTCCTCTCCAGGCGTCCAGGTTGCAGCTATGGTTTTTGACCAGTCGGGATTTGTCGGGAGCAGTCCCCAGTCTTCCAGGGTATCTGAATCCGGGTGCGCCTCAGGAGATAGAAGCCTGTCAGGCGCGGCAAGGGCAGGGCGATCCACACCGGCAGACAGGCAGGCCCGCTTGAACGGGGTGTAGACCTTGTAATAGCCACCCGATTTTTTTTCGATGTCCCACGGCTCAAACAGCAAATTGGATTTCAAGCTCTGCGCCACAAGGTTACGTTCTGTGAGGCGCGCTTTTACCCGTTTGTCAGTCTCCATACCCGCAGCGTCATAACGACGGTTCCAGAACACGTTTTGTGCACCGCTGGCATCGACCAGATCGTCCAGAATTTCAACGGGATTGCCACGACGCAAAACCAGCTGGCCACCGATTTGTGTGATAGAGGCTGACAGCGCGGCAAGGCTGTGATGCAGCCACCATTTGGAGGCGCCGCCAATGGCACGTTGACCGGATTCCAGAATGAAAACACAGATCACCGGGCCGCCGAATTTCACAGCTTCCCGCAGGGCCGAATTGTCGGTTATGCGCAAATCTCTGCGAAACCAGACAATGCTGGGTTTGCAGGCGTTTGAAGGTTTTGTTTTCACCGATTCTGAGACGGTGTTTGAACCATTTTTCATCAGAGCGTTTGATCCCGTTTTCTAAACAGCTTTACGCCATTCATGCTTCAACGGATCACGCCCATTAGTATGAGAGCACGTTTTATTGAGGTTTGCGGATTTGAAGGCTCTGATCAGGCTCAGCCGGCTGCGTCGAAAGCCGCAACAAGTTTCCGGGCAATCTGGCCAATTTCATCAGCAGTCCGGCCTGGCTTGTATAGTGTGCTGCCGATTCCAAAGCCGTGAATGTCCTTCGCCCGGTAAGCTGCAAAGGAAGCTTCATCAATCCCGCCAACAGCAGCGATCGGTGTGCCTGCGGGGAGCACTGCCTTGATCCCGGAAATGCCGCCGGGTCCAAGCGTGTCGGCAGGAAAGAATTTCAGCACATGCGCGCCCGCTTCAAGCGCATTAAAGGCATCGCTCGCGGTAAAAACACCCGGCATGGAAAACATGTCACATTTTCGGGTCTGGCGGATGACATCGCTGTTGGTATTGGGTGATATGACGATCTGCGAACCGATCCCGGACAGCCTGTCAACATCAGCCGCTGTCAGCACCGTGCCCGCGCCGACCAGCGCTCTGCCATCCGACAGTTTGACAAGGCGGGCAATGCTGTCAAACGGGTCCGGCGAATTCAGTGGCACTTCAATCAGCGTAATTCCGGCCTCAATCAGTGTTTCCGCGATCGGTTCCACCTCATCCGGGCGCACGCCACGCAGAATTGCTACAATACCGCGATGTTTGGCGAATTCGTCGAGCCAGTTCATAAATTCAGTCCTTCAAGGGCTTCAGGGCGTTGTCATGCTTTGCTTGTGGGCAAGATACCAGAGCCCCTTGGTGCTGGCGTCAAGACCGAACAGGGTTCTGGGTCTGATACCGACACGTTCACAGGCTTTGGCGTAAAGTGGCGTCAGCCCGGGGCCGCCAATGATAAAACCGTCCTGTCCGCCCTGATTTCCGTCCTTGAACCAGCCGCCGGATTGTGCCGCGGCGAATTCAGCACCGATCATCAAACCGGACAGCCTGGCGGCACTGTCGTCTTTCTGTGCGCCGTTCAGCACATCCTGGGCGCGAATCTGGAACAATCCCGAGACCAGCGGCACACGGCCACTGATGACATCATCAAAACCCGTCAGAAAGGCGGGATGATCGGCGGTAATTTCAGCTTCGTGATGTGAGACACAGTGGCGCAGAATTGAAGCTGTTGCCAGCAGGGAATACAGCTCCCCGGTCAGAAATGTCTGAAACCTCGTGACTTTTCCATCTTTGACCGCGACCCATTTGCAATGGGTGCCGGGCAATATGGCAAGGCCTTCAAAATCATCCTGCTGCGCCAGGAGGCCGGCAATCTGGGTTTCCTCACCGCGCATGATATCCGCATTGTCGCGTGAATCCCGGTACAGCAGGCCGGGGACAATGCGCACAATCCGGCCTGAGGCAGTGCAAACCTGGGTGATCCGGGAGCCAAGATCGGACAACAGCGCCGGGCAGGACAGATAGGGCGCTTCCCGCCATCCCTGGCGAGAGCCGGCCATGCCGCAAATCCACACCGGCAAGTCCGGCCAGCCAGCCACCAGCCGTTCAAACACACTTTCAAATTGGTCTGAGTGCAGACCTCCGGCCCCTTCAGGAACGCGCCTTGTGTCGAGTTCGACACCGTTTGCATCCAGCAAAGAGGCTTGGCAATTGGTCGTGCCCCAATCAATGGCAATCATGTCAGCGCCGGTGGCGTCAGGGTTGCTCACGACATCTCCGTCCTGTTCAAAGTGAGGTATATCCCGGTTTGGGCATAATGCACCACTGGCCGTCGGTTATCGCAGAATCTGGATGGCCCAAATTCAGCCACAGGGCAAGGATTCACGCGCAGTGCCAGATGAAAAAACCCGCCGTGCGAAACGCAACGGCGGGTTTGAAATGGCTCCCCGAGCCGGACTCGAACCAGCGACAAGGTGATTAACAGTCACCTGCTCTACCAACTGAGCTATCGGGGATCAGTGGTGAGCGTCTATACAAAAGGAATAAGGCGTTGCCAAGAGCGGATTGCCGGTTAGAACAAATTTTCTGCCCGCTTTGCTACCGCCACCCTTAATTCGCGCACGATTCAGACTTATCTGCCGCATCAGTTGAATTCACACATATTGGTGTCAGATGCCATCCATCAAAATTGCCGGGAAATCATTCACTTTGCCGAATTCGCAACTGGCACGCATATCGCTGGGCGGGGTGTTTATCCTGTTCGGGCTGGTGGGGTTTTTGCCGATTGTCGGGTTCTGGATGGTTCCTGTCGGCTTGCTCATTCTGTCCTATGATGTGCCGTTCCTGCGGCGCCAGACCAGACGTCTTTCCGTGTGGTGGGGGCGACGCAAGCAAAAGAAAGACGGTCATTCCCGGAAAGGCCCGGCGTAACTTCGCTTGCAAAATTGGCTGCGAACAGCTTATGTGATGATGTGTTGGTTCTGGTGCTTCATGAACGTGAAGCACCGGATGAAAAGGGAACACGGATGCAGGCGACCCAATCCGGGGTCTGCAAACCGGGACTGCCCCCGCAACTGTGAGCGGTGAGCCGCTGTTTCATATGCCACTGGAGTGATCCGGGAAGGCGAAACAGACGGCAGCGAACCGCGAGTCAGGAGACCTGCCTGCACGATCAGAAACAACCCACCGTCGGGTCGGACGGACAGGAGCAACATATGTCTTACAATATTTCAGCCAACAGGGCTTCAGCTGCAGTCTCGGACGGCGCGCAGACCGGAGCCTTTTCCGCCAGACAGCGCGCCGCTGCAATGGCCTTGATCCTTGGCATTCTGGTAGTCTTTACCAGCGGATTTGCCTATCCGGAAATTCTCCATAACGCGGCGCATGATGCGCGCCACGCCAGCGGATTTCCCTGCCACTAGGCATAGGCACTCAAGGACACATCATGTTTTTCAAAATTTTGCTGAGTGCCGTTTTCGCGGCTCTGGCGGCGGGCATCATCGTATCTGCGATTCAGCAGGTCACAACGACGCCGCTGATCCTTATCGCAGAAACCTATGAGGATGGGTCTGCATCCGCCAACCAAACAGAAACGAAACTTCCGGCAGTTGCGAGTCCTAATGCTGCTGCATCTGATCCCGAGTCCAGTGCAATCTCACGCCCGGTTATGACCACTATGGCCAACATCGTACTGGCATTCGGCTTCAGTCTGGCGCTGCTGTCGGTGCAAATCCTGCTCAACCGCAGCATCAGCGCGCGGACCGGGCTGTTTTGGGGAATTGCCGCCTTTGCCGCCTTTAATCTGGCGCCCTCGCTGGGACTGCCCCCGGACTTGCCGGGAAGCGCTGCCGCCGATCTGGTATCACGGCAGATCTGGTGGACCGCCACTGCGATCCTGACAGCTCTCGGCATCGGTTTGCTGTCCCATCGTCAGACGTTCTGGGCAATTGTGGCTGCAATTTTGCTGTTTGCGCTGCCGCATCTGTATGGCGCACCCCAGCCGCAGCAATATGCCAGCACGGTTCCGGCCGAAATCGCAGCGCATTTTGCCGCCTCCTCGCTGGTGGTGATGGCGGTTTTCTGGGCCATGATCGGATCACTGAGCGGCTTTTTCTTTGCCCGTCAGGGTGCGTGAAAGCGATGCTCTCACCGGATCACAAATCGGTCCTGATCCTGGGCGGTGCCCGGTCCGGCAAGAGCGCCTATGCGGAGGAAATGCTGTTGTCTTGTGATGACGCGCCGCATTACCTCGCAACGTCCGACGCTCTCGATGCTGAGATGTCCCACCGCATCGCGCAGCATCGCGACCGCCGCGGCTCGCGATGGAGCCTCACTGAAGAGCCGCTTGAACTGTGTGACGCGCTGAGACGGGCGGACCGCCACAACAAAGCCGTGCTGGTCGACTGCCTCACTTTGTGGCTGTCCAATTTGATGCACAGCGAACGCGATATCACCCGAGAAACCGACAGGCTGATTGAACTGCTGCCCGCGCTCAACGCCACCATCGTGTTTGTGTCGAATGAGGTGGGACTTGGCATCGTGCCGGAAAACCGCCTTGCGCGGCAATTCCGCGATCATCAGGGCGTACTGAACCGCAAACTCGCCGCTTGTGTAGACCGTGTTGATTTTATCGCAGCCGGTCTGCCACTCACGCTGAAATCATAAAGGACCAGCCCATGCCTTCGCCAAACAGAATACCAGTCACCATCATCACCGGATTTCTTGGGGCTGGCAAAACCACACTGATCCGGCATCTGCTGCAAAATGCCGGCGGGCGGAAAATAGCGCTGATCATCAATGAATTCGGCGATATGGGCTTTGATGCGGAGCTTTTGAAGGGCTGCAATTCAGATGCCTGCAGTGCGGATGATATTGTCGAGCTGACCAATGGCTGTATCTGCTGCACCGTGGCCGAGGATTTTCTCCCGACCATGGAGACATTGCTGGCACGCGCCGAGCAGCCCGATCACATCATCATCGAAACCTCTGGCCTTGCATTGCCGCAGCCGCTGGTGCGGGCGTTTTCCTGGCCCGCCGTCAAATCCCGCGTCACTGTGGATGGCGTCGTCACCGTGGTCGATGCCGCCGCTCTGGCCGAGGGCCGAATGGTACATGACGAAGTTGCGCTGCAGCAGCAGCGCACCGCCGATGAAGCGCTGGACCATGAAAGCCCGATTGAGGAATTGTTCGAGGATCAGCTGAAATGCGCTGATCTGGTGGTGCTGTCGAAGGCTGATCTGGTCAGCGCGGAAGGTCTTGCAAAGGCGCGGCAGATTGTCGCCGGCGAGACCCGGGACAATGTGCGGTTTCTGGAGGCGTCAAACGGTGCCGTATCCGTGTCCGCCATTCTTGGCCTGACAGCTGAGGCGGAGGACGACATGGAAGTGCGCAAGAGCCACCATGATGATCATGACCACGACCATGATCACGACGATTTTGAGACCTTCATCGTCGCTGAGAGTTCGCACGCCAGCGTAGAGGATGCCAGAGCCGCAGTACTTGCCGCCATGGCCAGTCACGGTGTTTTGAGGATCAAGGGAGCCGTGTCGATCGCCGGTAAAGCTGTCCCGCTGGCGGTACAGGCGGTCGGACCGCGCGTCGAAACCTGGTTTGCACCCGCCAGCGGCGGCAGTCCGAAACTGGTGGTGATCGGAGAGAAGGGGCTGGATTGCAGCGCCATCACAGCCATGCTGGCTCAAGCACCTGCCATAAAACAGGCGAGTTGAGCAGTGCATATTCTCCAGGCTCAAACGCGACGAATTGATGATGGCGAAGAGGCCGTTGACCTCGCGCAGTCGCCTGGAGACATTGTTATTCTGACAGCTGCCGACACGGAGATATCGGGATTTTCCTATGCAGCAGGATCGTTGGAAGAGGATTTTCCAAGTCTGCGCATTGCCAGCCTGATGGCCCTGACGCATCCCTATTCGGTGGATCTGTATGCGGACAACACGCTGTCTCAGGCAAAGTTGATCGTCGTGCGGGCGCTGGGCGGGCGTAATTACTGGTCCTACGGATTTGAAAGACTGGCTGAACTGGCCCGTGCCAGATCCATCAAGATCATTGTTGTTCCGGGAGATGCCAACTGGGACAGCGATCTTGAAGCCGCCAACTCGCTGGACATCGCCACGGCCCGCACCTTCTGGCGCTATTGCGTTGAGGGCGGCGTTGAAAACCTCAAAAACGCGCTGAGATATCTGGCGCAGCAGATCGGATATGAGAGCCCCGCAGCACCGCCAAAAGCGCTTCCCAAGGCCGGGCTGTACTGGCCCGGCAAGGCAGAACCGGCACTTGACGAGGTCCAGAACAGTTTTGCCCACAACGGCACGGCTGCCATCGTGTTTTACCGCTCCAGCGTTCAGGCCAATGCCACGGCTCCGATTGACGCGCTGATAAAAGCACTCGACGCGGCGGGCCTCAACGCACTGCCGATCTATGTCTCCAGCCTGAAAGACGCTGAATCGGTTGCCGTCCTGACCAGCATATTAGCCCAGGCGAGCCCGTCTATCACCCTCAATGGCACGGCCTTCGCGGTATCCAAGGCCGGCGGCAGCCATGTTGCAACGCCTCTCGATCAGGCCGGCAGGATGGTGCTGCAATTTGTCATGTCCGGCACGTCCGAAGCGGGTTGGCGGGAAAGCGACCGGGGCCTGTCCGCCAAAGATCTGACCATGCATGTGGTGCTGCCCGAGATCGATGGCAGGGTACTGACCCAAATCATCTCATTCAAGGAAGAGGGTGCGTTTGACACCCGGACTGAATGCCGACCGACGCGTTTTGTCCCGATCACTGATCGCATCAACCGGCTTGCCAACCAGGCAGCGGCGTGGTCTGGATTGCGCGATGCTGCAGCTTCAGACAAAAAGCTGGCTCTGATCCTGTCGAACTATCCCAATAAGGACGGTCGTATGGCCAATGGCGTCGGTCTCGACACGCCGGCCAGCATAATTGCGCTGATGAAAGCGCTTCAAGCGAAAAATTATACGACAGACGAAGCGCCGGAAGACAGCAAATCCCTGATGGATTTGTTGATGAGCGGTCCGACAAATGCGTTTGACGAAGGGCGCTTGAGGCAGGCAAATCATGGCCTGACCCTGGAAAAATATCTTCATCACTATAGAGAATTGCCAGAATCTCTTCAAAAAGCAGTTGAAGAGCGTTGGGGCGCGCCGCCGGATGATCCGGCCTGCATAGACGGCATCTTCCGCCTTGCCGTCCACACATTCGGCAACATTGCAGTCGGAATACAGCCGGCACGGGGTTATAATATTGATCCCAAGGAAACCTATCACGATCCGGCGCTGGTGCCGCCGCATAATTATCTGGCTTTTTATGTCTGGTTGCGCCGGGAGTTTGGCGCTGACGCGCTGGTCCATATGGGCAAGCATGGCAACACCGAGTGGCTGCCGGGCAAGGCGCTTGCCCTGTCGTCAGAATGCTGGCCTGACGCAATTATGCAGGGACTGCCTGTTGTGTATCCATTCATTGTCAATGATCCGGGCGAAGGGGCGCAGGCAAAACGCCGCATCAGTTCGGTGATTATCGATCACCTGATGCCGGCCATGACCCGTGCAGAAACCTACGGCCCATTGTCGGAAATCGAAGCGCTGATCGATGAATATTTTCTGGCGAGCGGCGTTGACCCCAAACGTGTCAGATTGCTGGAAGAACAGATTTTTGAAGCAATTGAACGTCACGCGCTCGGAGCCGAGCTTGGTTTGCCACTTGGCGTCGAAAAACATGAGGTTCTGCAACGCCTTGACGGCTATATCTGTGAATTGAAGGAAATGCAGATACGCGACGGGCTGCACACTCTGGGCCAGTCTCCGACCGGCACACAAAGAACCGATACGCTGGTGGCTCTGACCCGCGTGCCCGGCTCGTCACACATGTCTTTGCACCGGGCTCTGGCTGCTGATCTGGGCCTTGACCGGTTCGATCCACTGGCCTGTGAGTTATCCGCGCCCTGGACCGGACCAGTGCCTGAAGCGCTGGCTGGGGTTTCAGACCTGCCATGGCGCACCAATGCCGACACGCTGGAGCGGATTGAACGCCTTGCAGTGCAACTGGTGAACGGAGATCTGACCGCTCAAAAGCAGTGGGAAAAGACTGCAGCCGTTCTGGCCTACGTCAATGGTGCCGTGGCGAAAGCCCTTGACGACAGCGGCAGATCTGAAATCGAAGCCTGTTTGACCGCGCTCAGCGGCTCGTTCGTGCCGCCAGGGCCATCGGGTGCGCCAACGCGCGGGCGGCTGGACTGCCTGCCGACGGGACGCAACTTCTATTCCGTGGATGTCCGGTCCGTGCCGACAAAAGCCGCCTGGCAGCTGGGCCGCCAATCGGCAGATCTTGTGACCGAGCGCTATTTTCAGGAGCATGGGGAATGGCCGGCAGCCCTTGCACTGACAGCCTGGGGCACATCCAACATGCGCACCGGCGGAGACGATATTGCACAGGCCATGGCGTTGATCGGGGTTGAACCTGTCTGGGAGGAGCTCTCCGGCCGGGTGACCGGCTTCAAGATCATCCCCTTGTCTGAGCTGAAACGGCCGCGTGTCGATGTCACGCTTCGCATCTCCGGTTTCTTCCGCGACGCCTTCCCGCTGCAGATCGATCTGTTTGACAGTGCGGTTCGCGGTGTCGCCGCGCTGGAGGAACCGGAAGATGCCAATCCGATTGCGGCGCGCGTGCGGGCGGAAACATGCAAGCTGGTGTCAGACGGCCTGTCTGCGGAAGATGCCGCGAAGCGCGCCGGCTTCCGAGTTTTCGGCTCAATGCCGGGGGCTTACGGTGCCGGGCTGCAGGCGCTGATTGATGAAAATCTGTGGGAAGACCGCTCGGATTTTGCTGAAAGCTTTCTTACCTGGGGCGGTTATGCCTATGGCGCGGGATCGGAAGGCGATGGCGCACGCGATTTGCTGGAAACCCGCCTGAGCCAGACCCAGCTGGTGCTGCAAAACCAGGACAACAGGGAACATGACATTCTCGACAGCGATGATTATTATCAGTTCCAGGGCGGTTTGACAGCAACTGTGGCAACACTGTCTGGCGTGGAACCCGCCGTTTATCATGGCGATCATTCGCGACCCGAAACGCCGGCGATACGCTCATTGCAGGAAGAGCTCGCACGGGTGGTTCGCGGCCGCGCGGCCAATCCAAAATGGATCGCCGGAATGATGCGCCACGGCTATAAGGGGGCATTCGAGATGGCCGCCACGCTGGATTATCTGTTTGCCTATGCCGCAACCACAAAGGCAGTTCAAAGCCATCAGTTTGACTTGCTCTACAACGCCTATTTTGATGACGAGGATGTGCGCCAGTTTATTGAACTGCACAATCCCGCTGCGCTGAAGGAAATGGCTGACCGCTTTCTTCAGGCCATCGACCGGGAATTGTGGCAGCCACGGCGCAACAGTATTTTCGCCGAGTTGAAAGACCTCAAAGGGGAGAAAGTCGCATGAGCATCAAGGACAATATGACGGAAGAAGAGCTGAATGCCCGCCATGCTGACAAAATGAAGAAAAAGAAGGCGGCGCGCGACAAGATCATCGCCACCAAGACAATCGAAAAGGGTCTGGTGATTGTCCATACCGGGAAGGGCAAGGGCAAATCCACCGCGGCTTTCGGGCTTGTTTTCCGCTCTCTTGGCCATGGCCACAAGATCGGCATCGTCCAATTCGTCAAGGGCAAATGGGAAACCGGAGAGCGCACTGTGCTGGAACGGTTTCCCGAACTGGTCTCGCATTACACGATGGGTGAGGGCTTTACCTGGGAAACCCAGGACCGCCAGCGCGACATCAAGGCGGCCCGCGAGGCCTGGGAGAAGGCCAAACAGCTGATCATGGATGATGAGCACAAACTGGTGCTGCTCGACGAGTTGAACATTGTGCTGCGTTACGATTATATCGACGTGGAAGAGGTGGTCGCATTTCTGAAACAGAAACCCCATGAAAAACATGTTGTCATTACCGGCCGCAACGCCAAGGAACCGCTGATCGAGATCGCCGATCTGGTCACGGAAATGACCATGATCAAGCATCCGTTCCGTTCCGGTGTCAAAGCGCAAGTCGGAATCGAATTTTAAAACATGTCTCGCAAACCGGCGCTTATGCTGCAGGGAACCGGCTCCAATGTCGGCAAGTCTATCCTGGTTGCGGGTCTGGCGCGGGCTTTGGTTCAACGCGGCATAAAAGTGGCGCCGTTCAAGCCGCAGAACATGTCGAACAATGCCGGCGTTGCTGAGGGTGGCGAGATTGGCCGGGCGCAAATGCTGCAGGCCCGTGCGGCGGGCCTGACCCCGAGCATTCATATGAACCCGGTGCTGCTGAAACCGGAAAGTGAAATCGGTGCGCAGATCATCGTTCAGGGCCGCTTGGCCGGCACCATGCGGGCGCGTGATTACGGGTCGCATAAAACGACATTGATGCCAAAGGTGCTGGAAAGCTTCCAAGCGCTGGAAGCGGACTATGATCTGATTCTCGTGGAAGGCGCGGGAAGCCCGGCGGAGATCAATCTGCGGGCAGGGGATATTGCCAATATGGGCTTTGCCGAAGCCGCCGATGTTCCAGTGGTACTGGTTGGCGATATCGATCGTGGCGGCGTGATTGCCAGTGTGGTGGGCACCCACACTGTGCTGCCCCTTGCGGATAGGCAGCGCATCAAAGGCTTTCTGATCAACAAATTTCGCGGCGACGTTTCCCTGTTCGATGACGGCATAAAGACAATTGAAAAAATGACCGCATGGCAGCCTTTGGGCGTCGTGCCATATTTTCCCCAGGCGCGGCGCTTGCCGGCAGAAGATGTTCTGGATCTGCAAACCGGGGCCAGCTCATCAGGCAGCTTCACTATTGCAGTGCCGAAATTACCACGAATTGCCAATTTCGATGATCTCGATCCCCTGGCGTCTGAACCGGATGTGTCCGTACATCTGGTCGAGGCTGGCGAGCCATTGCCGACAAATGCCGATCTGATTCTGCTGCCCGGCTCAAAATCCACGATTTCGGATCTGGAATTCCTCAAAGCCGAAGGCTGGGATATTGATATTGCTGCGCATCTGCGCCGGGGCAGGCCGGTGATCGGTCTGTGCGGCGGCTACCAGATGCTCGGCAAGCGGATTTCCGATCCTGATGGCGTCGAAGGGCCGGTGCGGTCCGTAGCCGGGCTTGGCCATCTGGATATTGAAACGACGCTGAGCCGCACCAAGACCACCAGCCCGGCCAATGGCGTGCATTGCGCAAGCGGTCTGGCGGTAGAGGGCTACGAGATTCATCTTGGCAACACCACTGGTGCGGATTGCGAGCGCCCGTTTGCGCATATTGCTGGGCGCGCTGATGGAGCGCACAGCCCGAACGGCCTGGTCTGCGGCACCTATATGCATGGTATTTTCAGCGCTGACGCCTTCCGCGTTGCCTATCTGCAGGGGTTTGGCCACGCAGCTTCGGATTATCGCTATGATCAGGCGATTGATCAGTGTCTGGATGAGTTGGCCCAACATCTGGAAACCCATCTCGATATCGCCGCGTTGCTGGATATTGCCTATGCGAGAGCTGCATAAAGCCCGAGATAGATAAGCCAGTGCAGAATCAGGACGGCGATCATCTGCCGCAGCGCCCGGCGGATATCGCTTTCATCGACGGTTCGGTGGCCACCGGCATTGAAATAGGGCGCGTCAATTTTCACGCTGTCATATTGTCTTGGCCCGGCAAGTGTAATGCCCAGCGCATGGGCGGTAGCAGCCTCCGGCCAGCCGGCATTGGGAGAGCGGTGCCAGCGGGCCTCGCGCACAGTGCCGATCAAAGTCCGGAATACCGACCCGCCGACAATTGGCGCGCAAAGAGCCAGCAGAATGGCGGTGATACGCGCGGGTATAAGGTTGAGCAGATCGTCCAGCCGTGCCGCCGCCCAGCCAAAGGCGCGATAGGTTTCGTTGCGGTGCCCGATCATCGAATCCGCTGTGTTGACAGCTTTATAAACCAGAAGTCCGGGAAAGCCGGCAATGGCGAACCAGAAGGCGGGCGCAATTACGCCGTCGGACAGGTTTTCTGCCGTTGATTCAATGGCGGCGCGGGCAATGCCGGTCTCATCGAGTTGGTCCGGATTGCGGCCGACAATCTTTGACACCGCCTGGCGCGCGTGCTGCAGACTGGCGTCATCCAGAGCATTGGCAACAGCGGCAACGTGGCCAAAGAGGCTTTTTTGCGCCAGCAGAACAGACGCTGCCAGGATCATGCCGGCTGATCCGGCTAGAGATTGCCCCGACACCCAACGCATTCCCAACCCGGTTGCGCCTGCAACGCCAGTCAGAATCAGGATCAGAAGACTGCCTGTCAGATAGTTTGCCGCACCGATGCGTCTGAAATTGAGCAGCTTCTCGAGACCGCTGATCAGGGCACCGATCCAGGCTACCGGATGCGGAATACGGCGCCACAGCCAATCCGGGTCACCGAGAATGGCATCCAGTAGCAGGACGACCAACAGGCTTGCCAGCGTTCCGGATAGAAACAGCGTATAGTCAAGAAGCATTAGGGTCTGGACTCAACTAGGAGGTTGAATTGGTGAGCTTGATTTTGGTCAGAGTTAGGAGCAAAGGCGCAGGAAACCGTCTGGTTTTCAAGCCTTTGCGACGAAATCCTGGCCAAAAGCAAGCTCATCGCAAAGCGACGCTGCCCGAAAAGCCCAACTGCCGCTTCACAGATTTTGGAAAGGCAACCAGCCTTACCTGCAATCCGTTCATAGCATTTAGGCTTTTCTGGCCGCGCCAATTCAATCTCCTAGTTGAGTTCAGACCCTAGAGCAGATCTCGTGCTACAGGTCCTCAAACTTCCCGATACTCTCGGTAAGATGGCTGAAATCGGTGATGGTGGCTGGCGCACCAAAGCGCAACCATGTCGGCTGAGAGGAAAATTTCCGCGTCCAGATATGTCGTTCGGCCAGATGTCGATGCAGCCGGACAGCGTCAGTATGGCGGTACAGCAGAAACAAATCGGTCCTGCCGAGAATTCTGTCCGGGCCTGTCAGAAATGTCTCTAGCCGGTCCATACTGTGTTTCAGGTGCTCCCGGCTTGCCGCCTGCCATGCCTGATCTTCCAGCGCAGTTTTGCCGATCCGAAGGGCCGGGCCGCTGATGCTCCAGTCGCCAAACCGGTTTGACAGTGCCTCCACCAGATCGCGGCGGCCAATCACAAATCCGAGCCGTAAACCAGCCAGACCAAAGAATTTTCCAAATGATTTCAGGACAATGATCGGCAAATCAGGGCGAAGATGCGGCACGACGCTGCTCGCCGGGGTGCAATCCATAAAGGCCTCATCGACGATCAGCACGCAATTCGGCAAAAGTCCCTCAGCCAGTTTGAGCAATTTTTCGGCGGGCCTGAGGTCACCTGTCGGATTGTTGGGATTGACGACAATCAGATGTTGGCTGGCCTCTGCCGGGGCAACGGGGCTGTGCGCATAAACTTCATGGCCACGGGCGCTCCAGGCTGCGCGATGACTGGAATAGGTCGGTTCGGCCACTGCAACCGGACCTGGCAGAATATCCGGCAGCTGGTTGATCGCTGCCTCGGTTCCGGGCACCGCCTCTATCGCGGTATCTTCGGGTATATTGTAGTAGGCCCTTGCTGCTTCCAGCAACGCTTCTCTGTTCCGGCCAGATGGGAGGCTCTGCCAATCGGCAGAATTGAGCTCGGGCAGGGGATAGGCCAGCGGGTTGATGCCGGTCGACAAATCCAGCCATGCACCAGCCTTACGAGATTTATCTAAAGGAGGTTCGCCACCATGTTTCATATCAGATGGCCATTCCGTCGTGCAGAGCAAATGCAGTCTTACACAAACTGGAGGCCTCGCCCGGAATCGAACCGGGGTTCACGGATTTGCAATCCGCTGCGTAACCACTCCGCCACGAGGCCTTCATTTGGATGCTGTGGCTTTAGCAAACCGGTTTCATTCGGACAACAGCAAAACGCGTTGTGGTGGCAGTTTCCGTATGAGAACCTGTCATAGCGTTAATGACGGCAAGGTGGGACAGGCGAGTTGCTGTCCCCTAAAATATGTAATCAAACGTCGCAGCGCAGCAATCCAGTCTTGCGTGCACTGCCCGGCACCGGTATGGACTATGGAACCTGGGGATGATCAAATAGCCCAAGATGAGAGAATCTGAACGATGACGGATTTTGCAGATTTGCGAAAGAATATGGTGGAACACCAGCTTCGCACCAATGATGTGACATCTTCCGCCGTTCTTGACCGGTTTGAGCAATTGGCACGGGAAATATTCGTACCTGAAGATCGCCGGGCATTTGCGTACACTGATAGTGACGTCCAAGTCTGGAACAATGGTTCAGGAGAGCGCCGCTATCTGATGGAGGCCTATCCCTTTGCCCGTCTGGTGCAGGCCGCACAAATCAAGCCCAGCGATCTTGTGCTCGATATCGGCTGTGGCACCGGGTATTCCACCGCGATCCTGGCAGGGTTCTGCGAATCTGTTGTGGCTATAGAAAGCGCTGCTGATCTTGTGGAAATCGCTACCGGCAATCTGATGGACCTGAAAATCGACAATGCGGTGATTCTGCAAAGTGAATTGCACAACGGATATGCCAAAGAAGGCCCTTATGATCTGATCATCATCAACGGTGCAGTTGATGAAGTTCCGCCGGTGCTGTTTGACCAGTTGCGGTCCGACGGACGGCTCTTGACCTTTGTCGGTCATGGCCATTCAGGTAATCTGTCATTGTTCAGTAAAACCGGCATGGGTGCCACTTGTGTTCCGATCATGAATGCCAGTGTGCCACCAATGCCGGGCTTTGAGCGGGCCGAAAGTTTTGTGTTTTAGGTCCGATCAATGCGCAAGTGTGCATCTGATCGCGTTGACAGCTGCAGTAGTGCCTGAACGGCGCTGTAATCGCGTCAAGGGCTGGCAGGTTTGGCCAGGGCAGTTAGTATGGGCAGTTAGTACCTGTGAGCGGGAAGATGCGGAAATATTGTGCGCTTTGCGTCGTATAGCGATCTTGAAAGGATTGGGTGTGGGAAACAACAAACAGGGTGTCCTGTCAGGGATAGCCACAGCAGCACTTGCAGCTGTCATTACCATGGCCGTTCCTGCTGCTTCCAACGCCGAAACGCTGCTGCAGGCGCTGTCATCCGCCTACAGCAACAATCCCGAATTGAATGCCGCCAGAGCGGCTACTCGTGCGGTGGACGAGGGTGTCCCGCAGGCTCTCTCCGGATATCGACCTAACGTGAGTGCAAGTGGCAGCCTCCAGCAGAGCTGGACTGACACCGACGTTCGCAACGGTCCTGACACATCAGTCGACATAGGAAGCGGCACGCTTGGTCTGAATGTCACGCAAAACCTGTTTCGCGGCTTTCGCACCGCAAATGGTACCAAACAGGCGGAAGCCGCAGTTTTGGCCAGTCGAGCCAGCCTGCAGAACACCGAACAGAATATCCTGTTTTCAGCTGCAGAAGCTTTCATGAATGTGCTGCGCGACCAGGCATTGGTTGAGCTCAGAGCCCAGAATATGACCTTTTTGGGCGAACAGGGCCGGGCGACACGGGACCGGTTTGAAGTTGGTGAAACAACGCGAACCGATGTCGCACAATCCGACGCGCGGATCAGTCTTGCAGCCTCTCAGTTGAATTTGGCCCAGGCGACACTGAATTCCAGCCGGGCGGTCTATCAGCAGATCATCGGCAATCAACCAGGCAATCTGAAGCAGAATTTTACTGCTGACAGACTGCTGCCCAATACGCTTGATGCCGCACTTGCTGTTGCACTCAGCGATCACCCTGCGATTCTGGCAGCAACTTATAACGCCGATTCCTCGTCCTTCAACACCAAAGTGATCGAAGGCGAATTGCTGCCGACGGTTACGTTGGAAGGCGATGTGACAAGAACCTACAATTTTGATGGTGCCACTAGGCAGCGAGACAGCGCCTCAATTACCGGCCGTATCAATATCCCGATTTATCAGGGAGGTCGCGTGTCCTCCCGGGTGCGTCAGGCAAAGGAAATTGAAGGACAGCGCCTGCTGGAGTTGGATCTGACCCGGCAGCAGGTCCGGGCTTCGGTGACTTCAGCCTGGGGTCAATTGATGGCCAGCCGCGCTGTTATTGTGGCAGCCGAGGCTCAGCGCAACGCCAGCCAGATTGCATTGAGCGGTGTGATTGAGGAGCAGCGTGTCGGCCAGCGCACAACACTGGACGTGCTGAACGCACAGCAGGAGCTTCAGGACGCGCGCGTTAATCTGGTATCAGCCAGACGCGATCAGGTCGTCGCTGCATTTGCACTGGTTTCAGCAGTGGGCAAGCTCAATGCACAAAGGCTGGGCCTCAGTGGCCAGATTTACCAACCTGAAGAGCATTTTGAACAAGTGCGTGACAAGTGGTTCGGCTTGCGCACGCCCGACGGGCGTTAAACCTATATCAGGGCGACCGGTCTTTTGATTCAGCTTGAAAAGCTGTCGCGAACTTGCGCATTTCTCGCAGGGTCTGGGGTCTTCAGCTTGCGGGGTTCTCTTTGTGGCTCTGTGTCAGATATACTGATGGTCAGCGAATCGGCGCACCCTTGACATTTGGCAAAGCCAGTCGGTTGTTCGTTGGCTTAATACTTGGGAATAACACATGTCCAACTCTGCCACCGCGCAAGAACCTTCAATGGAAGAAATTTTAGCTTCCATCCGCCGGATTATAACTGACGAGGAAGATAATGCAGCGCCGGCACCCGGTTTGGAATCAAGCGGAACCGATGGTGTGGAAGCTTCCGATTCCACTGACCAGGAAGGGGATACAGTGAGCCACAACAGTTCCATGTCGACAGATGATCTTGAAGCTCTGTTTGATTCCGACGATGAAGCTGGTGAGAAATCTGAGCCTGAACCTGAGCCAAGGTCTGATCCACGACCCGCTTTCGCGCCTGATGACCCGATCGAGTCCGCAGTTGAAGCCACCTCTGAAGAGGACGACGATGACGTCGTCCAACTCACAGCGGCCGAGATAGATGAAGACGACAAGGCAGGAGCTGACGCAGAACCGGATGAATTGCCGATTGTAGATGGAATGGACGTCATGTTTGATGCGGACGTTGACAGGGACGCTTTGCAAACAGCGCCGACGGCTGAACCCGAGCCACAGGCCCCCAAGGCTATATTCGAAAACCTCATCAGCCAACAGGCTGAACGTTCAGTCTCAGAGGCATTTTCCAGTCTTTCCGGGCTCGTTGTTTCCGGCCAGGCAAAGACCATGGAAGATCTCGTGAAGGAAATGCTGCGGCCTATGCTGCAATCATGGCTTGATCAGAACCTGCCGCCACTTGTCGAAAAAATGGTCGCAGCCGAAATCCGCAGGCTGACCGGAAAGAATTGAATTTTGGCGCCTTCCGACGCAATCAATCTGATATCATTTTCCAGTCTGAATTGCCGCCGGTCTTATTGTTTCTGTGTTCTCGGAACGAGAAGACCCGCGGCCGTTTTGATCTGATTGCTCGCCGGCGTGCCTGACAGGTTTCCGGGCGCGTTTTATGGCGATAAGCTTGCAATTTGCGGTGCATGTTTTGTGTGATTCACTATCTCGTGCGGCCTGAGCAACCGGCAGCAGACCAGCCGTACCGAGACGATATCCGTCAAACTAAAGACAAGAACAGACAGGGGAGCAATGTTCCTGAATTCCACTTATGGAGGCACGTCCGCACGCAGCAAACGTCCAAACTACTTGCGCCATCGGGATGTGTGCATCCATCACTCGACCTGCTGTAATCGACTGCTGTGCAAGAGAGGACCGCACCGATTGTGTTGGCCGTGATACGGGCGCGGAGCGTGGCAGAAAAGTAGGTCAGCCGCACCCGGGTCGCATCCCATCCTCACCACGCTCGAACCGGATGGTGACGGAGCCGTCACGCATTCGTTTGTGCAGTTTATGTAGCGTTATCTTCTGGACCTGCCCAACGATGTCCGCATCGATCTTGACCATATCGGGGTCAATTTCAATTTTGGGCATGGTTTTCAGCTTTGCTTCAGGCTGCTGCAGGTTCGCCGGGCCAAGCGCAGTCGGCGACCGTCGATCGGTCCAATTCTTTCACGAAAATTTCCTGCGCGGCCAAAAGGCGGAGCTTCAGACGGCAGCGCGACTTCATCACGCAGGCCCCGCCATCCTCCTTACAGCATTCGACGAGGGCGAATCGGCGCTCCAGATGGCGCACGATTTCACCCAAGAAAATTTCATCCGCATTCCGCGCCAGATTGATGCCTCCGCCCGCGCCACGCTGCGTGATCACGAAACCGTCGCGCGAAAGATCCTGCACGATTTTGGTCAGATGATGTTGCGATACCCTGAATTGGGATGCAAGTTCGGCAGTGCTGAACCGCTTTTCGGGATCGCTGGCAAGACGCATGAGAGACGCATAGTCGCTGCTTCAACTGGCTTTTAACCAGTATTGACGATTGCAATTATATCGCGTCATAATCGACATTGTAAAAGTCCAAGTTACACACATTGAAAAAATGCCGAGACTGGAGAATTGGAACAGACGACAGGCCGGAGGATCACGTCGGATATTTGCGAACAGAATATTCCGCTGCGTAGCTGCGTATGCGTGTAAATACAGTGCCTGCGAAATGCTGTTTACTTTGCCGACTCATTTGTTTGCAATTCCGGACGCGCACAGCGGAGCATCAACGTCCTTATGCGTTGATGGCGAGCGACGGCGCAAGGGAGAGAGCGACGACATGATGCTGATATGACAATCGCACTTCAGGCGAAGGGCTTGACGAAGGAATTCAAAGGCTTTGTTGCCGTGAATGACGTCGATCTTTCGGTCGAGAAGGGTACCATTCATGCGCTGATCGGCCCGAACGGTGCCGGAAAGACGACCTGTTTCAACTTGTTGACCAAATTCCTGCAACCCACGCGTGGCACGATTGCCTATGAAGGGCGCGACATCACCCGGATGAAACCCGCTGAGATCGCGCGGCTGGGCATGGTGCGGTCGTTTCAGATCTCCGCCATCTTTCCCAACCTGTCGGTGTTGCAGAACGTGCGCGTCGCGCTGCAACGGTCGCGGGGGGAAAGTTATGATTTCTGGCGGTCCGACAGGGTATTGTCGCAATACGACGAAAAGGCGCGTGGGTACATCGAAGAAGTCGGGCTGACGGAGTCCATCAACGAACGAGCTGCCGTCTTGCCCTACGGTCGCAAACGTGCGCTTGAAATCGCGACGACGCTGGCGCTGAGCCCCGACATGTTGCTGCTGGATGAACCGATGGCGGGCATGGGCCGCGAGGACGTGGACCGCATTTCCGACCTGATCCGCCGCATCGCCGAAAACCGCACCGTGCTGATGGTCGAACACAACCTGTCGGTCGTGGCAGACCTGTCGGACCGCATCACTGTGCTTGCGCGTGGCGAAATACTTTCCGAAGGAACCTATGCCGAGATTTCAAAGGCTCCCGAAGTGATCGAGGCGTATATCGGAGCGAGCCATGACTGACACTGCTGTGATGAAGTCCGCCGCAGTCGGGACGGCAAAGGTGTTTTTGAAGGTCAGCGACCTTCAGGGCTGGTACGGCGAAAGCCACGTCCTGCACGGGATTGATTTCGAGGTCCGCCAGGGCGAAGTCGTCACACTGCTGGGCCGCAACGGCGCAGGCAAAACATCGACGCTGTTGGCGATCATGGGGATCCTGGCCAAGCGGGCCGGGTCCGTCATCTTTGACGGCACCGAGATCATCGCCATGCAACCGCGCCATATCGCGAGGCTTGGCATCGCACTTTGCCCCGAGGAACGTGGCATCTTTGCGTCGCTCACTGTCGAGGAGAACCTGCTGCTGCCGCCCCGCATCGCCAAGGGAGGCCTAAGCGTCGAACGGATTTATGATCTGTTTCCCAACCTGCGCGAACGGCGTAAAGGCAGTCAGGGCACCAAGTTGTCGGGCGGGGAACAACAGATGCTGGCCATCGCGCGCATCCTCCGCACCGGCGCCAAGATGCTGTTGCTGGATGAACCGACTGAAGGGCTGGCGCCCGTCATCGTCCAGCAGATCGGCCGCACCATTGCGGCGCTGAAAGACGAAGGGTTCACCATCGTATTGGTGGAACAGAACTTCCGTTTCGCGGCATCGGTCGCCGACCGGCACTATGTTGTGGATCAGGGGAAGGTCGTGGACATGATTGCGAACGACCAGCTTGAGGAAAATACCCAGAAACTTCACGATTATCTGGGCGTTTGAAGTCATTAACAGGCGCATCCGCGCTGCAATCAGGAGGAAAGCAATGATCAGGAAACTTGCAATCAGTACGGCGGCAATGGCCGCTGTGATCGGCGCCCCGGCGCTGGCGAACATCGAAGTCAAACTCGGTGTACTCAACGACCGCTCGGGCGTCTATGCGGACCTGTCCGGCGAAGGATCAGTCGTGGCCGCGCGCATGGCAGTTGAGGATTTCAAGGCCGCCGACAAGGGCATGAACGTCGAAATCATCTCAGCCGACCACCAGAACAAGCCTGACATCGGATCCAGCATCGCGCGTCAATGGTACGACGAAGAAGGTATCAACGCGATCCTTGACGTGCCGACATCTTCGGTCGCTCTGGCCGTTGCGGACATCACAGCCGAAAAGAATGGCGTGCTGATCGATTCCGGCGCGGGTTCTACTGCGCTGACCCGCGAGCAGTGCCGCCCGACGACGATTCACTGGACCTATGACACCGCAGCCCTGGCCAACGGCACCGGTGCGGCGATGACCAAAGCGGGCGGCAAGAAGTGGTTCTTCCTGACCGCCGATTATGCCTTCGGCCACTCGTTGGAGGAAAACACCGCCAAGGTCGTCGAAGCGAACGGCGGCGAGGTCGTGGGCACTGTCAACGTGCCGTTCCCGGCGCAGGATTTCTCATCGTTTCTGCTTCAGGCGCAAGGCTCGGGTGCCGATATCATTGGCCTGGCAAACGCAGGGGGCGACACTGTAAACGCGATCAAGCAGGCATCGGAATTCGGCATCACCCAGGCAGGTCAGAAGCTGGCCGCGCTGCTGTTCTTTGTGACCGACGTGCACGCATTGGGCGCACAAACGGCGCAGGGTCTGTCACTGACCGAAGCGTTCTACTGGGATCAGAATGACAATACCCGCGCATGGTCCAAGCGGTTCATGGAAACCCACGGCGCACAGCCGACGATGGTGCAGGCCGGGGTTTATTCCGGCACGATGGCCTATCTCGCGGCTGTTGAGGCACTGGGTGACGCGTCAGACGGCAAGGCCGTTGCCGCCAAGATGAAGGAGATGGAATTCGACGATCCGCTCTTTGGCAAGGTCAGGGTACGTGGCGACGGGCGTGCCATCCATGACATGTACCTGTTTGAAGTCAAGTCGCCGGATCAGTCCACAGGCGAATGGGACCTCTACAACCAGATTTCCTCCATCAGCGGCGAAGAAGCGTTCCTGCCGATGCTGGAAGAGTGCGACTTTACCAAGAAGTAACCTTGGCAACCTGTCCGCCCGGCCGTTCACGCCGGGCGGACGCAGCTTGACCAAACCGCACAACAGGGCCGAAACATGTTCGAACTATTGGGAATACCGCCGCAGGTTCTGCTGGGCCAACTTCTGTTGGGGCTGATCAACGGCTCGTTCTATGCAGTTCTGTCGCTGGGGCTGGCCGTGATCTTTGGCCTGCTCAACATCATCAATTTCGCTCATGGTGCGCTTTACATGGCCGGGGCCTTCGTGGCTTGGATGCTGCTGAACTACGTTGGCATCGGCTATTGGCCCGCGCTGATCCTGGCACCACTGATCGTGGGTATCTTCGGCATCGTGATGGAACGCACAATGCTGTCGCGGCTCCATCACCTTGATCACCTTTACGGGCTGTTGCTGACCTTTGGACTGGCCCTGATCATTCAGGGTCTGTTCCGCAATTATTACGGTATTTCGGGGTTGCCTTACCAGATCCCTGATCTGCTGTCGGGAGGGAATAACCTGGGTTTCATGTTCCTGCCCAATTACCGCGCATGGGTCGTTGTCGCGTCGGTTCTGGTGTGCTTCGGAACGTGGTTCATGATCGAAAAAACCCAGTTGGGCGCCTATCTGCGCGCTGCCACCGAAAATCCGACACTGGTGGGGGCGTTCGGCGTGAACGTGCCGCTGATGATCATGCTGACTTACGGGTTCGGCGTGGCGCTGGCCGGGTTCGCCGGCGTTCTGGCCGCACCGATCTATTCGGTGAACCCGAACATGGGTGAGCAGCTAATTATCGTCGTCTTTGCAGTGGTGGTGATCGGTGGCATGGGCTCGATCATGGGTGCAATCCTGACGGGATACATGCTCGGCATCATCGAGGGTCTGACGCGGGTGTTCTATCCTGAAGGGTCGGCCGTCGTTATTTTCGTCATCATGGCAATCGTCCTGATGATCAAACCTGAAGGACTGTTCGGGAGGCCCACCTGATGGCTATGGCAGACAATGAAACCGACGTTGCGCCCGTGGTGCAGACCATCGGCATGCCAACACTGCACAAGGTCATGTTCACAATTCTGCTGGCCGGACTGATCGTGCTGCCGTTTCTGGTTTATCCGGTCTTCGCGATGAAAGTGATGTGCTTTGCACTGTTCGCTGCGGCCTTCAACCTGCTCCTGGGCTTTGGCGGGCTGCTGTCGTTCGGGCATGCCGCCTATTTCGGTGGGGCCAGCTATATTGCCGCCTATGCATCGAAGGTCTGGGGCCTGAACCCCGAACTGGCCGTACTGTCCGGTGCGGCGGTGGCGGGCGTGATGGGGTTCGCCATTGGAGCGCTGGCGATCCGCAGGCAGGGCATCTATTTTGCGATGGTCACTCTGGCCTTTGCGCAGATGGTGTATTTTGTCGCCCTTCAGGCAGAATTCACCGGCGGTGAAGACGGTATCCAGAGCGTGCCGCGCGGCGACCTGTTCGGGCTGATCCCGCTGGCCGACAACATCGCGCTGTATTTCTTCGTACTGGTCGTGACCTTCGGCGGCATCCTGTTTCTATACCGTATCGTGCATTCGCCGTTCGGACAGGTGCTGAAAGCGATCCGCGAAAACGAACCACGTGCCATTTCGCTGGGTTATGACGTGAACCGCTACAAGCTGATTGTGTTCACACTGTCAGCCACCATGTCCGGTCTTGCCGGTGCCACCAAGAGTCAGGTGTTCCAGCTGGCGTCGCTCACGGATGTGCATTGGTCGATGTCCGGCGAGGTGGTGCTGATGACCCTGTTGGGCGGAATGGGCACGATATTCGGACCGCTGGTCGGGGCCGGTATCATCGTGACGATGCAGAACTACCTGGCAACCTTCGGAGCCTGGGTCACGGTCATTCAGGGGGTGATTTTCGTGATCGGGGTGCTGTTGTTCCGAGAAGGGATTGTCGGCGTTTTGGCCAAATGGTTCAAGCGGCCTCTTTAGCACTGTTTACTTCGCAACTCTGGACATTTTTCAGAGTTGCGAAGTGCGTATTCCATAATACGGATACTGAGAGCCTGACTTTGCCTCCCAGCTTTTGCCCGGCAGGCGATGCGGAGCATCGCTGCGAGAGGCATCAAAGCCGGGCAGGCCGCTGCTATATTCTGGATCGCGTTCCACATCTCGCGCATCGGCCATTTGCGCGGTTGACCTGCCTTGTTCGGCGCAGGCAAGAACGGCACGATCAAGGCCTATTCCTCGTCCGTACAATCGTTCGATCGCTTCATGGTTACACAGAATCACAACCTGCTGATATCACTCAGCATAATTTTCTGTTGACCTCTTGGGGTCCAATTGCTGCGATTAGGATCTGGACAAATTGCCGCAGAACGGTTCGGAAAAACCCGAATAAGGTTTATGGGGTATACAATTTGCCATCTCAGTTTTGTCCCAAGGCGGAACCGGTATATTGGATGCGGAATTCTCACTGGACCCGTTCCCCGGCAAATGGTTGACACTCAACCGAGCAGGGCATAACCCACGACGCAAATTGCATATTGGAAATTGAGACGTTCATGCTTGAGAAAACCTATCTTCCCAACGATGTCGAGCCACGCATCTATGCCGACTGGGAAAAGGCTGATGCCTTCGCTGCCGGGGCAGGTGCCGGGGAAGGAAAAGACAGTTTCTGCATTGTCATTCCGCCGCCCAATGTCACCGGCTCTCTGCATATGGGACATGCGCTCAACAACACGCTGCAGGATATTCTGGTGCGCTGGAACAGGATGCTCGGTCAGAATGTTCTTTGGCAGCCGGGTATGGATCATGCCGGCATTGCCACGCAAATGGTTGTGGAACGCCAGTTGGTGGAGCAGGATCAGCCCGGGCGCCGCGAGATGGGACGGGAGAAATTCGTCAAGCGCATATGGGACTGGAAAGCGGAATCCGGTGGAACCATTCTTGGGCAGCTGAAGCGTCTTGGCGCCTCCTGTGATTGGTCGCGGGAACGTTTCACCATGGATGAAGGGCTGTCAAAGGCGGTGTTGGAAGTATTCGTCCGGCTCTACGAAGAGGGTCTGATTTATAAGGACAAGCGGCTCGTCAACTGGGATCCAAAGCTTCTCACCGCCATTTCCGATCTGGAAGTTGAACAACGCGAACTCAACGGCCATTTGTGGCATTTCAAATATCCGGTTGTCGGCGAGGAGGGGACTTACATCACCGTCGCAACGACCCGCCCGGAAACCATGCTGGGGGACACGGCCATTGCGGTGCATCCGCAGGACGAGCGCTACAGCCACCTGATTGGCCGTATGGTGCAATTGCCGCTTGTCGGACGCCATATTCCGATTGTCGCTGACGACTATGCCGATCCTGAGGCTGGATCAGGGGCCGTGAAGATCACGCCTGCGCATGACTTCAATGATTTTGAAGTCGGCAAGCGCAATGATCTGCCGGCAATTAACATTTTCGCTGTCGATGCCTCCATGGCGTTGCGCGATAATGAAGATTTTGCCATCGGAATTCCGCAACACAACAGCGCCATGATGCAGGCTGCAGTCGAAGCCTATCACGGGTTGGACCGTTTCGCGGCCCGCAAAGCCATCGTCGCCGATATGGAGGCGCAGGGCCTGCTGGAAAAGATTGAGGAGCACACCCATGTTGTACCGCACGGAGATCGTGGTGGCGTCCCGATTGAGCCGTATCTGACTGATCAATGGTATGTTGATGCAAAAACGCTGGCTGGGCCGGCGATTGCGTCTGTCCGCGAAGGCCGGACAGAATTCGTCCCTAAAAATTGGGACAAGACTTATTATGACTGGATGGAAAATATCCAGCCCTGGTGCATTTCGCGCCAGCTTTGGTGGGGGCACCAGATCCCGGCCTGGTATGGCCCCGACGGCAAGATATTTGTCGCCAAATCCGAGGCGGAGGCCGCGAAGCAGGCTCTTAGTCACTATGGCAGCGAGCAGCAGTTGAGCCGCGATGAAGATGTGCTCGACACCTGGTTCTCGTCAGCATTATGGCCGTTCTCCACCTTGGGCTGGCCGGACCAGACCCCGGAGTTGAAAACCTACTATCAGACCGATGTGCTGATCACCGGGTTTGACATCATTTTCTTCTGGGTTGCCAGAATGATGATGATGGGACTTCATTTCATGGATGAAGAGCCGTTCCACACGGTCTATATCCATGCCCTGGTGCGTGACGAGCATGGCGCCAAGATGTCGAAATCCAAGGGCAATGTCGTCGACCCGCTGGATCTGATTGATCAGTATGGTGCCGATGCGCTGCGTTTCACCCTGTGCGCCATGGCCGCTGCCGGCCGGGATATTCGCCTTGCCACCAGCCGGGTTGAAGGTTATCGCAATTTCGCAACCAAACTCTGGAATGTGGCGCGATTTGCCGAAATGAACGCGTGCGTGGTGCCGGCCGGGTTTACACCGGACAGCGTCAAAAACCCGCTGAACCGCTGGATTATCACCGAATGCGGACAGACCATTTCCGCGATTGATGCGGCCTTGAAAACGTATCGCTTTAACGATGCGGCCAGTGCCGTCTACCAGTTTGTCTGGCACAAATTCGCCGACTGGTTCATCGAATTGTCAAAACCGGCCTTGATGGGTGACGACAGTGCCGACAAGGCGGAAGCCCAGGCCGTTGTCGCCTGGACTCGTGATGAAATTCTTAAAATGCTGCATCCCTTCATGCCCTTTATCACCGAGGAATTGTGGGCCGTGACCGCAGATGGGAAGCGCGACACGATGCTGATCACCACGCAGTGGCCGACGCCCGCTCTGGAAGATCAGCGCGCCGCTGGCGATATCAACTGGCTGATTGAAACGATCTCCTCGATTCGCTCCGTTCGCACCGAGATGAATGTCCCTGCCGCTGCAAAAGTGGATATTGTGATTGTCGAGGCAAATGCTGAAACCCGGCACAGGAGCGAGGCAAATCTCTCTGCCCTGATGCGCATGGCAAGGCTCAATTCCGTTAAATTCGAGAGCGCGATCCCCCACGGCAGTGCGCAGATTATCGTAGGTGAAGCCATAGTCTGCATGCCTTTGAAAGGCGTCATTGACATTGCTGCAGAAAAGCAGCGCCTGGAAAAAGATATCGGCAAGGTTGAACAGGATATCGCCAAAATCAATGGCAAGCTTGGCAATGAAAATTTTGTCTCGCGCGCGCCCGACGAAGTGGTTTCCCAGGAACGCTCCAGGCTTCAGGAAGCCAACGAAAAACGAGACATGCTGACCAGCGCGATCAAGCGTCTGGAAGCGACCGGATAGATCTTATTCCTTAAATCCGCATCTTTGCCCGGCGGTACTGTCCGGTGGTATTGCGCCCAACTGGCTTGCCGCGCTGTGTCGCGCGGTCGATTCTGTGGCGTTTTGGCAACAGCCAGGAAGCTCCGTCTGGGTTACGATTGATTTGAGACCTTTTGCCCCGATACTGCCACAAAAGCTGTATCAGACAACGTTCTGCACTCGCCTTCCGGGTCAGAATGGGGAGAAAGGCGGCGAGGCCTGTTCCGTAACGCATTCGTGATCTCAGGACACGAAAAGTGACCGGTCAGACACCTCGCTACACATATTTGGGGCAAATCACTGAGTTAGGTTTAGAGTATGGACACGCGCGTAATTGATAAATCCAAATTGCCAAGCCGGCATGTGACTGAAGGGCCATCGCGGGCACCGCACCGGTCATATTATTATGCAATGGGTTTGTCTGATAAAGAGATTCACCAGCCATTTGTTGGCGTCGCGACCTGTTGGAATGAAGCAGCACCCTGCAATATTTCCTTGATGCGCCAGGCGCAAGTCGTGAAAAAGGGCGTTGCTGCCAACTATGGCACGCCCCGCGAATTTACCACAATTACTGTCACTGACGGCATTGCCATGGGGCACCAGGGCATGAAAGCGTCGCTGGTTTCGCGTGATGTGATTGCCGATTCCGTTGAACTGACCATGCGGGGCCATTGCTATGATGCGATTGTCGGGCTTGCCGGCTGCGATAAATCGCTTCCCGGCATGATGATGGCCATGGTGCGGCTGAATGTGCCGTCGATCTTCATCTATGGCGGGTCCATTCTGCCCGGCACCTATCGCGGAAGACAGGTGACGGTTCAGGATGTCTTTGAAGCGGTCGGCCAGCACTCTGTCGGCAATATGTCGGATGCCGATCTGACTGAACTGGAGCAGGTGGCCTGCCCATCAGCTGGTGCCTGTGGCGCGCAGTTTACCGCAAATACAATGGCGACTGTGTCTGAAGCCATTGGCCTGGCACTGCCATATTCAGCCGGCGCGCCGGCCCCTTACGAACTGCGCGACCGGTTCTGCTTTGCTGCTGGCGAAAAGATCATGGAACTGGTGCGGGACAATATCCGTCCGCGCGACATCGTCACCAGGAAAGCCCTGGAAAATGCCGCGACTGTGGTTGCGGCCT
This sequence comes from uncultured Hyphomicrobiales bacterium, assembly GCA_963974065.1. Lineage (GTDB taxonomy): Bacteria > Pseudomonadota > Alphaproteobacteria > Rhizobiales. Next base: position 30,317 of record CAXBCI010000016.1, on the reverse strand, counting down.
CGGGCGGTTCAACCAATGCAGCCCTGCATCTGCCGGCCATCGCCCACGAATGCGGCATCGAGTTTGATCTGTTTGACGTTGCCGAGATTTTCAAGCGGACGCCCTATATCGCGGATTTGAAACCGGGCGGCAAATATGTCGCGAAAGACATGTTTGAAGCCGGTGGCATTCCGCTGCTGATGAAGACGTTGCTGGATCAGGGATTTCTCCACGGCGACTGCCTGACAGTGACCGGCCGCAGCATTGCCGAAAATATGGAAAAAGTGACTTGGAACGATGCCCAGGACGTGGTTCGGCCAGCCAACAATCCAATTACAGCTACGGGTGGTGTGGTCGGTCTTAAAGGCAATCTGGCGCCTGATGGCGCAATCGTCAAAGTGGCAGGCATGGCCAAACAGAAATTTACCGGCCCGGCGCGTTGCTTTGATTCAGAAGAAGCCTGTTTTGAGGCGGTTCAGAACAAAGCCTATCAGGAAGGCGATATTCTGGTCATTCGGTATGAAGGTCCCAAAGGCGGTCCCGGCATGCGGGAAATGCTTTCCACCACATCGTTGTTGTACGGTCAGGGCATGGGCGACAAGGTGGCTCTGATTACCGATGGCCGCTTCTCCGGTGCCACACGCGGATTTTGCATCGGCCATGTCGGTCCCGAGGCTGCCATCGGCGGTCCGATCGCCCTGTTACAGGATGGCGACATCATTGAAATCGACGCTGTGGAAGGCTTGCTGGAAGTGCGGCTGAGCGATCAGGAACTGGCAGACCGCAAGGCGAAATGGCAGCCGCGCGAAACATCGTCAACAAGCGGTGCTATCTGGAAATATGCGCAAACCGTTGGTTCAGCACGATATGGGGCAATTACACATCCGGGCGGGAAAGCTGAGAAGAGTACCTATGCGGATATTTGACGGAATCATCCGGATCAGATTTGTAGCGTTTGTCCTGCTGGGCTGTCTCCCGGCGACGTCTGTTCTCGCCTTTGACGTCACAAAACTGGCTGGTGAGGAAGCCGCAACACCGATGGAGGCATTCCGTCTCGGATTCCAGGCCTATCGCGCTGGAGACAAGGAAACCGCTGTCGATGCGCTGCAATTTGCAGCAAGTCAGGGCAGCGCCATGGCGCAATGGAAGCTGGGTCGTATGTATGCGGCAGGAGATGGCGTCGAAGTCAGCCCGCTCCGCGCATTCGAATATTTCAGCGATATCGCCAACGCCCATGCGGAAGATAGCCCCAACAGCCCGGAAGCCCCCTTCGTCGCCAATGCTTTTGTGGAGTTGGGCGGGTTCTTCATGACCGGGATCAACGGCACACATGTCGGTCAGGACCCATATCAGGCACGGCAGATCTACGCCTATGCCGCCTCATATTTTGGCGATCCGAATGCGCAATATCTGCTCGCGAAAATGTATCTGGAAGGCAAGGGCGGTGAGAAGAATGCACGTCAGGCCGCGCGGTGGTTGAAACTCGCTGCCGAAAAAGGCCATGTCCTCGGTCAGGCTGAACTTGGCCGCATGCTGTTTCACGGCGAAGGCCTTTCAGAGCGTCGCAATCGGGGTTTGAAATGGCTCATAATAGCGCTCGATCGCTCATCACCTGCCGATGCAGAAGCCATTCGGTTGATCCATGAATCAGCGTTTGCGCTGGCGACGGAAAAAGAGCGGCGCAGCGCAGAGCGTCTTGCCGAAAAATGGCTGAAGAAAAATCCACCTCTTGAAGTCAGCGCCACAGCATCAGTTGCTACAGGCAGTGGACCAATGCCATCTCATTCTGTCGCAGGCTCTTCGGCAGTCGTGGTGTCTCCGCTGGAACCGCTGCAACCCATCAGCACGACCATCGCCGCCGGTGCAAATGCCTCTCTGTCTCAGAGCGAAACAGAGCCCGGCAAATAGGCACCGCGCGCCAGGTATTTTCCACTGCTGTTGTTGAAAGCCATGTCAAAAGACGCTGCGGACAATCTTGAATAAGCCCTAGATTGTGATCCAGACGGGAACATGATCGGAAGGTTTTTCCCAGGCGCGGACAAATTTATCGATCTGGCATTCCTGCAGCCGGTCAGCGATTCCCGGAGACAACATCAGATGGTCAATCCGGATGCCATTGTTTTTCTGCCAGGCACCGGCCTGATAATCCCAAAACGTAAAGACCTGGTCGCGATTGGTCTGCCGCACCGCATCGGTCAACCCCAGATTCTGCAATCTGAAAAATGCTGACCGGCTTTCCGGTCGGAACAGCGCGTCGCCTTCCCAGACATCAGGATCATGACAGTCAATCGATTGAGGAATAACATTGTAATCCCCCGCCAGAATGAAATCTTCCTCCAATTCCAGCCTGCCTTCAGTCCAGCGCTGGAGACGATCCATCCAGGCCAGCTTGTAGGGAAACTTCCCAGTATCCACCGGATTGCCGTTGGGCAGGTAAAGTGATGCCACCCGGATCATTGTATCATCAACAGCCACAAGTGCAGTTATGAAGCGCGCATGGTCGTCCGCGTCATCTCCCGGCAGTCCACGCTGCACATCTTCGAGCGGCACTTTCGACAGCAATGCGACGCCATTAAAACCTTTCTGGCCATGGGTGTGAACCTCATAGCCAAGGTCTTCGAAGATGCTGCGCGGAAAATTGTCGTCGACCGATTTGATTTCCTGAAATGCCACCAGATCGGGCTGCGTCTCTTTCAACCATGCCTGCACGGTGTCAAGGCGCGCCTTGATGCCATTTATGTTCCAGGTCGCAATCTTCATGGGGATTCAAATCGAAAAAGAGGTACCGCAACCACATGATGCGGTGGCGTTCGGGTTACGTATCTGGAAAGACTGGCCCATCAGGTCATCGACAAAATCAATCTCCGAGCCTTCCAGAAACGGCAGCGAGATCGGGTCGATCAGAATGGTTGCCCCATCACGGCGCAACACCAGATCATCTTCCAGCGCGGTGTCGACCAGATCATATTTGTAAGAGAACCCTGAGCAGCCGCCGCCATCAACGCTAATGCGCAGGGCTTTACCGGCCGTCTCACCGGCCAGGATCTTTGCAACGCGCGTGGCTGCACGCTCTGTCACCGTTACCTGTATGGCTGGGCTTGCAGGCGGTGTTGATTGTTGAACGGCATTGATCATCTTGATCCACCTTTTTGCGGAACATCTGCTATAGAACCAAGAGGTAGGCGTGCGATCGCTGCAAGTCAAACCTGACCTTCGGTTTTTGTAATAGTTTTGAGGGATTGGCAGAACAGTATCATGGGGACAGATGAATTGGATGTCTCTCGCATTGGCTTTGGATTCACCGACAGAGCTGACTTTGCCGTTGACCCTGCCAAAACCGCCGGACGGGTTTTTCCCGAGCCGGAAAGCCCGACGCGCACCGTGTATCAGCGCGATCGCGACAGGATCATCCATTCCAACGCGTTTCGCCGCCTGAAACACAAAACCCAGGTCTTCATTTCCGACGAAGGCGACCATTATCGCACGCGCCTGACCCATTCCATTGAAGTGGCCCAGATCGCCCGGTCAATTGCCCGCGCGTTTCGCCTGGATGAAGACCTTACGGAAGCATTGGCACTGGCGCATGATTTTGGCCACACACCGTTTGGCCATGCTGGCGAGCGCGCTTTGGATGCGGCGACGGCGGATTTTGGCGGATTTGACCATAATCTTCAAAGCCTGCGCGTGGTCAGTAAAATGGAGCGGCGCTATCCGCGTTTCGATGGGCTGAATCTCAGCTGGGAGACTTTGGAAGGCCTGGCAAAGCACAATGGGCCGGTTGCAGATCCATTGGCTGGCAGAATTCAGCATTTGTTGCCCAGCCTGGACCTAAAGCTCGACGGGTATGCCAGTCTTGAAGCGCAGGCTGCCGCGATTTCGGACGATATTGCTTATGACACCCACGATATTGATGATGGTCTGCGCTCCGGACTGCTGACCCTGCCGCAATTGCGGCAAGTGCCGCTGCTGCGCAGGCTTCTGGACGGCATTGCTGATGAATTTGCTGGCCTGGATGCTGAACGCACGGGGCACGAATTGTCACGGCGGCTGATTACAATCATGGTCGAGGACGTTATCGGTGAAACACAGCACCGGTTGCGGACTTTCCAGCCCGCTTCAGCGGATGCTGTAAGGGCGGCAAGCCGCCCACTCTTGTGTTTTTCTGCGCCATTCAGCCTCGAAGAAAAGGAACTCAAGGAGTTCCTGTTTCACAGCCTCTACCGCCATCCATCCTTGATGCAGAGAATGGGGGCTGCGGAAAAAATTGTGAAAGACCTTTTCGCTGTCTACATGGACACTATTGAGGAAATCCCGCTGCCATGGCGGCACCAGTTCGCTCCCGGTCCGGGTCTCGTCGACGCGCACAAAAAGGCCCGGATGGTCGCCGATTATATTGCTGGAATGACGGATTCATTTGCCAGTCAGGAGCATCGCAGACTTTGTGGACTACACAGCGGGTTTCATATGGACCGCCCGGTTTGACCGGATCAGGAAAAACCGTTACGTGCAGCGCACATATCGCTCCATTGCGGCCATTTCGGCAATGGCAGGCAATCGCAACGCTTCAAAACAGATAGCTATGAACATTTACGCAGACTTTGCCGAAAAGCTAATCCCCTTGATTGAGGGCTCCGACCTGCTGTCTGGCGCCGATGCCGATACACGGGCAAAGCTTCCCATGGACCGGATCGTGGTTGAACCGCCCCGAGATGCCTCTCACGGTGATCTGGCGACCAACGCCGCAATGGTGCTGGCCAAGGGATTGGGCAAAAATCCTCGGCAGATTGCTGAAATCATTACAGGATTGCTGTCAGATCATGCCGCCGATCTGAAAATTCAGTCGGTCAGTATTGCAGGTCCCGGTTTCATAAACATCACCCTGCAGCCCGATGTGTGGCAGTCGGTTGTCGCCGATATTGTGCGCTGCAAATCGGAATTCGGTCGGCCCGATCTGGGGCAAGGCGCAAAAATCAATGTGGAATATGTCTCCGCCAACCCAACCGGACCAATGCATGTGGGCCATTGCCGCGGCGCCGTGTTCGGCGACGCGCTCGCGACCCTGCTGAGCTTTGCGGGCTTTGATGTGACAAAGGAATATTACATCAACGATGCCGGTGCCCAGGTGGATGTCCTGGCCCGCTCCGCCTTTTTACGATACCGCGAGGCGCTGGGTGAGGATATTGGTGCCATTCCTGAGGGATTGTATCCGGGTGATTATCTGATCCCCCTTGGTGAGCAATTGAAGATCACCCACGGCACAAGCCTTCGTGATATGGCGGAAGCAGAATGGTTGCCGATCGTCAGGGCCGCTGCCATTGCCGCGATGATGCAGTTGATCCGCGCTGATCTGGAAAAACTCGGCGTCGCGCATGATGTCTTCTTTTCGGAACAATCGCTGACCAGCGAGGGCGATGACCGGGTTGCCGAGATGATCGCGGATCTTGAGGCACGAGACCTGATCTATCAGGGCACACTGCCGCCGCCGAAAGGCAAACTGCCCGATGATTGGGAAGATCGCGAGCAAACCCTGTTCAGATCCACTCTCTATGGTGACGATGTGGATAGAGCGCTTCTCAAATCAGATGGCAGCTACACCTATTTTGCATCTGACATTGCCTATCATTTCGACAAATATAAGCGCGGCTTCAACCGGATGGTCGATGTTCTGGGTGCAGATCACCAGGGTTATCTGAAGCGCATGACAGCTGCAGTGCGGGCAATATCTGATGAAAATGCGTCGCTGGACATCCGATTCTGTCAGTTGGTGAACCTGTTTCGCGACGGTCAGCCGGTTAAAATGTCGAAGCGCTCGGGAAATCTTGTTTCCCTGGCCGATGTGGTAGAAGAGGTCGGCCGCGACGTCACCCGGTTCATAATGCTGTATCGTAAAAATGACGCGACGTTGGATTTTGACTTCACAAAAGTGCTCGAACAGTCAAAGGACAATCCGGTTTTCTACGTCCAGTATGCTCACGCCAGAACACATTCTACTTTCAACCAAGCTATTGAAACTTTTGATGAAAATATTTCGAAAAATCTGGATACGGTAGATCTTTCGCTGCTGGCCGACCCCAGTGAACTGCTACTGATGCGCAAACTCGCGGAGTACCCGCGCATCATCGAGGCGGCAGTTATATCTTACGAACCGCATCGCATTGCATTCTATCTGAATGACCTGGCGAGCGCCTTCCACGGGCACTGGAACAAAGGCAAAGATTTGCCCCAATTACGATTTATTAAAGATGATAATGAAAAATTGACGAGAGCACGCTTAGCTCTTGTTTTGGCTGTGCAAATTGTCCTGCGCTCCGGCTTGAACCTGCTGGGAGTAGATGCGCGGGAGGAATTGCGTTAGCATAGATGATAGTTTTTCGCCGCTGGACATGATCTTGCGTCGATTAACTTGGTTAACGAAAGAGACGACTTGTTATGTCCGAGTACGAGTACGACAAAAACAAGCCGGGACAAGCTGCCAATTCCGCAGATGATCCTGATTCCGGAACAGATTCCGAAGAGAAAACTGCTGCGCCGCAAAGCCGTGGTTCAGCTCCGGATGAATCGTGGGAGAATGATGACTGGTCAATGCGATCATCATCAGTAGCCGATGACGACGATCCACTGATCAAATTGGCTCGGTTGATGGAGCAGAACGAGCGTAATTTCGAGGCGGCTGCGCAGCGCCCGGGCGCGGAACCCGCAGTGCCATTACAAAAGCCCCAGAGCGATGAGATGCAGCAAGGCGGGCAGGGTGTGGCGCGCCAGGACTCGCGGATGCGATCCCAATCATCAGGACAGCAGCCGGAGCAGTTACAAAGTTCGCCGGAGCAACATCGGGAAAATCAGAGATCGCAAGACCGTGATGGCCAGCCAACACAAACGCCGCCACCTGTTGCCCGCCCGCCGGGACCGGCCACCGCAGCAGCTGCTGTGAGCGCACGTCCACCATCAGCCAGCATGGAATCCCGCAGATCGGAACCGCGCCAGGAGCAGGTTCTCCCGGCCAGTGACCTGTCGGCGCAAAGCACCGAATTGCAGGATAATCCCCCACCAGTTGTCGAACTGGATAGGCCGCCTCTGCCGCGCCGTGATTCCACCGCCGCGCTTTCGACATCTGATGATCAACAATTCGATCCGTTTGCACCAGGCGGCTCATCGCGACCGTTGCCGGAACGCGATTTCGATGTCTCCCGCATTCCGCGCGCCATCCGGCCAACGGGTTCGGATGATCGTTCACAAATGGCCGGCCTTCACGGCCAGGCCAGCCCTGATCAGACGGCAGCGGAACCGCTGGAGCCGCCGAGCCGTCCCGAACTGCCACGCGCACGCGCCCACGAAGCAGCTGCAGCGCAGCCCAACCCGCTCACTGCGGAATTGATGCGCTATGTCGACGCCGACGATCAGGCACGGCAGGTAGAGGCCGATGCAACCGAGCCTGGCAGTTATTCACCTCCAACCCGTCCGGCAATCGCACCCCAGCAGCCGGAGATGGCTGCTCACTCTGCCGAAATTCACCAGGAGCCGGAGTTGAAGTACGAGCCCACACCGCAGCCTGATTTCTCCTATCTCAGGGAAGTTGAGGATTTGCGCGTCCCGGCCCGGGAAATCCCTACCCAACAATACGAAGAAGAGGACGATCTGGACGCCGGAACATATGCGGACGCTGATGATCCGGCAGAAGAAGCTGATATCCTGTATGAAGACTATGATGACCGCGAGGGTGGCCTGTTTGCCAGCCGTGGCATGGTGGTGGCAGCCGGAGTTCTGGCGTTTGTTCTGCTCGGAGGCGGCGCATTGCTCGCTTATCAGGCGATTTTTTCCAGCGATGATGGCGGCCCCCCACCACTGGTTCTGGCTGATAAGAGTCCCGTCAGAATGTTACCCGATGGGCAAGCGGCTGAAACCAATAGCAACGGTGACATTGCATTAACCGACGAAAGCAACGCGGCTGACGGTGTGATGCAGCCTGGCGCTGAAACACCGATTGCACGGATCAATCCGAACATTGATCAGGACCGCCAGGTCAGGCAGGTTGGTGTTGACGACAATGGTTCCAGAAACGACGGCATAGCGCCCCGAAGCGTCCGAACTTTCAAGGTCAATCCGGACGGCAGCATTGTCGCCGAACCTGCACCTGTGACCGACAGCAACTCAAATGCGATTCAGCCGCGCAGCGTTACAACGCAGCCGATTTCAGGAAGCGGCGAACCAGCGACCTCAGGGGACAACGCGAACACCGCAGGCATTCCCGTTCCAAGGCCGCGCCCAGGCGATCGCGCGGACGTAATAAACGAATTTCAGACACAGGTGGCAACTGCTAATGAAGGCAGAGCTGCGCTTCCGTTATCGCCGCGTGTGTCCGTTGGTACACCTGGACCGGCTTTCAACGAAAGTGCACCAACCGTACAGCCTTCTGCGAACACGGTTCCAGCCCGTGTGCCGACATCTGACACTGTGGTGGCATTACAAGAGCCATCCAGCCAGCCTACGACTCCCGCTGCTTCGGGCGATTTTGTTGTGCAGGTGTCCTCACAGCGTTCCGAAGAAGCCGCGCGCTCAGCTTTCACCGGTCTGCAACGCCGTTTCCCGACAGTGCTGGGTGACCAGTCGCCTGATATTGTAAGAGCTGATCTGGGTTCGCGCGGTGTTTTCTACAGGGTCCGAGTCGGGCCGATGGAAACCCGGCTTGCCGCAAATGATTTCTGCCAGAGCCTTAAAAATGCCGGTGGCGATTGCATTGTGGCGCGCCGCTGATCCATCCTTTGTTGCATATTGCGGGCTGTTCGGTGCTATGGCGCAGCGTGGTTGGCTTGACGAAGCGAAAACGTCGCACTAACCACGTTCTATGACAGTTTCAGCATTTATCAGCGGCTGCGAAGGCCTTATACTTACTGCCAGTGAAAGACAGTTCCTCAGCGATGCAAATCCCTGGGGGTTCATCCTATTCGGTCGAAACATCGAATCTCCGGACCAAGTGGCGCGGCTTGTTGCCTCGTTCCGTGACTGTGTCGGGCGGCACGACGCGCCGGTCCTGATTGATCAGGAGGGTGGCCGGGTCCAGCGCTTGAAGCCGCCGCTTTGGTCTGCCTATCCGCCAGGCGCAATGTTTGGCCGTTTGGAACAAGCGGACCCTGAAAAGGGTTGCCGCGCCGCAATGCTCGGTGGATTGTTGATCGGAACTGATTTGCTGCGCCTTGGCATAAATGTGGATTGCCTTCCGGTCCTCGATGTCCCGGTCTCCGACACCACCAAGGCCATTGGCGACAGGGCCTATGCGGACAATCCTGAAGTTGTGTCCCGGCTTGGTGCCGCAGCTGCCCAAGGGCTGATCTCCGCAGGTGTGCTCCCGGTCATCAAGCATCTTCCCGGTCACGGCCGGGCTGTGGTCGACAGCCATCTGGAATTACCGAGAGTCGCCGCTGATCTGGCAGCGTTATCCGGCCATGATTTTGCAGCCTTCCGGCCGCTTGCAGGCTTCCCTCTGGGGATGACGGCACATGTTGTTTATGAAGCGGTTGATCCGGATAATCCGGCGACCCTGTCAGCGGCAGTCATCGAAACTGTAATTCGGCAGCAGATCGGCTTTCAAGGTCTGTTGATGTCGGATGACATTTCGATGGGAGCACTGCAATCGGCGATGCCACAGCGTGTCGCAAGCGCCATCAGCGCCGGCTGCGACGTGGTTCTGCACTGCAACGGGCTGATGGATGAAATGCAGGATGTGGCGGCTAATGTGCCGGCGCTTGACGGATTGGCGCTTGCGCGCGCCAATGCGGCGCTCGCAGCCCGCAAAACACCCGTCACTCTCGACGAGGCAGCTGTGAGAGCCGAACTTGCCAGCCTGCTCGCGACTGTTGGCTGGGAGGCCTGAAATGGCCGATGAAACACGAACCGCCGCTGAAGACCCACTGACCCAGGCGCTGTTGTGGGAAAGCCAGAAGGAACGGGTTGTCGAACGTGCCGAGACGGAGCCTTCATTGGTGATCGATGTCGAGGGATTTGAAGGTCCGCTGGATTTGCTTCTGGCCCTGGCGCGCTCGCAAAAGGTTGATCTGTCCGGAATATCGATTCTCGCGCTTGCCGATCAATATCTGTCCTTTATTCAGGAAGCCCGGCGCATGCGGCTGGAACTGGCGGCAGATTATCTGGTTATGGCTGCTTGGTTGGCCTATCTGAAATCCCGACTGCTGCTTCCCGACATAAGAGATGGCGAGGATGAACAAACCGGGGAGGAATTGGCTGCAGCACTGGCGTTCCGCCTGCGCCGACTGGAGGCCATGCGGGATGCCGCAGCCCGACTGATGGCGCGCCCGCGCCTCGGCCAGGACGTGTTTGCGCGCGGCGATCCGGAACCGGTTGTTACCATCCGGCACAGCACTTATATCGCCAATCTTTATGATCTGCTGACAGCCTATGCCAGCCAGCGTCAGCGCAATTCCGTGACGTCCGTTCAGGTTTGCAAACGCACTGTATGGTCGTTGCAGGAAGCCCGGGGCCTGCTGGTCAGAGTTCTGGGGCAGGTGACAGACTGGACACCGATTGACAATTTTCTGGTTCAGTACTTTTCCTCGCCGGATGAACGCGCCACCGTCATCGCAAGTTCATTTACCGCAAGTCTTGAGATGGTACGCGAGGGCATCGTGGAATTGCGCCAGACCGGGCCGTTTGCGCCACTGTTTATCCGCGGTGTGTCCAAACAGGACCGGACCGGGGAACCATGAGCGAGGCGGCAACCCAAACCCTGCATCTGAGAATGCTTGAGGCGATGCTGTTTGCATCGCAAAGGCCGTTGGCACGGTCCGATCTGGCTGAACGGCTGCCCGCCAGTGCCAATCTGGATCAGTTGCTGGCGAAACTGGCAGAGTTTTATGAAGGGCGCGGCGTGGCGCTGAAAAAGCTTGCGGATGGATGGGCCTTCCGCACAGCTGACGATCTGGCTTTTCTGCTGCAAGCGGAAACCGCCGAGCAGCGGCGCTTGTCGCGGGCGGCCTTGGAGACCTTATCGATTATTGCCTATCATCAACCTGCAACCCGTGCGGAAATCGAGCAGATCAGAGGCGTGTCAACCAGCAGGGGCACTCTGGACGTCCTGCTTGAAACCGGCTGGGTGCGTCTGCGCGGCCGGCGCCGCACCCCGGGACGACCAGTCACTTATGGAACGACTCCAGAATTTCTTGAGCATTTCAATCTTGAGTCGATTACTGATCTGCCGGGACTGGATGAATTGAAAGGCGCCGGGCTGCTGGATTCAGCAATGCCTGCGGGCACGCCAATGCCGATGCCAAATGATGATCCTGATCTCAGCGACGATGAAGACCCTCTTGAAGATGACCTCTTCGCACCTGATGTGGTGCTGGAAGATGAGGATTAGCCACCGGATGACATGCCGATGAACCAGACAACACGACCATCCGGTCTGAAGACAGCGCTATCCTGGGGGCGTCGCGGAACTGCGGGTGCAACCATCGCGCGGGAAATGCGGTTTGAAAACATTTCCCACCTCTATGGTCCGACCCGTGCGCTTGACGACATCAATCTGACCATCGCCTCTGGAGAAATCGTCTGTCTTTTAGGGCAATCCGGTTCAGGCAAAACGACACTTTTGCGTATAGCTGCAGGTATCGAAGCACCGCAATCCGGCCGCTTTTTTGTCGATGGCCAGGAATTTGGTGCGCCGGACCGCCTGGTGCCGCCCGAAAAACGCGGTATCGGCCTGATGTTTCAGGATTTCGCCCTGTTTCCACATCTCACAGTGTTGAAGAATGTCATGTTTGGCCTGACGGCGCTTTCTTCGTCGATTGCCCGCAGCGAAGCGTTGCTTGCACTTGAAAGGGTCGGCCTTGCGCAACATGCAAATTTGTATCCTCACCATTTGTCAGGCGGTGAGCAACAACGGGTTGCGCTGGCGCGTTCAATCGCACCGCGTCCCGGCATTCTGCTGATGGATGAACCATTTTCCGGCCTGGACCAGAGACTGCGCGACAGTGTCAGGGATGAGACGATTGCAATCCTTCGGGAAATGCGAGCGACCTGCCTGATGGTGACCCACGATCCGGAAGAGGCGATGCGCGTTGCAGATCGCATCCTCTTGATGAAACACGGACAGATTGTTCAGGATGGCACCGCCCGGGAATTGTATTATCAACCCGTGGATCTGGCTTCCGCCAGGTTTTTTTCCGAAGTGAACATGTTGGAAGGCGAGATTGTCGATGAGGCCGTCATCACTCCGGTCGGTACATTTGCCGCCGAAGGGAAATCCAACGGCGCGGCCAGCGTTTGTATCCGCTTTCAGGGCGTCAACATCACACCGATCACAAACCAGTCCGCCCCCAACGGAGCCAAACTTGGGCGGGTTCTGAGACGGCGGTTTCTGGGGGAAGTGGATCTGGTGGATACAGCCGTTGAAGGTCTTGATGATCCTCTGCAGGCCCGTATCCGCAATGCCGACAATCTGAAGCCAGGCACGGAAGTTTTCGTCAGCTTCGATCCAAGAGACATTCTGGTGTTTGAAAAAGAAGAGCTTTAGCCCCATATAACAGACTAGGGTCTGAACTCACTTAGGAGGTTGAATTGGTGAGCAAGCTCATCGCAAAGGGATGCAGCCAGAAAAGCCCAACTGCCGTTTCACAGATTTTGGAAAGGCAACCAGTCTTACCTGCAATCCGTTCATGGCATTTGGGCTTTTCTGGCAGCGCCAATTCAATCTCCTAAGTGAGTTCAGACCCTAATTATGGGTGTCTTTTCGGCATTGGCCGGTGTAATACACTCACAAGACAGAGATTTATCACGGGTCCTGGCAGACAATGGTGTGTTTGCGGCCTGGCGGAAGCGGGGAATAAATTATGGGTATTAGTTTTTGGCAAATTGCCATTGTTGTCGTTCTGGTCGTGCTTCTGTTCGGCCGGGGCAAGATTTCTGATTTGATGGGAGATGTCGCCAAAGGCATCAAAAGCTTCAAATCCGGCCTTTCGGACGATGAAGACGAGCAGAAAACCATCGATCAGTCAGCCAGCGAGACCGCTGCTCCTGTGAAATCCGAAGACAAGCAAACCAGCTAGTCCATAATTTCCGGCGTTGTCTGCGCAGATTTCGCGCCGCGTCCTTTTAGAGAAACCGGCAAATCAGAATGTTCGATCTTGGATGGACCGAATTTATTGTTGTTGCTGTCGTGGCGATCCTTGTGGTGGGTCCAAAGGAATTGCCCGGAATGCTCCGCACAATCGGCAAAACTATCGGCAGCGCGCGGCGCATGGCCGGGGATTTCCAGCGCCAATTTAACGATGCGCTGAAAGAAGCCGATCTGGATGGAATAAAATCCGGTATCGACAGCGTCAACAAGATCAACCCCGTCAGGCAGATCAAAGACAGTCTCAACCCGATCAAACAGGCTGCTGATGATGTTCAACGGGACATCAACAAGGGGTTGCTGAAATCCAGCGAGAAAGCGGCGCCGGCAAGCACCCCTGCGGTCTCAACTGATCCGGTCGATACACCTGCCAAGCCAGTGGCAGCGAAAGCTGCCGCCAAGTCGAAACCGGCAACCGCAAGGGCAACTGCTAAAAAACCAGCCGCGAAGAAACCTGCTGCACGCAAACCTGCTGCCAGCAAGAGGTCAGCCGGAAAAACGGCAGCTCCAGCCAAAGCCGTCGCAAAGCCGTCCGCGACAAAGCAACCGGCTCGAAAAACTGCTGCCAAAAGCGCTGCCAAAAGCGCGAAAGCGCCCAAGAAGGAAACTGACGCGTGAGCGAAAGCGAAGACGAAGTCGACAGCAGCCGCGCACCGCTGATTGAGCACCTGATCGAATTGCGACAGCGGCTGTTCAAGTCGGTCATCGGCCTTACGTTGATGTTCATCATAAGCTTCATTTTTGCCAAGGATATCTTCAATATTCTGACCGTGCCGTATGAAAAGGCTGCTGGTGATCTGACTGCAATTGAGTTTATCTATACCGCTCCTCAGGAATATTTCTTCACCCAGCTGAAGCTGGCGTTTTTCGGCGCGCTGTTTCTGGCTTTTCCGGTTATCGCTTCCCAAGTCTATATGTTCGTCGCGCCAGGTCTTTACAAAAATGAGCGGTCGGCCTTTCTGCCGTATCTGGTGGCGACCCCGATCTTGTTCATTATCGGGGCAGCGCTGGTGTATTATCTCATCATGCCGCTGGCTATGGCCTTCTTCCTCAGCATGGAGCAGGCGGGCGGTGAGGGGCGGGCATCAATTCAGCTTGTCGCCCGGGTCAGCGAATATCTCGGTCTCATCATGACGTTGATTTTCGCCTTTGGCTTGGTGTTCCAATTACCGGTGGTTCTGACACTTCTCGGCAGAATCGGTGTGGTTGGATCAGAAGGTCTGAAGTCCAAACGGCGCTACGCAGTCGTTGCAGCCTTTGCCATGGCGGCTATTCTCACGCCTCCGGATCCGATCAGCCAGATCGGTTTGGCGCTTCCGACCATCGTGTTGTATGAGCTTTCGATTCTCTCGGTGCGGCTGATTGAACGGCGCCGTGCGGAACAGGAAAAGGCGGACGCAGCGGTTGATACCGTTTGAGATTAACGCTACTGCCACGCTCATATTTCCTCATGACCACTGACTAATCGGGTTATCCCATGCATGACATTCGATGGATAAGAGAGAATCCGGCTGATTTTGATTCAGCCATGAAAGCGCGATTCGCGGATTATCGGGCCGCTGAGCTGATCGCACTTGATGATGAGCGCCGCCAGCACGTCACGAGACTTCAGGAAGCACAGGAAAGCAGAAACGCTGCTTCAAAGGAAATTGGCAAAGCCAAGGCCAGTGGTGATGAAGCCGCTGCCAAGACCGCAATTGCCGCAGTATCCAAGTTGAAGGAGTTTATCCGCAACGGTGAGGACCTGGAGCGACAGCTGACCACAACGCTCACGGAAAAATTGGCGGAAATTCCAAACATTCCGCTCTCCGATGTACCGGTGGGACCCGGTGAAGAAGACAATATCGTGTTGCGGGAAGTGGGAGAGAAACCACTCAGCAATTTCAAGCCGAAGGAACATTTTGAGCTGGGCGAAGCGCTCGGCATGATGGATTTTGCCATCGCCGGAAAAATCTCAGGATCGCGTTTTGTTGTCCTGCGCGGACAGCTTGCCAGACTTGAGCGTGCATTGGGGCAATTCATGCTTGATCTGCATACTCTGACTCACGGATATCTGGAGGTCATGCCGCCGCTGCTGGTCAAGGATGAGGCAGTCTACGGAACCGGACAACTACCGAAGTTCAAGGACGATTTGTTTCACACAGATGACGGGTTCTGGCTGATACCCACAGCAGAAGTGCCTCTGACAAATCTGGTTCGCGAATCGATCATTGAATCTGACCAGTTGCCGCAGCGCTTCTCCGCTTTGACGCCATGTTTCAGATCCGAAGCCGGTTCTGCAGGCCGGGATACAAGAGGCATGCTGCGCCAGCACCAGTTTTATAAAGTGGAAATGGTCAGCGTCACCCGCCCCGAAGACTCACTGGCCGAGTTGGAGCGCATGCTTGGCTGTGCTGAAGAAGTCCTGAAGCTGCTGGGCCTGTCTTATCGGGTAATGACTTTGAGCAGCGGTGACATGGGATTTGGAGCGCGCAAAACCTACGATATCGAAGTCTGGCTGCCCGGCCAGAATATGTATCGCGAAATTTCCAGTGTCTCTGTCT
The DNA here is from genome assembly GCA_963974065.1 of uncultured Hyphomicrobiales bacterium. Lineage (GTDB taxonomy): Bacteria > Pseudomonadota > Alphaproteobacteria > Rhizobiales. The sequence continues at coordinate 14,672 of CAXBCI010000016.1, read as the reverse complement.
GCGGGGATTTTCAGGCCAGACGCATGATGGCTCGCTACAGGGATTTAGATGGCAAGTCTCTCGGCTTCGTTCACACACTGAACGGTTCCGGTGTTGCCACCGGCCGTGCCCTGATTGCCGTTATGGAAAATTATCAACGCACCGATGGCGGTATTGATATTCCCGAAATATTGAGGCCCTATATGGGAGGATTAACCCATATAGACGGCCAGCCGGAGTAAGCCCAGTGCGCATTCTCGTTACAAATGATGATGGCATCAACGCTCCCGGACTGGCGATCATGAGACAGATCGCCTCTGAAACCGGCTCTGATGTCTGGGTGGTGGCGCCGGAAACAGATCAAAGTGGCCTGTCGCACTCACTCACCATGAACGATCCTCTACGGCTTCGCAAAATCGAGCGGCAAGTCTATGCCTTGCGCGGCACGCCGACGGATTGTGTGATCATGGGCGTGCGCGAAGTCATGCCTGAAGTGCCTGATCTGATTCTCTCCGGTGTGAATTCCGGGCAGAACATCTCAGATGATGTGACCTATTCAGGGACGATAGCTGCTGCCATGGAAGGAACCATGCTGCGCATTCCCAGTATAGCGCTCAGCCAGGCCTATGACTGGACTTCGGGCAATCCGATTCCCTGGGAAGTAGCCAGTACACATGCCAGCGGACTGATTCAGAAAATTCTCGACAAAGGCATCGAGAAGGGCATCCTGATTAATATCAACTTTCCCAATTGTGCTGCAAATGCCGTCTCCGGAATAGAACTGACCCGGCAGGGCGCGCTGACCCATGGACTGTTTCTGGACAAGCGTGATGACGGACGCAGAAATCCGTATTACTGGCTGACCCATCGCCGCCAGAGCCAGGATGTGATTGCCGGGACCGATCTGGATGCTTTGCAAAGAAACTTCATTTCCGTGACGCCCCTGAAAATGGATCTGACTGCCGATGAGGCGCTGGACTATTATTCATATCTGGCAGATTAGGAAAAACATGTGGCCGGATTCATAGAGCCGCACAGCCATCACTTGCCTGCTTTCATATTGCGCTTGCGTGAACTTGGCATTTCCGACGTGCGCTTGCTGAAAGCACTGGAACAGACTGACCGGCGAATTTACATTCCAGGACTGACGAAAGAAGACATGTGGCAGGACCGCGATCATGCCATCGGACATGGCCAGAGCGCCGGTGTTCTCAGTCTTGTGATGGTCATGCTGAACGCGTTGAAATTGCAGCGCCAGGATAAGGTTCTCGACATCGGAGTTGGGTGTGGATACCAGAGTGCGCTCTTGGCACGATTATGCCGCCGGGTTTACGGCGTTGAACGCGTCCGTCCCCTGACACAGATGGCTGAAAGAAATCTGGCAAAGGATGGCATTTTGAACGCGACGCTGTTCAGTGGCGATGGACATAAGGGATGGCCGCGTCAGGCGCCATTCAACGTCATTATTTTAACCGCTGCCTGTGAAACAGAGCCTGCTTTTTTGTTGGATCAACTGGCCATCGGCGGCCGCTTGATTGCGCCGATGGATCAGGGGCACGGCGAAGAGACAATCACGCTGTTCAGCAGAGAGGAGGGTAAAACTTCCTCAAAAACCATCGGATATGGCGAGTTTCCGCCACTCGTTCCAGGCCGTGTCAGCGACGACTGATCACTTGCCCCTGAAGTCTGAACAAATTTAAGCATTTATAAAGGGTGTCAGGGTTAATACTTCGTCTGTGTTTTTGAGTACAGGCGTGAGTATGCCGATGTTTATGAGTAATGCGTATTCGCGGAGCCGGGCCGCCCGCGTAATTTCCAGGGCCCTCTTTATTTCGTTCCTTTCGGGGACTGTGGTTGCCTGCAGTAATAATTTTTCCCGGATCAGCGATCAGGAATATACTGCCGCGATTGCTTCACAAAAAGCATTTTTGGGGCAGCCAGTCCGACAGCCGATGCCCGCAGTTGCAATGGGCAATTCGCAGCAGTACGGAGATGCGCGGCAAACCGGTGTAGCTCAACAAAATCTGCAGCCAATCCAGACCTATCAGTCAGCTCAGGAAAGTACGGGCGGGGCGCAATATCGCCCGATGCCGGATAATAATTTCGACCGGTCCTATCAGGCTTCCCAAGCGCCAAACCCGTCATCGGGTCAAAACGCTTCCGGCTGGACCACAACTGGCGGCACCACAATAACTGTCACGCCGGGGGACACTCTGTCTTCGATATCCCGGCGCTATGGAGTGCCGGAGCAGGCCATCCTGACTGCGAACGGACTTTCCGGTTCGCGGGATGTGGTCGCGGGGCGATATCTGACGATTCCCGCCTATGCGAAGGGACGCAGTACACCTCCGGATCCCAGTGCGGCTCAGGCAACGCTGAAGCCTTTCCCGGAAAACACACTTCAGCCGACTCGTGCTGCTGTTACCGCACCCGCAGTTCAGGCCAGAACGGCGAGTTCCGCAAACGGAACCCACCGGGTTTCATCCGGTGATACGTTGTTCAATATAGCCCAGCGGTACAACGTAAACGTCAGCAGCCTCTCGGCGGCCAATGATCTTGGCCAGTCGAGCAATATCAAAATCGGACAGCAGTTGGTGATTCCCGGAAGGGGCGCTAGTCAGAGCGCACAAGCTCAGAGTGCACCCGTGCGCACCGCTGAACTTCAGCCAAGGGAACCACTTCAGGCGCGGCCGGCAGCTTCGGTTCAAAGCGCACCGAAGCAGCCAAGGCTTGTGCAGACCGCCAGTGAAGCTGACGCACCAAAACCTGTCCGGGTGACACCTGTCGAGCAGGTCACACCGGTGGCCTATACACCACCGGCAGCTGAGCAACAGGAACCGTCAACGCAGGCTGGTGACAGTGCGCTCGCGTTCCGCTGGCCGGTTCGTGGCCGGATAATTTCCACCTTTGGCGACAAGACCAATGGCGAACGCAACGATGGCATCAATCTGGCTGTGCCGGATGGAACGCCGGTCAAGGCTGCTGAAGACGGTGTTGTAATCTATTCAGGTAACGAATTGAAAAGTTACGGTAATCTGGTTCTGGTCCGACATTCTGAGGGTTGGGTCACAGCCTATGCGCACAACCGTTCACTCACCGTGCGCCGCGGTGACCAGGTACGGCGTGGTCAGGAAATTGCTGAGGCCGGCGCAACTGGTTCGGTCAGCTCTCCACAATTACGCTTTGAGCTTCGCAAGGGATCGACGCCAGTCAATCCCCTTGACTATTTGGGCGGCGTTTGACCAGACACCAATATCCGCCCAATGAGTGTGGCGCTGGAGCTTATGGCTTCAGCGTCACTTTCTTTTTCCCCGCCAAATCCTGGATAAATTGCCAGGCCGTCCGGCCCGAGCGGTAACCACGGGTGGTTGCCCATTCCAGAGCGGCAGGCCGCCACTCCGCTTCGCTGACCTCAATGCCAAAATGGTCGAGGTAACCGCGCACCATCTTGAGATAATCGTCCTGGCTGCATTTATGAAATCCCAGCCAAAGACCGAACCTGTCGGACAGGGAAACCTTTTCCTCAACCGCTTCGCTGGGGTTGATTGCCGTCGATCTTTCATTCTCGATCATGTCGCGCGGCATCAGATGCCGCCGGTTAGAAGTCGCGTACAGCAGCAAATTTTCCGGACGGCCTTCGATTCCGCCGTCCAGAGCAGCTTTCAGCGCCTTGTAGGATGTGTCGTCATTATCAAACGACAGATCGTCGCAAAACAGCAGAAACCGAAATGGCTGTTGAGCCAGCAATGCCATTAAATCCGGCAGCGATTCGATATCTTCTCGATGAATCTCAATGAATTTCAGTTGATGTGCCGCTGAATCCGCCAGATCATTGACATGTGCATGGATAGCCTTGACCACCGAACTTTTTCCCATACCACGCGCCCCCCAGAGCAGGGCGTTGTTTGCCGGAAAACCCGTAGCAAACTGCATTGTGTTCTGCAGCAGGATATCACGCACCTGTTCAATACCCTGCAACAGTTCGATATCCACTCGATTGACCTTGTGCACCGGTTTCAGAGCGCCTGAGCGGGCATTCCATACAAATGCATCGGTTGCATCAAAATCCACAAGATCAGTAGAATCGGGAGCCATGCGCTCAAGCGCGTCAGCGATGCGAATAAGTGTCGGTTGCAGGAGATCAGTCGGATTCTGTGTCATAAACTATCCATGTTCGGGAATTAGGCGCGGTTTGTCGCGGTTTTCGCTGGCAATTTATGGGCAGATGCCCCATTTGCAAAGCTGTTATGATTTGTCCGGCGGTTGATACTTGCAAAGCAAACCGCCGTGAGTATAGTCCGCGGGACTTTCTGGACACATAACACCAAGAAAACCGCAGCTTCATGTTCTGCTGCGGAATTGTAAAAAAGACAGGATTGACTGATGTTTGTAACGCCCGCATTCGCGCAGGCCGCCGGTGGCGGTGCTGGTCTGGCCACCAGCCTACTTCCCTTCGTGCTGATTTTCGTCGTGATGTATTTTCTGATCATCCGCCCCCAGCGTCAGCGGGTGAAAAAACATGAAGAAATGATCACAGCGGTCCGCCGCGGCGACACGATCGTCACAAGTGGCGGTCTGATTGGCAAAGTCACGAAAGTGATCGATGACGGAGAGTTGCAGGTCGAGTTGGCCGAGGGCGTGCGCGTGCGCATCGTTCGCAGCATGGTTTCCGATGTGCGCGCCAAGGGCGAGCCGGCAAAAGACGACGCCTGACCATACAGGTGCAACATTTCACATCCTGAACATCCATAATGGTTTCGCCATATCTGACGGGTAACTGAATGCTTTATTTTTCTCCGATCAAGACAATAGCCATTGTCCTGACCGTGCTCGTGGGCGTTATTGCCGCCGTTCCGAACCTGATGCCGAAGGATGTCGCCGATCAATGGCCAGCCTGGATCCCCGGCGGCCAACTGGTGCTGGGGCTGGATCTGCAGGGTGGCGCACATCTGCTGCTGCAGGTCGAACGTAAGGACCTCATTGAAACCCGGCTGGAAGATCTGCGTAACAGCTTACGCACCGCCTTGCGCGACGAGCGCATCGGCTATACCGGACTGACGACTGATGGCCAAACTGTCCAGGCGCGGTTGCGCGATCCGGCACAGAGCGAGGCCGCTCGTGAGGCATTGCAGGATATTATCCAGCCAATTCCCGGAGGATTGCTGTCCGGCGGCATCCCGATCACGGAAGTCGTGCTCGACATTGATGATGGTGGCCTGATCCGCTTGACGTTCACGCCGGAAGGCATTGCCCAGCGCGTCAGTTCGGCAGTTGATCAGTCAATTGAAGTGATCCGGCGCCGCGTTGATGAACTTGGAACCACCGAGCCGAACATCCAAAGACAGGGCGAAGACCGTATTCTGGTCCAGGTTCCGGGGCTGGGCGATCCACAGCGTTTGAAAGATATTCTGAAACAGACTGCGCGGTTGAGTTTTCGCCTGGTGAGTCAGGAAATGTCGGCAGAGCAGGCTCTGCAGGGACGCCCGCCATCAGGCTCTGAAGTGCTTTTTTCATCTGACAGTCCGCCAATACCCTATGTGATTGAGCGCCGCGAAATCGTCAGCGGCGAAGATCTGGTTGACGCCCAGCCCGGATTCGACCAGCGCACCAATGAACCTTTGGTAACATTCCGTTTCAATAATTCCGGAGCCCGCGATTTTGGCCGCGCATCCACGGAAAACGTCGGCAGGCCGTTTGCAATTATTCTCGACGAAGTGGTGATTTCCGCTCCGGTCATCCGCGAGCCAATTCTGGGTGGAAGCGGCCAGATCAGCGGTAATTTTTCCGTTGAGACGGCAAATGATCTGTCGATCCTGTTGCGTGCAGGGGCGCTGCCCGCCGATCTCACCATCGTTGAAGAACGCACCGTCGGACCGGGCCTGGGTCAGGATTCGATTGAGGCCGGAGAAATCGCCGGTATTCTCGCAGCAGCAGCAGTGCTGATATTCATGATAGTTTCCTACGGTCTGTTCGGCGTATTTGCCAATGTCGCGCTGGCCATCAACATCATCATGATTATCGGTGTTTTGTCAATGTTGCAGGCGACGCTGACTTTGCCGGGTATCGCAGGTATCATCCTGACGATTGGTATGGCGGTTGACGCCAATGTGCTGATTTATGAGCGTATCCGCGAGGAGGCGCGCGCCGGCAGAAACGCCATCGCTTCTATCGATGCCGGCTACAAACGCGCGCTTGGAACCATTCTTGATGCCAATATCACAACGCTGATTGCCGCAATAATCCTGTTTTCTCTTGGGTCAGGTCCAATTCGCGGCTTTGCCATCACTCTGGCAATCGGCATCGTCACAACAGTCTTTTCTGCATTTACCGTGAACCGCCTGATCGTGGCGTTTTGGGTCCGCCGCAGACGGCCCACAACAGTGCCGATTTAGGACGGGAGAAACGCCATGCGGACCTTGAAACTTATTCCTGACGACACAAAAATTGCCTTCATGCGGCATAGAAGATGGTCGTTTCCTTTATCAGCAGCAGCCGTGGTGGTCAGCATCATCCTGTTTGCGGTCAATGGCCTCAATCTGGGCATTGATTTTCGTGGCGGCACGCTGATCGAAATCAAGACCCTCGATGGTCCTGCCGATGTCGGTGTGATCCGCAACCTGTTGTCGTCGTTGGATTTGGGCGATGTTCAGGTTCAGGAATTCGGCGCGCCCGACGATGTGTTGATTCGTATTCAACAGCAGGATGGCGGGGAGGAGGCGCAGCAGGAAGTTGTCGAGACAGTTCGCGGCGTGTTGAGCGGAAATGTGGAATTCAGGCGTGTCGAAGTTGTAGGTCCGACAGTTTCCGGAGAACTGACACAGACCGGGATTTTAGCAGTTATTGCCTCTCTGGGTGCTGTTCTGGTCTACATCTGGCTTCGCTTTGAATGGCAGTTTGCCGTTGGCGCCGTCATTGCAACGGTTCACGACGTCATTCTAACCATCGGGATGCTGTCATTGCTGCAACTGGAATTCAGTCTGGCGAGCATTGCGGCGGTTCTGACCATTGTCGGTTATTCACTGAACGATACTGTGGTGGTGTATGACCGCGTCCGCGAAAAACTGCGTAAATACAAACGCTTGCCCATAAGCCAACTTCTCGACATGGCGATTAACAAGACCCTGTCAAGAACCGCATTGACATCGATCACAACCCTGCTTGCCTTGATCGCGCTTTATGTGTTCGGTGGTGAAGTGATCGCATCCTTCACCTTCGCCATGATCTGGGGGGTGGTGATCGGTACCTATTCTTCGATTTTCATTGCCGCTCCGCTGCTGATTTTCCTCAAATTGCGCAGCACCGATGTGGCGAAAGGAACCGAGGAAGTGGAAAGTTCCGGCGCTGCATGACAGACCGGGCAGAAAAACCTGAACACACGCCGCCGCCCGAGCAGCACCCGACGGCCGGATCACCCGGCACTATTATCAAACCGGCATATTTCCCGGGCCGTGCACCGATAGATGCTTACGGCAATGGCGGTTTCCGCTTTGCCGAAATGTCGCATCGCGGCGGCATTCTGGCTCTGCCATCGGGAATTTACGGATGGAGCGCCGCACAGCCGCAGGACGTCACCATTGAGCGGCTTGACCGGGTTGTCGCCGAAGCGGACGCCGTAGAATTGCTGTTCCTTGGCATGGGCGACACCGGAGTTTTCCCTGACAAGGAAACCCGCCAGGCCTTGCGTGACGCGGGCGTTCGCTTTGAAATCATGTCCACCGGAGCTGCAATCAGGACCTTTAATGTCATCCTTGCAGAAGGACGTCAGGTCGCTGCGGCCCTGTTGCCGGTTGAGACTATTCGATGAGCCATGAGGATGGTGAGAACCATCTGCCAGGTTTGATCCGCTCCGCTGATCCCGCCCGTTTCTTCGCCGCCCAATTCATCCCCGAACCGCAGCGTGTCGACATACTGGCGCTGTACGCCTTTGATCTGGAAATGGAAAAAATTACCCGTACAACGCGCGAAGCGATGGCCGGAGAAATCCGGCTGCAATGGTGGCGTGAGGTGTTTCACGGTGAGCGAGACGCGGAAGCCTCAGCAAGTCCGCTGGCTCATATCATGCTGGAAATCACCAGACGTCATGCCATTTTACCGGACGTTCTGAGCAATTATCTGGATGGCCGTATTTTCGATCTGTATGATGATGCGATTGAAGATCAGCAAGGGTTTGAAGCCTATGCCGGACAGACCGAAGGTACCATTTTGCAACTGTCGTGTCTGGTGCTGGATCGCGCCCGTTCTGCACAGGCCGCAGAGCTGTCCGGCTATCTGGCCTGTATGCTCACACTCTGGCGCCGGGTTTTGCGCCCGCTACTGACAGATCGAACAGAGGCGCACCAGCGAGCCGCCCGTTATCTGCCGCCGCATATCCGCCAGGCGGCCGGTATGTCGGCAAACCCGTTCCTGAATTCACAATCGGCGGACCGTAAGCAAGCCATCGGGCAAATCTGTGCTTTTGCAGAATCCTATCGTCTGCGGGCCATCACAGCCGCGGCTGCGGTTCCCGCAACCTTGAGACCGGCGTTTCTGCAACTCGCCCCTGTCTCGATGCAACTCTCAAAGGCGACACGACTTTCAGGTGACAGTGGCACAGCTGCAGAGCTCAGCACAGCACGTCTGATCTGGCATCTGTGGCGCGCATCAAAACGCTGGCCGTGTTTCTGAATTTGCGGAAAACAGCATTACGCCGCTATTTTGCTGCCTGATTTGTGCAGCCAGACCTTAAAATCCGTCAGGGCCCGCTCGCAGATCGCCTGACGTTTCGCGATGGTTTTTTCCTTGCCGCGCAATCTGCGGCCATCGATTTCATTTACTGCCGGAACCGGCGGAAACAGACCGAAATTGATATTCATCGGCTGGAATGAGCGTTTTCCCGGAGCTTCTTCTGATGCCAGATGACCGCCGGTGATATGCGACAGCAAGGCACCAAACGCGGTGGTTTCAGGAGGCAGAATTCGGTCTTCGCCATGCCATTCAGCCGCCGCAAACCGTCCGGCCAGAAGCCCCATGGAGGCTGATTCCACATAACCCTCACAGCCGGTGATCTGGCCGGCAAACCGCAGACGCGGATCGGCTTTCAATCGCAGACTGTCGTCCAGAAGAACCGGTGAATTCAGAAATGTATTGCGGTGAAGGCCGCCGAGCCGGGCGAATTCCGCCTCTTCAAGACCCGGAATCAGCCGAAAAATATCTTTCTGGACGCCATATTTCAATTTGGTCTGAAAGCCGACCATATTGTAGAGCGTACCCAGGGCATTGTCCTGTCGCAATTGCACCACTGCATAAGGTTTCACCGCCGGATTGTGCGCATTGGTCAGACCCCTTGGCTTCATCGGGCCATGCCGCGGCGTTTCGGGGCCGCGCTCGGCCATCACTTCAATCGGCATACAGCCTTCGAAATAGGGCGTGTCTTCCCATTGCTTGAATTCTGTCTTGTCACCTTCCAGAAGCGCATCAATGAACTGCTCATATTGCGCCTTGTCCATCGGACAATTGATATAGTCAGCACCAGTGCCGCCGGGCCCGACCTTGTCATATCGCGACTGAAACCAGGCCACGGACATATCGATGCTGTCAAAATATGCAATCGGCGCAATCGCATCGAAGAAAGCAAGCGCTGACTCATCCGTCAGGGAAGCAATGGCACTCGACAGGGCAGGGGAAGTCAATGGCCCTGTCGCGATAATGACACTCTCCCATTCCTGCGGTGGAATCGCGTTGATCTCTTCGCGGCTGATGGTGATCAGCGGCTCATTTTCCAGCGCAGCCGTCACGGCGGCGGAAAATCCCTCACGGTCGACCGCCAGTGCGCCGCCTGCCGGCACCTGATTGGCGTCGCCACAGGCCATGATCAGCGAATCTGCAAGCCGCAATTCTGCGTGCAGGAGACCGACAGCATTGTTTTGCGCATCATCGGAGCGGAACGAATTGGAACACACAAGTTCTGCCAGATGGTCAGTCTTGTGCGCATCGGTTCCGCGAACCGGACGCATTTCATGAAGCACAACGGGCACCTTACGCCGTGCCAGTTGCCAGGCCGCCTCCGAACCGGCCAGACCTCCGCCAATAACGTGAACGGCAGTGTTCGTCATATCTCTCTCCGCTATGTCAGCAGTCTGGAAAAGGCTTCATGGCTTGGTGGCATCATGAAATTCTCTACCACATCCGACCTTGATGCATCTGGCTTTTGCCGGGAAATTAACCTATTCGATCTGCACAGGACAGGGGAAACCATGCGACAAATTTTGATTGTTCTATTTGCACTCATACTTTCCGGATGTATCCAGGCCGGGGAAGGCGATCCACTAAGCTGGTATGCCAGCCAGGATGGACTCGCACCCAGAGGAACATCGGTCTATGTCTGCCACGGGACCGGCTGCGCCAGAAAAGAGCGGGTTGATTTTACACCGCGCGACATGCAGCAGCTGAAGACAATTCTGGCATCTGGAGCATCCTCTCCTGAGCAGGAACGCAACGCCATGAGCCGCGCAGTGCAATGGTTTGAAAAGCGTGTCGCGCCGCAGGTCGGGTCCGGCAATGATGTTGGTGGATTTGATTTTTCGACCGTTAACAAGCCGGGTCAGATGGACTGTATTGACGAAGCGACCAACACCACCAGCCTTTTGAAACTTGCTGCCGACACTGGCTATCTGATCCATCATCGCATAGGGCGGCCCAAGGCTCGTGGCTTTTTCCTCGACGGCCGCTATCCGCACGCAACAGCGGTCGTCATCCAGAAAACGAATAGTCAGGCTTTTGCGGTTGATTCCTGGGTCCGAGACAACGGCCAGCCACCCGTCATCATGCCATTGAAAGCCTGGTACAAAGAGCGGCCGCAAGGCCTGCGTCTATAGGCCACTTCACACTGTAGGTGCGGCGATGTTGGCGAAATGTGGATAGTCGCGTTGGAAGATAGGGAATAATATCAATACGTAATACTAAAAAGGCCCACACGCTGATGCGTTGTGGGCCTTTTCTTTGGCGGATCGGATAAGCGCTGGCTTAACCACGGCGTGCACTGCGTGCAACACTGCGGATCTGGTAAGGGGCAATACCGAGATCGTCGAGTTCACGTGGTGACAGACGGGAAAGTTCGTCCATGGTTTTGCGGTACTGGCGCCAGTTGCGGTAGGATTCTGTGATGGAAGAAAATGGCATTTAAGTCTCCGAATGTTTCTGTCTAACGGTTTCAATTGATCAGGTTTCTTGTGTTTCCCTGATGAACGATACTTAGGGTGCGTTGCAGCATTTGAGGAGTGACAAAACAACATGTCAGACGTGCAGAAAACGCAGGCCTCAGACAATTTTATTCGGAAAATCAATAAGTTGGTTGGTCCAGTTTACGTGGGGCCGATTGCCTGCCCGATTTCAGCAGTCTTCAAAGCGGGTTTTGCAGTTTTCAGCGATTGGAAAGTGCCTGAAAGCGCCTCACTGGCAGAGCTTTTTCAAACTACACGCAGGCGCGGAACTATTCTGCGGCCTGCATCACAGCTGTTTTTTCGGGCCGCCGGTCAAGCAGGTCCTTGAGAAATTTGCCGGTATAGGAACGTTCTTCCTGAATAATGTCTTCAGGCGTTCCCTCTGCCACAATTTCTCCGCCGCCATCGCCACCTTCCGGCCCGATATCAATCACCCAGTCGGCGGTTTTGATGACCTCAAGATTGTGTTCGATGACGGCAACGGAATTACCCTGATCGACAAGCTCATGAAGCACTTCCAGCAGCTTGGCGACATCGTGAAAATGCAGACCTGTGGTGGGTTCATCGAGAATATACAGGGTCCGGCCGGTGGACCGTTTGGACAGTTCCTTGGCCAGTTTCACGCGCTGCGCCTCGCCGCCGGACAGTGTTGTGGCCTGTTGACCAACCTTGATGTAGCCCAGCCCGACACGCTGCAGGGTCAGCATCTTGTCGCGCACAGCCGGCACCGCCGAGAAGAATACTGCACCTTCATCAACCGTCATATCCAGCACGTCGGAAATCGATTTTCCCTTGAACTGGACCTCAAGCGACTCGCGGTTGTAGCGCTTGCCCTTGCAGACATCACAGGTGACATAAACATCAGGCAGAAAATGCATTTCGATCTTGATTACGCCGTCGCCCTTGCACGCCTCGCAGCGTCCACCTTTGACATTGAACGAGAACCGGCCCGGCGCGTAACCTCTGACCTTGGATTCAGGCAGGCCTGAAAACCATTCGCGAATTGGTGTAAAGGCCCCGGTATAGGTCGCCGGATTGGACCTTGGCGTGCGACCGATCGGTGACTGATCGATATCAATGACCTTGTCGAGATGCTCCAGCCCGGTGATCGAGCTGTAAGGAGCGGGCAGGGCCCTCGCACCATTCAGATGTTTGGCAACAGCGCGGTAGATCGTGTCCAGCAGCAGGGTTGACTTGCCGCCGCCCGAAACGCCGCTGATACAGCAAAATGTGCCAAGTGGTATGGACGCGGTGACATCTTTCAAATTGTTGCCGGTCGCGCCTTTGACAGTGATTTTCCGGTTTTTCACCGCCTTGCGCCGCGTTTTTGGAAGCGGGATCGACAACTGGCCGGAGAGATATTGCCCGGTCAGGGATTTGGTGCATTTCATGATCTTGTCAGGAGTGCCGGAGACAATAATTTCACCACCGTGAATTCCGGCAAGTGGCCCGACATCAACCACGTGATCCGCTGTCAGAATGGCTTCTTCATCATGTTCGACAACGATGACTGTATTGCCGAGATCGCGCAGATGTTTCAGCGTCGTCAACAGCCGGTCATTGTCGCGTTGGTGCAGACCGATGGATGGCTCATCAAGCACATAAAGCACGCCGGTCAGACCGGAGCCGATCTGCGATGCAAGGCGGATCCGCTGGCTTTCACCGCCGGACAATGTTCCCGAATTGCGCGACAGGGTCAGATAATCCAGCCCGACATCATTGAGGAATGCCAGTCTTTCGCGGATTTCCTTCAGGATACGCCCGGCAATTTCATTCTGCTTGTCAGTCAATTCCGCCGGCAGCGTCTCGAACCAGTGCATCGCCTTGCGGATTGATAGTTCCGAGATCTGGGCAATATGCCGCCCTGCAATCTTTACCGCCAGGGCCTCCGGCTTCAATCGATAGCCTTCACAGGTCTGGCACGGTGCCGAGGACATGAATTTATCAATGTCCTCACGCGCCCAGGATGAATCTGTTTCGCGCCAGCGCCGTTCGAGGTTGGGAATGACACCTTCAAATGGCTTTTTCGTCTTGTAGGACCGCAAACCGTCATCATAGGTGAAGGTGATTTCCTTCTTGCCGGTTCCAAACAGCACTGCGGTCTGCGCCTCGGCAGACAATTTCGACCATTTATCGCGCAGACCGAACCCGTAGACTTTACCGATGGCTGCCAGGGTCTGCTGATAATAGGGGGATGTGGAGCGGGACCACGGCGCGACAGCGCCCTTGGCGATGGAAATTTCCGGGTCCGGGATCACCAGATCCTCGGCGATCCGCTTTTCCGAGCCAAGCCCGTCACAGGTTGGACAGGCGCCAAACGGATTGTTGAAGGAAAACAGCCGCGGCTCGATCTCGGCAATGGTAAAGCCGGAGACGGGACAGGCAAATTTCTCCGAGAATATCAGCCGCTCCGGCGCATCCGCGCCATCTGCCTTGTCGGCATATTCTGCAACCGCAATGCCATCTGCCAGCCCCAAAGCAGTTTCCAGAGAATCCGCCAGCCGGGACGAAATATCACGGCGCACCACGATCCGATCCACGACGACATCGATGTCGTGTTTGAATTTCTTGTCGAGAACGGGTGCCTCGGAAATCTCGTAATAGGCGCCGTCAATCTTGATGCGCAAAAAGCCCTTTTTCTGCAGCTCCGCCAGTTCCTTGCGATATTCTCCCTTGCGCCCGCGCACGATCGGAGCCAGCAGATAAAGCCGCGTGCCTTCCGGCAAATGGAGGATGCGGTCAACCATCTGGCTGATGGTCTGGCTTTCGATCGGCAACCCTGTGGCGGGAGAGTAGGGAACTCCGACACGGGCAAACAGCAGCCGCATATAGTCGTGTATTTCGGTGACGGTTCCCACGGTTGAGCGCGGATTGCGCGACGTCGTCTTCTGTTCAATGGAAATCGCCGGAGACAGACCATCGATCTGGTCAACATCCGGTTTTTGCATCATTTCCAGAAATTGCCGCGCATAGGCCGACAGGGATTCCACATAGCGTCTCTGGCCCTCTGCATAGATCGTGTCAAACGCCAGTGACGATTTGCCAGAGCCCGACAGGCCGGTCATCACGATCAGCTTGTCTCTCGGCAGATCAATGTCGATATTCTTCAAATTGTGCTCACGGGCACCGCGAACAGAAATCATCGGAGCATGATTGCGAGACGCACTGGATTGGCTGCGTTTTCCGGAGCTGGATTTGCTGGGCATAGAACTCATTTGACCGTCTGAACAGGAGTGGGACACCAAAAGAATTGGAAGGGCAGCAGGTGTCGTTCGCAATTTGGCGTTTTGCGAACGCTATTCAAGGCCCCGGCAACGGAATCACGCAGGCATCTTGCAATTCTCCAAAGGCTAATGCATGTTGATTTGAAATGGAACATAAAAAGAACAAAACACAAAAATCCGTTGCCTGGCCTTGATTGAACGAGCCTCAACAGCAAACTAGCAGGTTGCTGAAAAACCCTCTCGCCAATCTGGACTGATTGTGATTCTGTTG
>CAXBCI010000015.1:0-75842 GCA_963974065.1 uncultured Hyphomicrobiales bacterium | reverse complement strand
ATAGGAAAACAGACCAGCGTCAGAATTCTCGATACCACGCACCACAAATCCCTCCGTTTTATCAAAACAACAGAATCACAATCAGTCCGGATTGGCGAGAGGGTTTTTCAGCAACCTGTTAGCGCCTGGAATCGTCCTCCGGACCGTCCACCCACGGACTGTCAGGATCATTGCGTGTGAACTCCTCTGCATCCAACTCCACGACAGTTTCGCCTGCGCGTGACGGGCCGCCGGACGGATTTGAATTTTGCCGGGTGGCCGCGCCGCCGGATGCTGCCGCACCGACCAGATGAATTCTGGATTTCAAAAACCGCCAAACCGCTTCCTGAACCGGCGGCACAAACAGTAAAAATCCGAGCGTATCGGTGACAAAGCCGGGGGTCAGCAGCAGAATACCCGCGATCACCAGCATTGCGCCTCGTACCAGATCTTTCGCCGGCAGGCGTTTTGCCGCAAGATCAGTCTGAATGCGACGCAGAAGCGAGACGCCCTGCCAGCGCAGCAGAAATGAGCCGATCACAGCCGTGACCACAACCAGTGTCAGTGTCGCCCAAACGCCGATTTCGCCGCCGATCACAACAAAGGCGGTTATTTCCAGCAGCGGTATGATGAGCAGGGCAAAAGGTATCAAAGAAAAGCGCATATTTGGGTCTCCATTGTCCCGCAG
Organism: uncultured Hyphomicrobiales bacterium; assembly: GCA_963974065.1. GTDB lineage: Bacteria > Pseudomonadota > Alphaproteobacteria > Rhizobiales. The sequence goes on along the minus strand of CAXBCI010000015.1, from coordinate 75,175 downwards.
ATAGGTGGTTTAACCGGAAAAACGAGAATTTTCAGCAGTTTTCTCGACAAAGATATGCCAAATAAGGATTGCAGAGCTTTCAACACTTGCGCGGATCAGTCCTAGCGCTATCTTTAAAACAGGACTAAGAAAGCGCAGATGCGCGCCACACGTCGTGAGCGGGCCGTGGCTAAGTGAAGGTGTGAGCAGAACATTCATGCAGTTTTTCGATTTTTATACTCTGATCTTCGTCGCCATAGCGGTGTTTTTCTTTCTACGCCTGCGCGGCGTTCTGGGAAAACGGACCGGCCAGGAGCGGCGTCCCTATGATCCTTACGCTGACAAACCGAAAACCGGTCAGAAATCATCGAATGACAATGTCATCAATCTGCCAAAACGCAGTGACGGGCAGGACGACGGCCACAAGGAGGTCGACGAGGATGTCGATCCGAAGACCGTGGCCATCAACAAGCTCGTTGCCCCTGTTCTGGCCGTCGATCCCGAATTTGATCCCAAAGAGTTTGTGGCCGGCGCGCGCGTTGCCTACGAAATGATCGTCACAGCCTATGCTGCCGGTAACCGCACCCAGTTGAAGCCATTGTTGTCCCCAGAGGTCTATGCCGGATTTGAAGAGGCGATTGCCGAGCGCGAAAGCCGTTCTGAATCCGTGGACTTTACATTTGTCGGTATTGAAAAAGCCAAAATTGTCGGAGCCGAAGGCGACGAGACCGAATTGCGCGTCACGATCCGGTTTGTCAGCGAGTTGATTTCTGCAACGCGCAATCAGGCTGGCGATGTGATTGACGGCAATTCCAGCAAGGTCACCGAAGTCACCGACATCTGGACCTTTGCCCGCGATCCGCGGGAACGCGATCCGAACTGGCGGCTGGTTGCCACTGAAGCCGCCGACTGAGTTTTGCAGACGGCCGGGGCAGATATGGTGCATACGGCCTTTCAACCTCTCAACTTCAGAGACCTGCCGGATTGGGCGGGCGACCAACATCTGGTCGCCTTCAGTTGTTTTTTGCGCAGCGCCGCACTTTTTACCGGTGATCTGGGCCCAAAGACCAGACGCTTTGGTGTGGACGGGGCAGCTTTGGGTACAATTTTCGCCGCTGCGCGTGCGGCGGCCGACAGCATTCAGGACGATCTGGCGGCGAGGCGCTTTTTCGAAAGTCATTTTGTTCCAGTCGAAATAGCGGACGCGACCGCGCCGGCGGCGCAATATCCCGGCCTTCTGACCGCTTATTACGAGCCGGTGGTGGAAGGTTCACTGACGCCCTCGCAAACATTTCCTGTCCCGTTGCTGCGGCGGCCCCCGGATCTGGTGGAAATCAAGACCATGGATGCGGCTGCAGAGGGATCTTCTGCCCTGCCATCCGACTGGCCGCGGGATTTGCGGTTTGGACGCAATTGCGCAAAGGGCCTGGTGCCCTATTATGATCGCAGTGAAATCGAAGGACACGAAGGCGCAGATGGCGCACTGGCCGGACGGGGACTGGAACTGGTCTGGCTGGCCGACCGGGTTGAAGCATTTTTTATTCATATACAGGGCTCGGCCTGCATCCGCCTGCAGCAGGGCGGCACGATGCGGGTCAGTTATGACGGAAAATCCGGTCATGCCTACACCGCAATTGGAAAAGTGCTGAAAGACTTGGGCCTGCTGCCATCCGGCGCGATCACCATGCAGACTATCAAAGCCTGGCTGCGGGCGCATCCCGATCGGCAATCAGACATTCTGCACAGCAACCGCTCCTTCATTTTCTTTCAGGAGGAAATGGATTTATCGCCGGAGTTGGGGCCTAGGGCTGCAGCCGGTGTTCAACTGACACAGGGCCGTTCTCTGGCGGTCGACCGCCTGCTTCACACATTTCACACACCCGTTTTTGTGCGCTACCGGCAGGACGGCCGCGATCAGGCCCGCTTGATGATTGCACAGGATACCGGTTCGGCCATTGTCGGCGCGCATCGCGGAGATTTCTTCAGCGGAAGCGGCGATCAGGCGGCAGACCAGGCGGGCGCATTTGCGGCACCGTGCAGCTTTACCCTGCTGCTGCCGCGAAGGCAGCTGGGCATATCTTCATGAGACGCCGCAGATCCCGTGATTTGTCACCGGAAGAGCGCCGTCTGTGGAACCGGGTCACGGAGAGCGTGAATCCTGCGCGGCCGAAATTCGTGTCAGACCCGGAACCTGCTGAAACGGCCCCCCAGACTCCCATCGAAGGCCAGCGCCATGTCAGGTCCTCCAGCAGTCGCGTTGCCATGCCGGCCTATTATCCGCCGGTATCCACTCCCAAGCGACCGCAAGCTTTGCTGCTGGCCCCATTGGACAGCAAAAGCAGGCGTCGGCTGAAACGCGGACAGAATACGCTGGATGCAACACTGGACCTGCATGGGCTCACCCAGGCTGCAGCGCATCATCGCCTCATCGGGTTTCTGCATCAGGCCCAGGCCGGCGGTGCCCGCTATGTGCTGGTGATTACCGGAAAAGGTAAAGCTGTGAATGCAGATACCGGCGAGCGCGGGATATTGCGCCGCATGGTCCCGATCTGGCTGTCCGGTCCGGAACTGGTGTCATTGGTGGCAGGCTATGATGAGGCCGCGGCCCCCCATGGCGGTACCGGCGCATTATATGTCAGACTGCGGCGCAAGCGGCCCGGATTGCAGGGAACATGACACCACTTGGACAAAGATTACGGGAATTGCGGTCGCAAAAGGATGTGACGCTGAAACATATGGCAGATGAGCTTGGCGTTTCATCGGCCTATCTCTCGGCGCTGGAACACGGTCATCGTGGCACTCCGGGGTGGTTGATGCTGCAACGGATCATCGCCTATTTCAATTTGATCTGGGACGATGCGGAAGATCTGGTTGTGCTGGCCCGCATGTCCGATCCGCGGGTTATTGTCGACACCTCCGGGCTCGACCCGGAGGCGACCCGCCTGGCAAATCTGATGTCCTCGGGAATTGCGGAACTCTCCCCGCAAGCGCTGCAACGCCTGACACAAGTGCTGCAGATGGAATTGGATGACACCGCTCCCAAGCCGGAGTGAGTGCGGGAAATTGAACAGCAGCCGGAGTTGGGAAGACGCCATGCTTGATGGTCAAATGCGAAAACTGATCGATCCGCCGCTGAACCGGATCGGTGCCTGGCTTGCGTCGAAACATATCACCGCCAACGGCGTGACCCTGGCTGGGTTTGCCATTGGATTGCTGGCAGCTCTGGCAATCGCATTCCAGTTTTATCTGGCGGGGCTCGTATTGTTGCTGCTGAGCCGGGTCGCTGACGGACTGGACGGTGCCGTTGCCCGCGCCAGCGCGCCGAGCGATCTGGGTGGATTTCTCGACATTACCCTGGATTTCTTTTTCTACGGCGCCATTCCGCTGGCTTTTGCAATTGCCGATCCCGAAGCAAATGCTCTGGCAGCTGCAGTCCTTCTGGCCGGGTTCTATGCGACCGGTTCCAGTTTTCTGGCCTATGCCGTGATGGCGGAACGGCGCCACATCACCACCACCGCGCAGGGCATCAAGTCATTCTATTATATCGCCGGATTGGCGGAAGGCACGGAAACCATTGCAGTGTTTGTCGCCTTCTGCCTGTTTCCAGACTGGTTCTCCTGGATCGCCTACGGTTTCGCCGCGATCTGCTTCGTGACTGCATTCAATCGTGTGGTCATCGGCTGGATGACCCTGAAGCCGGGCGGTGGCTCTGATCCCGACACTTGATGGTGCCCCGGTTTTTGCAGTCGCGCTACCAGGCACAATGAGTATTGCCGGGCTGCAAGGCAGAAAACAGCGCTTGATGAGGCGCGGAAAATGAGCAAAACCAGTCAAGCCGCGCATTTGTCATTTCAGTTTTTAAATGAAAAATAATCATATAACCCATGATTATTTATCGTTATTCCAATAGTTAAATTTTTGATAGACAGCGCTCTACTTGAACTCGTGAGGGTTGGATATGAGTGTTGATATCAAAATTATGATGCCTGCTATAATTGTCACTGGACTGCTTGGTGGTTGCGTCAGCAGCCCGGGCCTGGGCGACACCATTGCTGCGCGCGGTGCGGCGGCGAGCGAAGTTGCCGAAGACTACAAACGCGGCGAAAAACTGGTCGCGCTCGGCGAAAAGAACGTCACTCGCGGCGACATCCTGATCAATAAGGGCCAGGACCAGATCCGCGAAGGCAAGCAGTTGCTCGCTACGGCGAAGCAGGATTTCTGCACCGACGTCCGCAACGACGATCCAGCCTGCCGATAGGTCTCGAAACTGATCTTTCTCAATCCCTGCAGGAGGCAGCCATGTCAACGATACCGGGGGGACGCGCACGCACGCCCATGATTATTGCGCTTTCGTTGACAGCCTTCTGCAGTCCCAGCCCGGGGTTCGCGCAAGACAGCATTGTTGCTGCAAAACAGCCGGGAACGGGTTCGGGCTGGGTACCGGGGGCGTCGCGGTATCCAGCTTCGAAGGGGCGCTTCGCGACCGGTTTGACGCCTGGTCGCAGTGCCGGCGAAGGCACATCATTTAACTGACACGGCAGTGGTGCGGAGTGAGACATGATGATCGATACAAATACCGATATGCGGACATTCAAGGCTCAATTGCAGCCCGCAAACATGATTCTGCCTACCTATGGCCGGGCTGAAATTGATTTTGTCATCAGCGATGGCCTCGGCGCATCCGTGATCTGGGTCAAAGACACCTTCCTGTATGATTTTCACGGTTCGCCCTCACTCAGCTTCATGCTGGCAAGCTCTCAGGATGACAGGCGCTACACGGCACGCATTTCTGACCGGATCACGCGGGCGGATTCAGAGCAGACTCAGATTCTGCTGTATCAGACCGAGATGCGGATCATCTGCGGCAGCGTTTCACGCAGCCTGCCGATCATGCTGTGTGAAAGCCGCATTCTGGACGCCCCTGCTGTCCTCACTGCCGCAGATTATATGCAGTTTATTCTTCAGTAGATGTTTCTTCCCCATTATCTTCGATCCCAGTGCCTTCGATAATATCGATCAGGCGCGGCGCCATACTGCTTTCCAGACCCGCCCCTTCCAGCATTTCGTGCTGGTCGTCATCAACCCGGCTGGCAACGCGGCGCAGCATTCTCAATGCCCTGTCAACCAGTTCCGTATCTGAATCCGTGTTCCAAATCGCATAGATCGGGAACGGAAAAACCGGCGCATCATTCACCAGATGCAACGTGCCCTCTTCAACTTCCTCTTCAATGAAGCGGGCCGGGAAATAGGCCGCCCGTTTGTGTTCAATCACATAACGTGCCGACAGGGTGCCGAGCGCCAGGGTGACATGGGAGGCGCGAAATTCGGGAAAATGGGTTTTATGGGCCTGGGCAAATTCCGGGCCCCAATCGATGAAAATATAAGATTCATCCAGTTGCCGCGGGTAATCCGGTGAGGATGCAGCCAGCATCAGGCGCAGCAGCCGGTCCGGCATGCCCATTTCAGCCCGCAAGGCAACGTCGGGCATGAATCGTTCGAGCAGCCGCAGCCAGCGCATCGCGAATTTCGGCCACAGACTGTACTGACTGCCGATGGTAAGGGAGGATTGAAACGTGTCGGGCACACCGACCTGATATCTGGCTTCTTCCCAGACCTTCATCATCGAGCGGGCAAACCGCTCGAACTGCTCGCCTGCCGGGGTCATCTGGGTGCCGGATTTGGTGCGCAGGAACAACGTCCTGCCCAGTTCCTTTTCCAGTCGTTTGACACGCACGCTGACAGTGGATTGCGTGACATTCAAACGTTTGGCGGCATTGAAAAAACTGCCTGATGTGGCGATTTCCAGAAACGTGCGGGCAAGAACGATATCCATCAGCGCAGACTACAGACTTATCACCGCACCCGCTACAAATACCGCCTGCCATCCGAGCTGCGGCTCAGGCTGACAAAGCATGGTCCAGATCTTCTTTCAAATCCTCAACATCTTCCAGACCGACGGAAAAACGCAGCAGGCCAGGTGCAATGCCAAGTTCGACCTTGTCTTCATCGGACAGACGCTGATGGGTGGTGGTTGCAGGATGGGTGATCAGGCTCTTGGCATCACCCAGATTGTTGGACAGGCGGATCAGGCTGAGCGCGTTGGCAAAGCGGAAGGCAGCCTGTTTGCCGCCCTTCACTTCAAACGCGATCATGGTGCCGCCCTGTTCCATCTGCTTGCAGGCAATGTCATATTGCGGATGATCGGAGCGTCCCGGATAAAGCAAGGCTCCAATCGCGCCATGATCAGCCAGAAAGTCGGCCAGCGCTGCTGCGGTTCTGGTTTGCTCGGCAACGCGCAGCTGCAGGGTTTCCAGGCCCTTCAGCAATGTCCAGGCATTGAACGGGCTGAGACTGGGACCGGTATGTTTTAGAAAGGGAGCAAGCTTGTCTTCCACCCACTCTTCATCGGACAGCACCACGCCGCCCAGACAGCGGCCCTGGCCATCAATATGTTTGGTTGCCGAATAGGCCACCACATCTGCGCCCAGTGCCAGCGGCTTTTGCCACAGCGGCGTTGCAAACACATTATCCACCAGCAGTCGCGCGCCGCCCTGATGGGCAATATCGGCAATGGCGGGAATATCCAGAACCTCAAGACGCGGATTGGTCGGGCTTTCCAAAAACAGGGTTTTGGTGTTGGGCCGCATCGCCGCCTTCCAGGCCGACAGATCCGTACCGTCAACAAGTGTGGTTTCAATGCCGTAGCGCGGCAGGATATCCTCGACAATATACAGGCACGAGCCAAACAGCGCCTTGGCGGCCACCACATGATCTCCGGCCTTCAGATCGCACACGATCGCGGCGTAAACAGCGGCCATGCCGCTGGCCGTCGCCCGGGCACCGCTGGCACCTTCAAGTATCTTCATGCGCTCTTCGAACATCTTGACCGTCGGATTGGCGTAGCGCGAATAGACAAAGCCCGGATCGCTGCCATCAAAGCGCGCTTCCGCCGCCTCGGCGCTGTCATAGACATAGCCCTGGGTCAGGAAAATCGCTTCCGAGGTTTCGCCGAACTGCGAGCGCATGGTACCGCCATGAACCATCTGGGTGGCGGGGCGATAGTGGCGGGATCGATCATTACGCATTGCTGGCTCCATCAAAAAACCAAAAAAAACCCGTTCCGACGCTGGGGTGGTCGGAGCGGGCTACACGCTTTCCGACCTTTTAGCGCCTTGTTTAACGTGGCGGCAAGCCGGTCGGCTCAAATGACCACGAAGCGCAGCAATAGCCGCCTTGCCGCTTGGCGTCAATCCTGCAATCGGTTAAGGAAGGCGCGACACAGGTGGAACAGGATGGCGTTGTGACAATTGAGCCGGGTGAACAGTCCGCAGGTATACTGCCGGACCGCATGATCAAGAAACTGTTCGCCTCCGGTGAAATCAGTGCCGCAATCGCGCCGGTCGAGGGCCAGATTCAGCCGGCCAGTCTCGATCTGCGGCTGGGAAAATCCGCCTTTCGCATTCGCGCCAGTTTTCTGCCGGGACCGGATTTGTCTGTGGCCGACAAGCTGGCGCGCTATCAGCTGCACGAGATCGATCTCAGCCAGGGCGCGGTGCTGGAAACAGGCTGTGTCTATCTGGTGCCGCTGCTGGAGCAACTCCATCTGCCCGCAGGCCTGTCCGCATCCGCCAATCCCAAGAGCTCGACCGGCCGGCTTGATATCTTCACCCGGGTAATCGTCGACAGGGCACGGGAATTCGATCAGATTCCGGCGGGATACAGCGGTCCGCTCTATCTGGAAATCAGTCCCAGAACCTTCCCGATTGTGGTGCGACCCGGCTCGCGCCTGTCGCAGATCCGCTTTCGCAGCGGCCATCCGCAACTCAGTGACAGCGAACTTGCCGCCCTGCACGAGGAAACACCTCTGGTAATTGGCAGCGAGGCGCATATCGCCGGCGGACTGGCCTTTTCGATTGACCTGAAGGGCAAAGGTGACGGCGCTCCGATCGGCTATCGCGGCAAGCCGCATTCGGCTGTTGTCGATGTCGATCAGCCGGACGCTTACGAGGTGTTGGATTTCTGGGAACCGATTTATCCGCGCGGTGCCGCCGAGCTGATTCTCGATCCCGATCAGTTCTACATCCTGGTGTCCCGCGAGGCGGTTCAGGTGCCGCCGGATTATGCCGCTGAAATGGTGCCGTTTGATCCCCTGGTGGGAGAGTTCCGCGTGCATTATGCAGGATTCTTCGATCCCGGTTTCGGCCACACCAGGGATGAATCCGGCAATCTTCTGGGCAGCCGCGCTGTTCTGGAAGTGCGCAGCCACGAAGTGCCGTTTATTCTGGAACACGGCCAGACCATCGGCCGGCTTGTCTATGAGCCGATGCTCAGCCGCCCGGAGGCATTATACGGCGTCGACATGAAGTCAAACTATCAGGGCCAGGGTCTGAAACTGTCGAAACATTTCAGGTCTTAGAGCGCAATTCGCCGCGCAGTTTTGCAAGTTCGGCACGGACACTCTTCAATTCCGCCAGCACTGCCTGATGGTCATGACGCGTATGCTTGTCGGCGCCCTCTTCTTCAAGCAGCGCCGCCTCATGCTCCTGCTGCATTGCTCCCACAATGATCCCGATCAGCAGATTTATGACCATGAAACTGGAGAACAGAATGAACACGACGAAGAAAACCCAGGCATAGGGAAATTCTTCCATCACCGGCCGCACAATACCCATCGACCAGCTTTCCAGTGTCATGATCTGGAACAGCGAGTATGCGGAGCCGCCGATCGTGCCGAACCACTGCGGAAAACTGTCGCCATAAAGTTTGGTGGCAATCACTGAAGCCACATAGAATACCAGCGTCAGCAACATCAGAACCGACCCCATGCCGGGCAGGGCCGAGACCATTGCGCCGACCACCCGCCGCAAGGATGGCAACAGGCTGATCAAACGCAGGACCCGCAGGATACGAAGCGCCCGCAAGACGGATAGCGCTCCGCTTGACGGCACCAGGGCAACGGTAACGATCACCAGATCGAATATCCGCCAGCCGTCGCGAAAAAACGACCTGCGATAGGCCACCATTCGGCCGATCAGTTCGACAGTAAAAATGCCGAGCAGAAGTCTGTCTGCCAGCAACAGGGCAGGTCCGGCAATTTGCATCGCCGTCTGGCTGGTTTCCAGGCCAAGCGTTATTGCATTCACAATAACCAGCGCAGCAACCGCATATTCCGTCGTCTTGTTTTCATAGAAATTACGCAGGGTCTGATCGATCATAAAAGCCACATACTGGAAACGGGATGCCGCAGACCGGCTGGTCGGGCAATCCCGATGTGGAGATTATTTTGCCTTGGACAACAGCACCGCCGGCATTTTTCGGATCGTTTGCAAACTCTGCTTACCAACGGCTTCGGGAAAATGGATTTTCGATTTGAAATATGTCATGCAGTTCCCTTGGAAATATCATCGCCAGAAAAGCGGGTTTTGCATGTCGGGAACTGAAGTCATGGTCGCCGGGCGCGGTGTTCCGGGATGGTCTGCATCAATCACTGTTCAAGCCGCCTTGTTGGCCGCAGGGCTATGGCTGCTGGCACCGGCCGCTGGCCTGGCCCAGGATAGCGAAACACCTGCCATTGAGAAAGCGACCCAGGCCACCACAGTGGGACCTGTTCCCAATTACTGGGACTTCAAGACAGTCGGTGACAGACCCTCCGCCGAAGATATCGGCTCGGTGCGCTTTTTGATGACCGACGATTTTCCGCCTTTCAGCTATCGTGCAAGGGACGGTCAATTGGCGGGCTTTCATGTCGATTTTGCCCGTGTGTTGTGTGAAGAGTTGAAGATTTCCTGCCAGATATTAGTGCGTCCCTATGCGGATCTTGTTGCCACACTGGCTGACGGCAAGGGCGATGCCATTGTCTCGGGCCTGTCCATCCCGGCAGCCTTGGGGGAGGGGCTGCTGCTGTCGGAAACCTATCTCACGACGCCGGCGCGTTTCGCTGCAAAAAAAGGCAATGACACAGCGCCGACTGTGAAAGAGATGGCTGGCCGCAGCATCAGCTATGTGTCCGCAACAGCGCATGAGGCGTTTCTGAACGGCTTTTTCTCCAACGCCGATCTGCGCCCCTATGACACCCTGTTTGCCGCCCGCCGCGCGTTGCGGGACGGCGAAGTGGATTTCACCTTCGGCGATGGTCTGTCCCTGTCTCTGTGGCTCAATGGCGAGCAATCAAAGGACTGTTGTCAGTTCGTTGGTGGCCCCTATCTGGAGCCGCGGTTTTTCGGCGCGGGGTTCGCCATAGCGTTCCTGCCGGCCCGACCCGAATTGAAGCAGGGATTCGATTACGCCATTCGCGAGAGCTTCAAGACAGGAAAATTCGCCGAATTATATCTGCGCTATTTCCCGGTCAGTTTTTTCTGAGAAACGGCAGCCACAGGCTCCAGGTCAGGCGAACCGGCTCGCCATTCTGATAATCCTTCAGGCCGATGGTCATACCTTCATGGCCATCCTCCGGCTGGGCCCTGTAGGTGCGGAATATCCGGTCCCAGATGGAAAAATTAAAGCCGTAATTGCTGTCAATCTCGCGGCGATGGATGGAATGGTGAACCCGGTGCATGTCAGGGGTCACAATCGCTTTGCGCAACAACGCGTCAAACCATTGCGGCAGTTTGACGTTGCTGTGGTTGAACATGGCAGCACCATTGAGAACCACCTCAAACAGGAAGATCGCCAGAGCAGGTGCACCCAGAATGACAATCAGAACAGCTTTGATCAGCATGCTCAGCACAATTTCCACCGGATGAAAGCGGATTGCCGTCGTCACATCAAAATCGGGATCGGAATGATGAACCTTGTGGAACCGCCAGAACACGGGAACCTTGTGAAACACCAGATGTTGCGCCCAGATCGCCAGATCCATGAAAATGAACACCAGCACGCCGAACAGCCACGGCGGCGGGGCCACGCCCTGCGTCACCGCCCAGGGATAGAGCCCGATATTATTCTCGTCCGCCCACACCGCAATTCCGACAGCGGCGGCCGGAAACAAAACCCGGATAATCAGCGAATCCAGCACAACAATGGAAAAATTGGTGAACCATCGCGCCCCGCGGCGATGCAGCAGGTGGCGCCGCGGCGCGGCAATTTCAAACAGTGCCATGGCGGCAAAAATGCCGAGGAAAACGGCCAGCCTGACAAGGCCTTCTGAAAAGCTAAACGGTGAGTCCATTGAATTGAGCCATCCGGTTTTGAGACGATCCTGTCTATATAGGATGATTTGAGCGTCCGCGCAGATCAAAGCGACGTGATCGCATCCGCTGCGGGCTGTCCTTGACCTCGTCCCATCGGGTTCCTACCTTGAAGACATGAAATTGAGGCGCGAATCGAGTGATTCGAAGCGCTGAACTGGAGAAATGAAGAAATGCCAACTCAAGCAGTTACAGATGCCGATTTTGACGTTTCGGTCTTAGAAGCCGATACACCTGTAGTGGTGGATTTTTGGGCGGAATGGTGTGGTCCCTGCAAGATGATTGCCCCGGCCCTTGAAGAGATTTCAGAATCGGTTGGCGACAAGGTGAAGATCGTCAAACTCAACATTGACGAGAACCAGAACACGGCCATAAAATATGGTGTGCGCTCGATACCCACATTGATCATGTTCAAGAATGGTGAGCCGGTCGATATGAAAGTCGGAGCTGCTCCGAAGAGTGATCTCGACAAATGGATTTCCGGCGCTGCCTGAAGTCTTTAGAGAGCACTTCAAGGCGCTTTTGCGCAATAAAAATCAGCCTCGGCAGCACGCCGGGGCTTTTTTATTCCGGCAGTGTGCCGTTGGCCTTCAACACTTCGCCCGCCAGATACAGCGACCCGCAAATCAGCACACGCGGGCTGATGTCATACTGCCAGTTCTGTGACAGCGACGTCAGCGCCGCTTCAACAGAAGCTGCCGGCTCAGCACTCAGCCCGGCGGCAATCGCCAGATGCGCCAGTTCATCAGCGTCTCTGGAGGCGTCTGCGCCCGGTATGGTCACCGTGAAGACATGTCGTGCCAGACTTTCAAAAGGTTCGAAAAAGCCGATCGGGTCCTTGGTATTCAGCATTCCGGCAATCAGGAAGAGCGGACGTTCAACCCGTTCTTCCAGCGCCGCCATGGCGCTGGCGACAACCGCACCGGCATCTGGATTATGGCCGCCATCGAGCCAGATTTCGGTTTCCGGATCGGTGAATTTTGTCAGCGCACCCTCTTGCAGACGTTGCAGTCGTGCCGGCCAGACAGCGTGGCTCAGACCGGTCTCGCGTGCCTCCGGTGCGGGCATAAGTCCGACCGTCTCCAGGGTCGCGATGGCCATCGCGGCATTGCCGATCTGATGCTGACCCACGAGATTCGGTATCGGCAGGTCGAGAACCTGGTTTTCAGTCTGGTAGATCATCCGGCCATGCTCTGCAAAGGCTTCGAAATCCTGCCCCAGCAACCGCATCGGCGCGCCAATGCGCCCGGCAACTTCGGCAATGACCGACATCACTTCAGGCACCTGCCGGGCGATGATCGCCGGCACGCCGGGTTTCAGTATTCCGGCCTTCTCATACGCAATTTTGGCCAGTGAATCCCCGAGAAAACTCTCATGATCCATGGAGATCGGGGTGATCACGGACGCCAGTGGCATATCCACCACATTGGTGGCATCAAGCCGGCCGCCCAGGCCAACTTCCAGCAGCAGAACATCGGCCTTGTGTTCGGCAAACAGTTTGAAGGCAATGGCTGTGGTGATTTCAAATTGGGTAATCTCGGCTCCGTCATTGATGCGCTCGACTTCCAGCATCGTGGAAATAAGCGTTGCATCGTCGACAAGCCGCCCACCCTCTGGCTGTCCCAGCCGGATACGCTCGTGAAACCGCACCAGATGTGGCGAAGTGTAGACATGGACCTGTTTTCCATCGGCTTCGAGCAGGCTGCGCATATACGCCGTGGTCGAGCCTTTGCCGTTGGTTCCTGCAATATGGATGGTTGGCGGCAAGCGTTGTTCCGGATGGCCGAGCTTTTCCAGCAGCGCTTCCAGACGACCCAGCGACAGGTCCATCAGGCGCGGGTGCAGCCGGGTCAGCCGCTCTAAAATGGCAGTACTATGGTCCATCGGATTACTTCAATTGCTGCAGACAGATGCGTTGCGATTTCGTAAGAGGAAAAAATGTTACTGACAAACTCAAAGAGCCCGTAACAAGACCGGCAAAATCAGCAGATATTTTGTGACTTTTCCAAGTTTGATTGCAAAGTTGCTGGCCATTTCATCACCTGTAGACAATTCGCATGCCTGTCGATTGCCGCGAAATTACGATACTGTGCTGGTGGCTTTGCCGGACATTTGTGCGGAATTGTCAGCCGGTTTCAACTCACTGTCGACCGGTTCCAGCTCGATGACTTCCAACTCATCATCCGCTTTCTCTTGTTCTGCTTTTGATGGTTTCGCCGCATCTGATTCCAGCAGGTTCGTTGTCATCGCCGCGGCCGGTTGTTTCATCAAAAGCCGGCATAAATTGGCCAGAGTTTCCCGCATCTTGTGACGATGAACCACCATATCGACCATGCCGTGCTCAAGCAGATACTCAGAGCGCTGGAAACCTTCCGGCAGTTTCTCGCGGATGGTCTGCTCAATCACACGCTGCCCGGCAAACCCGATCAGCGCACCTGGTTCGGCAATATGAACGTCGCCCAGCATCGCGTAGGAAGCTGTGACGCCGCCGGTCGTCGGATTGGTCAGAACCACAAGATAGGGCAGACCTGCCTCCCGGTGCTGTTGCAGAGCCACTGTCGTGCGTGGCAATTGCATCAATGACAGAATGCCTTCCTGCATCCGCGCACCGCCGGAGGCCGCGAACAGAATAAAGGGAACGCCGGCGGCCGTTGCCGCCTGAAAGCCGGTGATAATCGCTTCGCCTGCCGCCATGCCCAGCGAGCCGCCCATGAAATTGAAGTCCTGCACCGCGACAATGACGATGTTTTCCTCAAGCCTGCCCTTGCCGATCATGATCGCGTCTTCGTAACCGGTTTTGGCTCTCGCATCCTTGAGCCGGTCGGTATAGCGCCGCTCGTCACGGAATTTCAGCGGGTCAACAGGCGCGGTCGGCAGCTTCAGTTTTTCAAAGGACCCGTAATCAAACAATTTCGTCAGCCGCCGCTCAGCGCTCATCCGCATGTGAAAGCCGGAATTCGGGATTACGAAATCATTCGCCTCCAGATCACGGTGAAATACCATTTCACCGGATTCCGGACACTTGATCCAGAGGTTTTCCGGAACTTCCCGCTTATTGCTCCACAGATTCTGGATTTTGGGACGGACAACACTGTTAATCCAATTCATAGGCTTTCCTTGCTCGAAAGTCAGAAGCCGAGCTGTGCTGGTGAGGTTTGATGACCAATGTGGTTAGTTTAGGTGAGTTCTGCAAGGCGGGACTTTCGAATGCCTGCGGCGAGTTCACGCACCAGGGCCGCAACGGCGTCCGCCGGATCGCCCGACGCACCATCCTCGCCTGCCAGCGATTTGGCCACTGCATTGACGATTGCACTGCCTACTACCACGCCATCTGCAGCCTGGCCAAACACCCGCGCTTGTTCTGCTGTCTTGACGCCAAAGCCTATACAGACCGGCAGATCGGTGTGCGACTTGATCCGCGCAACTGCATCGGCAACCGGGCCGGTGCTGGCGATAGCCGAGCCGGTAATGCCGGTCATCGAGACATAATAGACAAAGCCGGATGTGTTGCTCAGCACCTTCGGCAGACGTTTGTCATTTGTCGTGGGAGTGGCAAGACGGATGAAATTCAGTCCAGCCTGCATCGCCGGCAAACACAGTTCCTCATCCATTTCCGGGGGAAGGTCGACCACAATCAGACCATCAATTCCGGCCTGTTTGGCATCCTCAAGGAAGCGCTCGACACCGTAAATATAAATCGGATTATAATAGCCCATCATCACAATCGGCGTCGTATCGTCCTCTTCGCGGAACGCGTCGGCCATCTTCAGGGTGCGGGCCAGGGTCTGACCGCCCTTCAGCGCACGCTGGCCGGCCAACTGGATGGTCGGGCCATCGGCCATCGGGTCGGAAAACGGCATGCCAAGTTCGATCACATCACTTCCAGCTTTGGGCAACGCCTTCATGATGCGCAGCGATGTGTCATAATCCGGATCACCGCCCATGAAATAAGTCACCAGTGCCGGACGGCCTTCTGCTTTCAGAGCTTGAAATCTGCGGTCAATGCGTGTGCTCATGATTACAGCTCCACTCCGATGAGGTCGCTGACAGTGTTGACATCCTTGTCGCCGCGTCCGCACAGATTCATCACAATGATCTTGTCCTTGTCCATCTTCGGAGCGCGTTTCATGACCTCGGCAAGAGCGTGGCTTGGTTCCAGCGCCGGAATGATGCCTTCCAGCCGGGTCAGCAGCTGAAATGCGTCGAGCGCTTCATGGTCCATGATCGGAACATACTCAACTCGCCCGCTTTCCTTCAGCCAGGAATGTTCCGGGCCAATACCCGGGTAATCCAGTCCTGCCGAAATGGAATGCCCGTCCTTGATCTGACCGTCTTCATTCTGCAGCAGATAGGTTCGGTTGCCATGCAGCACGCCGGGGCGTCCAGCCGTCAGTGACGCGCAGTGCTCATCGCCATCCAGGCCTTTGCCGCCGGCTTCCACTCCGACAATCTGCACATCCTTGTCATCGAGGAACGGGTGAAACAGGCCAATTGCGTTGGAGCCGCCTCCGACCGCGGCCACCAGCATATCCGGCAGGCGGCCTTCCGCCGCCAGCATCTGCTGTTTGGTTTCTGTGCCGATGACGGATTGAAAGTCCCGCACCATTTCAGGGTAGGGATGCGGGCCTGCTGCCGTGCCGATCAGATAATAAGTATCGTCCACATTGGTCACCCAGTCACGCAGGGCTTCATTCATGGCATCTTTCAGTGTGCCGTGGCCTGAGCTGACGGGATGAACCTTGGCACCGAGCAATTTCATGCGGAACACATTGGGAGCCTGCCGTGCGACATCAGTGGCGCCCATATAAACCTCGCAGGGATAGCCGAAACGCGCCGCCACGGTGGCCGTGGCGACACCATGCTGCCCGGCACCGGTTTCCGCAATAATCCGGGTTTTTCCCATGCGCTTTGCCAGCAGAATCTGGCCAAGGCAGTTATTGATCTTGTGGGAACCGGTATGGTTCAGCTCATCGCGCTTGAAATAAATTTTCGCACCACCGAGATGCTCAGTCAGCCGTTCGGCGAAATACAGCGGCGAGGGACGGCCGGTATAATGCGTGTTGAGATACTGCAACTCGGCGAGAAACTCCGGATCGACTTTTGCCTCAGCCCATTTTTCCTGCAACTCCAATATCAGTGGCATCAGCGTTTCAGCGACAAATTGACCGCCAAAAATGCCGAACATGCCCTTGTCATCAGGACCGTTGCGCAGGGAATTGGGATTAGGATGCTGGGTCATGCGAATACTCATTTCGGGAACTTGGTGATAGTGCCGCCGCCTTGGTGCGTTGCAGAAAGATCTCAATCAGCCCTTTATCTTTGATCCCCGGCGAAGTTTCAACGCCAGATGACACATCAATGCCGGAAATAACAGGATGGCGCTTCGACAATGCGACGGCTCTGGCAACATTGTTGGGGTTCAGACCGCCTGACAGCATGACCGGCAGGCCGCCACACATCCGGGCCGTCAACGCATCAAGAATGCTCCAGTCGAAGGTCAGTCCGTTGCCACCCGGCAACACGCTGTTCTTTGGCGGCTTGGCATCGATCAGCAGCCGGTCTGCCACGCTCGCATAGGGTTTCAGCCCACTGAGATCCGCCGCTTCACGAACGCCGAGCGCTTTCATGACCTCAACGCCGTGTGTCAGCTTGATCTCCGCGACCCTGCTGGCAGGCTCGGTGCCGTGCAACTGCACGATATCAGGCCGGATCCGCGTCACTATGGCAGCCAGTTCATCGTCGTCTGGATTGACCATCAGCGCCACGATCTCAATCCGTCTGTGGCCGTCAAGGCGGGCAGACGCAGCCAGTTTCTCGGCCTGGTCAAGGGTCACATTGCGCGGGCTTTTCGCAAAGAAGACAAGACCGATCATCGATGCGCCGCCGGCCATCGCCGTGGCAATGTCGGCCTGCGTTGAAAGGCCGCAAATCTTGATGTCAAAGGCAGGTTCTGTTGTCATATCCATCAGCCATGGTGAGAAACAGCCGCGCCGGCAGCCATTACCGCCGGCCGGTCCATCACAGGTCAGTTCTGCGGGTTCACTTCAAACGGGCCAACAGCCAGGCCTGCGCTAGGTTTTTGCGACTGGCAGCAGCGGATGCTTGGTCTCTTGTTCCGGTGCCATTTCCCGAGCTTTCTTCTCTGCCTCTTCAGCACGTTTTTGCTGACGGTTGGCCTGGTGTTCGTTGGCCCGCGCCTTGCGCCGCCACTTTCCCTGCGTAAGCCAGGATCCAAGGCCGCCCAGCAGAACGCCGAGCAGAAGAAAGCCGAACAACAGCAGATACAGCGGGACTGAATAGCTCAGCACTGCAAGATCGGTTCCGGCAGCGGCATCGGCAAACGGATTGAGAGAGACAGTCACCGCTCGTCTGTTGGCAATCGACAGCACCACGACAATGATACCAAGCGGTATCAGAATGAGATATTTGATAAACCGCATCATCGGTAGCGCACCTGTCTGTTCCAAAGTTCGGGCCAAGAATTCGGGTTGGCGAGAGCTTGTTATATGACAGCCTTTACCCGCTGTTCAACCGTTCCCGCATTTCTTTGCCGGTTTTGAAAAACGGAACAACTTTGGATTCAACCTGGACCGACTCGCCTGTGCGCGGATTCCGGCCGGCTCGCGGATTTCGTGTTTTCACCGAAAAGGCTCCGAAGCCGCGCAACTCCACCCTGTCGCCTCGGGACAACGCGGACGTGATCTCATCGAGGATCGCATTGACGATCATTTCCACGTCTCTTTGAAAAAGATGGGGATTGCGATCCGCTATCTTTTGCACCAATTCCGACTTAATCACCTTGTCGCCCTTCAAACTACAATTCGGCCGCAGCGCGTATGTCTGCAGCCCCTGCCAGGGATAAGATTCATTTTGAATCTATCTTATTGGAATTACTCCCTAATCGAGAATAGGGTGCCAAACAGAAATCAGGCCGTCAAGCTGTGTAGGTGCGGAAACAGCGTCTAATATGGCCGATTCGACCCCCCCGAGGCCGATTGTTTTTGCAAAGGTGACAAATAAGGCACGCATTGTCAGGCTCAATACAGGCTCATCATCGGAAATTTCTCTCTCAATGACCTTGATCTGTGAATCCAGATTATACTCTGTGATAAGCCAGTCTCTAGCATCATCCTGACTGCCGATCGCATCAATCAGCTTCACCGACAGTGCCCGATCGCCGGAATAGACCCTGCCGTCGGCAAGTGTTCTGGCAGTCGCCTCATCGAAATTGCGGCGTTCTTTCACCAGATCCAGAAACCACTCATAGGAATCGTCAATCAGATCCTGAATCACCGCGCGTGCCTCTGGGCTCGTGGGCGAAAACGGGTTGGGGGAGGCTTTCAGAGGATCACTCTTGATCTCTTCCATGCGTATGCCGAGTTTGTCCAGCAAAGCGGTGACATTCGGGCTCTGATAGATGACACCGATTGAGCCGGTAATGCTGGCCCGCCGGGCAAAAATCCGATCTGTTGCCAGCGCAGCCATATAGGCGGCCGAGGTTCCAATTCCGTCGATGGTCGCGACAACCGGTTTTTTTTCTGACAGCGCGCGCAGCGATTCATACAGCGCCTCGCCCCCGGAGGTGGTGCCGCCGGGGGAGTTAATCTTGACAATGACTGCACGGACATTGTCCTGCTTGCCCAACTCGTCGATCAGATCCAGTCTGGCGTCCGAGCCGACAATCAGTCCGTCAACGCTGATTTCGGCGATGTGCTGTCCGCGGCTCTCTGAGAAGGGGTCCAGCCCGGTCAGCCGTGCAACGCCCCATATCAGCACCACAGCCAGCAATCCCAGACCGGTGACCCGCCAGAAGGTCAGTTTGCGGCGCAGGCGCCGACGGTCGAGAAGGTATTCCGGGTTGCTTGGCTCAGCCATCAGTTCACCTGTGGTGTCTATTTTGTAGGTACGACAAATCGCCTGGCTGTTGTATCAGTGAACGCTGACCGGCTGCAATTCATGTTCCCAAGCATTGGCGATAAGTGCTTCACGGCTGTCGCCAATGACGATCGGTGCACCATCGGCGTTCAGCAAGGCCCACAGGTTCAGGCCGGCGGGAAGTGCTTCCACATCAGGAAACGCTGCATGGAACTGGTCGGAGGTCATGCTCCTGATATAGGCCACCTTGCCTTCGCCAAGCCGTGCAAAATCATGCGCGCTCATTATCTTTTTTGGTTCTGTTTTATCTATCATGACGCGGTTTCCTTCTTGTGCTGGTTCAGCTTTTCGACCGTTTTCACATGGTCGACAGTGGTCTGTGCGCTCGCGACATCTGTTTCATCGTGAATTTTGATATCGATCTTGCGCACGATCCGCTCAGGTTGAGGCCTGACCAGGTCTATGTTGAGCAAACCGTCTTTCAGGTCAGCGCCGAGAATTTCCATGCCGTCAGCCAGCAGGAAAGCCCTCTGAAACTGCCGTGCGGCGATGCCGCGATGCAGATATTCCCGGTTGTCATCATCCTGTTGCCGTCCGCGGATCACCAATTGGCGCTCTTCCACCGCAACATCAAGCTCCTGCCGGGAGAACCCGGCAACCGCTAAGGATATTCGCAATACGTCACCTTTTGTCTCATTATCAGCGCGAATCCGCTCAATATTATAAGGTGGGTATCCATCAGAGGTCTTGGCGACACGGTCCAAAACCCGTTCAATTTCATCAAAGCCCAGCATGAAGGGGCTGGAAAACGCAGAAACGCGCGTCATGACTAATCCTTTCTTCGGCCCAAAAAGCGACCCTCCAGTGACCCCGTCCGGCAATCACTGTTATTCAGAATATGGTACACGGTGGCGAATGCTTCAAGAGAAACCCATGACACGGCCGGTTGGGCCTTCGAAATTGTGGGATTTACCGGATAGGGCGGCAGTCACCGGATGGCCAGGTCTCTGGATCCCCGGAACAAGTCCGGGGAAGACGGGATTGGAAGTGGACGGATTCCACAGCAGGCCTCCAAAGGAGGTTCGCACGCAGTGCGCCCCATCGGAGGCGTGAGCGCAGCGAAATGCAGCGAGATCAGGCGGGTTCCGCATCTTGGCCTCCAAGGGGAGGCCCGCACGCTCGTGCGCCCCATCGGAGGCGTGAGCGCAGCGAATTGCCGTGAGATAAAAAATGGTGGAGCCAGCCGGAGTCGAACCGGCGACCTCTTGCATGCCATGCAAGCGCTCTACCAACTGAGCTATGGCCCCATTGCAATTTGGTTGTCAATAACCGCCAAATTGCCGCGCGGTTTTAGGAAGGCAATGGCAAAAGATCAAGCGGTAATTTTGCTTCACCCGGATCATCACACGCTTTCTGCCCGACTTTACGCAACTGGCCGCCGGACCGCATCATCCGGCAGGCCTGCTGATGTCCTAATTGTCGTCGTTCTTTCCGCTCGAAGGCACCACAATGATGGCGTCATCATCGTCGTCATCATCTTCCAGGAAAGTGTCATCATCTTCTGAATCATCATCGTCGACGTCGATGTCCAGATCGATATCGACGGTTTCTTCTTCATCATCATCGTCGTCGTCATCATCGTCATCATCGTCGAGGCTGGCGACTTTCACAGCACCGGTGGAACCACCTTCATCATCGGCATCTTCCAGCGGCACCAGTTCGGCGCTTCCCAACTCGTCTTCTTCTTCTTCTTCTTTTACTTTGGGCTTTGCCTTGGCCGGCGCGGCCTTTTCAGGCTTGGCTCTGGCAACCGGTGCCAGCACAAAGACCGTTTCGCATTTGGGGCAGATGATCGGGTCACGATTCAGATCGTAAAACCGGGCCCCGCAATTGCCGCAGGTCCGCTTGGTTCCAAGTTCTTGTTTTGCCATAGTCTCGCCTTTGTCTGTTCTGTCGCACGACACGCACTGCCCGCGACTGATAGATCCGGGCCGGATCAGCAGGATTACTGTCCATCCGGACCCTGTCGGTCTGGTCTCGCCCGATCCGGGAGCGCCTGAAATTCGATCTGCAGATAGCGAGCCGGACCCGGACTGTCAAAGCAAAACATCACTGGATTGCAGAAGAAACCAAACGACCGCATGGTTTGGCCCTTCAAACCGGCATCGCAACATGCTAACGGCTGCGCAGCAAGGTCTGATCCCGGTGTTTCAGGAGGAAAGTTGGATATGACAGCACAAAAAGCAGGCCTGATGGCGCATCCCGCGCGTGATTTGGCCGGTGCGCTGCGCGTGCCGGGAGACAAATCCATTTCCCATCGCTCCTTGATGTTTTCCGCCATGACCATTGGAGAAAGCCGCGTGGAAGGGCTTCTGGAATCCCAGGACGTGCTCGCCACGGCTGACGCGATGCGCGCTTTTGGCGCAACCATCGACAAGGATGCGGATGGTATCTGGCATGTACATGGCGTTGGAATTGGCGGCTTTCTGGAGCCGCAGAACGAGATTGACTACGGCAATGCGGGAACAGGTGTCAGGCTGGCGCTGGGTCTGGCGACCCATGGCGATTTTGTCACAAGGTTTACCGGAGATGCCTCGTTGCGCTCCCGGCCCATGGGTCGGGTGCTCGATCCATTGCGGCTGATGGGACTGGAAGTGCTGGAAAGCGAAAATGACCGGCTTCCGCTCGCGGTTCGCGGGCCCAGTCGGCCCGCACCGATGCGCTATGAGGTTCCAATGCCATCGGCGCAGGTGAAATCCGCTATTCTGCTGGCCGGCCTCAATGCGCCGGGCGAAACCACAATTATTGAACGCGTGTTCACGCGCGATCACACCGAAAAGATGCTGGCCGGCTTCGGCGCTGATCTGTCCGTCGATATGGCAGCTGATGGAACACGCACCATCGTTCTGCAAGGCCAGCCCGAGTTCAAACCGCAATCATTACTGGTGCCCGGTGATCCAAGTTCAGCCGGATTTCCGATGGTCGCAGCCCTGATTGTGCCAGGCTCTGATATCACCATTGAAGGCGTGCTGATGAATGTCAGCCGCACCGGTCTCATCACCACTCTGCTTGAAATGGGCGCTGATATTGTCATTCACAATGAACGGCAATCCGGCGGCGAGGCCATTGCCGATCTGCAGGTGCGGGCCAGTGCGCTGAAAGGTGTTGTCGTTCCGGCCGCGCGCGCCGCCTCGATGATTGATGAATATCCGGTGCTCGCGGTCGCTGCTGCTTTCGCCTCCGGCGAAACCCATATGGAAGGGCTCGCTGAATTGCGGGTCAAGGAATGCGACCGGCTGGCCGCCACGGCATTTGGCCTGAAGGTCAATGGCGTTGCCTGCGTTGAAGGCAAGGAGACGCTGACAGTGACCGGAACCGGAGGCACCGTAACCGGCGGCGGAATTGTCCCGACCCATCTCGACCATCGCATCGCCATGGCTTTTCTGGTCATGGGGCTTGGCTCGAAGCAGGGTGTGGCGGTTGACGATGCCGGCCACATTGCCACAAGCTTTCCGACTTTCCGGACATTCATGGCAAAGCTTGGCGCGGATATTACGCCGTTTGATGCAGATGCCAGGGTCGCCTGAGCGGGTTGCCATGTCTGGACGGAAACATCCCATGATCATCGCAATTGACGGGCCCGCAGCCTCGGGCAAAGGGACGCTTGCCCGCAGGCTGGCGGCAGAGTTTGATCTGCCCTATCTCGATACCGGGCTGACCTACCGGGCAGTGGCGGCGCAGATGCAGGCCGATAATATGGCTTTGACCAATGAGGAAGCTGCCATCAAGGCGGCGCGGAAGCTGAATCTCGCCGCTCTCGACCGTGAAATCCTGTCTGATCACCAAATCGGGGCGGCCGCCTCACGGGTTGCGGTGATGCCGGGCCTTCGTGCCGAACTGGTTGCACTGCAGCGCAAATTCGCCAGCAATGGGGCGGTCATGGACGGACGGGATATCGGCACCGTGGTGTGCCCGGATGCGCCGGTAAAGCTGTATGTCACTGCAAGTGCGCAGGCGCGGGCGCAAAGGCGTTTTGAGGAAGTCCGCTCGAAAGGCAAGCTCTCCTCCTATGCGGAAATTCTGCGCGACATCCGCCAGCGGGACGAGCGCGACAGTTCGCGCACCGTCTCGCCGCTGGAGAAAGCCGCAGATGCGCACTTGATTGATACCACCAAAATGGATATAGAAACCGCGTTTCAGGCAGCGAAAACCCTGGTTTTGCAGGCAATCGGACCCTAAAACCGACTTTTTTCCGCAATTTTGCGGGAAAAAGCGATATTTCAGATGCCGTATTCGAACTATGCGCCAAGTTTTGTTGGACCGCCTCAAAGCGCCAACAGGTCCGGAGCCGGCTTTTATCAACACCAACCTGGCGCGTTGCGACTGGCGGAAGATCCGCAGAGACCCGTCGATCGCTTTCTAGGAGAATTCATGAATATCGAAACACCAAGCCGCGAAGATTTCGCTGCGCTTCTTGACGAAACATTTGGCTCTGAAACCCAGCAGGAAGGCAGTGTCATCAAAGGCACAGTGATTGCCTTTGAAAAAGACCTGGCTGTGATTGATGTGGGCCTGAAAGTTGAAGGCCGCGTCCCCGTCCGGGAGTTCGGCCATCAGGATAAAACCGGCGGCCTGTCGCTCGGCGATGAGGTTGAAGTCTATCTGGAGCGCATCGAAAACGCGCTCGGTGAAGCCGTTCTGTCCCGCGAAAAAGCACGCCGCGAAGAAAGCTGGGTCCGCCTCGAAGTTTCCTTCGAAAAAGGCGAGAAGGTTACCGGTCAGATTTTCAATTCCGTCAAGGGTGGCTTTACGGTCGATCTTGAAGGTGCAGTTGCCTTTCTTCCGCGCAGCCAGGTCGACATTCGTCCTGTCCGCGATGTAGGGCCGCTGATGAACAATCCGCAGCCATTCCAGATTTTGAAAATGGACAAGCGCCGTGGCAATATTGTTGTCTCACGCCGCGCCATCCTGGAAGAGACCCGCGCCGAACAGCGCTCCGAGATCGTGCAGAATCTGCAGGAAGGTCAGGTCATGGAAGGTGTTGTCAAGAACATCACCGATTATGGCGCCTTCGTCGACCTTGGCGGCATTGACGGCCTGCTTCATGTCACCGACATGGCCTGGCGCCGTATCAATCATCCAAGCGAAGTTCTGACAATCGGCCAGACCGTCAATGTCCAGATCATCCGCGTGAACCACGAGACACAGCGTATCTCTCTGGGTATGAAACAGCTGGAAAGTGATCCGTGGGAAGGCATTGATGCGAAATATCCGCTTCAGGCCAAATTCACCGGCCGGGTCACCAATATCACCGATTACGGTGCATTTGTTGAACTGGAGCCAGGTATTGAAGGCCTGATCCACGTCTCTGAAATGTCCTGGACCAAGAAAAACATCCATCCGGGTAAAATCGTTTCCACCTCACAGGAAGTGGAAGTGCTTGTTCTGGAAGTTGATCCGGCCAAACGCCGCATCTCGCTCGGTCTGAAACAGGCCATGGACAATCCATGGACTTCGTTTGCTGACAAGTTCCCTGTTGGCACAATCGTTGAAGGCGAAGTCAAGAACAAGACCGAATTCGGCTTGTTCGTTGGTCTTGATGGCGATGTTGACGGCATGGTTCACCTGTCCGATCTGGACTGGAAACGGTCCGGTGAAGAAATGATCGAAGAGTTCAAGAAAGGCGATGTGGTCAAGGCCATCGTGCTGGATGTGGACACTGATAAAGAACGCATTTCGCTCGGCATCAAACAGCTTGATGGTGATCCGTTTGCCGATGCTGCGGCTTCCGGCGAACTGCGCAAGAATGCAGTTGTCACCTGCGAAGTGACCGAAGTTCAGGAAAATGGTCTGGAAGTGAAGATTGCGGATACGGATCTGTCAGCCTTCATCCGCCGCTCCGATCTGTCACGCGAACGCTCCGAGCAACGTCCGGACCGGTTCGCCGTCGGCGAAAAGTTCGACGCCCGTGTCACCAATTTCGACAAGAAGGCCCGCAAGGTCTCTCTGTCGATCAAGGCACTGGAAATCTTCGAAGAAAAAGAAGCTGTGGCCCAATACGGTTCGACCGCTTCCGGCGCATCGCTTGGCGATATTCTAGGTGCGGCGTTGAAAAATCAGGACGACGAATAAGCCCTGATGCAGCCGGTCTGCGGTCTGACCGCAGATTGAGACAAACTTAAAAAAGCCGGCGCGGGCCTCCCGTGCCGGTTTTTTGTTTAGAGAGCGCTTCAAACTGGCTGGCCAGCGATCTATCGCTTGCAAAAGCTTCTGCGCCGATTTATATACAACTCAAATCTTAAACACACGTTTGAGAGTGGGCCCCGCCGGACCCGCTCTTTTTTGTTGCCAAATGCCATCCGGCTTCGGCCTGGTCCAGCCCGTCTGGTCCGACTGGCCGGTCTGGCGCGCAGGGAATAGCACAACCATGGCGGATGATCCGCGCATTGTAACGGAAACCGGGCTTGACGCCCGCATAGCCTCCATCGCCGAACCTGTTATTCAGGATCTTGGCTATCGGCTGGTGCGTGCGCGTGTTTCCGCTCAGAGCGGTTTGACCGTGCAGATCATGGCCGAGCGCCCTTCCGGGCTGATGACGATTGCCGATTGTGAAGCGATTTCCAAGGCGCTGTCGCCTGAACTTGATGTGCATGATCCGATTTCCGGAGCCTATCATCTGGAAGTTTCCACCGCCGGGGTCGACCGGCCTTTGGTGCGCCGGTCGGATTTTGAACGCTGGGCCGGCCATCTGGCAAAGGTGGAAATGGCAGTGACGATCAATGGCCAGCGCCGTTTTCGCGGCCAGTTGCTTGGCCTGCGCGACGCTGACAGCGGCACCGAATTCGGTCTGCGGCCCATGGAAAAACGCGGCAGAAAGACCAACGCCAAATCCAGCGAAAAATCACTGGTGGAAACCGGGGCCGATATCTGGCTGCCACTGGCGGATGTCGCCGATGCAAACCTGATCCTGACCGATGAACTGATAGACGCCGCCCGTACCATGCTGAAGGCGGAACACCCTGATTTTGATCCGGCTGTTGATGATGGCATCGTGCCTGAAATCGACGCGGAGACTGAAATTGAAACCGATCAAGACTGACCAACAGACCCGCCGGGATGATCCGCGCGGCTCCGTTTAGGGAGATAATGACATGGCTGTAAGTGCCAACCGACTTGAGTTGTTGCAGATTGCCGAGGCTGTTGCCCGCGAAAAGGTGATCGACCGCACCATTGTGATTGCGGCGATGGAAGATGCCATTCAGAAGGCTGCCAAGGCGCGCTACGGATCTGAAACCGATGTGCGTGCCGATATCAATGAAAAGACCGGCGAAATTCGTCTGCATCGGCTGCTGCATGTGGTTGAAGAGGTTGACAATTCGATGTCGGAAATCTCTCTGGTTGACGCCAAAGGCCGCAACCCGGAAGCCAAGATCGGCGACGCGATTTCCGAACCATTGCCGCCAATGGATTTTGGCCGCATCGCCGCCCAGTCCGCCAAACAGGTGATAGTCCAGAAAGTCCGTGAAGCCGAGCGCGACCGTCAGTTTGAAGAATATCAGGACCGCATCGGAACTGTGGTCAACGGCACCGTGAAGCGCGTTGAATATGGCAATGTGATTGTCGATCTGGGCCGTGGCGAAGCGATCATCCGCCGTGACGAGCTGATCCCGCGCGAAACCTTTCGCTATGGCGACCGGGTACGTGCCTACATTCACGATGTGCGCCGTGAGCAGCGCGGACCGCAGATATTCCTGTCCCGCAGCCATCCCGCTTTCATGGCCAAACTGTTTGAAATGGAAGTGCCGGAAATCTATGACGGCATCATCGAGTTGCGCTCAGTCGCGCGTGATCCCGGCTCGCGTGCCAAGATTGCCGTGATCTCCAACGACAGTTCGATTGATCCGGTTGGTGCCTGTGTTGGTATGCGCGGCAGCCGTGTGCAGGCTGTGGTCGGCGAATTGCAGGGTGAAAAGATTGACATCATCCCCTGGTCTGCAGATGCGGCAACATTCATCGTCAACGCGTTGCAGCCTGCCGAAGTCTCCAAGGTCGTACTGGATGAAGATCAGTCCAAGATCGAAGTGGTTGTGCCGGATGAGCAATTGTCTCTGGCCATCGGCCGCCGCGGCCAGAATGTCCGCCTTGCATCGCAGCTGACCGGCTGGGATATCGATATTCTGACCGAAGAAGAAGAATCCCAACGCCGCCAGAAAGAATTCGCCGAACGCACCGAACTGTTCACCTCGGCACTGGATGTCGATGAAATGGTTGGCCAGTTATTGTCTACCGAAGGCTTTACCTCTGTGGAGGAAGTGGCCTATGTGGAACTCGATGAAATTGCGTTCATCGAAGGCTTCGATGATGATACGGCGACGGAAATTCAGACCCGTGCCCGCGAATATCTTGAAAAGCTGGAAACCGAGCAGGATGCGGAACGCGTTAAACTTGGGGTTGCCGACGAACTGCGTGACGTTCCTGGTGTAACCACCGGCATGATGGTTGCGTTCGGCAAGAACGACGTCAAATCTGTCGAGGATCTGGGCTATTGTGCAGCGGATGATCTGATCGGCTGGACCGAGCGCAAGGACGGGGAAACCCAGCGCTTCGAAGGAATTTTTGCACCTTCGGAAATGTCTCGCGCAGAAGCTGAAGCGATGATCATGGCAGCACGTTTGCAGTCCGGTCTCATCACCGCAGAGGACATCGCGCCAGCGGACGAAGCCGATCCGGATGCAGAGGACACCGCAGAAGCAGTGGAGCCAGTGGCAGAAGAGGTGCAAGAGGCGTCTCAGTAGACCGACGGTCCGGACGGGATTGCGGCTGTGTCAAACTCATCAAAAGATGAGGAGCTGAAGCTTCAGGGTTCTACGCTTCAAGGCCTGAACGAAGCGACTGAGGCGGCGTGTGTCGGGCCCGATGATGGCAGCCCGCGCGCCCGCCGCGAGCCACGCCGGCAATGCGCGCTCACCCGCACAATCATGCCGAAATCGGAGCTGATTCGGTTTGTCGCCGATCCGGATGGTCGAATGGTTCCGGATTTGAAGGCGGTGTTGCCGGGACGCGGTGTGTGGATAACGGCGGATCGTGCGAGTGTCACACTGGCGGAGCAGAGAAAGCTGTTTGGCCGCTTGCTTGAAAAAAAGGCAGGCCGCAGCATCACTGTCGAGCCGGGACTGGCAGACCGGGTTGAAAAACTATTGGTTGACCGAGCACTAGGCGCGCTGGCTTTGGCGCAAAAATCCGGCCGCATCATCACCGGATTTGCCAAGGTGGAAGCAGCGGTCACAGGGGACAAGCTGGTGGCGTTGATTTGCGCAAGGGATGGCGCGGAAGATAGTCTGCGCAAGTTGAAACAGGCTGTAAAACGGCGCTGGGGCATTACAGAGGCTTTGCCGCTGTTCCGCAGCTTCGATACCGCAGAATTGGATTTGGCATTTGGCCGTACAAATGTAATACATGCCGCGCTGACAAGGTCGGAGAAGAAATCGGACCAGGGTGATGGTGGATTCTTAAAGGCCGCCGGGCGGCTCCAGCGATACGCCGGAGCGCGGGCAAACACAGATCAGGAAGACCCAGAGCGGTCAGACACAGAAACTGACTGAAGGAATAAAGCGGCGCACAAAGACAAGTGTGCTGTAAACGGGCATCAATTCGGCACGCAAAGTGCGGTTTGTTGCTAAGATGATTTGACAGACGCGCCGCGCAGCAGTTTAAACGCGGCAGCAGGACCAGGATAAGAATGAGCGATACGGATAACACAGACGACAAGCAGAGCGCACGTCCGACTCTTTCGCTGAAACGCGGAGTAGAGCAGCAGGGCACTGTACGCCAGAGCTTCTCACACGGCCGGTCTAAGGCTGTGGTGGTGGAAAAGCGCAAACGCAAGATCAACCTGCCGGGCAGCACACCTGCCGCGCCGGCTTCTGATACGGCACGCGCGCCGGCCGAAACACCGCGCGCTCCAGCCGCCGCTCCGGCGGTCAAGAGCCCAGCGCCCGCAACCCCACCTGTGACCGGACCCGCCAGCCGGGCGTCACGCCCGTCATCAGCGCCGCGTTCCAGCCCGGCTCCGCGCGGTAACAGGACCGTTCTGCGGACCCTCACCAGCGGTGAGCGCGATGCCCGTGCAACGGCCCTTGCCGGAGCCCAGGCACGCGAAGAGGAAGACCGCGTCCGCCGTCAGGAAGAAGAGCAGGAGCGCAACCAGCGCGAAGAAGCTGATCGGGCCCGCCGGGAAGCCAAAGCCGAAGCTGAAGCCAAAGCCGAAGCCACGCGTGTCGCAGATGAAGAGGCAGAGCGTGCCCGCATTCGCGAGGAAGCCGTTAATCTGGCCGCCGCCGAAGAAGCCGGTGAAACCGCCCGCCCCGGCAAGACCCGTGAAGCGGATGCAAAGAACACCAAGATTCTGCGTGCCGTCAAACGCCCGGGCCGCGAGCAGGAGCAGGATGAATCCAAAACCGCGCGCAAGAGCGATGATCGCCGCAAGGGTAAACTGACACTGTCCAATGCGCTGGAAGACAATGGCGGGGACCGTGCCCGCTCGCTGGCATCGATCCGGCGCCGCCGCGAACGTGAAAAACAGCGTGCCGCGCAAATGTCGCCGCGCGAGAAGATTTCCCGTGAAGTGGTCATTCCCGAAACCATTACCATTCAGGAACTGGCCAACCGCATGGCCGAGCGCGCTGTCGACGTCATCAAGCTGCTGATGCTGCAGGGCCAGATGCTGAAGATCAATGATGTGATTGATGCGGACACCGCTGAGCTGATCACCGAAGAAATGGGCCACAGGGTCCGCCGCGTTTCGGAATCCGATGTGGAAGGTGGCCTGTTCGACGAGATCACTGTTACAGAAGACGACGGAACGGGTGTTTCGCGCCCGCCGGTCGTCACCATTATGGGTCACGTCGACCACGGCAAAACCTCATTGCTGGACGCATTCCGCAAGACCAATATCGTGTCGGGCGAAGCCGGTGGCATCACCCAACATATCGGCGCCTATCAGGTCGAGCAGGCCGGTCAGAAGATCACCTTCATTGATACGCCGGGCCATGCCGCCTTTACGGCGATGCGCGCTCGTGGTGCCAAATCAACCGATATCGTCATTCTGGTTGTGGCCGCAGACGATGGTGTGATGCCGCAGACCGCTGAGGCGATTGCCCATGCCAAAGCTGCTGGTGCGCCGATGATTATTGCGATCAACAAGATCGACAAGGAAGGCGCCGATCCTGACCGGGTACGCACTGAACTGCTGCAATATGAAGTTCAGGTCGAAGGCATGGGAGGCGATATTCTTGATGTGGAAGTCTCCGCGCTGAAAGGCACCAATCTGGACAAGGTTCTGGAAGCCATTCTGCTGCAGTCGGAATTGCTGGAGTTGAAAGCCAACCCGGAACGCAGTGCCCGCGGTACTGTTGTCGAAGCCCAGTTGGATAAGGGCCGCGGTCCTGTTGCCACAGTTCTGGTTCAGAACGGAACCCTGAAAGTCGGCGATATTCTGGTGCTTGGCTCGGAATGGGGCAAGGTCCGGGCGCTGATCAATGATCGTGGCGAGCAGGTCAAGTCAGCTCCGCCCTCCATGCCGGTCGAAGTGCTCGGCCTGCAAGGCACACCGGAAGCCGGTGATCAGTTCGCAGTGGTCGAAAATGAAGGCCAGGCGCGTGAAATCACGGAATACCGTCAGCGCGTGAAGCAGGAAGCTGTCATGGCTCGGGGCGCACGCGGTTCTCTGGAAGCCATGATGAACCAGCTACAGACCGACAATGCCCAGGAAACGCCATTGCTCATCAAGGCTGATGTGCAGGGTTCGCTGGAGGCTATTGTCGGCGCGCTGGAAAAACTCAACACCGACGAGGTTGCAACCCGCGTCATTCATTCCGGAGCCGGTGGCATCACGGAAACCGACATCACGCTGGCGGCTGCATCCAATGCCCCTGTGGTCGGCTTCAATGTGCGTGCCAACAAACAGGCACGGGAAGCGGCTGAGGCAAACGGCATCGAGATTCGCTATTACAATGTCATCTATGATCTGATCGATGATGTGAAAGCGGCGATGTCCGGGATGCTGTCACCGGAACTGCGCGAGCATATGCTCGGCAATGCTGAAATTCTGGATACGTTCAACGTCTCCAAAATCGGCAAGGTTGCCGGCTGTCTCGTCACCGACGGCAAGGTGGAGCGTGGTCAGCATGTGCGCCTGATCCGCGATGATGTGGTGATCCATGAAGGCAAATTGTCCACACTGAAACGCTTCAAGGATGAAGTGAAGGAAGTGAATGCCGGTCAGGAATGCGGCATGGCATTTGAGAATTACCAGGACATGCGCAAAGGCGATGTCATTGAGTGCTACCGGGTTGAATCGATTATCCGCAGCCTCTGAGTGATGTGTAATCCGCGCCATGCCTGACACGATCAGGCATGGCGTCTTTATCTGGACAAGAAGATGGGCCGTTCCGGGCATAAAAGTATTAGCAAAGAGCCGACGCAGCGTATGTTGCGGGTTGGCGAGGTCATCCGCCGCGCAGTGGATGAGTGTCTGCGCCGTGGTGAGGTCCGCGATCCGGAGCTGGAACGTATCATGATCACGGTGCCGGAAGCCCGCATGTCGAGCGATCTGAAACTGGCAAGTGTCTATGTTGCGCCGCTGGGCGGTGGTGACGGCGAGGAACTCGCCAGATTGCTCAACGACCACAGTAAATTTATCCGCCGCCGTGTGGCCAGGGATATGACCCTGAAATACATGCCGGATATCAAATTCTTTGCCGATAATCGCTATGATGAGGCCAGCCGGATTGACAATTTGCTGCGCCAGCCAAAAGTTCTGGCTGATCTGGCCGCTCCTGATGATCCTGTGGCAGATGACGATCAGACTGAAAGCTGAATACTGTGGCGCGCCGTAAAAAGGGCCAGGACATCCACGGGTGGGTGTTACTGGACAAGCCGGTCGGGCTTGGCTCAACCCAGGCTGTGTCAAAAGTCCGCTGGCTGTTTGATGCCAACAAGGCCGGCCATGCCGGAACCCTGGATCCGCTCGCCTCCGGCATGTTGCCGATTGCGCTCGGTCATGCCACCCGAACGGTTCCCTTTGTCCAGGATGGCCGCAAAACCTACGCATTCACTGTGCGATGGGGACAGGCCACCAGCACTGATGATCGCGAAGGCGACATTGTCGCAACCTCGGAACTGCGTCCGGATGCAGCTTCTATCAACGCAATTCTGCCGCGCTTCACAGGTGTGATTTCACAATTGCCGCCCGCCTTCAGCGCTTTGAAAATAGATGGTGAGCGCGCCTATGATCTGGCCCGGGCCGGGAAACATGTAGAGCTTGCGCCACGCGATATCGAGGTTGATGAGCTGTCGCTGACCGGCTGCCCCGACGCTGATCATGCGACGTTTGAAACCCGCTGCGGAAAAGGCACCTATATCCGGGCTCTGGCGCGCGACATGGCCCGTGCACTGGGCACGGAAGGCCATGTCAGTGCGCTGCGCCGCACTCAGGTCGGGCCATTTCAGCCATCTCAAATGATTTCGCTGGAAGTTTTGCAGGAAATGCGCCATAGAGACCCCGCTGAAGCGGATATGGCTTCAGTTCTGCATCCTGTTGAGACCGCGCTGGACGACATCCCGGCGTTGGCCGTCACGGAGGCGGAAGCGGCCCGGCTGTTTAACGGTCAGGCCATTTTGTTGCGCGGACGGGATGCCCCCATTGCCCTTGCCGAAGCCTATGTCACCACCAGAAACACTTTGGTGGCCATTGGCTCAGTGGCGCAAGGTCAGTTCATTCCAAAGCGCGTGTTTAAAAATGCCGGTTAGCTCCGGCAAGCGTTAAGAAGAAAGGATACCCGATGTCGATTACTGCAGAACGCAAGCAGGAACTCATCAAAGAATACGCCCGCCTGGAAAATGATACCGGCTCTCCCGAAGTGCAGGTTGCCATTCTCAGCGAGCGCATCAACAATCTGACAGAGCATTTCAGAGCCCACGGCAAGGACAATCATTCCCGTCGCGGCCTTCTGAAAATGGTCTCGCAGCGCCGCCGTCAGCTGGACTATCTGAAATCCAGCGACGAGAGCCGTTACACAGACATCATCAAGCGGCTTGGTCTGCGCCGCTGATCGGACTCGAAACGGGCGTCGCGCTGCGGCGCCCTTTCTCTTGTATTATGTAACCCGTAAGACCAAACCGAGCCATGGCAGGATTATCAGCTGCTCTTTGATTTCAGAGCATCTCATTATCTTGCGATGGCTCAATAGGAAGGCGCGATGGTCGCGCCGCTACGACGATGGAGGCGGAAGGCCGTTTTCATCCTGTCCATTGATAACAAGGTAAGAAACAAAAAATGTTTGATACACAACGTGTAGAAATTGAATGGGGCGGACGCCCCCTGATCATGGAAACGGGCCGTGTTGCCCGTCAGGCCGATGGTGCCGTTCTGATCACCTATGGCGAGACCACACTTCTCGCTACCGCCGTTTCCGCCCGCACTGCAAAGCCGGGCCAGGATTTCTTTCCGCTGACCGTGAACTACCAGGAAAAAACCTTTGCCGCCGGCAAGATTCCAGGTGGCTTCTTCAAGCGTGAAGGCCGTCCCAGCGAAAAAGAAACACTGACCTCGCGGCTGATTGACCGGCCGATCCGTCCGCTGTTCGCTGATGGATACAAGAACGAAACCCAGATTGTGCTGACAGTTCTGTCGCATGATCTGGAAAATGATCCCGACATCGTTGCTCTTGTTGGCGCATCTGCGGCGCTGACCATTTCCGGCGTGCCTTTCATGGGCCCGATCGGTGGTGCGCGGGTTGGCTATATTGACGGCGAATATGTTCTCAACCCGCCGATTGATTCCATGGAAGACAGCAAGCTGGATCTGATTGTGGCCGGAACCAGTGAAGCGGTTCTGATGGTTGAATCGGAAGCTCAGGAACTGTCCGAGGAAATCATGCTCGGGGCCGTCATGTTCGGTCACCGCGAATTGCAGCCTGTCATTGAAGCGATCATTCAACTGGCCGAAAAAGCCGCCAAAGTACCGCGCGATCATGTCGCTGCCGATCATTCCGCGCTCTATGCGAAAGTCAAGGATCTGGTCGAGGCCGATCTCAATACTGCTTATGACTTCCAGGATAAAGAGCCGCGCCGCGCCGCGATTTCCGAAGCCAAGGCCAAAGTCATGGAAGCGCTTCTGGAAGATGGTGCCAGCCCGGATGACAAGAACATCCTTGGCGACCAGATCAAAAAACTGGAAAGCGACATTGTTCGCGGCCGCATCCTCAAGGATGGCAGCCGGATTGATGGCCGCGACACCAAGACCGTGCGTCAGATTGTTGCCGAAGTCGGAACGCTGCCACGGGCCCATGGCTCCTCGCTGTTCACACGCGGCGAAACCCAGGCGCTGGTGGTGGCCACTCTGGGCACCTCTGACGATGAGCAGTTCATTGATGCCCTGACCGGCACCTATAAGGAACAGTTCATGCTGCATTATAACTTCCCGCCCTATTCGGTCGGTGAAGCAGGCCGCATGGGAACCCCGGGCCGCCGCGAAATCGGCCATGGCAAGCTGGCCTGGCGGGCAGTGAATCCGGTGCGTCCGCCGCATCATGAATTCCCCTACACTTTGCGCGTTGTGTCAGAAATCACCGAATCCAACGGCTCGTCTTCAATGGCAACCGTTTGCGGCACGTCGCTGGCTCTGATGGATGCGGGCGTTCCGCTGCGCCGTCCGGTCGCCGGTATCGCCATGGGCCTGATCAAGGAAGGCGATGATTTCGCTGTTCTGTCCGATATTCTCGGCGATGAAGATCATCTCGGCGATATGGACTTCAAGGTGGCCGGTTCGCAAGAGGGCGTCACCGCCCTGCAGATGGACATCAAGATTGACGGCATTACCGAAGAGATCATGAAAATCGCCCTGGCTCAGGCCAAGGATGGCCGCGAGCATATTCTGGCTGAAATGGCCAAGGCGCTGACGGAATCCCGGCCAGAACTTGGCGAATTTGCGCCGCGCATCGAGCAGCTCAAAATCCCGGTTGATAAAATCCGTGAAGTCATCGGTACCGGCGGCAAGGTTATTCGCGAGATCGTGGAAAAAACCGGTGCCAAGGTCAATATCGAAGATGATGGCACCATCAAGATTGCCTCGTCCGACGGCAAATCCATTGAAGCCGCGATTGCCTGGATCCGCTCGATCACCGACGATCCCGAAGTCGGTCATATCTATCAGGGCACGGTTGTCAAAGCGGTTGATTTTGGCGCCTTCGTCAATTTCTTCGGTGCCAAGGACGGCCTTGTTCATATTTCCCAGCTGGCCAGTGAACGCGTTGCCAAAACCACGGATGTGGTCAAGGAAGGCGACAAGGTCTGGGTCAAGCTGATGGGCTTTGATGATCGCGGCAAGGTTCGCCTGTCGATGAAAGTCGTCGATCAGGAAACCGGCAAGGACATCGAACAAGAGTAACTTGTTCTGAAATCGATCTGAAAAAGGCCGGGTGGAAACGCCCGGCTTTTTTGTTTCTGGTGCCGCTTTGGTTGGCCGCCGCAATTCCCTGTGCTAGAGCAAAATTATGAATCTTGAATCATGTGACCGGGGACTCGTATGGCCGAATTGAGAATTGTCGTAGTCGGTGCCGGCGGACGTATGGGGCGGGCGCTGATACGGGCTATTCATGATATTCCGGGCGCGCGTCTGGTCGCCGCAATCGAGCGGCCCGATAGCGGGTTTCTTGGCCAGGATGCCGGCACTCTGGCCGGAATTGAGCCTTTGCAGGTACCACTCACGGACGATGCGCTGGTTGCCTTTGCCGCCGCCGATGCGGTGCTGGATTTCACCACGCCTGAGGCCACTCTGACGTTTCTGGAATATGCTGCACAGGCGCGCATTGTCCATGTCATCGGCACCACCGGCATGTCGGCTGAGGATGATGAAAAAGTCTTCGCCGCCTCGCGTCACGCCCGCATTGTCAAATCCGGCAATATGAGCCTGGGCGTCAATCTACTGTCGGTTCTGGTCGAGCAGGGCGCCCGTGCGCTTGGCCTTGAATGGGACATTGAAGTGCTGGAAATGCATCATCGCAACAAGGTCGATGCGCCCTCGGGAACCGCGCTGTTGCTGGGCAATGCGGCGGCCAGGGGGCGTGCCGTTGATCTGGCCGATCATGCGGTGCGGGTCCGCGATGGGGTGACCGGCGCACGCGAGCCCGGCAGCATTGGCTTTGCCACCTTGCGCGGCGGATCGGTGGTCGGCAGCCACAGCGTGATTTTCGCCGGCGATGGCGAACGGGTGGAACTGTCCCATATTGCCGAAGACAGAAGCATCTTTGCACAAGGCGCGGTAAAGGCCGCGCTTTGGGCGTTTCCGCAGAAGCCGGGTCTGTACAACATGCAGGATGTGTTGGGCCTGTCACATGAATAAGGGCAAGTCCCAGGGAGAGAATATGGAACGTTTACTGGTTCTGGTCCGTCATGGCCAAAGCGAATGGAACCTGAAAAACCTGTTCACCGGCTGGAAAGATCCTGATCTGACCGAAAAAGGCATCGACGAGGCCAGGGCCGGCGGCCGGGCACTGAAGGCAAAGGGGATTACCTTCGATATCGCCTATACCTCGGCTCTGATCCGCGCCCAGCACACTTGCACATTGCTGCTTGAAGAACTGGGCCAGCCTGATCTCACCACGATTCGCGATCAGGCGCTGAACGAGCGGGATTATGGCGATCT
Organism: uncultured Hyphomicrobiales bacterium; assembly: GCA_963974065.1. GTDB lineage: Bacteria > Pseudomonadota > Alphaproteobacteria > Rhizobiales. Next base: position 38,431 of record CAXBCI010000015.1, on the reverse strand, counting down.
GGCAGGCTTGAACAAGGATGATGCGCGCAAGAAATGGGGCGAAGAGCAGGTTCACATCTGGCGCCGGTCATTTGATGTGCCACCGCCCGGCGGGGAAAGCCTGAAAGACACCGGCGCGCGTGTCCTGCCCTATTATCTCACCGATATTCTGCCGCGCGTCATGTCCGGCGAAAAAGTGCTGGTGGCCGCGCATGGCAACTCGCTGCGCTCACTGGTGATGATTCTGGAAAAGCTTGATACCGAACAGATCCTGAAACGCGAAATCGCCACCGGTCAGCCAATGATTTTTCGTCTCAATGCCGATACCACCGTGGAAAGCAGCGAAATGCTGACGGGATAGCAGACCTCATTTTTGTGCTGTATGCCCGGCTTCCCAGCCCAGAATGGCGCGTTTGCGTGTCAGGCCCCAATGATAGCCGGTGAGGGCACCGCTTTTGCCGACCACACGGTGGCACGGCACAACAAATGAAATCGGGTTGCGACCGACGGCGGCACCCACGGCCCGTGCCGCTGTTGGCCTGCCGATGCTGTCGGCAAGCGATGAATAGGTCGTCGCCGTGCCCATCGGTATTTTCAGCAACGCTTCCCAGACCCGCACCTCAAAATCGGTTCCGATCAACACCACGCGCAGCGGTTGGTCCGGCACGGCCCTGGCGAAGACCTGTGCTACAAGCGGTGCGGTCTTGTCCGGCGCGGCCACATAATCGGCCTTCGGCCAGCGCTGCGCCATATCGGCAAACGCCTCCGCTTCCGCACCCGCATCGGCAAAGGCAATACCACATAGGCCGCGCTCCGTTGCCATCGCCAGGGCAATGCCAAACGGGCTGTCGTGAAAGCCGTAATAGATGGTCAGACCTTCACCTCTGGACTTGTAGATACCGGGTGACATGGCTTCCGCGTTGACCATAAGATCATGCAGCCGCCCCGGTCCTGACAGCCCAAGATCGTAGGAGACATCGAGAATACTGTCCTGGCCCTGCAGCAGCCGGCGTGCATGATCCAGCGTGACACATTGCAAAAACCCTTTTGGCGACAACCCGGCCCAGCGGGTGAAGAGTTTCTGCAGATGAAACGGCGACAGACCGACCAGATCCGCCAGCGTATCAAGGCTTGGTTGATCGCGGTAATTCTGCGAAATATGCTCAATCACGCGCCGCACAATATCATAGTCCCGTGCGGCCGACAGATCTGCGGCAGGAACGGGCATGGCATGCTTCATATCAGCAGAATTCAATGAAATTGTCATGGCTTGCGGTCTTTCAATTCAAACACTGCACCAAAGGACCACAGGGCGTGCAGCCGCGCCACCCGATTCTTGAGCCAGTCGTATAATCGGCGCTCGCCGTCTGACTTGAACATGTCGTGCAGAAGGAGCCAGCGTAGCGCTCGAAGAGCTCCGATGGCTGGGTGCGAGCCGCGGCCAAGCTATGCCCTGTAATCCTGTTGATCAGCGCCAAAGGCGGATTTAACAAATTCATCCTTCATCATGTGAGCCTTCATCGCTGGCAGACCGATAGCCCTGAGCAGGATGATGGCAGCATAGATCAGCGTTGCCGTGGCAAGAGCGTCGAAGAACCAGCCAATTGGCGTGGCGAACCACCCCAGATAAGCGGGCAGGGTTGCCAGGTTCGGGATGGTCCAGACACTCGTCAGTGCGTGCAATACAAGAGCAATCCAGAAGCCTGCGCAAAATGGGCAATGCCATTGCTCGTAAAGCGATTGCAAAGGCCGCGGCAATGAAGCCACCAGCGTGTTGAACCACGTTCCCCATTCCGGGAGTTTCTCCCAGATCAGGATGTGAACAGAAATTCCGATCAGAACAAGCTCGAATGACATTTTAGTTCCTTGTTGTTAGTCAGGCAGACTGACATTATCGGATAAATGTAGATGTGTTTTCAGGTCTTTTGCTTCAGTTTGGCCAAAAGCACCGCCAGATCGGACCGGTCCCTGTCGGACAGCTTCGATAACATCATTTCAGCCGCATCGTTGTAGATGCCCTGGCCGTTGATGAGCAGGGTTTCCCCCGCCTTGGTCAGCAGGATATGCTGTGCGCGTGCGTCGAATTGGCAGGGTATCCGCTTCACCAGACCCCGTTCTTCAAGTTTGACGACCATGGCACTGGCTGAGGCCTTCCTGACACCCATTTCGCTGACAACGTCCTGCAAGTGCTGTCCGTGGTCGTTCTTGTCGGTCTTTTTGTCTTCCTGATCCCTGATGGCTTTGAGATATTCATACTCGCTGTAGCTGACGCCAAGCTGCGATCCCGCTTTGGCCCACTGGCGGTGTCCCAGCCGGTGAAGGGTCTCGATTAGTTCTGCCAGTTGCATTGTGTTGCCTTAGTTAGTATGGCATCCTAACTAACTACCTGTCAGAACCATGTCAAGCCATTGCGTGTCGAAAGGGGCCGAGCATGACACAAAAGTCAAAGGGATTCGTCACTGAGCGGCTGCAGGTGGCGAGTTGGAAGAGTGCGCTTAAGGAGGGCGCGCCGCGGCAGAAGCTGGTTGAAGAACTGGCGATCATTTTGACGCCTGATGTTCTGCGCTATCTTCCGCTGCCATTACACATGCCCGGCGGTCCACAGACTATTGATCGCTGGATCAGTGCCCGCGATGGCGAAAGCGATGTGTTTACAATTCGCAAGCACGGGCCATCTGCTTTGATAGGATTGCTCATTCTGGCACCCTTCCAGGAGCCTGATGCGACAAGGACGGTTCATCTGGGTTATCTGTTTGCAGATCATGCCTGGGGCAAAGGCTTTGCAACAGAATTGCTGCAGGGGCTGGTAGCGGCGCAGATCGAGCAGGGCGGACCGGCAAAATTGCTGGCTGGCGTTGGAAAAGGAAATGCGGCATCAGCGATGGTTCTGTTGAAGTCGGGCTTCCGTCTTGCCGTGGATCTGTCGAACGCAGAAACCGACATGTTCCGGCGCGACATCTGACCCGTTGCACAGGCCTTCTTGCATCACACAGAAGCGCTATCAATGGCGGTCTTTGCGCCGCACGTCTTCAACCAGTTCTGCTCCGCTTTTCTGCTGTTGCTCAGCCGAGATGATACTGATCTTGCCGTCGGATTCCAGAATTGCACAGTATATTTCGCTGAGAGACCCATAGCCTTTCTGGCGAATGGCTGCGTCAAGTTCGGACTGGGAAATGCGCTCGGACCGCATTGCGCCGCGAAGATAGGCGCCTTCATGCACCAACAAGGCGGGTGCCGCTTTCACGACTTGCTCGACGGCTTTGGTGCGAATCGACAGCCAGGTGAGCAACCACTGGCAGATCGCGATCGTCAAAATGGCTGCAGTTGCACCCATTACAGGAACGTTCTTGAACAGAATACCGCTGGCCACGAGGCTGCCGACGGCAACGTTGATGATCCAGTCAAAATTGTTCATTTGGGCGGTTGTTCGTTTTCCCATCAGTCGCACAAGCGCAACCACCAGCACATAGAAATAGAGCGATGACGCAATGATGCTCAGGTTTCGCTCCGAGTCTGCAAATATGTTCCAGGGTTCATTCATGTCCAACTCCGTTTTTGCTTTGCTCTTGCCATGATCTTATCTCGTCGCACAGGTGCCGTTTTTTATTGGAAAGATTCAGCTCTCAGAATCGGAAGAGCCCGTCGGGGATCGCGTTGCAGGAACAGTGTAAGATCGTAACTCTCTCCGGGTCCGATCCGAGGGATGAGCACGATGAAGGACTGGTCCGTCCCGGGAACTTCTATGGAGACACTGAGCTCAGCCGCGCCCCTCCCGCCCGCGTTGGTCACCGTGACCGGTGTTCGCCATAAATTTCCCGAACCTTCCGCTTTTTCGGCATCAACCATGAAACCAAATTCCGCCGCGCGGCTATCTTCGAATCCATGGGCCACCAGATAACCGAACAACAGTGTTACCAGCAGCGCGCTTGTCAGGCGTGCGGCCCATTCCAGGATAGTCGGAGGATCATTGTGAACGACTTTGCTCTGATCGTCGTCGTCGGTGCTGGTTTCAGACTTACTCATGATGGGCTCTCCGGCATCAAAGTATCACCCGGCCGGCTGCGCCACCGAGCGTCGCTGCATAGCCCAGGATGATGGTGTGCATGATTTGAAGGTCGAGCGGTGTTCCGAAATTGAGATATCCGAACAGCCACAACATGCTGTACGATGCGATGAGCGCGATCAGATAGCTGAAGATCGTGCTGGTCACAGTATCGGTGAGCGCAACCCGGTCCTTGTCACTGACACCCTCCGTCCGGGTTTGGAAAACCAGCAGCCAGGATACAATGAGTGAGAACAATGCGATGCCGAGCACGTGCCACCAACTCACCGATTGCGCGATGACCTGGTGCTCGACTGTCGGCGCAATATTGAATGCAAACAGCAACGCCCCGAGGAAAGTGGCAAGCAGCGCCCTGAGATCGGGTTGCAGATCCGCAGCCCGATTGGGCCGGTCGACTGCCCCGCGCCCGCCAAGCTGTGAAACAGCCACGCTCGCGCCCATGGCGGTGGGAACCGACTCCAGTGCAACCATGCGCGCTATAACATTTATAGAATCTCCCAACTCGTATCGGCCGATGAGTAGAAGCGTAATTACGCTCGCGAATATGCCAATGCCCATTGAGGTCACACTGTCCAGAAGGACTGATCTGCGAAATTGCTCTTCTCGAAACCCGGAGAACAGGAAAAAACCGGAGCAAAGAAGTAGCCCGAACACCATCCAGAGGCCGAGTAGCCAGACAGGCAGAAGTCGTGGGTGTTCCCACATCTCCATGGTGTAAAGCAGAGGCAGCGCGACGAGCAGCGCGCCACAGAACCCGCGATTGAGGTTGGATAATTCAACTTTCCACAAGGGCCGGGTTTCGTCATCGACACGCACGCGGGTGTCCATCGGAGAAACAAGGCGGGATCCAAAAGCGGCTAACATTGTGACGCCGGTGGTCGTTTGGCAGAGCCGATGGGACGTCTCATGCCCCTGAACGTGTGTCTCGTGAGGACAGCAGGCAAACGTTTTTGCAAGGATAACGGAATCGGCTGAGTTGCCGGAATGAACTGCTTATCCGGAACCGCGTACATGTCCATCCGATCCTCTGATGCTCTTCGGCGTGACAACGCGCGGCACCCTTAAAGGTTCATTCAACAGTAAAGAAACCGTCAGCGGAGGTCGGATTTGCAGGCAGAAGCCGAGGAGCAGAAGGCTGCCGGGCCTTCAATTCCTTCTCCTCCCGATTGCGACCGTCTGGCGGCGCGGACGTATTCAACACGACAATCGTATTGTTTTTTGTTAGAGTGCTATCAGGGGATCACTGTTTAACTCTGCAGTGCCTATGGATCATTCGTTTCCGGCACGGCGGGATTGACCTGAGATGGGGGAAAAAATTGCCATGTCCAACTTTCACGTTCTGACGGCCGGCACTGCGCAATCGCAAGCGATTGAGGTACGCGTCATCAAGCTTTCAGATGTATTTGATGCCTTGAAATCGGGCTGGAACGATTTCGTTCAAAAGCCATCGCACTATGCTTTTATTGTGCTGGTTTATCCTGTCATAGGCTTCGGGCTGTTTTTCTGGGCTTCACGCGGCGATGCGCTGCAATTGATCTACCCGCTGATCAGCGGGTTTGCTCTGATCGGCCCGATTGCGGCTTTGGGTCTTTATGAGATCAGCCGTCGCCAGGAGCGAAACCAGGAGGCATCGTGGAAAGATGCCTTTGCCGTTGTCAGATCACCCGCCATTCCCTCGATAATAGCGGCGGGGCTGGGATTGCTGATACTGTTTTTGCTGTGGATTTATACGGCGGAATTCATCTATGCCGCAACCTTCGGTGACGCCGAATATTCCAGTATCGGCGCATTTGTCAATGACGTGCTGACAACCGGGCGCGGTTGGGAACTGATCATCTTCGGCAATGCCGCCGGCTTCATTTTTGCAGTGATTACACTGTGCACAACGGTCGTGACCTTTCCGCTTCTGCTGGACAAGGATGTCGGCACCATTGCTGCCGTTAAAACGTCGTTGCGCGCCGTGCAGACCAATCCGGTGCCATTGTTCGGCTGGGGATTGATTGTTGCGGCTCTGCTGGTGTTGGGTGCGCTGCCGGGACTGGTCGGTCTGATCGTGGTTCTGCCGGTTCTGGGCCATGCCACGTGGCACATCTACCGCAAGCTTGTGCCCGCCAGTGACCCCGTTGCAGTCGACTGATCCAAATTACGGGGCGGTGAAGGCAACGACCCGGGTAAAGACCGTGTAGTCGGACTCAATCGCCATGATCGACACGAACATCAGGATGAACAGCGGCGGCAACAGGATGGCATAACTCAGTGCCAGCCGCTCCCATGCCATATGCATGAAGACCGCTACGATCAGGCCCGCCTTGAGGATCATGAACACCAGGATCAAAGACCACCTCAGCATACCCTGCAGGCCGGCATAATCCACCGAATAGGACAACGCGCTGAGGATGAAAAGCAGTCCCCAGACGACGAAATACAGCTTGAGCGGATGCTGTTGCCCCACATCATGCGCGCTGGCGCCGGTTTGCTGCGTCGTGTCGGCCATGACTGTTCCTTTCGCTACCATAGATAAAAGAATGCAAAGATGAAGACCCAGACCAGATCGACGAAATGCCAGTAAAGGCCCATGATCTCGACGGCTTCATAGTCGCCCTTGCCCGATGACAACCACGATCTGCGGTCGCTATCAAACTCGCCCCGCCAGACCTTTCGCGCGACGATCAGCAGAAAAATCACGCCGATCGCCACATGGGTGCCGTGAAACCCGGTGATCATGAAAAAGCTTGCCCCAAATTGCTCCGCCCCGAACGGGTTGCCCCAGGGGCGCACGCCTTCATGGATGAGCTTGGTCCATTCAAAAGCCTGCATGCCGACGAATGTGGCACCCAGCAACGCCGTCAGCACCATCAGCGCGGCCGTCTTGCGCCGGGCGCGGGCATAGCCGCAATTCACCGCCATCGCCATCGTTCCGCTGCTTGAGATCAGAACGAAGGTCATGATCGCAATCAGCAGAAGCGGAAAATCAGTGCCCCCGATATTGAGCGAGAAGACCTCGCTTGCGTTGGGCCACTCGCGTTGTGTTGACATGCGTGCCGACATGTAGGACAGCAGGAAAATACCGAAGATAAAGGTGTCACTGACCAGAAGTATCCACATCATCGCCTTGCCCCAGGACACCTTTTTGAAGGCGCGCTGGTCGGAACCCCAATCGGCAATGATGCCATCCAGCCCTTCTGGACGGTTGGTTTTGTGCAAAACGGTATCAGCCATTTTTGTACCTCATGACAGCGAAGTGCTGTGGACATCGAACATATGGTTCGCCAGGCCCATAAACAGCGCAAGCAGTCCCAGCCAGATGAAAGCCAGAAAATCCCAATATGTGGCACACTGCCGGGTGCGGCGTGCAAAGCGCTGCGGGTCGGTGTGGGTTTGAGTGGCGATCAGCGCCAGCACGCCAACCCCAGCAACAATATGCAAGCCGTGCAGGCCGCTCAGCAGATAGAAAAAGCTGGCTGCCGGGCCGGTCGTCAAATTGTGTCCGGCGTCTGCCAATGCCCGCCATACCAGCAACTGGCCGGCCAGAAAGCCGATGGTCGCGAGCAGGGCAAGCCGCAACATCATATGAGCGTTGCGCGGGTCGCTGCGACGGGTCGCGGCAACGCTGAGATGGAGCAGCACACTGGCAAGCAGCAACACAGCTGTGTTGCCCCAGATCAGGGGCGGCAGGTCGAATTTTTGCAGGTTGGCGACTTCCATCCGCATAACGAAGGCGCTGCCGAACAGCGCGAAGAGGCTGCCGATGATGGCCAGCACGACACTCAGCCAGATGCGCCCGCCGGAGGCAACCTGGGAAGCCGTCATCGCCGGGGCGGTACCTGTCTCCAGCCAGGGTTTGGTCATCACCCCCTGGCGCACCAGCCAGATGCCGGAGATTAAAATGACGGCTGCGATGAAGATCAGTGTGATGCTCATGGCGGTGCCGTCCGGCTTGACCAGGGATCGTTCTGGGCGATGAAATCTTCAGGAGCGCCGGGAACGCTGTAATCATAGGCCCATCGATAGACCAGCGGCAGTTCATCGCCCCAGTTGCCATGCCGCGGCGGTGTATCCGGAGTGTGCCACTCAAGTGAGGTTGCACGCCACGGATTGCTCCCGGCCGGCCGGCCGGAACGAACACTCCGGACGATGTTGTACAAAAACAAGATCTGCGCCGCACCAACCACCAGTGCGGCCACGGTGATAAAGGCATTCAGGGTTGCCACACTGTCTGGCACGAAGGCCGTATTGCTGATCTCGGGGTAGCGGCGGGGAACGCCGACGAGCCCGACATAGTGCATTGGAAAGAAGATCAGATAGGTCCCGACGAAGGTCACCCAGAAATGGATCTGTCCCATCGTCTCGTTCAGCAATCTGCCTGTCATCTTGGGATACCAGTGATAAATTGCCCCGAAAATCACCATCAGGGGGGCGACGCCCATAACCATATGGAAATGCGCCACCACGAACATTGTGTCGGACAGCGGCACATCCACCACCACATTGCCCAAAAACAGGCCTGTCAGACCGCCATTGACGAAACTGACGATGAAGGCCAGCGCAAACAGCATCGGCAGCGTCAGATGAATGTTGCCGCGAAACAGCGTCAGAACCCAGTTGTAAACCTTGATGGCTGTCGGTACCGCGATGATCAGCGTTGTCGTTGCAAAGAAGAAGCCGAAATAGGGATGCATGCCGGAGACATACATATGATGCGCCCAGACAATGAAACTGAGCGCGCCGATTCCGACAATAGCCCAGACCATCATGCGATACCCGAAGATGTTCTTGCGCGCGTGCACGGCGATCAGATCCGACACGATGCCGAATGCGGGCAGCGCGACGATATAGACCTCCGGATGCCCAAAGAACCAGAACAGGTGCTGAAACACGATCGGGCTGCCGCCGCCATAACTCATCTGTTCGCCCATCTCGACCAGGGTCGGCATGAAAAAACTTGTGCCCAGCAGCCGGTCGAACAGCATCATCACGCAGGCAACAAACAGCGCTGGAAACGCCAGCAGCGCCATCACGGTTGCGGTAAAGATGCCCCACACGGTCAGTGGCATCCGCATCAGCGTCATGCCGCGCGTGCGCGCCTGCAACACGGTCACAACATAGTTCAGACCACCCATGGTAAAGCCGATGATGAACAGGATCAGCGACACCAGCATCAGGATGATCCCGGCGTCACGCCCGGCGGGTGTGCCTGCCAGGATCGCCTGTGGCGGATAAAGCGTCCAGCCCGCACCTGTGGGACCGCCGGGGGTGAAAAAACTCGCCAACAGAACCAGAACTGCCCCCAGATAGACCCAGTAGCTCAGCATATTGACGAATGGAAAAACCATGTCGCGCGCGCCGACCATCAGCGGGATCAGGTAATTGCCGAAACCGCCCAGGAAAATGGCAGTTAGCAGATAGACCACCATGATCATGCCGTGCATGGTGATGAACTGGTAGTAGGCCTCGGCTGAGAATGAAAAAACCTCCGGAAAACCAAGCTGCAGACGGATCAACCACGACAGCACCAGAGCAACCAGTCCGATGGCAATCGCGGTGCCGGAATACTGGATGGCGATATATTTGGCATCCTGCGAAAAGACCCATTTTGACACCCAGCTGTGGGCGTGGGGCGGGTGTACGTCCGGCACTTCCGCCGGTGGCACATCCGGGTCGGTTTGATGCGTTATGTCAACCATGTATCCTCCTTGTGTCCCGGACCGCATGGCGATGCGGAACAATTGGCTATCCCATCCAGAGCCTACGGATCTGCGGTCGCAGTTTTTACTTTCTTGTTTGTTGATGCTTCTGCAAATGTCGGCAATTCAGCCAGCCATGCTTGGTAGTCGGTCTCCTCGTCGATCTGGACGGCGCCACGCATATAGGCGTGGCCAACGCCGCACAACTCGGCACAGAGAACTTCGAACTCGCCCGTACGGATCGGCGTGAACCAGAAATAGGTGATCATCCCCGGGACCATGTCCATTTTGGCGCGGAACTCAGGCACGTAGAAATTGTGCAGGACATCAACGGATCGCAACAACATCTTCACCGGCTTGTCCACGGGCAGGTGAAGCGTGTCAGTATCGATGATGACGTCGTCCAGGCCGGATGGGTCTTGCGGATCGATGCCCAGGGGATTGTCGACATCAATCAGCCGCGCATTGGAGCGGCCCAGACGTCCGTCTTCGCCCGGCAGCCTGTAGCTCCAGGACCATTGCTGTGCAAAAACCTCCACCTCAGTGGCATCATCGGGAACGGTGACAAACTGATTCCACACAAACAGCCCAGGGGCCAGCATCGCCACCACACCCAGCCCGGTGACGATTGTCAGCCCGACCTCAAGCCGTTTGTTTTCAGGATTGAATTCCGCTGTTCTGCCCGGTTTGGCGCGGTAGCGCCAGACGCAGTAGGCCATGAACAAAATGACCGCGCTGAACACTGCTCCGGTAATCCAGAACGTGATGACAAGCGTCGTATCTATATAACCCCAGTTGGAAGCGATCGGTGTCCACCACCAAGGACTGAACACGTGAAACAGAACCGATCCGACAACCACCAGAACCAGGACTATAACTATGGCCATTTTGGCACCCCTCCGGTTGTTGCCACTGCGCTCAGCAAGCGTTTTGAGCGAAACGGACACAACTGCCATCTTTCCTCTATGACAGATTTTTCTTGAAAAATCCAGAAGCTCGCCGCGCACCCCTCCCGGCGGGACGGGTCTCAGATCGGCGATATCTCCAACTCGAATGCCTGCCCTGCCACATTCTCCGTGTCGCAGAAGACAAACGGAAAAGGGCTCTAGGAAAAAACCGGACGCCGCGCTTTTCGCAGGGCCTCGCCCAGCGCCGTGCCAAGGGTTTCCCGGTCGCCGGGATTAAGAAAGCTGCCGATTCTGAGCGAGCGGCCATGACTGGTCAACGTCAGCGCTGTGACCCCCTCATCCTCCTCCCGGTCAACGGCGAGGCGCACCCAGAACGGGTTGAAACTGTGTTCCTCTGCAATCCCTTTGGCGCTGACCTTTGTCACATACAACTGCTCTTGTGACAGTTCCACATCCTCATAGGCCCTTGCTGACCGGTAATTCAGTTTCAAGCCGACATAGATAAACAGCACGTTGAGAGCGAAAAAGCAGAAAACCGGCCATGCCCCAATCCGGACAAACAGCAGCCCGGCGACAAAACAGATGAGTGAGATACCGCTCATCAGCACAATGAACCCGGTCCGGCCAAGCGAGCGGTAGGGTGTCAGACGTGCAGCAAAAAGAACGAGGCTTTCAGTGTCGGTCATGGCAATTCCGTCATCTGCCAGGGTCGCTGGGATTGTCACAAGAATAGCGCGAAATCGGCACAACAATAAAGAGACCTGATGCCGCAGATGCTGATTCACCCTGAACGGCGCAATCTTGCGTTATCCGGGTTGAGATTTGTCAAATCCGGCGTCATGGTGCTGCCGCAACCGGAGTGAACGGACTATGGTGAAACTAACGGCCAAAAAGAAGCCGCAAAAACGTTCGCGCCTCTCACCTGCCGAGCGGCAGGAGATGTTTGACCACTTCTCCCGCGCTGACCCGGAGCCGAAAGGCGAGTTGGATTATGTCAATGTCTTTACGTTGCTGGTGGCGGTTGTGCTGTCGGCGCAGGCCACGGATGTCGGCGTCAATCGGGCGACAAAAGAGCTGTTTACAATAGCCGATACGCCGCAAAAGATGCTGGCGCTGGGCGAGGACAAAGTGCGCGAAGCGATCAGAACTATCGGGCTTTACCGCAACAAGGCCAAAAACGTCATTGCGCTCTGCGAAAAGCTGATTGCCGATTTTGACAGCGAAGTCCCCGCTGACCGGGATTTGCTGGAAACGCTGCCCGGCGTCGGGCGCAAGACGGCAAATGTGGTCATGAACATTGCCTTCGGCGAACCGACCATTGCGGTTGATACGCATTTGTTCCGGGTTTCAAACCGCACCGGGCTGGCCCCCGGCAAGACGCCGCTTGATGTTGAACTGCTTCTGGAAAAATCCATCCCGCGCGAGCATCTGCTGCATGCCCATCACTGGCTCATTCTCCATGGCCGCTATGTCTGCAAGGCGCGCCGGCCAGACTGCGGCAAATGCCTGATCCGCGATCTGTGCCGCTATCCGGACAAGACCCTGGACTGATGTTTGCCATCCAGCCGCTTGAAGACATGCACCATGAATGCGGTCGCAAACAGTGGCGTCAGAAGGTTCAGCAGCGGCACCGCCAGAAGCCCGGCAATGATCAGACCGGACAGCATCACCGTGGTGGCATGGCGGCTGCGCAGGGCATTGGCTTCGCTTTCAGAATAGAACCGCATCGCGACAAACTGGAAATACTCGCGGCCGAGCAGATAGCCATTGGCGACAAAAAAAATGATGAGATTGATACCCGGCACCAGCAGCAGAAACAGCGCCACTATATTTACCGCCACCACCAGCAGCAAAAACCGCGCCGAGAGAATGATTGACCGGCCAACCGGCATCGCGGCACCCGGCTCATCCTGCGGATAATCGCGCGCTTCGACGGCCTCGGAAATATCATCCAGAAACAGGCCGGCAAACACGCTCATCACCGGTGCAATCAGAAACCCGGCGCCGAGCAGAAGGCCAATTCCGGTCAGAAAGGCAATCGCCGTATCCACCCAGGGTGAACTGACGGCAATGAAACTGTCGGCCATGTTCTGCAGCAGAACCACGAATGCAATCAGCATCAGCACGGTCAGCCCGAGGGATTTCCAGAATACATTGCGAAAGCGGGGCGACAGGATTTGCGAAAAGGCACGGCCGGCGGCGGAAAAAAGCATTGATTTACGGTTCCAGGTGTTGGCAATGGCTGGTTTTTGAAGGATTTCCTGCTAGAACCGGACATAGGCACATCCTGCCCCGTTCACAATTCATAATCGCCAAATAATACCGGACTCTCTTATGACCGACCGTTTTGACCACCATGTGCTCGGCATCGGCAATGCCATTGTCGATGTGCTGAGCCTGACTGATGACGCCTTTCTGGTCAGCGAGGGGCTCGCCAAAGGCAGCATGAACCTGATTGATACAGAGCGCGCCGAAGCGCTGTACGCCGCCATGGGCGCAGCCACCGAAGCCTCTGGCGGCTCGGCCGGCAATACGGTTGCAGCGATTGGCAGTCTGGGCGGCCAAGGCGCCTTTTTCGGCAAGGTGTGTGACGACACGCTGGGCCGGTTCTACCGCCACGACATGCGCGCAATGGGCATGACTTTCGATACGCCGCCGCTGCCGCCGGGAGCCACACCCACAGCGCGTTCGATGATTCTGATCACGCCCGATGGCGAGCGCACCATGAACACCTATCTGGGTGCCTGTGTCGAGCTTGGACCGGACGATATTGACGAGAAAATTGTCGCCGGCAGCGCGATTGCCTATTTTGAAGGCTATCTGTGGGACCCGCCCATGGCCAAGGACGCGTTTCGCAAGGCGGCCGATATTTCTCACGCCCACGGCCGCAAGGTCTCCATCACCCTATCAGACTCGTTCTGCGTTGACCGCTGGCGCGAAGAATTTCTTAACCTCATCAAGGATGGCTCGGTTGATATTCTGCTCGCCAATGATGCCGAGATCAAAGCGCTTTATCAAACAGCGGATCTGGATACGGCGCTGAAGTCCATTCAGGCGGATTGTCCGCTGACAGCGGTGACTCACAGCGAAAAGGGCTGCCATGTCGTCAGTTCCGTTGGAATTGTCTCGGTGCCGACAACTCCGGTCGAGCGGCTTATCGATACCACAGGTGCCGGCGATATGTTCGCCGCCGGGTTCCTCTATGGCCACGCCCTTGGTTTGCCCAATGAAACCGCTGCGGCCATCGGCAATCTTGCTGCGGGCGAAGTGCTCGGCCATATCGGACCGCGACCGCAACGCAGTCTTCATCAACTGGCACAGCAGGCAGGGCTTTTATAAAGACGGCGTCTGATAGGCGCAGACAGAAGTCAGCTGAGCCCGGTGCTGCCGAAACCGCCGGCGCCGCGCTCGGTTTCATCCAGCGTTGTGACTTCTACCAGTTCTGCCTGCAACACGGGAGCAATCACCATTTGCGCAATGCGCATGCCGCGGCTGATCTCAAAGGCCTTCTTGCCGTGATTGATCAGCAGCACTTTTATCTCGCCGCGATAGTCGGCATCAATGGTGCCCGGCGCATTCAGCACGGTAACCAGATGTTTGGCCGCAAGGCCGGAGCGCGGCCGCACCTGCGCTTCAAATCCCGCTGGAAGCGCAATCGCAATACCGGTGGGAATGCTTGCAGCCGCGCCCGGTTCCAGCACCACCAGCGCATCATCCGGGCTGGCGGACAGCAGATCAAAACCTGCCGCATATTCGCTCTGATAGGCTGGCAGCGGCAGATCCGCCCCATGTGGCAGACGCAAGATGTCGATGGTGATGCTCATGTTTGAAAGCGCCCTGATGCAATTGGCTTCATTGAAAATGCTGAATGATCTCTGACATCAATCGGTCCGCCACGGCCTGTTTGCCGGCCTGCGGCCAGGCCTCAATGCCGCTGTCCCGGATCAGATGCACAGTGTTGTGATTGCCGCCCATCACACCCGCTTGCGAAACGTCATTGGCGATCAGCCAGTCACACCCTTTGCGCAGCCGTTTTTTCGTTGCATTGTCGATCAGATTGTCGGTTTCAGCGGCAAAGCCGATTACCAGAGAGGGACGCGGATCAGCCTGTTGCGCGACATAGGCCAGAATATCAGGGTTTTCAGTCAGTTCCAGCGCCGCCGGTTTGCCGCTGCCGTCTTTTTTCTGCTTGCGGTCCGCTTCATGGGCCGCCCGCCAATCCGCCACGGCGGCGCACATGATCGCAATATCAGCCGGCAGTGCCTCGATGACGGCTTGCTGCATCTGCCGCGCGGTCTGGACGCTGACCAGAGCCACGCCTTCAGGGGCGGCAAGATCAACCGGCCCGGAAACCAGTGTGACTTTGGCCCCGGCAGCCTGCGCCGCGCGGGCAATCGCATAGCCCTGCTTTCCAGAAGAGCGGTTGGCTATGTAGCGCACCGGGTCAATTGGTTCATGGGTTGGTCCTGCGGTAATAAGCACATGTTTGCCGGATAAGAGCCCGGCATTCGGCGCGCCAAGAATCGCTTGCAATGCCTCAAGAATTTCGCCCGGTTCCGCCATCCGGCCTGTACCGGCCTCATTGGATTCCGCCATTTCGCCGTCCATCGGGCCGACAAAATATACGCCATCCTCCGCCAGTTGCGCGCGGTTGCGCCGCGTTGCCGAATGCTCCCACATATTCGGATTCATGCCGGGTGCCAGCAGCACCGGCTTGTTATTTGCCAGCAGCGTGGCACTTGCCAGATCATCTGCCAGACCATGGCTCATCTTGGCCATCAGATCCGCCGTCGCCGGTGCCACGACAACAATATCGGCCTGTCTTGACAGCCGGATATGTCCCACATCCATGTCTTCATGGCGGTCGAACAGATCGCTGTAAAGCCGGCCTTTTGCCAAGGTGGAGACGCTGAGCGGGGTGACAAAATGCTGCGCTGCCTCGGTCATGACAACGCTGATTTCAAAACCGCGATCCTGCGCCCGCCGGATTAGCTCCAGGGTCTTGTAGGCAGCAATGCCGCCACCGATGATCAGCAGGATTTTCTTGGGGTTCATGGGTTTGCAGGCCTTCCGCACACAGCGCCAGTCAATCAGAACACATAGGCCAGCGCAACCGCGGCCACTGACAGGGCCATTACCGCAAGCGCAATGCGGCTGGTGCGGGTTTCACGGGCCTGATATTTGGCCAGAAGCTGCAGGCTTTTGTCGTCCAGTCTGAGCCCGTTTGCCGCCATTTCATCCAGCGCTTGTGAGGCATGGGCGGCGCGCTCGGCAAGGGCCGGCAATTCGTGGAGAAGGCGGCCAAGCGATGACAGCCCGCTGGCCGCCTGTTCAATTTTTGCACCCGGACCAATATTTCGCGTCAGCCAGTCGCGCAGCACCGGCTCGGATGCTGTCCACATATCGAAGCTGCTGTCGAGCGAGCGTGACACGCCTTCCACCACCACCATCGTCTTTTGCAGCATCAGCAATTCCGTGCGGGTCTGCATGTCAAACAATTCGGTGATTTCAAACAGCAGGCCTAGCAGCTTTGCCATGGAAATATCCTGGGCGGACTGGCCATGTATTGGCTCGCCCACGGCCCGCAAGGCCTGGGCGAAGTCGGCAACCGACTGGGTTGCAGGCACGTAGCCGGCTTCAAAATGGACTTCTGCAACGCGCAGATAATCGCGTTTGATAAACCCGTAGAGAATTTCGGCAAGAAATTTGCGTTCCTTCGGGCCGATCCGTCCCATGATGCCGAAATCTATCGCCACGATGCGGCTCTGCGCGTCCACGAACAGATTGCCCTGATGCATGTCCGCGTGGAAAAACCCGTGATTGAGAGCATGGCGCAGGAAGATTTGAATCAGATTGGTCGCCAGAGCCGACGTGTTGTGCCCGGCCGCTTTAAGGGCGTCCAGTTCGGTCAGTTTCAGCCCGTCGACCCAGTCGATCGTCAGCACATCCCGCCCGGTCCGGTCCCAGTCGACGGCCGGGACCGTGAAATGCGGATCGTCGACGGCAATGTCGGCCATTTCCGACAGGGCGGCGGCTTCGATGCGCAGATCCATTTCCATGGTCACGCTGCGTGCCAGCGTATCGACCACCGCGACCGGCCGCAGCCGCCGGGTTGACGGGTCAAGACGCTGCAGCAACCGGGCTGCCGCATAGAAACTTTCAAGATCCTTGTGAAACCGCTGCCGCACATCGGGGCGCAGCACTTTTACGGCAACCTGTTTGTCTGCAACCGTGTCATCATCTCTGGTCGCGGCCTTGTGAACCTGGGCAATCGAGGCTGCTGCCACCGGCGCGCTGAAGCTGCGATAAAGCTGGTCAACTTCTCTGTTGAGATTGCTCTCGATGATCTGGCGCGCCGTAGCGTCTGCAAAAGACGGCACTTCATCGCGCAATTTGCCCAGACCGTCGGCAATGTCGGGTCCGACAATATCAGGGCGCGTGGCCAGAAACTGGCCAAGCTTGATATAGGAAGGGCCAAGCCGGTTGAGCGCTGCGTTGAGGCGGTCGCCCTTACTTTTATGGTCGACTTCCCGCGGTGCGATCAGATCGGCACACCACAGCACCAGCCGCGCGCCAAGCGGCGCATCCTCTCGCGGCAACAGGCTGAACACACCTTCCCGCGCCAGCACGAAACCAGCTTTGACAAGGCGCAGATAGGCAAGCGGTGCTGACACGAAACTCAGATCCTACAATTTCCAGCCGGAATGAATGGCAGCCACTCCACCGGTGAGGTTGCGATGGGTTACGCGGGAAAAGCCCTGATCGGAGATGATTTGCTCAAAGCGGGCCTGATTCGGGAATTTGCGGATCGATTCCACCAGATATTGATAACTGTCCCGGTCATTGGTCACCAATTCGCCCATCAGAGGGATGGCGTTGAAGGAATAGGCTTCATAAATCCTGTCCATCACCGGAATGTCGACTTTCGAGAATTCCAGACAGAGGAAGCGCCCGCCGCGCTTCAAAACCCGGTGCGCCTCCTGAACAGCCTGTGCCAGCCGCGGCACATTGCGGATGCCGAAGGCGATTGTGTACGCATCGAAGCAGTTGTCGGCAAACGGCAATTGCTCCGCATTGCCTTCGACAAACTCAACCTGATCTGCAAGCTGCTGCTTTGCCGCCCGGTCGGCGCCGACCGCCAGCATCGAGCTGTTGATATCGCACACGGTGATGCGCGCCGAACTGCCGGCGCGGTTGGCGATCCGAAAAGCGATATCCCCGGTGCCGCCGGCTGCATCCAGAACCCGGTAGGGCCGGCTTTTGGGCGGTGCCAGCATGGAGATCATCGCATCTTTCCACAGCCTGTGCAGACCTGCGGACATCACATCATTCATCAGATCATAGCGTCTGGCGACCTTGTGGAACACGTCATCAACGCGCGCCTGCTTCTGCCCGCGCGCCACGGGCTTGTAGCCGAATGACGTCTCCATTCCTGCCGGATCGATGGTCGGTTCAGGTGCATTTGCATTTATCGGCATGATGATCCTGTCGCATCTGTGCAAGGGTGGAAATTTGTCTTAGGGGTCCGCGTCCAATCGGGATACCGTATTCAGGCTGTATAGAAAACCCAAATCCTGAGAACACAAGACAGCGAAGACCGGGTGTCTGTGCAGAATCTGTGAAGCGGAAGGCGGGCTTTCTCTGCAAAATTCCGTTTAAGTCCGTACCTTTAGTTCATATATAGCAAATACAACGCGCTACCATGCAAAACTCATAACAATCTTAAGAGGCCGACGTGCCGGAACTGCCAGAAGTTGAAACCGTACGGCGCGGATTGCAGCCGGTTCTGGAAGGCCGGCGCATTGTCCGGCTGGAGCAGCGCCGCGCCAATCTGCGCTTTCCGTTTTCACCTGATTTTGCCGAAAGGGTCGCAGGACAGACCGTAACCTCACTGGCCCGGCGGGCCAAATACCTGCTGGCAGATATGACCGGCGATGAAGTTCTGGTGATGCATCTGGGCATGTCCGGCTCATTCCGCATTGACGCGCCGCAGGGCACGGATAATCCTGGCAACTTTCACCATGAGCGCGCGAAGCTGAGCCAGCACGATCATGTCGTGTTTCACATCGAGGATGGCTCAACCATCACCTATAATGATCCGCGCCGTTTCGGCTTCATGCTGCTGATCCCGCGTGCAGAGCTGGCCGACCACGCCTTGTTTGGAAAAATGGGGATCGAGCCGCTCGGCAACGCTTTGACACCGCAATATCTTGCCGGAAAGTTCAGCGGCAGGACCACCAGCCTGAAGGCAGCGCTGCTGGATCAGCGCAATGTCGTCGGACTTGGCAATATCTACGTCGCCGAGGCGCTCTGGCGTGCCGGCTTGTCGCCGAAACGCAGCGCCGGCAGCCTTGTTACCCGGACGGGGCGGCCAGGGAAGCATCTTGAACCGCTGATTCAGACCATTCGCGCAGTGCTCCACGAAGCCATCGAAGCGGGCGGCTCATCATTGCGCGACCACGCCCAGACCGATGGCAGTCTGGGTTATTTTCAGCACCGTTTTTCCGTCTATGACCGGGAGCATGTTGCCTGTTCGCGGCCCGGTTGCGCCGGCACAATTGAAAAATTCACCCAGAACGGTCGCTCGACATACTGGTGCCCGGCCTGTCAACGCTGACCCGACTCCCCGCCTTTGATGGATTTCGTCAGTGGGATGACCGGGGCTGAGGCCGGCGCTGTTGTTGGAGCCGGCATTGCGGGCTGCACTGTTACTTCGCCCATTTCCAGATCTTCGATCTTCTGGCCCCGGCGCACCACCTTGTTGGTGGAAATCAGAATGTCGTCAATATCCTTGTTGGCCTGACGGAAATGGGTCTGCAGCTTGTTGACGCGGTCATCCAGGCGCAAAGTATCATCACGCAAAGCCGCCACTTCGGCCTGGATGACATGGGCCAGTTCACGCATCCGCGCGTCCTTCAGGATCGCCTGCACAACCTGGATCGACAGCATCAGCAGCGATGGTGAGACAATCATGACCCGTGAGCGGTGCGCGCGTTTCACCAGGTCTTCAAATTGCTCATGGATGGCGGCAAACACCGATTCTGACGGCACGAACATAAAGGCCGTGTCCTGGGTTTCGCCCTTGATGAAGTATTTCTCGGCGATCGCCCGGATATGCACATCCACATCGCGCTTGAAGCGCGCTGTGGCTTCTTTCTGCGCCGGCAAGTCTGCCGTCTCCTGCAGCATATTATAGGCTTCCAGCGGAAATTTGGCATCGATCACCAGACTGGGTGAATCATTCGGCATGAAAACCAGACAATCGGGCTTGGTGTTGTTGGACAGGGACGATTGAAACGAATAGGCTCCGGTTGGAAGTCCGTCAGCGATGATCGTTTCCATCCGCATCTGGCCAAAGGCACCGCGCGTCTGCTTGTTGGCCAGAACCTGCTGCAATTGCACCACCTGGCCGGACAATTCGGTGATGTTGGTCTGCGCCCGGTCAATCACCGCCAGCCGTTCCTGCAGTTTCGACAGGCTTTCCTGTGTGCCCTTGCTGCTTTCGCTGACCGAGCTGTTGAGACGCTGGCCCATTCCATCGAGCCGTTCATTGACCGCACGCATTAACTCGCTCTGCCGGTTTGACAGCACGTCCGACATGGTGCGGACCTGTCCGGTGATTTCACCTTGGGTGCGCGACATATCCTGCAGTCGCGATTCCAGCTCCTGGGCGCGGCGCTGGGCTTCTTCAAGCACTTTCATCTGCTGCATTCGCGATGTGCGCATGGCGCGCAGTAGCAGCCAGCCGAACAGCAGCAAGGCCGCAAGCCCGGCAAACAGCAGATCGCGACCGAGAACAATGATGTCGCCAAATTGAAAAACAGGATCAAGCATGACTTTTCATATCTGATTCGCAGCGCCTTGGGGCAAACTGCATTGACCCGACTGCCACAATTCCTTATCTCGTCTGCGAGAGTAAAAGGACAAGACTATGGCAGTTCAGAATCTGGTCTTCTTGCCGGATGATCAGCTGCGCAGGATCTCTGAGCCGGTTGATGATTTCGGCGATGACCTGCAGACCCTGTTGGAAAATATGCTGGAGACCATGTATGAGGCTCCCGGCATCGGCCTCGCTGCGATCCAGATCGGCGTGCCGAAACGCGTGATCACAATTGACTGCTCGCGCGATGAAGAGCCGAAAAACCCGGTTTTCCTGATCAACCCCCAAATCGTCTGGACCTCGGAGGAGACCTCGGTCTACGAGGAAGGCTGCCTGTCGATTCCGGAATATTTTGAAGAAGTGACGCGGCCCAGCGCCTGCCGGGTCCAGTTTTACGACCGCACCGGCCAGCAGCAGGAGCTGGAGGTGGACGGATTAATGGCCACCTGTGTGCAGCACGAGGTTGACCATCTCAACGGTGTGCTGTTTATCGATTATATCTCCAAATTGAAGCGCGACCGGGTGGTGAAGAAATTCACCAAGGCGCTGAAACAGAAATCCGCCTGACGGGTTGGAAACCAGGGATTCTTCAAAATGCCTTTGCGCGTAGTTTTTATGGGCACGCCGGACTTCGCGGTTGCCGCTCTCATGCAGATCGTGGGAGCGGGCCATCAGGTCGTGGCCTGCTACACGCAGCCGCCGCGTAAAGCCGATCGCGGCATGGAGTCGCGCAAATCACCGGTGCACAAGATGGCCGAATCGTTCCAGATCCCGGTGCACACACCAACAACCCTGAAGGACAGCATTGCTCAGTCGATATTCAAGAGCCATAAGGCGGATGTAGCCGTTGTGGTGGCTTACGGCCAGTTGCTGCCAAAGCATATTCTGCTGGCACCCAAACATGGCTGTCTCAATCTGCACGCCTCCAGACTGCCGCGCTGGCGGGGAGCCGCTCCGATCCAGCGGGCATTGATGACCGGTGACACGGAAACCGCTGTTGCCGTCATGAAAATGGATGAGGGGTTGGATACCGGGCCAATCGCCATGGAGGAAATCGTACCGATTGATCCGAACACCACGGCTGGCGATCTGCATGATCAATTGTCCATCCTCGGCAGCGACCTGATTCTGGAAGCTCTGGAGCAATTGGAGACGAAGGCGCTAACGCTGACCGAACAGAAGAAAACCGGCGTCACCTATGCCAACAAGATTTCAAAATATGAAACCCGCATCAAATGGAGCCGTAACGCCAAAGACGTCCACAACCATATTCGCGGCATTTCCCCATTTCCCGGTGCCTGGTGCGAATTTGAAGCAGGAGACCAGAAAGAACGTTTGAAAATTCTGCGCAGCACAAAGATGGAAGGGGATGGGGTGCCGGGCGAAATTCTTGACAATCAGCTGACCATTGCCTGCGGCAGCGGCGCTGTCCGTCTGGAGCAGGTTCAACGGGCTGGCAAGAAACCCATGAGTGCGGAAGAATTTCTCAATGGAGCGCCGATCGGCAAGGGCGCGGTCCTTCTATAGAATATGCCCCGCTATAAGCTTACAATCGAATATGATGGCGCGGGCTATTCCGGCTGGCAGCGCCAGCCTGGCAGGTCTTCAATTCAGGCCAGCCTGGAAGAAGCAGTTCACAAGTTTTGTGGTGAAGAACCGGTCATTCGTGGTGCCGGGCGCACCGATGCCGGGGTTCATGCTCTGGCCCAGGTGGCCCATCTTGATTTGTCGGTGGCTCACACGGCCGACAAGGTCCGCGATGCTTTGAACTTTCATCTGAAACGCGAACAGATCGCCATTCTCGCAGCAGCCCGGGTGGAAGATGATTTTGACGCACGGTTTTCCGCCGTGTGGCGCCACTATCTGTACCGCATTCAAAGCCGCAGAGCACCCAGCATCTTGAACCGGGGCCGTGTCTGGTGGGTGCCAAGGCCGCTGGATGCCGTGGCCATGCATGACGCGGCGCAAAGGCTGGCCGGCCATCACGACTTCACAACCTTTCGCGCTACCGACTGCCAGGCAAAAAGCCCGGTCAAGACGCTCGACCAGATCACGGTCGAGACAGTGGGTGTTGAAGTCCATATCCGCGTCTCGGCTCTGTCGTTTCTGCACAACCAGATCCGGTCCTTTGCCGGGTCTCTGAAACTGGTAGGTGAGGGGCGCTGGGCGGCCGAAGACCTGCAGGCCGCACTGGACGCCAGAAACCGGCGCGCTTGTGGTCCGGTCGCTCCGCCCTGGGGTTTGTATCTGCAGCAGGTTGACTATGGCACTCGCAAGAAAACATCTGAGATCGTGCTGTCAGGCGATCGCGACTTTGGAGTTGGCTGCAAATAAAATCTGCTGCGGTAAAGTGACGTTACCAGCCCTCACTTGGCGGATAATTCCTACCAGGCAGTTGTAAGCTGGAAAGCTCAGCCGATGTCTTGTCTCCAGATTCTGACCTATGCGACGCGATGGCACTGAATATCGTGACGGCTTTCCGACAGTGTATAACCCAGTTCCGAAGCTGGCTTTGGCATTGCGAAATAGTAGCCTTGCACTTCCGTACAGCCGGCCGCACGCAATTCCATGAATTGCTCTTCGGTTTCTACACCTTCAGCTGTTGTGCATATATCAAGACTACGGCCCAGCCCGGCGATCAGCTTGATGATCGACCGGCTGTCAGCCCGCGTGTTCAAATCGCGAACGAAACTCTTGTCAATCTTGATCTTGTCGAACGGAAAGCGAGCGAGATAGCTGAGGGATGAATAGCCCGTTCCGAAATCATCCATAGCTATGCGCACCCCAAGATCCCGTAATTGATGCAAAATCGCCAGTGTCTGTTCACTTTCCATCAACAGGATCGATTCGGTTATTTCCAGCTCCAGGCGGGATGCGGCGAGGCCGGAGGTCGCAAGAGCCTCGGAAATGGTATTCACCAATGTGACGGACCGGAACTGGATGGCCGATAGATTGACTGCCAAGCTGATGTTGTTTGGCCATTTCGCTGCCAGAGCGCAGGAGCGTGCAAGGACAAGCTCTGAAATCGGGTTGATGAGACCAATGTCTTCAGCCACCGGAATGAACTCGACCGGAGGAATATATCCGCGGTGGGGATGGTTCCAGCGCACCAATGCCTCAAAACCGCAGATTTCCTCGTCATGGATATTGACGATGGGTTGATAGAAGACTTCAAATTGGTCTTCCGCGAGCGCCCGCCGCAAATCCTTTTCCATGGTTTTTCGTGCTTGAAGCTCAAGGTCCATCTCGGTCTGAAACAGACAATAGGCGCCCTTTCCAGTCGCTTTGGAACGATACAAAGCCAGATCAGCATGCTTGAGCAACTGCTCCGGATCTGCCGATCCGTCAGACAGGGCAATACCGATGCTGCCGCCAATGACGATTTCCTGACCGTCAATTTGATAGGGTTGGCTGATCGCCTCCAGGATGGTGGCAGCAAACAATTCATGGTCATATATGCCGGATGAAATATCGCGCAATATGGCGAATTCGTCGCCGCCCATACGTGCCACCACGTCGGTATTTGTAGCGCAGTCAATCAGGCGGTCTGCCACGTGGCCAAGCAATTTGTCACCGATGTCATGTCCCAGAGTGTCATTGACTTCCTTGAACAGATCGAGATCCAGCGAGAAAAATGCGACCGGAATGGCAGGCGTCGCATTGTGGCTCAACAGATCGGAGAGTTTGTCCTGCAGCAAGTGGCGATTGACCAGTCCCGTCAGCGCATCATAATGCGCCATATAGGCCAGCTTGCGTTCCGTCTGGCGACGGTCGGTAATGTCTTCATAGGTCGCAACCCAGCCACCGGCGTCGAGCGGTTGGTGCGAGATCAGAAATGCTCTTCCATCGTCGTGCTCCAGCACAAAAGAGATACTACGGCGCTGTTGCGCTATCTGGCGCTGGTGATCATAGATATGCAGAAATGCCTGGAAATTTTCCCGCTTGCCTGTACCGATTTTAATATCGTGTATCACTTCCCCGGGCAAAAAATACTCTCTCGGGATGCCGAATAACTCAAGGAAACGTTCATTGCAGACAATAAGACGGCCATTTGAGTCGATCATGCAAAGACCTTGAGATATGTTATTCAAAGCTGCATCAAAATGACTGTTGCTGAGTTGAAGTTCGGCTGAGGTTCCGTGCAGATCTTCAGCCAGACGTCTCAGGTTGCCCTGCGCGTTGCCGAGCATGGTGTTGTGCCTCAACAGCAGAACGATGAGAACGATTCCGCAGAGTATCAGTCCACCCGCAAGCGCGGAAAACAGGACCTGAAGTTGAATCAGTTCCTGCTGGTCTTTCGCCACCATTTTTGCGCCAAAATGATTTGCCGCAGATGCCAACGATAACAACGGTCTTTCAAAGGAAGACAGCAATTCAAGCGCATCTATGGCGGTCCCGCTTGCCGGAGCCTCACTGAACAGGCCTTCGACGACGTTCATGCTTTCCGTCAGATCTCTGATAACAGCCAGCCGTGCGGAATCCTGCTTCAGGAAATCTCCGGCTGCACCGCTTTGCAATGTCTCAAGTCGGCCGATCAGGATATCAAACCGAAGCCGCACTTCCTCAAGATCAACGCCGCTTCCCTCCACGTTCAGAGCGGTAAGACGTTGTTCAAGCCGCAAAAATTCAGACACCGACTGACTGACATACCAGGCGGTGTTGTAGCGCGAAACCTTTTGCAGTGCCGCCTGGCGTTCAAATGTCAAAATGGAGATGTACGCGGTCGCCAGTACGAAACAACTGACGATCGCCACCAGCCAAAACTTCATACTACGTAAAGACATCATTGACCCTAAGCCTTCTGACCGCTGCACCCAGAGGCTCTATTCGACCACGATGGTCGAGAGTTGCCAGGCAGATCGGCCATAATAGATCTGGCTCTGGAGTTCGGGTTTGCTGTCATAAGGATAAATGATGAACAATGGTCCCTTGTCGCGAACCGGCATGTATTCGCCATTCTTCTTGATTGCCAGAATGACCTTGTGCATGGCAAAATCCGACATCGGAATTTGCGTCGTATAATCATTCAACGCGACGGCCTGAACGTTCATTCCATCAGCCCCGACGAGTTGCATCAACTCGTCCATGGCCACGCCTTCGAAGGTGACGACGTCATCATCCCAAGGGGTTTTTGTCTTCACCACGACTTGTTCCAGCGCTTCGAGCATGTCTCTGTCAAATTCGGCACGGTCCTGACTGTTTGTATGCTTGATTTTGCCGGAAATAGTCAGGATGGGCTTTCCCTTGGGAGCCGCAATCGATTCGGCATTTGCCATATGCGCGGCCCACCCCAAGGCAACCCCAATAACAGCGACACGTGTTAAATTCGAGATTAACTGGCCCCACATATTACAACTCCTGTAAATCACAATATTAATCAAAATTTGTAAGACGCAGGAAATAACAACAGGTAAATTATGACGTGTGGGTTAAGTAGTCGGTTAATTTTAAGTTAACTAATTCTGTAGTATTTCGTTAATGCGGCGTTCGCTGCGTATTTATATCCGTTTCAGTATCGGAGTTGTGAGGATGACCTTGTGAACGTTCAACCGAAAGATTTGAAACTGGCTCATCTGTGCAATGAGGCTCTCGGTGAAATTGGCGACGCCGAGCGCATGGAGATGAAGTTGCGTGCTGCTGAAAAAATGCGGGAATTGTTCGATATTCTTCATATCGACCATAAAAACGATCACAATACCCGTGACACCCCGGAAAGAGTTGCCAAGATGCTGGTCGATGACCTGCTGCATGGCCGCTATACAGCGCCACCTGCCATTACGTGTTTCGATAACGCTAACCGTTATGAACAGCTGATCGTTACCGGTCCGATCGCTGTGCGATCCACATGCGCCCATCATATGATGCCAATTTACGGCCATGCCTTTATCGGTGTCGTGCCCAGTTCCGATGGCGAGATAATCGGCCTGTCCAAATATGACCGAATCGTCGAATATTTCAGCTCACGATTACAGATTCAGGAAGAACTGGTCCAGCAGATCGGTGACTATCTCGTCGCCCAGACCAATCCGAAGGGTCTGGCCATCCGTATCAGTGCCGTGCATATGTGCAAGACCCATCGCGGCGTGCGCGCTTCGCAGGACGGCCGGATGGTGAATGCGTTTTATCACGGTGATATGAAAAGCGACTCGACTCTGCGGTCAGAATTTCTTGACGAATGCCGGGCGCTGGAGCAACTGAGCCGTTAGCACATGTTTCGCAAGCAGGCTCCAGCGTGCCGCTGAGTTGCGCTGGAGTGCTGTCTCGTGGATAAGGGTAGAGTGTCATGAACCACAATGCGCCAGTCGCGAGTCTAGCGGTTGCAGCCGATGCCGCGCCGCGCAGAATCTATCGATCGACGAAAACCTACGACCATCAGGAAGGGCTCTCCTGTTGTTTTCGTCAGTGGCGCGCATCTCATTCGCATTGCCAGTTAATTCACGGCTATGCTCTGGCCTTCAGATTCGTATTTGCCACTCATGAACTGGACCAGCACAATTGGTGCTTCGATTTCGGTGGATTGAAACCGGTCAAGGCGTGGCTGAAGCAAATGTTTGATCACACTTTGCTGGTGGCGCAGGATGATCCCCAACTGCCCGTCTTTGAAGGCCTCGCTGCCGCCGGTCTCGCCGATTTGCGGGTCATGCCGGCAGTTGGTTGCGAGGCGACTGCACACTATGTGTTTGATTACGTCAGCCAGTTCCTTACCGAACAGACAAATGAAAGGGTCTGGCTGGAAAGCGTCGAAGTTCGCGAACATGGCGGGAACTCGGCGATCTATTCGATCCTTTGAATCGGCCCTTTGAACCGGCGGCGTTCAAGCCGTGGTGCGGGCGAGATAGATAGTCTGCACGAAATCCTTGTGCTGCAGCGGATTGTGAAAACTGACCTGTTCGGCTGAAGCGCTGGCAAAAATACCGGCCAGCCTGGCGGTAAACTCCGCGTCGGGCGGATCGTTCGACCAGAGGCCGAAAACACCGCCTGGCTTCAGATGCCGCGCCAGCTTTTGCAGGCCGTCTGGCTGATAGAAACCAGCATTTTGCGGATCCAGCAGAAATTCCGGTGAATGGTCGATATCCACAAGAATGGCATCAAATCTGCGCCCCGGCGCAGCCGGATCGAAGCCGATTTTCGAAGCCGCCATTGCAAAAAAATCGCCAGGTTCAAAACGGCAGCGGCTGTCGCCTGTCAACTCTGGCCCAAGAGGCAGCAGACTGGAGCGGTGCCAGTCAATGATGGCATCCAGCGCCTCCACCACGACGAGGCATCTGACCTTGTCATGGCGCAGCACAGCCTGTGCGGTGTAACCAAGGCCAAGTCCTCCGACCACAATGTCGAGATTGGCACCATTCAGTTGTGCCAGACCCAGATCAGCCAGCGCGATTTCCGAGACAGTAAACAGGTCCGACATCAGGAATTCGTCGCCCAGCTTGATCTCCAGGACATCAACATTCAGCACCGGATCGCGCCGCCGCCGCAAGCTGAGATCGCCGATCGGGGTCGGCGTGTAGGCAAGTTCTTCAAACGCGGGGCTCATCAGTGGCAGCCTTTCAGGCCAGAGGCGGGATCAGGAAAAATAGGCGTCCAGAAATTTGCGATAAATCTGACTCAGAGCGCTCAGATCATCAATTGCAATGCGTTCATCAACCTGATGCATGGTCTGGCCGACAAGCCCGAATTCCACGACCGGGCAATAATCCTTGATGAATCGCGCATCCGATGTGCCACCCCCAGTGGACAGCTCCGGCTTGCGCCCGGTAACTGCGTGCACCGCTCCGCTCAGCGCATCGATCAGCGTGTCGGAACGGGTCAAAAAGCTGTCAGACAGATTTCCGATAAATTCAAGATCATAGGAGATCGGAGCCTTGTCAGCACTGCGGAAGCGATTGTCGCTGACCGCCTGATCCAGTCTGCTTCTCAATTCTGCCGCGATGCTCTGAGGCGTCCATTCATCGTTGAAGCGCACATTGAACAGCGCCGAAATACTGGCTGGCGTCACATTCGAGGTTTCGTTGCCCGCATCGATACTGGTGATTTCCAGATTGGTCGGCTGAAAGCGCTGATTACCGCTGTCCAGCGCCGGCTCCATCAGGGCAGCCAGCAGGCCGGTGATGCTGCGCACCGGATTATCCGACAGATGCGGATAGGCGACATGGCCCTGGACACCGTTCACCGTCAGCCGCGCCGAAATCGAGCCGCGGCGGCCGACTTTGATGGCATCGCCCAGGACTGAAGGATTGGTTGGCTCGCCGACGATGCAATGATCAAATACCACGCCCTTGTCGGCACACCATTGCAGCAGCTTGACAGTGCCATTGACCGCAGGCCCTTCTTCATCGCCGGTAATCAGAAACGAAATTCTGCCTTTGAAGTCCGGGTGATCTGCAAGATATCCCAGTGCCGCCGCCGCAAAACAGGCGATCCCGCCCTTCATGTCCACGGCACCGCGCCCGTACAAAATACCGTTTTCAATGTTCCCCTCAAAGGGATCATGGGACCAGTCCGACAGGCTTCCGGGCGGCACCACATCCGTGTGACCGGCAAAAACAAAATGAGGACCATTGGACCCGAGGCTTGCGTACAGGTTTTCAACCGCAGGACTGTTGGCATCTTCAAAACGCGGGCGGAATACATCAAATCCGGCAGGTTCCAGCAACGTCTGGAGCACTGACAGGGCTCCGCCTTCAGCAGGCGTGATGGACGGGCATTTGATCAGGTCCTGAAGTATCTTGACGGCAGTTTGGTCTGACATTGCGGTTGCTGGCCTGCTGGTAAGCGATCAAATGGTTCAATGTAACCATGAAACGCTCTAGCACCAGGCGCCAGGTGAAGAAAGGTCGATGACGGTGTTTTGCCGCTGACAGCGGCATTGTTGCCGAATAACTGAACTCTCATCGTGGTGGCGCCGGTCCATATTTGTTAGTTTGCTTTTCGCCTTTCAACAGGCCCAGCACGATAAATGCGAACAGACCGATCGCTGGAAACAGAAACACCGCCGCCACAATGCCAGGCCAGCCCAGATCGTGCAGGCGTTTTACCGAGATGGCAAAGGTCACGTAAAGCGACGCCAGCAGGACCAGAAAAAAAGATGGCATCAATGACTCAGGAAAATGCATCTGTCCGTCCTGAGTCATTTCCACAGAATCGCCAAACACCACTCTGAACGTCACCAGCGAAATACCCAGCAGAACTGCGTTGGCCCACCAGTATTCTTCGCGGTTGATGCGCCCGGAAAACCCGAACAGCGCCCACAGCACTCCGTTTGATCCCGCGTTCTTGTCTGATTGCTGGAAATCCGCCATTTGCGATCTCACACCCTTATCAAGGTCCTGCCTGGTTGAGAGGCGGACCGTATCTGTTTTCTGTCATCTGTCCCTTACTGAACCCAATTTTGAGCCAGAATAAGAAGCCCAGCAGCGGTATAAACAACAATACCGCAAGACCACCAGGCCAGCCGATATCGTGCACGCGACACATATACCGAAGAACCAGATGATCTGCAGCAGCGCCACAATGCTAAGCACAGCAGCGGTGGAGACTTCCAGCTCATCCAGGCCACCAGTGCGCTCTATGATGAGCACCACTGCCACCAAAAACGCCAGAAGGCTGAGTTGAGCCCACCAGTATTCGCGGCGTGAAATGCGACCATAGAAGCTGAAAAACATCCAGAACAGATTGCGCTTGAGTGGTTTTGTGTTGATGCCGCGATTTTGTCAATTGAGTTCCGACCCTAGACGATGATTTTTCAATGTCGGGCCATTCGATACGCATTACGCAAGGTCGGGTTGCTGAAGTTGACACTCGAACCGTGTCAAAAACCTGCCGTATAAAAGGTAGACCCTTGTGCGGAAATCCACTTTTCCGGACGTTTCGGCGCACCGGAGTCGTGTCTTGAAATGTTTACATTCAAAAAAAAGAATGTAATGATGTGTTTGAGAAAAACCACACAAAAAATGCTTGTAAGGCAGGGGAGGGCCTGGTGTGACAGAGCTGAAAAACCGGACGAACAAACCTGTTGCCGACCAACAGTCAATCACTGACGCAACTCCGTCGCGCCGTAGTTTTCTGCGCGCAGGAGCTGCATCATCGCTGGCAATCGGGGCTGGGCTTTTTTCCGCGCCGAGAACCGCTGCCGCCGGTGAAGCCGCCATATTGGAGCCCCAGGAGTGGAGCCAGTATCTCGGCGAAGGGGTGGATGCCCGTCCCTACGGAACGCCTTCTCCATTTGAATCGCAGGTCGTGCGCCGCAATGTTCCCTGGCTGACCGCAGATCCGGTGTCGTCGGTGAATTTCACGCCGCTGCACGATCTGGATGGCATCATTACCCCGAACGGGCTGTGTTTTGAACGCCATCACGCTGGAATTGCGGAAGTAGATCCATCCCAGCACCGCCTGATGATCCACGGCATGGTCGAAAAACCACTGGTCTTCACAATGGAGGACCTGAAGCGCTTTCCCCGTGAGAACCATATTTATTTTCTGGAATGCGCCGCCAATTCCGGCATGGAATGGCGCGGCGCCCAGTTGAATGGCTGCCAGTTCACCCACGGTATGCTGCACAATGTGATGTATACCGGGGTGCGGTTGCGCGATCTGCTGAATGAGGCCGGTGTCAAATCCAAAGCCAGCTGGATATTACCGGAAGGCGCTGACAGCGCACTGATGACGCGCTCGATTCCGCTGGAAAAAGCCATGGATGACTGCCTCGTTGCCTTTGCCATGAATGGCGAGGCACTGCGAGCCGAACAGGGATATCCGATTCGGCTGGTAGTGCCCGGCTGGGAAGGCAATATGTGGATAAAATGGCTGCGTCGCATTGAAATTGGCGATGCACCCTGGCAACAGCGTGAGGAAACCTCGAAATACACCGATCTGATGGAGGACGGTCAGGCTCGGCGCTTTACCTGGGCGATGGACGCCAAATCCGTGATTACAAATCCCTCGCCACAGGCACCGCTGATGCATGACAAGGGACAAACCGTGCTGACCGGGCTTGCCTGGTCCGGCCGCGGCACGATCGCCCGTGTCGATGTCAGCCTTGATGGTGGCCGCAATTGGCAGACCGCCCGGATTGACGGTCCCAGCCTCGACAAATCCGTACACCGTTTCTATTTCGATTTCGACTGGGATGGCCAGCCATTGCTGCTGCAATCACGGGCCCTTGATTCCACCGGCTATGTGCAGCCCACCAAGTCGGAACTGCGGGCGGTTCGCGGTGTGAACTCGATCTATCACAATAATGGTATCCAGACCTGGCATGTCAAAGGTCCGGGGGAGGTGGAAAATGTTGAAGTCTCTTAAGGTCCCTGTCGCCTTTGGCCTTGTCATGGTGCTGGCCGGCTCGGCTCTGGCCGGCGGTTTTGGCCTCGGCCGTGTCGCCGAAACCGACGAGATTGCAGCCTGGGACATTGATGTGCGCCCGGATGGTCAGGGCCTTCCTGAAGGCTCCGGAACCGTGGCCGAGGGAGAAGTGGTTTTTTCCGAACGCTGCGCCGCCTGTCACGGTGAATTCGGTGAAGGCGTCGGCCGCTGGCCGGTGCTGGCGGGAGGCCAAGGCACCTTGACCAATGACCGCCCGATCAAGACCATCGGCTCGTACTGGCCCTATCTGTCGACGGTCTATGATTACATCAATCGCGCCATGCCGTTTGGCGAATCCGGATCTCTGACACCGGATGAGGTCTATGCCATCACGGCCTATCTGCTGTATATGAATGATGTGGTGACCAAGGAGGACTTTGAACTTTCCAAAGCCAACTTCACCTCTATCCGCCTGCCCAATGAGGAAAATTTCTTTTTTGACCCCAGGCCTGAAACCCCTATCTTCGATAATACGGAAGCCTGTATGACGAATTGCAAATCCGAAGTGGCCATCACCAGCCGTGCGCGGATACTGGATGTCACGCCGGAAGAAGATGACGCGGAAAATGCTTCCGGCTCGATTGACTGAATAAGGGCTCAAGCTTTACTGGGAGCAGGACAGAAATGTTGCAGGCGGCTGACCTGGCGGCGCTGACGCGGTTGCGTCAGGCGCTGCATCAGGCTCCGGAATTGTCCGGCGAAGAGGCAAACACAGCGCGTTCCATAGCCGCCTGGCTGAACGACTTTCCTCCCGATGAAATCATAACCGGCCTCGGTGGGCATGGCGTTGCCGCGATCTACAACAGCCGGCACCCCGGTCCGACTGTCCTGATCCGCTGCGAGTTGGACGCGCTTCCCATCGTGGAAATTTCTGACACGCCGTATCGATCACAGCACAGCGGGAAAGCCCATTTATGCGGTCATGACGGCCATATGGCAATTGTCTGTGCGGTTGCGATACTGTTGCACAGACAGCGGCCGCAAACCGGCCGGGCCGTGTTGTTGTTTCAACCCGCCGAGGAAATCGGCGCAGGGGCTGAGGCCGTAATTGCCGACCCGGATTTTGCCCGCATTCAACCCGATTTTGCGTTTTCCATGCATAATGTACCCGGTTTCAACCTGGGTGAGGTGTATCTGAAAAGCGGCGCGCTCAATTGCGCCTCACGCGGGATGCGCGTCAGATTCGAGGGCAGAACCTCGCACGCTTCCAAACCGGAGGACGGCATTTCTCCTATGACCGCCATGACGGTATTCATGAATGCGATCTCTGCAATGAGCCAAGGCGACACCGCTGATGACGAGTTTGTTCTGACCACAATCGTTCACGCATTTCTTGGTGAGGCCGCTTTTGGCGTTGCCCCCGGCGTGGCAGAAGTCTGGACCACTTTGCGCACCGCCAATGGCGACCGGATGCAGGCGCTGGTTACCGCATCAGAACAATTGGCCCGGACTGTCGCGGCAGATGCGGGTTTGAGCTGTTCGGTCAGCTATCATGATATTTTCCGGCCATCCGACAATGATGTGGACGCCACGCAAATGGTGATTGAGGCCGTGCAGGCGGAAAACATCCCCTGCCATCTGCTTGATGCCCCGATGCGTTGGTCCGAGGATTTCGGCGCGTTTGGCCGCCATTGCAAGGCCGCCATGTTCTTCCTGGGATCGGGCACGGAGCAGCCTCAATTGCACAATCCGGATTTTGATTTTCCCGATGCTCTGATCGAGCCGGCTGCGCGCATTTTCAGCCGCATTATCAGAAATGTGCTGTAGCCTGTTCCAGCGGTATCCGCGCTATCCGCCAAGGGGCCGATGAATCTAGCGTGCTTTGAATCCGGATTTGCGGCGCACCCGGACAACCACTTCAACCCGGGTGATTTCCATGCCTTCAGGTGGTTCTGGAAGCATGCCGACGGAAAATGTCTGCGCCGGAATATCGATCACCATCTGGTCATCTTCGACGAAGAAATGATGGTGATTGGCGACATTGGTATCGAAATAGGTTTTTGAGCCATCCACAGGGACAGCGCGCAACAGCCCGGCATTGGTGAATTGGTGCAGCGTATTATAGATCGTCGCCAGCGAAACCTTGATATTGAGGCCGTCCGCCTCTTCATGCAAAGCCTCGGCACTTATATGCCGGTGACCGTGGGAAAACAGCATCTCCGCCAGCGCAACACGTTGGCGCGTGGGGCGCAGATGATGATCACGCAGCAGATCGACCACGCCTGTTTCGCTCATCGCCTCGTGCTTCATTTCTGGACGCGGTGTTTGGGTTCCGGCCATGGAGCCTCAATCCTTGCTGTTTGTCTCTTTCGACAATAGGCATTGCGCGTTCAAACCGCAAGGTTTTGCTGCATCCGCGAAATGCAGCACGCGTCCAAGTTTGAACCCGAACTGCTCTTTTCGTGGCCACATGCTTGTGTTACGGACTGCAATGTTTCGGTGGTGTCTGCATGCCATCGGCCCCCATGTCGGAGAAAGAATTTAAGTGAGCGATAAACAGATTTCAGGCGAACCCCAGATCACGCGCCCATCTTCATTTGACAAGGCAGCTTTGCTGGAATGCGGTCATGGCCGGCTTTTCGGACCTGGCAATGCCCAATTGCCTTTGCCGCCGATGCTGATGTTCGATCGCATCACCGCGATTTCCGAAGAGGGAGGTGAATATAGCAAGGGTCTGATCCGCGCCGAATATGACATCAATCCGGATCTGTGGTTCTTCGCCTGTCACTTTGAAGGGGACCCGGTGATGCCCGGCTGTCTCGGGCTTGATGCAATGTGGCAATTGCTCGGCTTTTACCTTGGCTGGCTTGGCGAACCGGGCCGTGGCCGCGCCCTGTCTGTGGGTGAAGTCAAATTTTCCGGAATGGTGACGCCGGATATCAAACGCATTGAATATGGCATTGAAATCAAACGCGTCATGCGTTCGCGTCTGAAATTGGGTATCGCTGATGGCTGGCTAAAGGCCGATGGCGAAACTATCTATCAGACCAAGGATTTGCGAGTCGGCCTGTTCCAGACCGACGCCCAGACCGAAACATAGGCAACATTTTTGATCGATAGAAGGAGCCGAACCATGAAACGCGTTGTCGTTACAGGCATGGGCATTGTGTCCTCAATTGGCAATAACAAAGCCGAAGTTCTGGACAGTCTCAAGACCGCCCGCTCGGGCATCACCCGTTCGGAAGAATATGCCGAACTTGGCTTTCGCTGCCAGGTTTACGGCAAGCCGACACTCGATCCTTTCACCATGGTTGACCGGCGTGCAGCCCGGTTCATGGGTATGGGATCAGCCTGGAACTGGGTTGCCATGCAGGAAGCCATCGAGGATTCCGGCCTGGAAGAAAGTGACATTTCCAACCCACGAACCGGCATCATCATGGGCTCCGGCGGACCGTCGACCAAGACTGTCATTGAGGCCGCCGCTACCACCCTTGAAAACAAATCGCCCAAACGCATCGGCCCGTTTGCGGTGCCGAAGGCAATGTCCTCCACGGCATCTGCGACACTGGCGACGCCCTATAAAATTCTTGGCGTCAACTATTCCATCTCCTCGGCCTGTGCCACCTCGAATCATTGCATCGGCAATGCCTATGAGACAATTCAGACGGGCAAGCAGGACATTGTGTTTGCCGGAGGCAGCGAGGATCTCGACTGGTCGATGTCGAACCTGTTTGACGCCATGGGCGCAATGACCAGCAAACACAATGATACGCCTGCGACTGCCTCGCGGGCCTATGACGTGACCCGCGATGGATTTGTTATTGCCGGGGGCGCAGGCGTCCTGGTTCTGGAAGAACTGGAACATGCCAAGGCGCGCGGCGCAAAAATCTATGGTGAAATTGTCGGTTACGGCGCAACGTCCGACGGCCATGACATGGTGGCACCATCAGGTGAGGGCGCAGTGCGGTGCATGCAGCAGGCGCTCGCAACCGTCGAGGGAACTGTGGATTACATCAACACCCATGGCACCTCGACGCCCGTCGGCGACAAGAAGGAAATCGGCGCCATCAAGGAAGTCTTTGGCGAGAATATTCCCTTCATCTCGGCGACCAAATCGCTCACCGGCCACTCACTGGGGGCCACCGGTGTTCAGGAATCGGTTTATTGCCTGATGATGATGCAGCACAGTTTCATGGCGGAGAGCGCTCACATCACAGAGCTCGACCCGGATTTTGAAGGCGTGCCCATTCTGCGTGAGCGCAAGGATACCGAGGTCAGAATTGCTTTGACCAATTCATTCGGCTTTGGTGGCACCAACGCTACTCTTGTTTTCCGCCGTGACGTGTAAGGGGCACTTAAGTGACTGAGACAACAAAAGATATGCCCTGTTCGGCAGCCGGATTGATGCGCGGCAAACGTGGACTTATCATGGGTGTTGCGAATGATCATTCGATCGCCTGGGGAATTGCAAAAGCCTTGCATGCGGAAGGTGCGGAGCTTGCCTTCACCTATCAGGGAGAAGCGTTCGGGCGGCGCGTCAAACCGCTGGTGGAAAGTGTCGGTTCCGATCTGCTGATTCCCTGCGATGTGGAGGATCTGACCAGCGTTGACAGCGTGTTTGAGGCCCTGAAGGAGCGTTGGGGCAGCATTGATTTTCTGGTTCACGCCATTGCCTTTTCCGACAAGAATGAATTGAAAGGCAAATACGCCGCGACCAGCCGCAGCAATTTCTCCCGCACCATGCTGATCTCCTGTTTCTCTTTCACCGAAATTGCCGCCCGTGCTGCCGAGATCATGCCCGATGGCGGCGCGCTGCTTACGCTGACCTATGGCGGTTCGACCCGGGTTATGCCGAATTACAACGTCATGGGCGTCGCCAAAGCGGCGCTGGAAGCATCAGTGCGCTATTTGGCGGGTGATTTTGGCGCCCAGGGCATTCGCGTCAATGCCATTTCCGCAGGCCCTGTCCGCACTCTGGCCGGTGCTGGTGTGGCAGATGCCCGTCTGATGTTTGATTTCCAGGAAAAGAATTGTCCGCTGCAGCGCAACGTCACCATCGAGGATGTCGGTGGCAGTGCGCTGTATCTGCTGTCAGACCTGTCACGCGGCGTCACCGGCGAAATCCACTTCGCCGACAGCGGATATAATATTCTGTCCATGCCCCGGCTTGAGCAACTGAAAGCTATCAGAACCTGATTCGAAGCCGGCTTCAACATTTTGCTGCTGAGCCGGCTTATAATTTGCCCTGAAAGTGCTTTTCTCGAGACTTTAGTCGTGTTTGCCCTGCATTGGTCTTGCCGGATCATGGAATCAGGCCCATATTGCGCTGCAGTATGACGATTGATCTCGCCCGAAACCCAAGGTTTTCCCAAGTGCCCTTTTATCACTGGTATGAAATGAGTCATGCCGCGTTCGCGCCTTTGCGCGCGGTCGCAGACGCCACCAAATTATATTACGACAACCCGCTCAACCCGTTGTCTCACAGCGCCTTCGGCAAGAATATCTCTGCCGCCTGCGAATTGTTCGAGCGCACCACGCGGCGCTATGGCAAACCGGAATTTGGTCTCGAGACCACCGTGATTGATGGCATCGAGGTGCCGGTCCGCGAGAAAACCGTCTGGTCGCGGCCGTTTTGCAATCTTGTCCACTTTCAGCGGACCAACCCGACACGGCGCAAGACATCTGCGCCAGAGCCAAAACTGCTCATCGTCGCGCCAATGTCCGGCCACTACGCCACCTTGCTGCGCGGCACCGTGGAAACCATGCTGCCCCATTACGATGTCTATGTCACAGACTGGATTGATGCCCGCGCGGTTCCGCTGAACGAAGGCCGATTCGATCTGGATGATTATATCGACTATCTGATCCAGATATTTGGGCATCTCGGCAAGGGCGCTCATGTCATGGCGGTCTGCCAGCCTTCCGTCCCGGTGCTTGCTGCAGCAGCTCTGATGGATGAGGCGGATCATCCGGCACTGCCCGCTTCGATGGTTCTGATGGGCGGTCCGATTGACACCAGAAGCAATCCAACCGCTGTCAACAAGATGGCCGAGGAAAAGGATCTGGAGTGGTTTGAGCAAAATGCCGTGATGAAAGTGCCGTTCCCGCATCCCGGTTTCATGCGCCCGGTCTATCCCGGCTTCCTGCAACTCACCGGCTTCATGTCGATGAATCTCGACCGCCATCTGAGTGCCCACAAGGAGTTCTTCAACCATCTTGTAGAAGGCGACGGCGATTCTGCCGACAAGCACACTGAATTTTATGATGAATATATGGCGGTCATGGATCTGACGGCCGAGTTTTACCTTCAGACTGTGGATGCGGTGTTTATCAGACACGCTCTGCCCAAGGGTGAGTTTACCTATCGCGGCCATCTGGTCGACCCCTCTGCCATTCACCGCATTGCGCTGATGACCGTTGAAGGCGAGAACGATGATATTTCCGGCGTTGGCCAGACCGAAGCCGCCCACCGGATCTGCACCAATCTGCCGGACGATATGCGCGCCCATTACATGCAGCCGAAGGTCGGTCATTACGGCGTCTTCAACGGATCGCGTTTCCGCTCGGAAATTGCGCCGCGCATCCGCGACTTTACAGCGGCGCACAGCGAATCTCTGTC
>CAXBCI010000014.1:0-78571 GCA_963974065.1 uncultured Hyphomicrobiales bacterium | reverse complement strand
GCCTATCGCCCGATATCTTTCGACGATTACAAGGCAGATCGCATCGCCGAACTGGGCGAGTTTATAGGCACGGTCATCGCCGGGATTTATCAGGGCATCCGGGATGGTGCCTTCGAGAATCCCAGTGACTTCGAAACCGCAACTGGCCGTCCGCACCAGAATTGGGAAGATTATTTCGGATCCATCCGAAAGTAACGACAATCGGTCAATATCTCAGAAATCGGTTTCCATCCAGGCAAGCGAACTAAACCATCGAGCCGATGTCTGAGGCAAAGCTTGGATAGGCAAAGATCATGGCCTTGATCTTGTTTGCCGTCAGCCCCGCACCCATTGCCATGGCGAACAGATTGATCTGCTCTTCCGCGCCGGGCCCGATCAGATGCGCACCCAGTATCAGGCCGGTTTCCTGTTCCACCAGCACCTTGAATGCCGTTCGCTTTGCGCCGACCCGCATGGAGGAATACCAGTTGGCAGTCTTTTCGAAATGGACATCGAAATCCAGGCCCTTTTCGGTAGCCTCAGCTTCTGACAAGCCGACAGTGGCGAGTTGCGGCAGGGTGAACACCACACTCGGGATTGGCGGATAAGCCACCGCCCTTGCATCTTTGCCAGCGATCAGGTTTTTGCCGGCGATGCGTCCCTCATTTGCCGAGACCGGCGTCAGGTTCGGCCCGCTATCGGCACAGTCACCGGCCGCAAAAATATTCGGATTGGTGGTTCGCATATAGTCGCTGACCTTGATGCCGCGCCGGCCGAATTCAACACCGGCTGCAGCCAGATTCAATTGCTCGATATTCGGCACGCGACCTGTGCCGTGCACAACAACATCACAACTCACTTGCTTCGTCCCGGCAGGCGTTTCGAATGTGACCAGGAAGGCTTTTCCCGACCGTTCGATCTTGAGCACCTTGGCTTCTGTCTGCAAGCTGATCCCCATCTTATCTGTCGCCTCGACCAGAAGGTCCACCATATCCGGATCAAAATTGCCCAGAGGCCGCTTCATCATCTCCAATACTGTAACTTCGCTGGCACCTGCCCGTGCTGCGATATGTGCAAATTCCATGGCGATAAAACCGCCACCGACAAAAGCAATCCGTTCCGGCCGTTCCGGAAGGTTCAGAAAGTCCGTACTGGTAATCAGAAGCTCTTCGCCGGGAATATTCAACGTCATGGGACGCGCGCCGGTAGCGATGTGAAAATGCCGCGCCCGCAGGGTTTCTCCATTGATCTCAATGCTGTCCGGAGCTGTAAACCGGGCGTCGCCATGCAAGGTGGTAACGCCAGCCTTGTTCAGCCCTGCTTCGATGCGCGGCGGCATGACATCGGTGAATGTGCGCTTGAAAGCGATCATCTCGGGCCAATTGACCGAGGTCTGCGCCTCAACTCCCTTGCCTTTCAAATTATCGGCCCAATCGATAGCTTCGGTGACAGCAACCAGCATCTTCTTGGGATCGCAGCCCCGCAGAGCACAGGTGCCGCCATAAGGCAGACAGTCGACGCTGGCCACATTCCAGCCTTCGGCTGCCGCCATTCGGGCAACGCCGTTGCCGCCCGTCCCAGCGCCGATCACAATCAGATCAAACAGTTTTTCTTCATTTGACGTTTCCATACGTCCTCCTATCCGGCGCAGCAGCTCAGTTTGGCGACGTCCATATCAAAGGTTTGCGCCGCCAGTTTCAATCCTTCAACGGTAGTCAGATAAGGCATGATGGTCTGGCCAAGCGCTTTGGTCGTCATACCGAAAGTCAGGGCCATCGCCAGCGTCTGAATGGTATCAGAGCCTTCGGGTGCGATAATCTGGCCGCCGAGCAGCAGATCAGATTTGGCGTCGGCCACCAGTTTGATCAGCCCGCGCGTGTCGCGCGCGGCGAGCGCCCGTGGCACATTGTCCAATGTCAGCACCGAGGTTTTCACCTCATAGCCCGCATCTAGCGCTTCAGCTTCAGACAATCCGACTCCAGCCACTTGCGAGTCGGTAAACACCACCCAGGGCATTGTCGCATTGTCATAGCGATTGGCTTCGCCCAGCACAGCGTTGCGGGATGCCAGCTTGGCCCCGTATGCAGCCATATAGACGAACTGATCGCGATCGGTCACATCACCGGCGGCATAGACACCTGGCCGCGACGTCTGCATGTCATCGCCAATGATGATCGCGCCGCGCTTGTCGAGTTCAATGCCCATCTCTTCCAGACCCATACCATCGGTATTGGCGCGCCGCCCGGCGGTCACCACCAGCTTTTCAGCTTTCAATTCCAAAGGTTTGCCGTCTTTCTCGACGCGGACAGTGATGCCATCGCCATCCTCGTGACATGAATCATAGCTGATGCCGCAATGCATCTCGATGCCTTCAGCGCGGAATATCTCGGTCAACGCCTCAGAAACTTCAGGCTCAGCACCAGGCAGCAGCCGTGAGCGGCACACAACAGTCACATCGACGCCCATCCGGCGCATCATTTGCGCCAATTCCGCGCCGATATAGCCGCCGCCGATAAAGATCAGGCTCTTGGGCTTTTCCTTTAGGTCCAGCAGACTGGTGCTGTCCAAAGTCGATACCTGCTCGATGCCCTTGATCGGCGGGAGGGATGGACGACCGCCCGTCGCAATGATGATCTTCGGCGCCTTGATGATACGATTGCCAATTTTAACGCCGCCTTCAACCAGGTTTGCGGCACCCTCATCGAAGTAGTCGACAAGCTCGTAGGATGGCAGCAGATCGGCATATTTCTTTTGCCGCAGCGTCTCCACAAGCTCATCCTTGGATGCAACAAGCGCCGCCCAGTCCTGTAGCTTTGCCTGACCGGTCACACCCGGAAAGCGCGATGCCGCATGGGCGGCATGGATAGCCTCGCCCGCCCGGATCATTGCTTTGGACGGCACACATCCAACATTGACGCAGGTGCCGCCAATGGTTCCGTGGCCGATCAGAGCCACGCGCTTGCCTGCATCGGCGGCCGTGATCGAGGCCGAAAATCCGGCCGATCCCGCGCCGACCACGATCAGATCGTAAAGGCTGATTTTCGGTGTTCCGCTGGCGTCATTCATGTCTGTGCCTTTCAATGCAATTCATCAATTATGTTTGGAAGTGACCTGTATGGGTTCGTCTGACCGCGACCGCCGCAGCCAAAGCGCGTAAAGTACCACCGCCAACGCTGCCGCGACCGAGAGGCGCAAGGCAAAGCGAAATTCAAGCCAGAACAGCAGTGCCGACAAAACCACAACTGCCACGATGATCAGGGGTTTCGGACTACGCCCGGGCCTGCCTGCTTGCAGCCACAGCGCCAGTGTCACCACTCCGAGTGATGCGAAGAGCAGCGGGAACAGCACATAGTCGAGCCATCCGACAAGGGCCGACAGTCCGGCACCTGCCACCAGCAGCACCAAAAGCGGTGTAAAACAGCAAATTGCAGCGATGACAGAGCCGGCCAGGCCGCTCCGCATGAGAGTCTTGTCATTCATTTTCTGTCCTTGATTTGTCGCGTCAGGACCCGGAGGCCGTCAGCAGAACGCGGCCGGGGTAGCCAAATTGCATGGAAGCTGCAGCAATTGCGTCCGGAGTGGTCAGGGCATCATCATACGTCACCAGAAACACGATTTTCTCTGCCGCTTGATCATAATCCGCCTCGACGATTTTGACGCTTTCAATAGACTTGACCGCGTCGGCAGCGATGTAGGGGCAGGACGGGCAGAACAACTCGCTGACCTCGATACGGGTCTGCTGTTCTGCAGCCCAGGCCGCGCCAGTTGTCAGAAAACTGGCCAGGACTGTTGCGTAAAAATATTTCAT
This sequence comes from uncultured Hyphomicrobiales bacterium, assembly GCA_963974065.1. Taxonomy (GTDB): domain Bacteria; phylum Pseudomonadota; class Alphaproteobacteria; order Rhizobiales. The sequence continues at coordinate 74,784 of CAXBCI010000014.1, read as the reverse complement.
TTTGGGAAGTCCTCTTTAATAGCTCAAAATGTAGGGGGTGGCATAAGGAAAGATCATTGCGAGCGCGACGATGAACGCGGCAGACCACAAAATCCCGCGCATCAGCGTCCGGTTCAATGGCTTCGCGCAGCTGCCATCCTGGCAGACCTCTGCTTCAACCGGCTTGTAGGCTTTCCAGAACCCGTAGGACAGAAACGCCACGCTGATGGCGAATGTGTACCACTTATAGGCATACAGTGCTGTCAGCTGAGCGATCCAGACGCCGCCGACACCAAAGCTGACCAGGACCAGGGGCAGGATGCAGCATGATGTCATGGCCAATGCACCAAGACCGCTGAAGCCGGTAGCCGTCCATCCTTTTCGGTCGGCTTCACGGTTGTCCGCCAGTTCCGTCATTCTATTGGCAGTGGTCAATTCGCTCATTAAATTCATCCTTGCCTTGGTCTGAAAGGCAAATTAGTGTCTGTAGTAAGTACAGGGTCAAGGAGTTTTCTGTGAATAACGGTAACACTGTTGTGAGGCACCTGAGGCGCTCGGATCTGGCGCGGGAAACCGGCTGCAATCTGGAAACGATCCGATACTATGAAACCGTCGGTGTCATGCCTGAGCCGCCGCGAACAGCGAAGAATTACAGAAGCTATGATGCCGGGCATGTTCAACGCCTGAAATTCATCATACGGGCGCGGGATCTGGGCTTCTCGCTGAGTGAAGTGCGCGGCCTTCTTGCCCTGGTCGATGGCGGCATCCAGACCTGCGCCGAGGTTTAGGAAGTCGCGCTGACGCATTTAACCGCGATCCACCAGAAGATCGCTGATCTTCAACGAATCGAGAGCGTGTTGTCCGATACGGTTGCGCAATGCAGCGGCAGGGATATCCCGCAATGTGCGGTGATCGATGCTCTGAATGACGAAGCTGCATGATTCCGGTCACATGATCCGGCATTCATGAATCAGCTCTAATCGTCAAATTCCTCATTGGGATAGACGCCCCATAATTTGTTCTGCTGCACATAGCCGCGAAAGCTCTTATTGCTGCTGTCCCGCAGATCTGCGCGGCACCATTCGCCGTCGCATTCATCAATGCTTAACAGCACGCCGGTTTCCAGCCGGGCATTCAACTTTGCGCCGGGGCTGCGTTCGCGATAGAGCGGCAGGGGTTCGGCGGCGCTGGCCCAGGGCGTCACCAGCGCGGTCCGGCGTCCGGACAAAAGGCTGTTGAACACCCAGCCGGAATTGCCGGCAGCGTCACGAATCCGGCGCCAGTTATCGGATTCCTGAAACACCTCCACCGGCAGGCCGCCCTTGACGAAAATCCAGGCAATATCATATTCCCGGCCGGGCCCGACACGGACGTTCACCCGATTGGATTTGAGGCTGACAAAGCGGGGCAGGGCAAGGCCCGAAGGCCCGACGCGAATTCCGCGCTCATCATTGGACTGGGCAAATGCAGGCTGCGGCACAAGTCCCGGAACGGCCAGCGCCAGCAGGACCGCGACCAGACACGCAGCATTTGGCAGGCATCTGTACAGCGCTTGCTGAAATCCTCCGAGAATTGTCTGCCCATACTGTCTATCCAGCGCCTGGCGCAATTGCATCACTTTCAAACTCATTTTCTGCGCACCCATATGTCTTTTTCGCGCATCTCAATTTCAAACTTGCCTTCCGTGTTACAGGAGACTTGGCATTCGCTCTCCTGACACATTATACAAAGCCATTCAAATTGTGTTTGCAGCCTTATCTGATAGTGTCTGCAGGAACGGCTGTTGATCCGGGTTGGGCATTGCCTGTTCAACCCATACACAAGTTTTGAACCGATATGGTTAAAGAGCTCTCAACAAGAAAGGGCTAGCGCGATATGGCGAGACCGAAAACTCTGGTTATTGTCACCCGAAAACTGCCTGAACAGGTGGAAACGCGCATGCGCGAGCTGTTCAATGCCCGCCTCAATCTGGACGATCACGCCATGACTCAGGCGGAACTGGTGGAGGCGGTGAAAACGGCGGAAGTGCTGGTGCCCACCGTGACCGATCGGATCGACGCTGCCGTGCTTAACCAGGCCGGGCCGCAACTGAAGATCATCGCCAATTTCGGCAATGGCGTCGACAATATCGATGTCGGTGCTGCTCATGACAAGGGCATTGTGGTGACTAATACGCCCAATGTGCTGACCGAAGATACCGCCGATATGACGATGGCGCTGATTCTCGCCGTGCCGCGCCGGCTCGCCGAAGGGGCGGCCATATTGCCCGGCGGAGAGCCCTGGTCGGGCTGGTCTCCGACGTGGATGACAGGCCGCCGCATCTCCGGCAAGCGTCTGGGCATTGTCGGTATGGGTCGCATCGGTCAGGCTGTGGCCCGCCGCGCCAAGGCGTTCGGACTTGCCATTCACTATCACAACCGCCGGCCACTGCCGTCCGAAATTGAAGAGCGCCTTGAGGCAACCTATTGGGACAGTCTCGACCAGATGCTGGCGCGGATGGATATCATTTCCGTCAATTGCCCGCACACGCCCGGAACCTATCACCTGCTGTCAGCCAGAAGGCTGCATTTGATGCGGCCGGAAGCCTATGTGGTCAACACGGCGCGCGGTGAAATCATCGACGAGAACGCCCTCATCGCCATGCTGGAAGATAAAAAACTCGCCGGTGCCGGCCTCGATGTGTTCGAACATGAGCCCGCCATCAATCCCAAATTGCTGAAGCTTGCCCGAGCCAACAAGGTTGTGCTGCTGCCGCATATGGGCTCGGCGACGATCGAGGGACGCATTGATATGGGCGACAAGGTGATCGTCAACATCAGATCGCTGCTCGACGGCCACGCAGCCCCGGACCGGATTTTGCCGAGCATGGTCTGAACGGGCTTTGCTAAAGCCTGCGCAATGCGACCTGATCAATTCTGTGATCGGCGCCTTTGCGCAGGATCAGATCGGCGCGTTGCCGTGTCGGCAGAATATTTTCCAGAAGGTTCGGGCGGTTGATACGGGCCCAGATATCATCGGCCTTGGCCAGCGCGTCCTGTTCCGACAATTCAGCAAAGGTTCTGAAAAAACTCTTCGGGTTGCGGAATGCGGTTTCGCGAAGCCGCAGGAAGCGCTCACGGTACCATTGCTGGACAAAAGCCTCATCGGCATCCAGGTAAATTGAAAAGTCAAAAAAGTCCGACACGAATGGCACGCTGTCTCCGCCCGGCGGCAGATCGCGCACCTGCAACACATTCAACCCTTCCAGAATCAGGATGTCCGGGTTGGAAATCGTCACGGTTTCATTGGGAACCACATCATAGATCAGATGCGAATAGAGCGGTGCGGTGGTGGTTTGCCGGCCTGCCTTGATATCAGTCAGAAAGCGCAGCAGCGCCCCCACATCATAGCTTTCCGGAAAACCCTTCCGCTCCATCAGACCTTCTGCCTGCAGCACTGCATTGGGGTAGAGAAAGCCATCGGTGGTAATCAGATCGACCTTCGGCATTGATGGCCAGCGCGACAGCAGGGCCTGCAGTACCCGCGCCGTTGTGGATTTGCCGGCCGAAACCGATCCGGCCAGCCCGATAATGAACGGCACCTTGCTGTCTCTCAGGTCGAGAAACTGCGCTGTTGCCTGAAACAGAGACTGTGTTGCCTTGACATAGTGAAACAGCAATCGCGCCAGCGGCAGATAGACGAGTTCCACCTCCTCGACCGAAATCGGGTCATTGAGGCTCTGCATTCTGCGGATTTCGTTGATCGACAGCGTCATCGGCGTATCCGCCCGCAGCTTCGACCAGTGCTCGACATCAAAGATACGGTAGGGCGACAGAGACCCTTCCTGCAGCGCCGCGTCAGCGGGAGTAGGGGCGTTCAAGTCGATCTGTGTTGCTGCCTCAGCCGGGGTCATGTCAGGTTCCGTTATTCGGGCGCATTGCGGGCCGCTTTCTCCGCAAGTCCGGATTGAGCGGTGCGTTGCTCAAGAATGGTCATGATTTGCGCCAGTTTCACACCGCGTGCGCGCAGCACAACCATCAGATGATACAGCACATCTGCCGCTTCATTGGCCACATCCGCCGGCTCCTGTGCGACCGCTGCCAGAGCCAGTTCCACGGCTTCTTCGCCGAATTTCTCGGCGCATTTCAGAACACCCTTGTCGAGCAGACTTGCCGTATAGGACGCATCTGCGCCCGCAGTGCTGCGTTGTTCTATGATGGTTTGCAGATCACTCAGCGAAAAATTGCTCATATCAGATCCGTTTTCAGATAAGCCGCATGGCCAGACCGGCCTTGGCCATATGCGCTTTGGCTTCGGCCACCGTATAGGTACCGAAATGAAAAATCGAGGCAGCCAGGACCGCACTGGCATGGCCCTGTGTAACGCCTTCGACAAGATGATCGAGATTGCCGACACCACCCGATGCAATGACCGGCACCGGCACAGCATCGGCAATAGCTCTGGTCAGCGGCAGATTATAGCCGATTTTGGTTCCGTCCCGATCCATGCTGGTCAGCAAGATCTCGCCGGCCCCGAGTGCCACCACCTTGCGCGCAAAAGCCACCGCATCAATCCCGGTTGCTTCACGCCCGCCATGGGTGAATATTTCAAACCGATCCGGTTCATCAGGCGCGGATACGCGTTTCGCGTCAATCGCCACCACAATGCACTGATTGCCGAATTTATCAGCCGCTTCGCGGACAAAGTCCGGTCGTCTGACTGCTGCCGTGTTGATCGACACCTTGTCGGCACCGGCCAGCAGCAGATTGCGGATATCGGCAACCTCGCGCACACCACCGCCAACAGTCAGCGGCATGAAACAGTGTTCGGCGGTTTCCCGCACGACATGCAGGAGAATGCCGCGATCTTCATGGCTGGCCGTAATGTCGAGAAAACACAATTCATCCGCTCCGGCGGCGTCATAGGCAATCGCGGCTTCAACCGGATCGCCGGCATCGATCAGATCGATGAAATTGACGCCTTTGACAACACGGCCTTCCTTGACGTCGAGGCAGGGAATGACACGGATTTTCAGCATGATGCGGCTTTCTTCAGAACGGCCAGGGCCTGCGCAGGGTCAATCCGGCCATCATAAAGCGCGCGGCCGGAAATCGCACCTTGCAGAATGCGCGCGTCCTGCCGGGTCATCCTGTGAATGTCGTCCATGGAGGCCAGACCGCCGGATGCGATCACCGGAATGTCGACATGATTTGCCAGCTCCAGCGTGCTCTCCCAATTGATGCCGCTCAGCACGCCATCGCGGTCAATATCGGTATAGATGATGGCAGCGACGCCGGCATCTTCAAAGCGCTTTGCCATCTCCAGCACGCTCAGATCGGACGTTTCGGCCCAGCCTTCAACCGCCACTTGCCCGGAGCGGGCGTCAATGCCGACCGCAATCCTGCCGGGGAAAGCTGCACAGGCGCGGCGCACAAGGCCGGGATCACGCACAGCAACAGTTCCGAGGATGACGCGGGCAAGACCCTTGTCCAGCCAGGCTTCAATATGATCCAGCGTGCGGATGCCGCCGCCCAGCTGAACCGGATTTCGCGTTGCCGCCAATATGGCATCAACCGCTGCGCCATTGCGGCTTTCCCCGGCAAAGGCTCCATCCAGATCAACCACATGCAGCCATTCAAACCCCTGATCTTCAAAGGCCTTGGCCTGCGCTGCCGGGCTGTCGTTGAATACTGTAGCCTGCTCCATATCACCCAGTTTCAGGCGTACGCACTGGCCATCCTTCAAATCGATTGCGGGAAACAGGATCATGGTTAATTGGTCTTTTTAACTACAGGCGTGTCAGGCATTGGCTGCCACGGCATCAATCTGCGCCCGGGTTTTCTCCGGCCACCATGTCAGAAAATTGCCGATCAGAGACAGTCCAAGCATCTGGCTTTTTTCCGGGTGAAACTGGGTGCCGATCAGATTGTCCCGCGCGACCATCGCCGTCACCGGGCCACCATGATCGGTGATCGCCACAACATGATCCGGATTTTCCGGCACAAGATGATAGGAATGCACGAAATAGGCATTCAGGCCGTCCGGCCCCAGTGCAATACCGTCACAAACCGGGTGCGGGCGCAGCGGCGTCAATGTATTCCAGCCCATCTGCGGAATTTTCAGGGCCGGATCAGCAGGCGTCATCGGTACCACGTCGCCGGGAATCCAGCCAAGACCGCTGGTGATTTCCTTCTCCATGCCACGGCTCGCCATCAACTGCATGCCGACACAAATGCCGAAAAACGGCACGGCGCGCTGTTCCACGCTGTACCGTAATGCCTCGACCAGCCCGTCAACGGCAAACAATCCTGCCTGGCAGTCGGCAAACGCCCCGACACCGGGCAGCACGATCCTGTCCGCCCGCGCCACATAATCCGGATCATCGGTGACCGCAATCTCCGCCTCAAGGTCGCGCTCGCACGCGGCCCGCTGAAAGGATTTTTCGGCTGATCTCAGATTGCCCGAGCCGTAGTCGAGAATGGCGACACGCATCAATTGCTTCATCACTGATATCCGATAATCGACGGCCCAGGCGCACCGGCTGATGGCCTGGCCGAAGAAACGCCGTTTTGCAAAGCTGACGGGGCAGTTGGGACCGGCCGCCGGCTGCCTTGGGCGAGACCGGTAAAAAACCGTAATTCCGCATCTTCCAGATCATGCGCCGAAAGGGCTGCCACCATCTGCCAGCCTCGGGCGTCCAGCCGCCAGCGCCGCAGTGTGCTGGCTTCCAGTGCCAGTCCGATGCCGAACAGCAGATTGACGATGAAAATCGCCCAGACAGACACATATCCGGCGCTGTAATCCAGAACAATCATGGCTGCAACATACAGTGCCAGCCCCAGCCATTGCCGGTACCACAGCAGCCATAGGGGCGGTACAAGCAGGGCGACGGCATGAAATCCGTCTCTGACAAAGACGGCTTTCGCCAGACGCTCTTCTGCAGAAGCCAGCGGTGGAAGGTGGACGGTAAAGGATCTCATGCGGAACCTCGTTAAAGTGTGCCTTTGGTCGACGGGATCTTGCCGCTTTCGCGGCTGTCCAGCGCAATTGCCACGCGCAGGGCACGTGCTACTGCCTTGAAGGCGCTTTCCGCTATATGATGATTATTGTCGCCATAAACACCCTCGACATGCAGCGTCAGCCGGCCGTTCATGGCAAATGCCTGAAAAAACTCGCGCACCAGTTCGGTGTCAAAACTGCCGATCTTTGCAGCGTTAAACGCCAGCTTCCAGACCAGAAACGGCCTGCCGGAGACGTCAATGGCAGCCCGTGACAGGGCTTCATCCATGGGCAGCTCGGCCGAGCCGTAGCGGCTGATGCCGGTTCTTTCACCCAGCGCCTCATTCAGCGCCATGCCAAGTGCAATGCCCACATCCTCGACCGTGTGATGATCATCAATATGCAGATCGCCCTTGGCCCGGATTGTCAGGTCCATGCCACTGTGCCGTGCCAGCTGCTCCAGCATATGGTCAAAAAACCCGATGCCGGTTTCAACATCATAATGCCCCGATCCATCCACCGTCACGGAGACATTGATCTCGGTTTCAGTGGTTTTTCTCGACCGGTCGGCAGCGCGGATACTCATGGGACGAACTCTTTTGTCTCTTCAGCCAATGCGTGGGCCTTTTATCAGGCAAAGTGTTCAAATACCAGCATTTGCATTGGCCTGGGTGCGGTACCTGGAAAGCAGGGTTGGCCTGTACGTTTCACTCGGCGGCCTCGTCCTGATTGATGCCGCCGAGAAAGCCGCCGGACTGGCGCTGCCACAAGCTGGCATAAAGCCCGCCTTTGGCAATCAGCTCCTCATGGGGTCCGGTCTCGACGATATGGCCATCATCCATCACCACCAGACGGTCCATGGTGGCAATCGTCGACAGGCGGTGGGCAATGGCAATCACCGTCTTGTCTTTCATCAGATTGAACAATTGCTCCTGGATCGCCGCCTCAACCTCTGAATCCAGCGCTGAGGTCGCTTCATCCAGAATCAGGATCGGCGCATCCTTTAGAAGCACCCGCGCGATGGCGATGCGCTGGCGCTGGCCACCGGACAGTTTCACCCCGCGCTCGCCGACATGGGCATCAAAGCCATGGCGGCCTCTGGGGTCGCTCAACTCGGCTATGAACTCCATCGCCTCGGCCTGACGCGCGGCGCGGATCATATCCGCCTCGCTGGCATCGGGCCGGCCATAGAGAATATTGTCACGCACCGAGCGGTGCAGCAGGGAGGTGTCCTGTGTCACCATCGAGATCTGCCCGCGCAGCGAGTTCTGGGTGACCTTTGCGATATCATGGCCGTCAATGGTGATACGGCCGCTTTCCACATCGTAAAGCCGCAGCAGCAGATTGACGAGGGTCGACTTGCCGGCACCGGAGCGCCCGACCAGGCCGATTTTCTCGCCCGGTGCAATATTCAAGGTGATGTCGTGCAAAATGCCTTTGGTCCAGCGGCGGTCAGCATCCGGCCCGGCGATATCGCCGTCATTGGGCTTGCTCTCCGCCTTGTCAAGGTTGCTGCCGGCAGGGCCGAACTTGCCGTAGTGAAAGCCAACATGATCAAAGCAGACCGCGCCGGCCACAGGCGGCAAAGCAGGGGCCGAAGGCGCGTCGTGAATGTCCCGGTCAATGGCAAGGGTGTTGATGCCGTCTTCCACTGTGCCGATATTTTCAAACAGGGCGGACAATTCCCACATGATCCATTGCGACATGCCGTTGAGCCGCAGCGCCAGACCGATGGCAACCGCAATTGCGCCGGTTGAAATATCCGCGCCGAGCCATAATCCGATCGCCGTGGCACTGACCGAGAAAATCAACAGGCAATTCATCAGATAGAGCAGCGATTGCAGACCGGTAACCTGGCGCATTTGCTGGTGCACGGTCTGCAGAAAGCCGTTCATACCCTGGCGCGCATAATCCTGTTCGCGTGTGCGCTGCGAAAACAGTTTGACCGTCAGAATATTGGTGTAGCTGTCGACCACCTGGCCGGTCATCAAAGATCGGGCATCGGCCTGGCGTTCCGAAATCCGGCGCAGCCGCGGAATGAAGCGGCGCATCAACAGGACATAGCCGGCAAGCCACACCAGTAATGGCAGCGCCAGACGCCAGTCCGCCAGCGCGACCAGCACGATGGCTCCGCTGAAATAGACGCTGACAAACACCAGAACATCGAGAACTTTCATCACCGCTTCGCGCACCGCAAGAGAGGTCTGCATGACCTTGGTGGCGATCCGCCCGGCAAACTCATCCTGAAAGAAACTCATCGACTGGCCAAGCAGATAGCGATGCGCCTGCCAGCGGATGATCATCGGGAAATTCCCCAGCAATGTCTGGTGAATCAGCATCGCACCGACGAAAACCGTCAGTGGCAGCAGCACCAGAATCATCGCGGCCATCAGGCTCAACGTGATGCCATTATCCGCCCAGAAAGTTTCCGGGCTGCTGGCATTCAGCCGGTCCACCAGCGAGCCGAGAAATCCGAACATCAGGACTTCCATGATGGCGATCATCGCCGTCACCAGTGACATCAGCAGCAGCGGTGCTCTGACCGGTTTGGCATAGTGCCAGAGGAACGCCATAAGCGAATCCGGCGGATGCCTGGGATCGGCAGCCGGGAAAGGGTCGATCCGTCTTTCAAACCAGTTGTACAGAGCGGCAAGCATTTTCAAATTTCCAGACAAGTTCAATGATTTGCGATCTGTAGTTGCAGAGCAGCCCGCCAGATTATCAAAAAAGCCAGTGCGGTCCTGTCACCGAATAGTAACACATCGTGTCAAATCGATATCAGTTGGATGCCTGCAGATGTCTGGATTCCCGGAATAAGTCCGAGAATGACGCTGGAAGTTGAACCGACAGGCGGGAAGGTCCGTCGTCTGAAGAAGCTATCGACACACCCAAACCCGTCATTCCCGGACTTGTTCCGGGAATCCAGTCTTCCTTGCAATTGGAGCATCAAATGGTCTGCGTACCCAATACATGCCCTAGAAACGCATGCCGTCTGGTAAGGGCAGCCAGTCGGTCTTCAGCCAGCCGGTCATCCGGTTCTTGGAGTGTTCGACCAGAGCAAATCTGCGGTCCTCGCTGAAGCGGCGTAGAAGAATTGTGCTGCCATCAGGCAGCGCGCCGGACGTTGCGCTGGCATCATCAGGTTCACCGCGCAGCGGATAGGGAGCCCCTCCTGGCAGGATCAGTTGCAATGGCTGCCAGTCGCGCGGATCTTCCTGCACGGCGTCGGTGATCATCTCCCGCTGCAACTGGCCGTCATCGCTGAGAAACCGTGCATAGGAGATGCCGCGACCTGCCGCAGTGGTGGTCATGAACCGGTAGGGCCGCCGATTGGAAATCAGATAGATATCGCGGTACCAACTCGGACCGCTGCGCATCATGGTCGTGATCTGTTTGCGGTCCTGATCAATTTCGGGGTTGGACAGACCCTGTTCTGCAATATCCGTTTCAAAGCCACTCTGCGTTCCCAGATAAAGATCAAAGAATACATTAACGCCGCCATACCCGACCTGGGTTTCCACCAGTAAATCCCGAATGCCGTCGAAATTGACATCGCTTAGGCGGGCTTCCAGCGTCTGGTGGGGCAGGGTTGTCACAACCAGATCGAACAGCGGCGCGGCAGGTGGTGAATTGCGCGCCTGCACAATCGCCTCAAAGTGCTTGCCGCTGCGCAACAGAACCAGATACGTGTCTTCGTCCAGAGCGACCTGGGCGCGGGAATCAGGGCCCAGATGGATTCGGGTTTCACCGCTTGGCAATTCAAGAATGGCGGCCGCGCCGATGGCGTTCTCAAACGGGTTATCTGATAAATCCATGTCATCTGCAAAAGCGGGCTGGCTGGAAGCTGGGACAAACGCCAGAGTGGCTACAATTATGATCAAAGGGGCGAACATAAAACGGCAAACTTTCAATGCGGAGACTGGCTACTTCCCCGAATCTCCTGGCAGGGTCTGTTAACAAGCCTGATGACAGTCAAGTATGATTGCAATATGGCAATTTGACACCGCATTGACTCTTTTGCGATTTGCCCTCATAGAACCGGCAATTCTTCCAGCGTCACCTGTCACAGGGTCCGAATGTCAAACGGTTTGAAACCAGTGTGGGAAATGAAGTTGTCTGCGCAGCCTGGTGTTGCGACAGACCTCATGCTGACGACCGGAACCACCACCAAAACCTGCAAGACCACCTGATTTCCCTTATATGCCGCATTCTCTCTCGCCGGTATTATGAGGGAGAAAAGCCCCGGCCGTGTGCCCGGGTTCAGCAGGCGGGAGAGTGATGAAAGGATATTTCAATGGGTTACAAAGTTGCTGTTGTCGGCGCCACAGGCAATGTCGGTCGCGAGGTTCTGTCGATCTTGCAGGAACGCGGATTTCCCGCTGACGAGGTGATCGCTTTGGCGTCACGCCGCAGCCACGGAACCGAAGTGTCGTTCGGCGACAGAACGTTGCGCGTGAAGGCGCTGGACAATTACGATTTTACCGGAACCGACATCGTCATCATGTCAGCCGGAGGCGAAATCTCAAAAAAGCTGGCACCTAAAATCGCGGCGAAGGGCTGCGTCGTGATCGATAATTCGTCGGCCTGGCGTTATGATCCCGATGTGCCGCTGATCGTGCCCGAGGTCAATCCGGACGCCATAACCGGCTTTTCGAAAAAGAACATCATTGCCAATCCCAACTGTTCCACCGCCCAACTTGTGGTGGCGCTGAAACCGCTGCACGATAAGGCCCGCATCAAGCGCGTCGTCGTCTCCACCTATCAGTCGGTTTCCGGAGCCGGCAAAGAGGGCGCTGACGAGTTGTTTACCCAGACGCGCGCGGTGTTTGTGTCCGATCCGCTGGAGACCAACAAATTCACCAAGCGCATCGCGTTTAATGTAATCCCGCATATTGATGTGTTTCTCGATGATGGCTCCACCAAGGAAGAATGGAAAATGGTCGCAGAGACCAAGAAAATCCTCGACAAATCCATCAAGCTGACCGCCACGGCTGTCCGCGTGCCGGTGTTTGTCGGCCATGCGGAAGCGGTCAATATCGAATTTGAAAACGAGATCACTGCGGATGAAGCCCGAGAAATTCTGCGCGAAGCGCCGGGCTGTCTGGTCGTCGACAAGCGTGAGGATGGCGGCTACGTCACACCTTATGAATGCGCGGGCGAGGATGCGACATTCATTTCCCGCATACGCGAGGACAGCACCGTTGAAAACGGGCTGAATATCTGGGTTGTGTCTGACAATCTGCGCAAAGGTGCAGCGCTGAACGCAGTTCAGATCGCTGAATTGCTGGTTAATCGCCGATTGCTGAAAGCCCAATCAGCAGCCTGATAACGTGGCCGCGATCTGGCCGCGATCTGGCCGAACCCTCTGCCCTGATACGAGCATGTCGTGTCAGGGCATTTTTTTGGTCAGGCCATCTTATGGTCAGGTCAGGGCCGCTCAGTCGCGCAACAGATCGTTGATCGAGGTCTTCGAGCGGGTCTGTGCGTCAACTTTCTTGACAATCACTGCACAATAAAGGCTTGGCCCCCAATTCTGCCCCGGTATTGGTTTGCCGGGCAGAGCACCGGCCACCACGACAGAATAGGCTGGCACTTCACCCATATGGATTTCGCCGGTTTGCCTGTCGACGATCTTGGTTGATTTGCCGATATAGACACCCATCCCCAGAACCGCACCTTCGCGCACAATGCAGCCTTCCACCACTTCGGATCGCGCACCGATGAAGCAATTGTCTTCGATGATCGTCGGTCCGGCCTGAAGTGGCTCCAGGACGCCGCCAATGCCGACACCGCCGGACAGGTGCACATTCTTGCCGATCTGCGCGCAGGAGCCGACGGTTGCCCAGCCGTCGACCATCGTGCCTTCATCGACATAGGCCCCCAGATTGACAAAGGATGGCATCAGCACCACGCCGGGCGCAATATAGGCCGAGCGGCGCACAGTGCAGTTCGGCACGGCGCGAAATCCGGCCCGTTCAAACTCGAGGCTTCCCCAGCCATCAAATTTCGACGGCACCTTGTCCCACCAGACCGATTCGCCCGGACCGCCCTGGATGATTTCCATGCCGTTCAGCCGGAACGACAGCAGCACGGCTTTCTTCAGCCATTGATTGACTGTCCATTCGCCGTCAGCCTGGCGCTGCGCGACACGGGCCTCGCCCTTGTCCAGCAGATTCAGCGATGTTTCCACAGCGTCGCGGATTTCGCCTTTGGTACGGGTGTTTATCGAATCGCGGTCTTCAAATGCGGCTTCGATAATGGTTTCCAAGGCAGCAAGGTCTGTCATTCTGTCTCCAAAAGAATATGGGTGGCCTGAAAAAACAATATCAATGGCCTGAAAAATCTGGCGGACAATAGGCGCTCGAGGTTGATCTTGCAATGGACCGAAAACCGGATTAGGCGTTGCATATGAACCAGCATCCTCCCGCCGATTTCACCCTCGATCCGCGTCTTGAAGCCGATACCCATTTTATCGCCAGGCTCTCTCTGTGTGAGGTCCTGCTGATGAACGACAGCCGTTTTCCCTGGTTGATACTGGTTCCTGCCATTTCGGGCGCAACAGAAATCGTGGATCTGGATGGGGAACAGCGAGACGCCTTGTGGCACGATGTTGACACAGCCTCCCAGGTTCTGCGCCAGCTGACCAGGTGCGAAAAACTCAATATCGGAGCCCTTGGCAATATCGTCCGCCAATTGCATGTGCACATTATCGGGCGTTATGCGGCTGATGCCGCCTGGCCGGGCCCGGTGTGGGGCAGCGGAACAGCTGAACCTTATGATGACGTTGCCGCCAGGGCGATTGTCGGCGATATCAGATCAAGATTTTGAGGATTGTTGCGTGAGTGGATTTTTTGACGGCACCGCTTTCCCCGAAGCCTCGGCAGGGAATGCATTTGCTGCCAACCGTCTGGTTCGCAACAGTGAGCATCTTGATGCCGAGGACCTGGCGCGCGCCTGGCGTAACCCGCAGGCGCTCATCCATCTGTTCCACAATGGCGATCCAGTCCTCAGAACAGATGCGGTCGGCGCTGTTGCCGCCTTTTCCCTGCAGCAGGCTGCCGAGCTGAAGTTCGACGCGGCTGCCGGGATTTATCTTGGCGACAGGGACGGCGTGCCTTATCTCGCCGCAACGATTGCCTCTTCGGACGCCTTGCCTGCGTCTTTTGCAACGCTGGATATGCGCTCCCTGGTTATCACTGGCAGTGTCGCCGCCGAGGACGTGGCATCGATTGCCCATGGCTGGTCGCTGTTAAGCTGGCACGCCAACAATCGCTTTTGTGCTCATTGCGGTGAGGCATGTGAAAAAACCCAGGCCGGATACCGGCGCAAATGCCCGGCTTGCGAGCGCGAACATTTTCCAAGGCTCGATCCTGTGTCGATCATGCTGGTAGTTGATGGCACCAATTGTCTGCTGGGCCGCCAGCCGCGGTTTCAGCCGGGCATGTATTCCTGCCTCGCCGGATTTATTGAACCGGGCGAAACGCTTGAAAATGCTGTGCGCCGGGAAGTCATGGAGGAGGCCGCCATTGAAATATCGGCGGTGCGCTACCATTCCACCCAGCCCTGGCCGTTCCCCCACACATTGATGATCGGATGTTTTGCCAAAGCGGAAAGCACGGACATCACAATGGACGCAGCTGAGCTGGAAGATTGCCGCTGGTTCAGCCGGACAGAAGTCGGTGCCATGCTGACCGGCAGCGGCGAGTTGAAAACCCCGCCGCCCATGGCCATCGCTCATCAGTTGATCAGAGCATATTACGATTTGTCCGGTTGAGCCGGACGCAGCGCACGGTTGATTTCCGGCTCGGTGATGTTAGCCCGGAACGGACTGGCGGGATAGACACCGAGAATTTTCAACTCGGCGCAGAAAAACCCCAGTTCTTCGAGCGCCAGTGTGACACTGGGATCATCGGGATGCCCCTCAATCTCGGCATAGAACTGCGACGCGAAGAATGTGCCTTCCAACTGGTAGGATTCCAGTTTCGTCATGTTGACGCTATTGGTGGCAAAGCCACCCATCGCCTTGTAGAGCGCTGCCGGCACGTTGCGCACGCGAAATACAAAACTGGTCATCACCGGCCCGTTGCCGGCTTCAGCCCTCAGCGCCTCGCGTGCCAGAATGATAAAGCGCGTGGTGTTGTGGTCTTCATCCTCGACATTGCTTTCCAGAATCTGCAGCCCGTAAATCTCGGCTGCCAGATCAGAGGCTATGGCAGCGACTGATGCATCGCCGCGTTCGGCAATCTGGCGCGCCGAACCGGCTGTGTCCGCTCCGATCAGTGGTTTCAGGCCCAGCCTGCGGATGATCTTGCGGCACTGGCCAAGGGCCATGATATGACTTTGCACCGCACTGATGGATTGAGCCGAGGATCCTGCCAGTCCGAGCAACTGGTGGTGGATTGGCAGGAAATACTCGCCGATGATGCTGAGCGACGAGGTCGGCAACAGATGATGAATGTCGGCAACTCGCCCGGCCACCGAGTTTTCAATCGGAATGATCCCCAGATCAGCTTCCCCGCCTTCCATGGCGGCGAAACAATCCTCGAATGTAGCCGTCGCAACGGCTTCGGCTTCGGGGAAGACATCACTGCAGGCGATATGGGAGTTGGCTCCAGGTTCGCCCTGAAACACCACTTTGGTGGGATGAATTGTCCTGGCCAGACGGGCGGCTGTTTCCGCGGTCATGCTGTGTCCTCAATATAATGCTTGGCGTGCAAGTTCCAGATCATGCGGTGTGTCGACGCCAAGTGGAACGGTGTCAACGATTCTGGCGTCGATCCGCATCCCGGCTTCAATTGCCCGCAATTGTTCCAGTTTCTCGCGTTTTTCAAGTGTCGATGGCGGCAGCGCTACAAACCGCTCCAGAGCTGCCCTCCGATAGGCATAAATCCCGATGTGATGATACAGCGGGCCCTCACCATAGGGCGCGGTTGCGCGGGTGAAATACAATCCGCGCAGGCGGCTGTCGGACACCGGACTGCCGATGATCTTGACGACGCTGGGATTGGTTTTTTCTGCCTCATTGCTGATGATCACACCAAGGGTGGCGATATCCACCTGGTCATCCTCAAGCGGCTCCAGACAGGCATGGATCGAAGCCGGGTCCAGAGTCGGCAGATCACCCTGCAGGTTGACAATTGTCTGATAGCTCTGCTCCGGGTCACACAATTGCAACGCCTCAAAAATCCGGTCGGAGCCGGAGGGATGGTCGGCCCGCGTCAGAACCGCACGTCCGCCTGCGCCTGAAATGGCGTCTGCGACCAGATCAGAATCGGTTGCCACAACCACATCACCAATGCCGGCTTCCATGGCCCGGCGCCAGACATGGACAATCATCGCCTCGCCGGCAATATCGGCCAGCGGTTTGTTCGGCAGTCTGGTCGCGGCCAGTCTGGACGGGATAAGCACTAATGGCGCTGTGCAAGCCATAAAACGTTCTCTGTTACCGTAAAATTTCTGTTTTATCGCAAAACAGGCTGAATTAAGGCCATATCGCCACAAAGAACTATGCTTATACGTGTTGCATGCGCATAGGAAAGTTTTTAGTTTGCGAACATATCACAGATGGCGTATCGCCACTGGCGACACGACGCAACACCGGATTGCAGGAAAGAGAAACGAATGGATTCCTTTGAGTTTAACAAGATTGCAGGTGCTATTCTCGGTACTGTGCTCCTGGCGATGGGACTGGGAATCGTAGCAGACTTCATTTTTGAAAGCGGCGAGCTTGAGACACCGGGATATGTGGTTGATGTCCCTGAAGCAGACGCCACTGCCGAGACGGCGGATGCACCGGCTGAAGAGCCGATTACAGTGTTGCTGGCCAGCGCCTCGGCCGATGCCGGGCAGTCTATTTCCAAAAAATGTGCGGCCTGTCACACCTTCGAGCAGGGCGGCGCCAACAAGGTCGGCCCGAATCTGTGGAACATTGTCAATGCCACACCCGCCTCACGCGATGGCTTCAAATATTCTTCAGGCATGCAGGCTTTTGCAGCTGACAATGTCTGGAATTACGAGAATCTGAGCGGCTTTCTGACGGCACCAAAAAAATACGTAGATGGCACCTCAATGGGCTTTGCCGGTTTGAAAAAAGCCGAAGACCGGGCCGATATCATCGCCTATCTTCGGTCCCTGTCAGATGCTCCGGCAGCCATGCCCGCAGTTGAGCCGGCCGCGGCTGAAATGCCGGCAGAGCCTGTGGATGGCGAAGAGCCCGCAACTGAAGAGCCAGAGGGGGAGCCTGCTGTAAATGCCGTCCCTGCGGAAAGCTTGTCGCCTGACGCAACGATTGTGGAAACTCCGGCGGAAGAAGCGCCAGCTGCTGATCCGCCCGCTGCAGATCCAATCGAACCAGCGGCACCTGCATCGAACGAGAACAACGGCACGACCGCCAACTGAGTAGCTGGTTTATCATCAATCGCTCCGAGACCTTCCGGCGCAGGCCGGAAGGTTTTTTTATAAGGACCGCGCGACGGATTGTTCGTCTGGCCGCTCAGATCTGCTCACAGTCCGTTCACTGTTGGTTTATTTGCAAATTTTCACCAACAGGCCGATAAAGCGGCAGAACCTTGCCGTGTTGGTCAGGCAATGCGTGCTGTGTTGTCTGGATTTGAACGGCCGGGATGTGCGCTGGATCATTTGAATGAACACTCGCTCTCTACACAAAATTCCTGGTAACTTGGGGTCACCCGCGCGCTGGCATCCGGTGGGCGGATTGTCGACCAAGCTGTTGTTGCTGACCATCGTGTTTGTCATGATCAGTGAGGTGTTCATCTATGTTCCGTCTCTGGCCTATTTCCGCAACACCTGGCTGATTGATCGCCTTGAGCGGGCAGCCATTGCCCTGCGGGTGTCCGAGGGGTCGGGCAATTTCGATATGCTGTCGGACAGCACAGCCCAGGATATCCTGGAAGAACTCGGTATTCAGACCATAGCAATTCAAAGCGAGGGAAGCCGCCGGCTGATTGCCATGTCGGACATGCCGTCCATGGTCACATCGGAATTTGACACGGCGTTTCTTGAGCCAATCAATGCAATCATGGAGGCGATGCAATCGCTGCTGTACGGCAACAGCCGCACCACACGCGTGGTCGGGCAGGCAAGGGGCCTGAAAGGCGCGGACGGGCAACCGGTTGAGATCGAAATTGTCCTGAAGGAAGACAAGCTGCATTCGGCCATGCTGGCTCATTCCATCAACATCCTGCAATTATCTCTGGTAATTTCCATTATCACCGCGTCACTGGTGTTCCTGTCGCTGCGTGCCCTGTTAGTCAGGCCATTCAGGCGGGTCACACGGAATATGGTGCATTTTTCGGAAGATCCGGAAGATCCGTCACGGGTGATTGCAAAAAGCCGGCGTAGCGATGAGATCGGCATTGCCCAGAATCAACTGGCAGAAATGCAGACCGAATTGCAGACCATGCTGGGGGAAAAACGCACATTGGCCGATCTCGGTCTGGCGGTCTCGAAGATCAATCATGATCTGCGCAATATCCTTGCTTCCGCAGTGCTGTTTTCCGACCGTCTGCAGGCGATTGACGATCCGGTGGTGCAGCGCTTTACGCCGAAGCTTGTGCGCGCGCTGGACCGCGCCATCGACTACTGCCAGTCAACCCTGTCGTATGGCCGCGCCCACGAAGCGCCGCCAGCAATCCGGGTTGTGCAATTGCAGACGCTGGTGCTGGAAGTGTCCGACGCGCTCGGCCTCGACAGCGAACAGGCGGTGCGTTTTGAAAACCATGTCGGCCGCGATGTCACGGTCGACGCGGATCCGGATCAATTGTTCCGCGTTCTGCTGAATTTGTGCCGCAATGCACTGGAGGCGATGAAGACCAACGGCACGGAAATGGCCGACAGTGTCGTCAATTGTCTCACCATCAGGGCCTGGAGCGAAGATGGCAGTGATTGCATAACCATATCGGACACCGGTCCGGGCGTGCCGGACAAATTGCGCGCGACCCTGTTCAAAGCCTTTCAGTCCTCCTCAGGCCCTGGCGGCACCGGTCTTGGTCTGGCCATCGCCGCAGAACTGGTGCGCGCCCATGATGGCAGCCTCACGCTGGATGAAACCGGCCAGGGCGCAAGCTTCACCGTTCGCCTGCCGGTCAGACGGGATATGCGCGATCCAATTGCAGCGGAACTCGGCACTCAGGCGACCTTGCGGGTGGTTAAATCCGACACCGGACACAGCGCCTGAATGCTCGTTTCAACGCCCTGAGTTTTGCCGGGAATTACTGCTTGCATTCTGCCCGCCATCGCATTAGGGATACCCACCTTGCCACCCCAAACGGGGTCAGGTACTGGCACCGGTAGCTCAGCTGGATAGAGCACCAGACTACGAATCTGGGGGCCGAGGGTTCGAATCCTTCCCGGTGCACCATTTCCCCAATGTCCGACACGGAGACATAGGTCTCTGTTTACCTCTGAGACACCGGCAACGGCGCATTGCTCTCAATGTGAGGTGCAGGTGCGAAGCTCAGCCGGCTTGACGCCCTCTTTTGGCCACGCGATGATGACGAAGTGCCCCTTCCTGTTCACGTCACAGCCACCACATTTGTCTGACCCGTACTGCACAAATGAAGTCGACCCCGGATAGGGGCGGCACGTGCGAACAAGGCTACAGCTAACCTGGATCGTGCTTTTGATTGTCTTGAAAACAGGCGACACACTGACCGGCTTAACACCGTCTTTGAAGGTTCCGCCTTCGCATTTGTGCTCAAAGAAACTGATCTCACATTATTGATTGAGATCAACAACGTGGCGCATCATCTCTGCGATAATCCAGTGAAAATCAGGAGACCACTCATGCTGAAGATTACAAAGCAATCCCCCGCCCGTCTGGACATAGAACTAAGTGGCAGCCTTGACGCAGACAGCATGCGCGCCGCGCTGGATGAGTTGATCGAAAAATCAGATGACATCAGAAATGGCCGCATGCTTTACACGATATCCGAATTTTCCCTGCCAACCCTGGGCGCTATCGGGGTCGAAATGACCCGCCTTCCGAAGCTCTTCGGGCTGCTCGCCAAATTCGACAAATGCGCAGTGCTGAGCGATTCCAATTGGCTCAGAAAAGCCGCCATCGTCGAAGGCGCGCTGTTTCCGGGCATCGACATCAAGAGCTTCGAGCTGGATGAGATCGACGCGGCAGAGGCCTGGCTGGCCCAGGACGGGGCGTAGATGCTATCAGTTGGAGCAGACGCATATATCGCCAAAAAGAACCATGGCTGACTTTGGCTGCAGTGCAGAAAACAGGCAAACGGGCTCGATGCTGCCGTTGCCCTTCAAATCGCTGAATGCCAATCCGGTCAAATCAGTCGGCAGTCTTGAACGTGCTCCAGGCAGTGCAGTCAGAGCGAGGACGGGAGCGAAGGCGACCTGCCCATTCACGGCCAGATTTCTCCGCAATGCCCGGCAAAACCAACAAACACGCGCATAGCGGCTCCCTCTTTCAACTCTTCCGGTACACCACTTTGCCAATGTCCGACCCGCAGACCAAGTCACAGTATAATTCTGAGGCATCGGCAACGGCGCTGATGGTTCTTCATGCGAACCCGGATGCAGCGCTCAGGGAGCGTGTGCGGCCACGCGATGATGATGCGAGCTCGCCGGGCGCTGGAATCGGACGGTTGGTTTCCGATGAGCCAGCGGCAATCGCCTCGGCCCAGAGGGATTGAGCTGCATGGAATACACAGGCACTGCGCGGGTCAAGACTGCACTCCTGCTATTTGCTCTGACGGGGCTCCTGGCGGGAATCATCCTGTACTTTTCCGGCAATTCCAATCTGGCGACCATTGCCTGGTTCGTAGGCGTGCTCCCTGTTCTTGTCGCTCTTCTGCTGGATATTGTGCGCAGCCTGTGGCGTGGCGAGGTCGGGCTCGACATCGTCGCGGCTCTGTCGATGAGCGCAGCACTGACATTTGGCGAAACCCTGGCGGCGGCTGTGGTGGCGGTGATGTATTCCGGGGGAACCTTTCTTGAAAGCTTCGCTGAGGGACGCGCCCGGCGTGAGATGCATAATCTGCTGTCACGCGTTCCGCGAGCCGCAACCCGGCACAACAACGGAAGCCTTGAGGATGTGCCGCTTGATGACATCAAACCGGGAGACATACTGCTGATCCGTCAGGGCGATGTCGTCCCCGTGGATGGTATCATCGTGTCAGATGCAGCTTTCCTCGATACCTCGGCCCTGACGGGTGAATCCTTGCCCGCCCGCCTGTCCCACGGGGCAAAGGCGATGAGTGGCTCCACCAATGCGGGCGCACCTTTCGATCTGTCCGCAACGCATCTTGCCAAAGACAGCACTTATGCCGGGATTGTGCGTCTGGTGGAGGAAGCACATCGCTCCAAGGCGCCGATGGCGCGGCTGGCGGATCGCTGGTCGCTGGGATTTCTGGCCCTCACTGTCACCATTGCCTTTGCTGCATGGTGGTTCACGGGCGACCCGATCCGCGCCGTCGCCGTGCTGGTTGTTGCAACACCTTGCCCGCTGATCCTGGCCGTGCCGGTCGCGCTCGTCGCGGGCTTGTCGCGTGCCGCGCATTTCGGCGTTCTGATCAAGGGAGCAGGTCCTCTTGAGGCGATGGCACGCATCCGAACACTGATCCTCGACAAGACCGGCACTTTAACCGATGGGCGCCCGCAGATTGTTTCGATCGATACTTATGATGGCAGGGACGACGACGACCTCCTGCGGCTCGCGGCAAGCCTCGATCAGGCGTCAAAACATCCGGTCGCGCAGGCCATCGTCGCCGCCGCGAAGCAGCGCGACCTTGTGCTGTTGGTGCCTTCGGACGTTACAGAGATTGCGGGCGAGGGTGTGGTCGGTTGGGTCGAGGGACACACACTCATTGTCGGCGGCGACAAATTTGTGGGGCAGCGTGTCGGCAGAACTTTGGGCGGCCCATCGGCTTTTGCGCAGGGCTCCGTCCTCGTCGCAGTGGCGGTGGATGGTCAAATGGCAGGACATCTGGTCATGGCCGATCCGTTGCGAGAGGGAGCAGGTGCCATGCTTGCCGGGCTGCGCCGGGAAGGCATTGCGCGCATCCTGCTTGCAACGGGCGATCGTGTCGAAGTCGCCGAGCACGTCACAGAAGGTCTTGGCCTTGATGGGCTGCGTGCCGGGCTGACGCCGGATCAAAAGGTAAGTCTTGTCCTGGCTGAGCGGAATAACGGCCCCGTAATGATGGTGGGGGATGGCGTCAACGATGCGCCGGCACTGGCGGCGGCAGATGTGGGCGTGGCCATGGGTGCCCGTGGTGCCGCTGCGTCTGCGGAAGCTGCAGACGTTGTGCTTCTGGTCGACCGGCTCGACCGGCTCGGACCGGGCATCGAGATCGCCCGCCGCGCGCGGCGCATCGCTGTTGAAAGCGTTGTCGCCGGAATCGGATTGTCCTTGGTCGGCATGATCGCGGCGGCTTTCGGATACCTGACGCCAGTTGAAGGAGCGCTGCTTCAGGAAGTGATCGACGTCGCCGTCATCCTGAATGCGCTGCGCGCCCTGCGCATTGCACCCCGTGATCCAATGGCTTTGCAGGCCGCGTAAAAGTAAATTGAATGGATATACCTGATGCGTCGTCTCACGCGCTTTGAAATTCATATGGCCTGCAACGGAGTTGCAGAAAGACCGGTGCGCTTGAAGCATCAGGTCGACTCCATAAAAATTGAACGAGTTATACACGCCACACGCATTCGCTCACCACCATCCCCAAAGGGGAACCATGTCCTTGATGTTCGAAATGGCCGAACAAAGACAGAGAGCGTAAATCGGCCAAAAAAAAGCCCCGGCTGAACCGGGGCTTTTGTGTGTGTCTGCGTCAGTCTATCTGAAGTACCAGCTAGCACCAACCCGGCCCAGCCAGACGTCCTGGATTCCACCATCACCGGATCCGCCATTGCCATCCTGACTTTGATCGAACCAGTAATACAAGCCTTCGGCGCGCAAGCTGAGATTTTCGGTCGCCATCCATTCCACGCCGCCACCGGCAACCGGGCCAACGACTATCTCGGCTTTGCGGTTGAGTTGTACGGTGTGACCGCCGACTCCGCTCGAACTGGCGAAGGCGACACCGCCGGTGGCATAGATCAGGCTACGGTCCAATGAAACGCCCAACCGGCCACGTAGCGACGCTATCCCCGACAATTGGCCGGAAGTAAATCGGGTGCCATCACCGTTTCTACCATCTGCACCGCCCCATGGGTTGAGGCCGATATCCGCCTCGATGCCGGCTATTGCCATATCGACAACCTGCCAGTTGTAACCGGCCTGACCGCCTATCAGGTAGCCGGCAAAATCTGGCGTTTCAATTTCACTGCTTGTATCGCCTTTATATCCAGCGCTACCGTAGCCAGTGAAGCCACCCAGATAAGCCCCGCTGAAATCGGCTGTGAACGTCTCGCCATCACCTGTTGCACTAGGGTTGAAGTAATAACTTGCCCCGACGCGCGCCAGCCAAGTGTCTTGTATACCGGCATATCCGGTATTTGCATTGCCGCTTTGGTCCTGGTCCAACCAGTAATACAAACCTTCGGCGCGCACTGCCACATTTTCTGATACCATCCACTCAAGACCGGCACCGGCCACAGCGCCGGTAACAATCTCGGCTTTCCTGTTATATTCCAGCGTATCACCGCCAGAGGCATTGGAACTGGCAAAGGCGACACCGCCGGTCGCATAGATCAGCGTCCGGTCAATCTGATAGCCAAGCCGCGCCCGCAGCGATGCGATGCCGCTCAGATGGCCGGCAATAAACTCTGAATCACCAGCGCTGTCCGCCTTGGAAACGTTCCACGGCGCAACAGTGATATCACCCTCAATACCGAGCACGAGATTGGAAGCCGTTTTCCAGTTGTAACCGGCCTGAGCGCCGACCAGGTAACCTTCATTGGAAACTGTATATTCGGTGCCGTTCGAAGATGTCGCGCCTTTGTAGTCGGCATTGCCATAGCCGGTATGTGCACCGACATAGAATCCGGAGAAGGCATCTCCGGCCATTGCGCCATACATGTCATCAACCGGTCTGGAGCCGTTGAAATACCAACTGGCGCCAACCCGCGCGACCCAAGTGTCCTGAATACCGCCAAAGCCGGGTTCGCCGGGGGCACTGTCCTTCTGGTCGAACCAGTAATACAGGCCTTCCGCCCGCAGCGCGACAGAAGGTGTCAGCAGCCACTCGATACCGGCGCCGGCGACCGCGCCAGTGACGATCTCGGCTTTACGGTTGTGCGATATCGTGTTGCCGGCACCCGCATTGGAGCTGGCGAAGGCAACACCGCCGGTGGCGTAAATCAGGGTTTCGTTGAGCACATAGCCAAGCCGGGCACGCAACGAGGCAATCCCGGACAGATGGCCAAATACCGTGTCGGTACCATCTTCAGAATAGGATGCATTCCAAGGCGCAACTGTAATGTCGCCTTCAACGCCCAGAAGCACGTTCTGCATGACTTCCCAATTATAGCCAGCCTGCATGCCGAACAAGGCACCGCGATTTTTCATGCCAACATATGGGTTTCCGTCATTCTCCCAGGAGCCTTCATAATCCGCGCTGCCATATCCGGTATGGGCGCCGATATAAAAGCCGGTAAATGGCGTGCTCGCGGCCACCGGAATGCTGACCACCGGATCCGCAGCTTCCGCCACAACCATCGAAGCCACCAGCAGCAACGCCGCCGGTGCCACACCGCACATCAGTTTTTTGTTTATTGTCACTTGAATAGGCCCCTTTATAAATCGTCCAGAATTTCTGTCGGCCCGGACTGGTTTGTTAGGCGGTCAAACGCATTGCGCCACACAAATAGAATCGTGAAGAAAGAATTCCCTAATTAGGTAAACATTATCGCGCCATGTAAACCAGAACAAGAATCTCCTGGTGCAAAACGCTATCTCTCCCGCGCTTTTCTTTGGAACTGTGGCAGAAAGGTGACAATTAGAAGGTACGCTGCCAAATCGTACATCCGGAGAACAACTTCTAACCGCCCTGCCTGACCCGGTTTCAGACGCGGGGGACGGGTGGTATAAATTTCAGCGGTCGAGACTTTATTGCAGGCCAAATGGTGCTAGCGAATTGACTTGTCTGCGGCGCTGCGAATAGTTTGTCGGCGAAACCGCAACCAGCAGCATCTGGCCAGTCTTCAGCCCTGTCTGCGGGCGGGGCAGGGATGTGTTGCTCACCAGCCGAGGCCACGGGTGTCCAAAAAACAGTTCAAGACCGCAACCCTGCCGGGTAATGAGAAAATTACACCGGTCAATCCGCTTCAGGATGCCTTCATCAGACTGGAACAGTCGGAACGGCTGCGCCAGGAAGGCAAGTTCCAACGGGCGCAGAAAACCTGTCTGGCGCTGCTGAAGGAGCATCCCAATTACATGGCTGCGTTGCACACGCTCGGCCTGATCTATGCTGGCATGTCGAATTATGAGCAGGCCTTGAATTGTCTGGTGCGCGCGGCGATGCAGAACCCCCGCAGCATCGCCACCCTGACAGCGCTCAGCGGTGTCTATCTGGAACTTGATGCCCCCGAAACCGCAGCCTACACGCTGGAACAGGCCCGCGCTATCGAGCCAAACGATGTTAATGTTCTGGTCACACTGGGCGAGATTTATCGCGCCGAGATGGAATATGAGCCCGCCAAACAGGTTTTTGCCGAAGCACGGGCGCTGCAGCCGGATCTGGTGCCCGCTGCGTCCGGCTATGCCTGGGCGTGCTCTTCGCTGGGAGAAAATGAAGAGGCGGTTGCCGTTTTCGAGAAATTGCTCAGTGGCGGATACAAACGCTTTGAACCACTTTCCGCTCTCGCGGCCCTGCCGGCGCCGCTGCTGCATGTTGATCTGCTGGATGAAATGGACGCCTATCTGAAAGGGCCGGATCAATCGGATTCCGATCCGACCATGATTGCCTTCATACGCGCCGCCGCGTTGGACAAGGAAGAGCGCTATCAGGAAGCCTGGGACGCCATGGTTCCGGCCAATAAGGCAGTACTAAAAACTGTCAAAGAGCAGGCCGAACGCATTCGCGAACGCCAGAACAGGACCCTCGATCTGTTGCGGGCAAACCCAGTGAAACCGGCCAGCGATGCATCTGATGACGATACGCCCACCACTCTGTTTATCCTGGGCCCGTCCCGCTCCGGCAAGACCTCAATGGAAGCTCTGGTCGCCCGCCTCGATGGCGTCAAGCGCGGTTATGAAAACCGCTGTGTCGATACGGCGATACGCCAGACCTTTCAGGGTGCGGGCCTGCTGACCAATCGCTATTTTGAAGTGCTGCCGCCGCAACTTTATCCGCAATGCCGAACGATCTATCTTGAAGAACTGCACCGCCGCGCTGACGGTGCCAAAGTCTTTACCAACACCCATCCCTCGCGGATGAATGACGCCGCGCTGATGTCAATTGTGTTCCCCAAGACGAAATTCCTGTTCGTCAAGCGCAACGCCGAAGACGTCGCTTTGCGCATCTTCATGCGCCATTACCAGAGCGACAACAGCTATGCCTATGACATGGACATGATTCGCGAGCACATTGACTGGTACCACGAGATGATGGACCTGATGGTGAAGAAGAATCCGGACCATGCCCGTATTGTGCACTATGAGGATATGGTCACAGATCCGGCAGGCGCGCTGAAAGTCGCGGCTGATTTGTGCGGCATTGCGATGCCGCAAGGAGCCGTGCCGGCAGTGGGAGATGATCGCGGCTGCGCCATGCCTTACAAGGACATGGTTGCTTCACTCTGAGACACTGATCCATTGGGGGAGACCGCACTGGTGCTGTCCCCCCTTTCTTTCGGACAAAGCGCAAACCCGGCTGTTTTACCTTGGCCCGGCTGTTTTACCTTGGAATGAAGAGTGTGCCGAAGCGCGCCCAGTCGGGTTGGTGTGTGCCCATGTCGTTCAGCCAGCTATCAAATTCGGCTTCACGTCCCGGCACCAGCAATGTCCGCAGACCGGCCAGCGCATCCGTGAGGTTGTCCGGCGCGGTTTCACTCTGTGCGTCCTGCTCGTAATGGATCGTGCGGCTGCCTTCGCGGAAAGCGTCGAGGCTTTGGTGCCATTGCTGGCCGCGCCAATGCAGGGTCAATGCCGCTTTGAGGGGCTCATATTCCGCTGTGAACAATGTGCCGAATCCGGCCTTGTAGTCGCGCCGGAACAGCGGCTCTTTCATAAAAACAGCGTTGAGCGCGTCCGGTGCAATCGCCCGTGAGAACAAAAGTTCCAGATGGGCACGGCGCTCGGCAGTCTGGGTAAAGCCGGGGCGCTCTGCCAATTCCGGTCCGTGCTGATGGTTGGTGGCAAGTGCGCGGTCCATCCGCTGCAGGCCACCGCCGGGCAGAAGCTCCACCGAAGCGGTCTGGCCGTGGCGATCCGCCAGCACGATATTATAAGCCATATGCGAGGGTATTCGCTCGAACGTGGCAATCGCCTGTTCGACGCTGGCACAGGTTTCCAGCACATAGCGCAGGATGGTGGTGATGCCGAAGCCCTGGCTCACAGTGCTGCGGCCACCAAAGGCAAGCGCAACCGACAGCCCCGCCGCATTAACCCCGTCAGACAGACCCCAGAGAAACTCGACCATCCCCATTACAGGCATGCCGGTCCATTCGCTTCTGAGCAGCAGCCCTTCATTCAACTCCGGTGACAGATCGTAATTTCGCAGCAGCCGCACATCGTCATTGGCGGCAAGCGCCGCCAGCGAGCAACCGCCGAGATAGGCCGGCGGACACCAGCCGGCGAGAAAACGCGCGGCCCGGTCGCTGCCACCGGCAAGCTGTGTCAGCCGGGCATGAACCGGCGCGAGTTCCGGCATGTGGTGGGCAAGCGCGGCCTCGCACTCTACCCTTGAGGGGCCACTATCCCCGCCGCGCGCCACAAACCAGGCTTCATAGTCCGGCCATGATCGCTGCCATCGCGCCCGCCATTTCCGGCCGGGCCGGGCTTCTTCTATTGCATCGAATGTCAGCTTTGACGTCATTTTGAAAACTCCTGGCTCTTGGCCTGCAGAAAAAATCGCACCATTTCAGCGGAGGCATCGGGTCCGACCGGGTCGGTGAAGGAGCCAGTCGCGGAGCCACCGGACCATGCATGACCGCTTTCCTCGATCATCCACAATTCGCGTGCCGAATCCTGGTTTGAAGATGCGACGATTGTGCGGTGGTAGCGCCGTCCTCCAGCGGAAACGCCACTTTCGGCAGACGCTGCGGCCGCATCGTCAGAAGCACCGAAAACACGATCTGCATTCGAAGGGTGCACGGTTCCATCGCCGCTTCCATGAAACACAATCCTTGGCGTCCGGCCTGTGTCGTTCCAACTCTGATCGGCTGGCGAACCGGTGGCATATGTGATGTCGCCGCGCATGGCTGCAAAGGCGGATGGCACATCATGGGCCGCACCATGCGCGAGCCCGGAATGAACGCCGATCGCACAATAAATATCCGGATAGACGGCCCCAAGGGTTGCGGCCATTGCGCCGCCGGCGGAAAGTCCAGCAGTAAAAGCGCGCCCGCGTTTCACCTTGAATTCCTCGGCGATCTGCTGGGTGAGAGCGGCCAGGATCGAAGGCTCACCTGCGCCACGGCGCTGATCCTGCGGCCGAAACCAGTTCCAGCACACCGAGGGGTTCTCTGCCCGGCTTTGTTCGGGATACAAGATGATGAGATTGTGCAATTCAGCCAACTCATTCATGCCGGTGCCGCAGGCAAAATCATCGGCAGTCTGAGTGCAGCCGTGAAGCATCAGCAACAGACCTTCTGCCGGTTGAGAGAGCCCGCCCGGCACGTAAATGCGATAATCCCGGGCACCTTCAGCGCAGGAAAAGTTCCGCTGCTCATAACGCGCACCATCGGCAATCCGGGGCAGAATGGTGGGTTTCCGTGCTGCCGGTGCAGTGAAGCCGGGCCGTCCGCGCTGCAAAGCGTCCATGACAGTTTTCAATGATTGGCGAGGCGCGCCATTCCGCCAGAGCCCGTTGCCGGACTTCGGCTTGGCTGCGGCGCCGGATTCGGCGCTCGGCCCGGCAGCACTGGCGGCGTTGCTTCCGATCAACAGGGTCTGTGGCGTTTTATCAGCTCGCGTGCCAGGTTTCGCAGGATCGGACAGCGCAGCCAGCGCGGCCTGTATCGTCGTGGTGGCCGTGGCAACATCACCCGCGCAGGTTTCAGTCAACGCCTGCCGCATGGCCGTCGGAAATTTGAAAGTCATATTGAGGTCCTTAGAATTAACGGGCTTCACCCTATTTGATGCGCCCGGCGAGCGCTGTTTTCACGTCTGGCGAGGCATGCAACGCGCCAAGAATCGTGATCGATGCGATCGTGGCACTGGCCAGATCAGGCGCGACATCATCTGCAAACCGTGCCAGCCCGACGACTTTGATGTGCAGCATTTCGCCCGCCTTGCGTGCAGCTTCCAATTCGCCGCGAGTAATGTCGCGCAGCCCGAGTTGCAATGTGTGGCGCTCGATGGAATTGGCGATTGCGCTTGCTTCCGTGGCCAGCTGGTTGCGGATTGACGTGCGGATGAAATCTGTCCGGTTCTGGTAGAAACCCTCCTGAACCAGCAGGTCGATCCGTCCCAGATCGACATGGCCGAGATTGATCGTGATCTTTTCGCTGTCGGAGACTTTAATTGCCATAACCATCCATACACCATCTGGTTGGATGGTATATGGAGTATATAGCAGTTTTTGTAAAGGCCCGTAGCGACGAATTGCGTAGGACAAGTCCGCCGGGGACCGAAAGGTTCCGCTTTTCCTTGTCAAACTTCCCTGTTCAATTGCGGATCTCTATTCGGATTTCCCTCTTTTCCCCCATGCAAACCCTTTATTGTTGTCATCCGGCGCAGTTTCTTTATGTAGGGGGCACAAAACCCCCCGATGAATTTTCGAACGGATTGAACCCACGTGAACAAGCCCACGCTTGCTGCCTTTGCTGAACGCCTGTCTTTGCCTGACTGGAAAAACAACTCGCCAACTGTTTTTACGCCGAGCCGGATCAAGACGGAGCTGTTGTCAGGGCTGACTGTCGCGTTGGCGCTGGTGCCCGAAGCGGTGGCTTTTGCTTTTGTCGCCGGCGTGCATCCGCTGGTCGGGCTTTATGCGGCTTTTATTGTCGGACTGATCACTGCTGTTTTCGGCGGTCGTCCGGGCATGATTTCCGGCGCGACCGGCGCGTTGGCGGTGGTGATGGTATCACTGGTCGCCGTTCACGGCGTGGAATATCTGTTTGCCGCAGTGGTGGTGATGGGAATCCTGCAGATTCTCGCAGGCATTTTCAAACTGGGGAAATTCATCCGCCTGGTGCCGCACCCGGTCATGCTGGGCTTCGTCAACGGTCTGGCGATTGTCATTTTCATGGCGCAATTGTCGCAGTTCAAGGTGGCCGGGGCTGACGGCACCAAAATCTGGATGACCGGCTGGCCTTTGGCCAACATGCTGGGACTGGTGGTGCTGACGATGGGCATTATCTGGCTGATGCCGAAGCTGACCAAAGCCATTCCCGCGCCGCTTGCCGGCATTGGCGTTGTCGCCGCCATTGTTATTTTCTTCGGCGTGGATGTGCCGCGCGTCGGCGATCTGGCCTCGATTCAGGGCGGCCTGCCGCAATTCAGCATTCCCATGGTGCCGCTGACCCTTGAGACCCTGCAAATTGTGTTGCCGTTTGCGGTCATTCTCGCCGCCATCGGCCTGATTGAAAGCTTGCTGACACTGAACCTGGTTGGTGAAATTACCGAACAGCGCGGTGGTGCATCGCGCGAATGTGTGGCTCAGGGTTTTGCGAACACGGTCACCGGCTTTTTCGGCGGCATGGGCGGCTGCGCCATGATCGGCCAGTCGATGATCAATGTGAAATCAGGCGGCCGCACCCGGCTCTCCGGCATCGCTGCGGCGCTGTTTCTGCTGGCATTCATTCTGGTTGCCTCCGGGGCGATTGAGCAGATCCCGCTGGCGGCCCTAGTCGGCGTGATGTTCATGGTGGTGATCGGCACCTTTGCCTGGCAGAGCCTGACCATCCTGCGCCGCATTCCGCTGACGGATGCGCTGATGATCGTGCTGGTGACAGTGGTCACGGTGCTCACCGATCTGGCAATCGCGGTGGTCGTCGGCGTCATCATGTCGGCTCTGGCCTATGCCTGGAACAATGCCACCCGCATTCATGCCAAGGCGCAAATCTCACCGGAAGGCGCCAAAGTCTATCAGATTGAAGGTCCGCTGTTCTTCGGCTCTGCCGACGGCTTTTCCGAGATTTTCAACCCGCAGGATGATCCCGATCTGGTGATTGTGGATTTCATGAACAGCCGCGTGGTCGATCAGTCAGCCCTGCAGGCCATTGAATCCCTTGCCATGAAATATGAGGCGCTCGGCAAAACTCTGCAGCTGCGTCATCTGTCGCGGGACTGCCACAGATTGCTCAACAAGGCAGGTCAGCTGATGGTCGATTCCGATGATGATCCGGATTACGGACTGGCGGCAGATTATTCCGTCAAGACCGGCATTCTGGGGGCCGGACACTGAGTTTTGGCACTGAGCTTTGGCGCTGCCCTTAGCTCAGGCGCTGTCTGCCCCGTAATAGACCGAGACAGCGTGCTTGGCTTCGGCGAAGAACAGCCAGCGTTCCGTCAACACACCGGCGAGATGGCTGATCAGGGCTGCAAGGCCGAAAAATACCATGCCCGAGGCCGCCATGATCAGCAGCAGCAACACGGGCAGGATCAGTCCCAGCCCATAGGTTAGCTGCCGCAGTTTCTGCGCGTGTTTGCGCGCTACCCGGAAGCCCATTTCGCGGGTCAGATAATTCTCGCCCATATGCGGACGCTCGAGCAGCCGCACCTTGCCGAGAAAGCCCAGACCTGTGGCGCTTTCCGGGGTCGATGGGCCGGATTCGTGATCAAGCGCGCGATACCACACCGCCTTGGCCATGAAGGCCGCTGCCAGCGCCACGATTGTCAGAACGATAATACTGGCTTCAATGCCGTTAAAGGCATTGAGCGCGGCCAGGGCAAGCAATCCGCCCGACAGCGCGAACAGCAGATAGCAGGTATTCGTCACCGGATTGTGCCAGGCATTGACGGTTTTCAGCGAGGCATAAATCATGCTGGTGGCGTAGACCGTAATTGCGGCCATGACGGCCACAATAAAACCCAGCCAGCCGAAACTGAAGTCAAACAGCACCGCAAGGCCGGTTTGTGCCGTCAGCGGCACAAAGGTCAGGACAGCCAGCACGCCTTCGCGGGACAGCCAGCTTGAGCGCCATTGCGAAAACGCCCGCCAGGCCCGTTGCGGATTGCCCAGATGCAGCGTCGACGACACAAGACCACCACTTATCGCAACAAAAGCCAGAACATGGCCAACCTTGACGGCGGCCAGTGCTGGGTCCGGCTGCAGCAGGCCGAGCACCGCGGCAAGCCCGTAACCAAAGCCGGACAGGGTAGTGAAAATGATAACGGACAGGGCGGGATGCATGATTTTGTCTCAAATCTCAGAGTTTGGATAGCGCGGTGTCGATCCATTTCAGGAAGCCCTGTGCTCCGTCAGTGCTTTCAGCAAGGGCGGTGGGGGCAGGCGCTTCCGCGGTCGGCAGGGTCTGGCGCGGACGTGGCGGCAGGTATTTATTGACCGGTCGTGTGCCCTGTTCAGGCATCAGATCAATTCCGCCGCGCTCTCTCACCAGAACCGAAACATCCGAGTCCGGGTCGCCAAGATCGCCAAAATGCCGGGCACTGGCCGGACAGGTGCGCACACAGGCCGGCTGGCGGTCAATTTCGGGAATCGCTTCATTGTAAATCCGGTCGACGCACAGGGTGCATTTCTTCATCACCCCGGCATCCTCATCCATTTCGCGTGCCCCGTAAGGGCAGGACCAGGCGCACAGGCCGCAGCCGATGCATTTGTCCTCGTCAACCAGGACAATGCCGTCTTCTCCGCGTTTGTAACTGGCCCCTGTCGGGCACACAGTGACACAGGGCGCATCGTCGCAATGCAGGCAGGATTTGGGAAAATGGACGACCCGGGCTTCTTCAGTCCGGGCAATGACTTCGCCAACGCCTTGGCCTTTTGGCTTCTTGCCGTAACCGGGGATGACATCCCCCGGCGTCACTTCAAATGTGTGGATGCGGTTCAGCCATGCCCCGCTGACATCCTTGCCGTAAGGGTCCTGGTCCGACAGAGCAGAGCCGTAGCCGCCAGTATTCCATTCCTTGCAGATGACCGCGCAGGCATGGCACCCCACGCACACATCCAGATCGATGACGAGCCCGAGTTTCTTGCCCGTTGTGACGGTTGGCAGACTGGTCATGAAGACGTCTCCCTGGTCCATTCCTGGCCGTAGCGCAGATCATCGGGCGGGTCGCCCAGTACCTTGCGGACCGCCAGATCGTCAAAGCCGGGACTGCTCTCGGGGCTCGACTGGTCGGGATGTTTGCTGATTGAGACGCGCAGATCATACCACGCCGCCTGACCGGTGATCGGATCGCTGTTGGCCCAGCGCAGCCCGTCGCCTTTTGGCGGCAGCAATTCGTGAATCAGATGGTTGAGCAGAAAGCCCTTGGTGGCTTCCGGAGCGTCTGGCGACAGATTCCAGGCACCCTTGCGCTTGCCAATCGCATTCCAGGTCCACAAGGTCTTGTCATTGACTGCTTCCATTCGCGCAATCGGCACGCGGATCGTGGAATGCCAGGACGACACCTTCGCCCAGTCGCCATCCACCAGGCCTTCCGCATCACAAATCGAGCCTGGAACATACAGCACGTTTTTGGTGTGAATCTGGCGCAGCCAGGCGTTCTGCGAGCCCCAGGAATGATACATGGCTGCCGGTCTCTGGGTAATGGCGTGATAGGGATAATCTGCCAGATCGACGCCATCTTCTTCAAATGGTGCATACCAGACGGGCAGCGGATCGAAACAGGTTATGATCCGCTCCCGGTGGTGTGCCGGGGCAATCGGCTGGCGCAATCCTTCGGCACTGAGGCGGAATTTCTGCAATTCCTCCACATAGAGCTGGAAGGTCACGGGTTGCGGTGCATCGAAGAACCCCATCTCCACGGCAAAGTCCTGATAGGCCTTGTTGGCATGTTTGTAGAACCGTGCATCTTCCGGCAGCTCCTTCGACCAGAAGGCACCGTTTTTGATATAGGCATTGATCTGATCCGGATTTGGTGCGCCGCGTCCTTCCTGATCGCCGTTCTCGCCACGAAAACCGGCCAGCGGCCCGACGCCGGGGCGGCGCTGATGGTTGACGATATAATCCGCATAATCCTTGTAGAGCGGCTCCCCGGCCTTATCGACAAAACCCGGCAGGTTGAGTTTTCCCCCGAGCTGAATCAGCGCGGATTGAAACCCGCGCACATCCCGGTCCGGTTCCACCACCGGCCAGCGAATGCTGTCATTGACGGAATCGGGTTCCGAAATCGGCCGGTCCAGCAGCGAGATGCAATCATGGCGTTCCAGATAGGTCGTATCCGGCAGCACCAGATCGGAATAGGCCACCATTTCGCTGGCATAGGAATCGGAATAGATGATTTTCGGAATTTTGTACTCGCCCGTCTCATCCTTGTCGGTCAGCATGTCGATGACGGATTTGGTGTTCATCGACGAGTTCCACGCCATGTTGGCCATATACATGAACAGCGTGTCGATCTTGTAGGGATCACCGGCATGAGCATTGGCGATCACCATATGCATCAGACCGTGGGCCGACATCGGCGCATCCCATGAAAACGCCTTGTCGATGCGCGTCGGTTTGCCCTCGCCGTCAATCAGCAGATCCTCCGGCCCGCGCACATAGCCAAGATGCGGACCGGCCAGGCCCTGCTTCGGATCGGACTCAAACCCGTTCGCATTCATATGTTCCGGCTTGCCATGCGGTTTGGGATGGGCCGCCATCGGTTTTGGATAGGGCGGCTTTGACCGGAAGCCGCCGGGACAATCAATCGAGCCGATCAGCACCTGCAGCACATGCAGCGCGCGGGTTGTCTGGAAGCCATTGGAATGTGCGGAAATGCCGCGCATTGCATGCATCGAAACCGGGCGGCCGATGATCTTGTCGTGACGCTCGCCCGTCATGTCGGTCCAGGGCTGGTCGATAACAATTTCTTCTTCAAACGCGACGCGGGCGATTTCGGCGGCCAGATTGCGGATCGTCTCTGCGGAAATGCCGGTCTTGCCGGCAACCGCTTCCGGCGCGTAATCGGACACAAGATATTTCTGCGCCATCAATTCCAGCACTGGCACAGCCTGTTTACCGGCACCAATTGTACAGCTATCCGGCAGAGTGACAGAACCGGCCATGCGCGGTGTGACATTTTTTGTCTTGGTCGGCTGCACAGAGCCGTCGGCGACCAGCACCAGCGGGGTGCCGTTGCCATCGCGCGCAATCAGACCATGATCCTTGTCGCCCGGGGCCTGCACCACCAGCCAGGCGGCGTTGGTATAGCGATTGAGATAATCCAGATCGATTTTGCGCAAGCGGAATAATTCGTGAATCAGCGACAGGATCAGCAGGCCGTCGGTGCCCGGCTTTACGCCGAGCCAATTATCGGCAATCGAGGAATAACCGGTCCGCACCGGATTGATCGAGACGAACCGCGCGCCCCGGCTTTTCAGTTTCGACAGGCCTATTTTAATCGGGTTGCTGTCATGGTCCTCGGCCACACCGAACAGCAGAAACAGCTTTGTCCGGTCCCAGTCCGCAGAGCCGAATTCCCAGAATGCACTGCCGATTGTATAAATGCCGGCGGCAGCCATGTTGACGGAACAGAACCCGCCATGGGCGGCATAATTCGGCGTGCCGAAATTCTGTGCCCAGAAACTGGTCAGGGCCTGCGACTGGTCGCGCCCGGTAAAGAAGGCCAGTTTTTGCGGATCTTTACGCAGCGGACCCAGCCATTCGGCGGCCTTGTCGAGAGCTTCCTCCCAGGAAATTTCCTTGAATTCATTGGAGCCGCGCGGGCCGGTGCGCAGCAAGGGCTTTTTCAGCCGGGCCGGAGACATGTGCTGCATGATTCCGGCAGCGCCCTTGGCGCACAACACGCCCCTGTTGACCGGATGATCGCGGTTGCCTTCAATGTAACGCACCTTGCCATCGCGCAAATGCACATTGATGCCGCAGCGGCAGGCACACATGTAGCAGGTGGTCTGCCGCATTTCCTCGCCCACGGGCGCCGTTGTGGTGATGGTCCGGTCCCCGACGCCGCCGGTCAGATGCTGTGGTGCGGTCTCGCGCATGCTCATAAAAATTCATCCTCCCTGCCCAAGTGTTATCTGCACCGGGTTGGAATATCAAACATTTAATTGCCAATTATTAAGACTTCTAGTCTCATAAAGCGGCGGAAAGAGTTAAATTGACGGCTCTTCAGAGAGTGTTCTGAAGACGCTGTTAACCTGTCTTATATAAGATTGAAACAGTCAATTCATCAAATCAGGCGCAATGTCAACGCAGAACCCCCTAACCATCATTCATCTGGTGCGTGCACCGATCGGCGGCATTTTCCGGCATCTGGCAGATCTGGCGCTGGCGCAGGCCGGGCAGGGGCACAGGGTAGGAATTGTCTGTGACCGGCTCACCGGGGGGCCGTTTGAAGACGCTCATATTGAACAATTACAGGCATCGCTTCCGCTTGGCGTTACCCGCCTGGCAATGCCGCGTGCGGTTGGTCCATCCGACCTGCGCGCTTTTATCAATGTCCTGAAAGTCCTGCGCAAGGTCAGGCCGGATGTGTTGCACTGTCATGGATCCAAGGGCGGCGTCTATGGCCGCTTTGCCCGCGCCAGCGGTGGGCTTGGCAGATCGACCGCAGTTTTTTACGCCCCCCATGGCGGCAGTCTGCACTATTTAAAATCCAGCCGGGAAGGCCGGATCTATTTCGCCATGGAACGGTTTCTGGAACGCTGGACCAGCGCTCTGATTCATGTCAGCGCCTATGAGCAGCGCACCTATAGCGAAAAAGTCGGCGCCCCGTCATGCAAGGCGGCTGTGATTCACAATGGCATTGGCGAGCCGGAACTGCTGCCCGTTATCCCCGGCAGCGACGCGCGGGATTTTCTGTTTATCGGCATGTTACGCGATCTGAAGGGCGTCGATCTGTTTATCGAGGCGATGCATGATTTGAACCGCGAGGCACCTGCGACAGCCTGGATTGTCGGAGATGGCGCTGAGGAGGACAAAGCCCGCTATCGCGACATGGTCGAACAGCGCGGGCTGACAGATGTCGTCTCGTTCCATCCCTCCATGCCGGCGCGCCAGGCTTTTGCCATGGCGCGCGCGATTGTCGTGCCATCGCGTGCGGAATCACTGCCTTATATCGTTCTGGAAGCCGCCGGCGCCAGCATGCCGATGATCTGCACAAATGTTGGCGGCATCGGCGAAATTTACGGCGAACAGGCCGATGCGCTGGTTAATCCGGACTTGCCGGCCATCACCCAGGCGATGCGCAAATTGCAGCAAGCCGGTTTCCATTCCGGCCAGACCGCGCCGCTTCATCAGCGGGTCGCGAACGGGTTTTCAATCCGCCGGATGGAGCACGGCATTATGCAGCTTTATCGCGCGGCACTGGACCTTTAAAGCCCGTTTGAAAAGTCAGCTTTAATCGTCAAAATCCATCGCTTCATGCAGACGCAGGAAATCCGGCCCCTGGCCAAGAATGAGCGGA
The DNA here is from genome assembly GCA_963974065.1 of uncultured Hyphomicrobiales bacterium. Lineage (GTDB taxonomy): Bacteria > Pseudomonadota > Alphaproteobacteria > Rhizobiales. The sequence continues at coordinate 37,199 of CAXBCI010000014.1, read as the reverse complement.
TCAATCTTGCCGATTGCTTCCATATCCTTGCCATCATAATCCAGATGGGTCAGCACATGGCGGATGCTGTTGAGCCGCGCCCGCCGCTTGTCGTTGGAGCGCACGATGGTCCACGGTGTCGATTGTGTATGGGTCATTTTCAGCATCAGATTGCGCTTTTCGGTGTAATCTCCCCATTTGTCGAGCGATGCCACGTCCATGGGCGACAATTTCCATTGCTTCAGCGGATCATGGGCACGGTCATGAAACCGTTTCATCTGCATTTCGCGCCCGATATTCAGCCAGAATTTGAAAAGATGAATGTTTTCATCAACCAGCATTTGCTCGAATTTCGGCGCTTCCTGCAGGAAAATCCGGTGTTGCTCCGGCGTGCAAAAGCCCATCACCGGCTCCACACCGGCGCGGTTGTACCAGGAGCGGTCGAACAGAACCAGTTCCCCGCTGGTTGGCAGGTGTGAAATATAGCGCTGAAAATACCATTGCCCCTGCTCCCGTTCCGTCGGTTTTGGAAGCGCAGCTATGCGTGCGTTCCGGGGGTTGAGGTAAGCCCGTATGGCATTGATGGTTCCACCCTTTCCAGCAGCATCGCGGCCCTCGAACACCAGCACCAGTCTGGCCCCGGTATCCTGTGCCCAGGCCTGCACCTTGACGAGTTCGATCTGCAAAATCCGCAACGCACGGTCATATTTCTTGCGTGATAATTTATCGCTGTAGGGATAGTTGCCGCTCTGCATCGCAGCGTCCCTGATCTGCGGAGCCAGCTTGGGATTGTCCAGATCAAAACTCTCCAGAAGGGGGTCGCCGGAAGACGATTTATCGTTAGCCATATGGGTCCTCGAATAGGGTCAGCTTTGCCACGCTAGCGGATTGTCGGGTTTGTCACAATGACGACTGCGCCGACCTGACGGCGGTGGTGAATGTCAAAAATCTGAAATAACTTTGCCGCAATAGAGTTTTCCTTCAATGTCTGTTGCAAATTTCCATTAATGGAGGATTGGCCATCATGGCTGCCGAGCCCACGCTTGTCGATGCGGACATCGAGAACAATCCGCTTCTGACCCGACTGCTGGATCAGCGCTGGGTCCTGATCGTCGCCTGTGTCGGAGTGCTGGCCTTCTGGCTGCGCGGCGATGTAACCCCTGCTGCCGGCATTCTGTTTCTTCTGGCGCTGGGTGCGGCAGCCATGGTGGAGCCAATTGCAAGCCAGCGCCGCCGCCGCCTCAATGCCTTGCGGACCGCACGCGCAGCGGCGCAGCACTCAGTCTGGCCGGATATTTCGACCAAACGGGTGGTTGCGTCTCTGACGGAGCCGACGCTGCTGGTCGACGGCGAAGGGATTGTGCGTTTTGTAAATAAAGCCACCACATCAAACCTGGGAGATATCAGGGCCGGACAGCCGATGTCTCTGCATTTTCGCCAGCGCAATCTCGTTGCCGCGCTGGACAGGGTTTTTGCTACCAATCAGCCCGAACAACTGGAATATTTTGAACGTTTTCCGGTAGAGCGCTGGTTCAGCGTCGCTCTCAGTCCGCTGCAACTGACGGCTTTCGGGACCGCCCCTGCGGATGACAGGAAAAAATTCCTGCTGGTTCAGTTTCAGGATCTCAGTGATCAAAAACGCACTGAGCGTATGCGCGTCGATTTTATTGCCAACGCCAGCCATGAATTGCGCACGCCGCTGGCTTCCCTGTCCGGATTTATCGAAACATTGCTGGGCCCGGCGAAGGACGATGAAAGTGCCCGGTTGCGTTTTCTTTCCATCATGCGGGAGCAGTCGCAACGCATGTCGCGCCTGATTGATGATCTTTTGTCGCTCAGCCAGATCGAGATGAAAGCCCATCTCAAGCCGGCTGATCCGGTAGAACTGGGTCCGCTGATCGCACATGTTGCCGACACGCTGAAGCCACTGGCGCGGGACAATGACGTCACACTGCAACAGGCCGGCCTCGATCAGTCTGTCATCGTCTCCGGAGCGCAGGATGAACTGATACAGGTTTTCAGCAATCTCATTGAAAACGCGATCAAATATGGCGCGTCAGGAGAGCGGGTCGAGATTTCGCTCGATGCAAACAGCAAGGGCGCTGGCCCTTCCATTACCATTCGCGATTATGGCCCCGGCATTGCTGCCCGACATGTTCCGCGCCTGACCGAACGGTTCTATCGGGCTGATGTGGAGACCAGCCGGCAAAAGCAGGGCACCGGCCTTGGACTGGCCATCGTCAAACACATTCTCAACCGCCACAGCGCGCTGCTTGAAGTCCGGTCTGAACCTGGAAACGGTGCTGAATTTACCGTGCGGTTTCCGCTGCGGCCGGACCCGGCTGGTGTTGAAAACCAGCAAGATATCAGTACTGCCAGGGGAAAGTGATATCTTTCAGGGTTTTGCAGTGTCATGCAATTGATACAAAAACGTCATAGAAGCATCATTGCGTCTGGCTAGTTTGCTGGGCGGAAGTCGGGAGAAGTCCCATCACTTGTACGGGACGCTAAATGTCTAAGCCATTCATGTTAACAGGAAATGGCTGACGCCGCTGTTAGCCAGGCACTTATGAAGGTTCTGCGCACTGTTGCTCTATACAAGGCGAACTGGCGTCTTTGAACAGTTCCGGCAACCCGTTTAGGAGGAGCCTCAGATATGGACGCTTCGGTGCAGAGCACGAGCCCGAAAATAGAAAGCGCAGTTTTGACAAATTCGCCGCAAGTAAAAATGAAGAGTGAGAAGATCAACGTCTTTTACGGTGAAAAGCAGGCGCTTTTCGACATTGATCTGGAAATTCAGGAGCATCAGGTTACATCCTTGATCGGACCGTCAGGCTGCGGCAAATCCACATTTCTGCGCTGCCTCAACCGCATGAATGACACCATCGATATCTGCCGGGTGAGGGGCGATATCACGCTTGATGATGAGGATATCTACGATCCCGCTGTGGATGTCGTTGAACTGCGCGCACGGGTCGGGATGGTGTTCCAGAAACCAAACCCATTTCCAAAATCTATCTTTGAAAATGTCGCCTATGGCCCGAAGATACACGGGCTTGCAGGCAACAAGGAGGAGTTGGAGGGAATCGTGGTCGAGAGCCTGCAAAAGGCCGGCCTGTTTGAAGAGGTAAAGGATCGTCTGGAGGAGCCGGGGACCGGTCTGTCCGGAGGCCAGCAGCAGCGCCTGTGCATTGCGCGCGCCATTGCCGTCAGTCCCGAAGTGATCCTGATGGACGAACCCTGTTCCGCACTGGATCCCATCGCCACGGCCAAAGTGGAAGAGCTAATTGATGAATTGCGCAATAATTACACGATTGTCATCGTTACGCACTCTATGCAGCAGGCCGCGAGGGTGTCTCAACGGACCGCGTTTTTCCACCTTGGCAATCTGGTCGAAGAAGGTGTGACCGATGATATCTTCACCAACCCAAAGGAAAAGAGGACCTTGGATTACATCACCGGCCGGTTCGGTTAAGACCCAAGTTAAGGACAATAACAATGGCTGATCATACAGTTACAGCATATGATGAGGAACTGCAGGCTCTTGCAAAATATATCGCTGAGATGGGTGGTATTGCGGAGGGCATGATTGTGGACGCTTTGCAGGCATTGCTGAGCGCTGATCCTATTCTCGCCCGGAAAGTCATCGCTGATGACAAGGATCTGGACCATCTGCAGCGCCAAGTAGAAGATGATGCGATCCGAACCATAGCAAAGCGTCAGCCGATGGCATCAGACCTGCGCGAAATCATTGCATCCCTGCGGATTTCCAACGATCTGGAGCGCTGTGGAGATCTGGCCAAGAACATTGCCAAGCGCGCCATTGCAATCGAAAGCTTGGTGCAACCCTCAAAGCTTGTTCACGGCATTGAGCACATGGCGGAACTGGCACAGGCACAACTGACCAAAGTTCTTGATGCCTATGTCGCCAGAGATGTCGATAAGGCCAAATTGGTCTGGCAGAATGATGATGAAATCGATGCCATGTACACATCGCTGTTCCGCGAGCTTCTGACCTATATGATGGAAGATCCGCGCAACATTACCCATTGTACCCATCTGCTGTTCTGCGCCAAGAATGTTGAGCGCATCGGCGATCATGCGACCAATATTGCTGAAACAGTGATCTATCAGGTGACCGGCGTCCAACTGGAGGACGAACGGCCGAAAGGTGACAACAGTGCAATCAAAATGCTGGACTAGAGAATCCTTGAGGCACCACCTGGCCATGATTATGAAACTGCGTATCCTTTTATTTGCCTGACGGAGATTTGCCATGGCTGCCCCGAATATTCACGTTGTTGAGGACGAGGAACCGCTCAGTCTGCTGTTGCGCTATAATCTGGAAAGCGAAGGCTATCAGGTCGAAGTCTCCGAGCGCGGCGATGAAGCCGAACTGAAACTGCGCGAGAGCGTCCCCGATCTGCTGCTGCTCGACTGGATGCTGCCCGGCGTGTCGGGCATTGAATTGTGCCGGCGCATTCGCGCGCGCGAAGAAACCCGCTTGTTGCCGGTCATCATGCTGACAGCACGCGGTGAGGAAACGGAGCGCATTCGCGGATTGACTACCGGGGCTGATGATTATGTGGTCAAGCCGTTTTCCGTGCCCGAGTTGATGGCGCGGGTAAAAGCCATGCTGCGCCGGGCAAAGCCGGAAGTGGTATCGCGTATATTGCAGGCTGGCGATCTGGAGATGGACCGGCAGACCCATCGCGTGCATCGCGCCTCACATGAAATCCATCTCGGCCCTACTGAATTCAAATTACTCGAGCACTTTCTGCAAAGCCCGGGCCGGGTATTTACCAGAGCCCAGCTTCTGGATGGTGTCTGGGGCCATGATGTCTATGTCGATGAGCGCACGGTCGATGTTCATGTCGGACGCCTGCGCAAGGCAATTAACCGGGGCCGCGCCAAGGATCCGATCCGGACCGTGCGCGGCGCCGGATATTCACTGGATGATCAGTTCCGCAACTAGCGCAGATGTTCTGTCACATGCCGGTGAGGCAAAGTGATTTATTGCAAGTTTCAGCAAAGCATTTTCTCTATTGGGTGAAGGCATCGAACAGGGGCCGAAGTTGGCCTGCAAGCGCTGCGATCAAAGGCAGGTTGCCGAAAAACAGAAAAAGCCAAAGGCTTTAACTGACGACTGTCTGCACCAGAATAGTCGAAATTATACCCTGCCGCCCGGTGTCATAAATCTGTAACAAAACTGTTACATCCCTGACACTAGGCAGGAGTACTCGAACAGTCAGGTCGTAGACAGACGATCGCCAATAAAACCCGAGGAGTTTCCATGTCCTATCTTAAACTGGCCACATCTGCCCTGGCCGTCACAGCGGTATCCGCGACTGCTGCCATCGCTCGCGAAGAAATCCGGATTGTCGGATCGTCCACTGTGTTTCCATACACGCAAGCTGTCGCTGAGCAATTTTCCAACAACACCGGCGCGCCTTCTCCGATTGTAGAATCAACCGGTACTGGTGGTGGGATGAAGATATTCTGTGGAGGTGTTGGAGAGGCACACCCAGATATCACTGGTGCCTCCCGCGCCATGAAAACGTCCGAGTATGAATTGTGCCAGTCAAACGGTGTCACAGATATCTCTGAGGCGCTGATCGGCTTCGACGGTTTGTCGCTGGCAATTTCGCGCAGCAATGATTTTGACTGGGGTCTGACCCTTGGCGAGATTTATCTGGCCCTGGCCGCTCAGGTTCCTGTTGATGGTGAATGGGTAGATAATCCCTACACCAAATGGTCTGAAATCAACTCTGACCTGCCGGATACTGAAATTCTCGCCTACGGCCCTCCGCCAACTTCCGGTACACGGGATGCCTTTGTGGAATTGGCAATGCATGCCGGTTGTGAAGAACTGGACTATGTTGCCAGTGGTGGTTTCGACGGTGACTGGGTTGAAGAAAACTGCTCGCGCATGCGCACTGACGGACCTTTCATCGAAGCCGGTGAGAATGACAATTTGATCGTACAGCGGCTCGAATCTGATCCCAATGCCGTGGGTATCTTCGGTTATTCGTTCCTGTACGAAAACCTCGACCGGTTGAAAGGTGTCAAGATCGAAGGCGTTGAACCAACCACCGACAGCATTGCAGACAAATCCTACCCGGTATCGCGCCCGCTTTATTTCTACGTGAAGAACGCGCACCGCGGAGTAATCCCGAACCTCAATGAGTTCATCGAAGAATACATGTCTGAAGATGCCCTGGAATCCGGCGGTTACCTGTCTGAACGTGGCCTGGTGCCGCTGGCCGACGACCGTCGCGCTGCCCTTCAGGATGCAATTTTGAACGGTAAGCAGATGGACGCGCCTAAATAAGCCGAAGCCCCGGCACTACGAAGTCTCGAGCCGGTCGCGGCTCGAGACACTTTTTTGAAAGCGTATCAAGATGACCACATTGGTATTCGCGATCCTTCTCCTCATTAGTCTGTTTGGATACTGGCTTAACCGGCGGGCCGCGCAAGCCATACGCCGCGATGGTACACGTCTGCACTCCCTTTCCGGATATCACGGCCTGTATTCGTTTCTGTCGATCCTGGTGCCGGTCTTCGTCCTGACAATCGTATGGCTGACCCTGCAGGGCTCTGTTGTCGACAATATCGTCATGGGCGGATTGCCGAATGGAGTGGTCGACGGTTTAGGCACGGGGCAGCGTCAGTTGATTCTGGCTGAAATCAGGTCTCTTTCACGGGGCCAGACATTCGGCACGCCGGAAGACTGGAAAATAGTCGCCGCAGAACGGTTGAACCTGCTTCAGGCTATTGCATCCATGATGCTGATCGCGATTGTCGCCATTGGCGGGCTCGCTTTGCTGTTGTTTGCCCGGCGCCGGGTCGCGGCCTCTTTCCGTGCCCGTCAAGGTGTCGAACAGATCGTTTCGGGACTGATGATATTCTGCTCTGTCGTTGCGATCTTCACCACGGTCGGCATCATTGCGTCTCTTGCCTTTGAAACCATCAAATTCCTGAGACTGGTTCCTTTGACCGAATTTCTATTCGGTCTGAACTGGGAGCCCCAGATTCCGATTCGAGCTGATCAGGTCGCCGCTGCCGGTGCATTTGGCTGGATACCGGTTATCGTCGGCACCTTGGTGATTACCGCAGTAGCCCTGATTCTTGCAATCCCAATCGGTCTGTTCTCGGCCATCTATCTGAATGAATTCGCGCCATCCAGGGTGCGATCGGTCGCTAAGCCAATTCTTGAGATTCTCGCTGGTGTCCCCACGGTTGTGTACGGCTTCTTTGCCATTCTGGTCGTTGCCCCTGCCATCCGCAGTCTGGGTGCATCGCTGGGCATTGGCGTTTCGCCAAATACCGCCCTTGCGGCAGGCAGCGTGATGGGCATTATGCTGGTGCCGTTCATCTCATCCTTTGCCGATGATGCCCTGTCCGCCGTGCCGCGCTCCTTGCGCGATGGCGCTCTGGCCCTTGGCGCTACGCGGGCCGAAACTGTACTGAATGTTCTGTTTCCGGCAGCTATTCCTGGCATTGTCGGCGGTATTCTACTGGCGGTCAGCCGGGCGATCGGCGAGACCATGATCGTCGTCATGGCTGCCGGACTGATTGCAAATCTGACCGCCAATCCGCTGGAAAGCGTTACCACCGTTACCGTCCAGATTGTGACTTTGCTCATCGGAGATACATCCTTCGACAATCCCAAAACGCTGGCTGCCTTCGCACTTGGCATGATGCTGTTCATCGTGACCCTAATCATCAACATCTTCGCGCTTCGGATTGTCCGCAAGTACCGCGAAGTTTACGACTGAGGTAGGCTCCATGACCGACATCACTTCCCGACAGGCCACCGGTTCAGCAGGTGGCACAACCGGGGCCATCAGACGCAGCCTTCCACGCCGCAAGCGCAAGCAGATCATGTTGCAAAGTCTAGGCATTGCTGCGATCAGCACTGCCTTTCTGATGCTTTTCATTCTGATCGCTTCGCTGGTGTCCACAGGCCACAAGGCCTTCACACAAACGCATGTCACTCTGGATGTTTTTGTCGACCCTGAAAAAGTGCCGCTGGACCGGCTGCCACGCGGCGGATTCGATGATGTTCTCGCTGCTTCCCTGGCCAAATCGCTTCCCGGCGTGGATACCGGAAACAGGGGCGCAATGCGCACGGTGGAAGCTATCTTCTCGAACGGAGCTCAATTCAAATTGCGCGATATGGTGGTCGCCAATCCCGACCTCATCGGCCGGACCGTATCGCTGTCAGTTCCAGTGTCTGACCCCTATGACCAGTTGAACAAGGACTTGATCGACCGGGACACACCCGAGCAGTTGCGCCGGTTGAAAGATAATCAATTGGCATTATTCGACACGCTCAAAAGTGAGGGAATGATATCTGCTCCGCTCAATACTGGCCTTATCACCAATGCCGACAGCCGCTTTCCGGAACTGGCCGGGTTGAAGGGAGCCATTCTGGGCTCATTCTGGGCCCTCCTGGTCTGTTTTTTGATCTCGTTTCCACTGGGTGTCGGAGCAGCCATCTATCTGGAAGAATTTGCCGCCAAGAATCGAGTGAGCGACTTCATCGAAGTGAATATCAATAATCTTGCTGCTGTCCCTTCGGTTGTCTTCGGATTGCTGGCGCTCTCCGTTTTCATCGGCTGGTTCGGGATGCCGCGATCAGTTCCCTTCGTTGGCGGTCTGACACTTGCTTTAATGACAATGCCGACCATCATCATAGCTACCCGCGCAGCTTTGAAGGCTGTACCTCCCTCCATCCGCGAGGCTGCTCTAGGCATCGGGGCGTCCAGACAGCAGGTCGTCTTCGGTCATGTACTGCCACTCGCCATGCCGGGTATTCTCACAGGGACAATAATCGGGCTGGCACAAGCGCTGGGCGAGACCGCTCCCTTGCTGCTGATTGGCATGAATGCGTTTATCACTTCTGCACCCTCGACGCCCTTTGAGAGCGCCACCGCGCTGCCGACCCAAATCTTCATCTGGGCCGACAGCCCTGAGCGCGGTTTTGTCAGCCGCACATCAGCGGCCATTCTGGTGCTGCTCATTTTCCTGATCAGCATGAATGCCGTTGCCATTTTCATGCGCAAGAAATTAGAGCGCAAATGGTAGCCTTCAATATGAACTTGCCAACAGGGCGGGTTGACAGTCTACCGCGTCTTCGGTCAGCCTGATGCCTACGCATAGTTTTGGTTGAACTATCAGGAAGAGTAGTTTGCAATTATCCGGAATTGGCGTTGCAGGCTGCGGCCGCATGGGTGAGCCGATGCTGGCCGCTTTGCGCGATGCCGGTTTTGACGCCATCGGCTTTGATGTAAGGGCACCACAAAGCTATGGCGAATTCGCCGATGCCATCACCGATGATGTGCCGCGATTTGCCGAGCATCTGAAAATTCTCATCAGTGTGGTTCGCGATATCGAGCAGACGGAAGCTCTTCTGTTCGAGACCCAGGCCCTTGCGGCGGGCGCACCGGGGCTGCGCAGCATTATCATCTGTTCCACGCTCTCGCCGCGCTATCTCCAGGGCCTGAAGGGCAGGCTGCCGTCGCAAATCACTCTGGTCGACGCGCCAATGTCAGGTGCAACCATCGCCGCGCGCGAGCGGCGTCTGTCCTTCATGATGGGCGGCGAGGAGGCGGACCTGACCGCCTTGCGGCCGCTGTTTGAAGCGATGGGAACCTCATTTCACACAATGGGTCCGTTTGCGGCCGGGATGACAGCCAAAGTTCTGAACAATCTGCTGGCGGCCTCGTCCACGGCGATGACCCGGCTGGTGCTGGATTGGGCTGTTGATCTGGGACTGGACGAAAGATCGCTGCTCGCCCTGATTGACAAAAGCTCCGGCCAGAACTGGTTCGCCAGCGGCTTTGACGGCATTGAATTTGCCCGCGACGGCTATGCGCACGACAACACAATCGGCATTCTGGAAAAAGACATCCGCAGCGCGCTTGATGCCGTCCCGCAAGGCACGGACAACACCCTGCCGAATGCAGTCATCACCGCCCTTCGCAAGCTGAAGCCGCGGTCATAAACCTGACCGCGCCGGGATTAATGAACTCAGCCGACGATTGTGGCTTCCGTCTTGTCGCGCACATCCTGTTCCGAGACACCCTCGGCCAGTTCGACGATTTTCAGACCGCCTTCAACCACATCAAAGACGCCGAAATTGGTGATGATCCGGTCGACCACAGCCTGTCCGGTAAGGGGCAGGGTGCATTCGGTCAGAAGCTTGGTTTCACCGCGTTTATTGGTGTGATCCATGACAACGATGACACGCTTCACACCGGCAACGAGATCCATCGCGCCGCCCATGCCCTTGACCAGCTTGCCGGGGATCATCCAATTGGCAAGATCACCTTTTTCGGATACTTCCATTGCGCCCAGAATGGCCATGTCGATTTTTCCGCCCCGGATCATGCCGAAACTGTCAGCCGATGAGAAGTAGCTCGTCCGGTCCAGTTCTGTAATCGTCTGCTTGCCTGCATTGATCAGATCCGGATCGAGTTCTGCTTCGGTTGGGAACGGGCCCATGCCGAGCATGCCGTTTTCCGATTGCAGCGTCACATCAACGCCGTCGGGAATGTAATTCGACACCAGCGTGGGAATGCCGATGCCCAGATTGACATACATCCCATCTTCCAGTTCACGCGCCGCGCAGGCAGCCATTTTGTTGCGATCCCACATGGTATTTCTCCCTTAAGAGCGTTTTATCAGTACATCGAACTATTTGATGCTCTAGCCCGCGCGAACCGTTTTCTGTTCAATCCGCTTTTCATGCTCGCCCGCGATCAGCCGGTGCACGAAAATGCCGGGCGTGTGAATCATGTCCGGGTCGAGTGTCCCGACCGGAACAATTTCTTCCACTTCGGCAATGCAGACCTTGCCGCAGGTTGCCGCATTCGGGTTGAAATTGCGCGCGGTCTTGCGATAGATCAGATTGCCCTGTTCATCGCCTTTCCAGGCTTTGACAATGGCGATGTCAGCCACAATTCCGCGTTCCAGAATATAGCTCTGCCCGTCGAAATCCTTGTGTTCCTTGCCCTCTGCAATCACGGTGCCCACACCTGTCTTGGTGTAGAAGCCGGGAATGCCGGCACCGCCGGCGCGCATCCGTTCAGCCAGTGTGCCCTGGGGGTTGAATTCCAGCTCCAACTCGCCGGACAGATATTGCTGCATGAACGTGTCGTTCTCACCCACATATGAGGAGATCATTTTCTTCACCTGTCGCGTCTGCAGCAGCAGGCCGAGACCGAAATCGTCGACGCCGGCATTGTTTGACGCCACGGTCAACTCTTTGACGCCGGATTCGCGAATGGCTGCTATCAGCAATTCCGGAATGCCGCACAGCCCGAAGCCACCGGCTGCAATGAACATGCCGTCGAACAACAGCCCGTCCAGAGCCGCTTCCGCCGATTTGTAAACTTTCCGCATTATCTGCTCCCAGTTGAATGCCGCACTGCAGCAAGAGATTATCGTGTAGCTACACGAGAAACCGGCTTTTCGCAAAGCCTATAATTGCTGTCAACGCGTGACAGGAAACTGCGCAACAATGATCAAGGTAAAACCGGCATTGGCGACCCTGCCAAGAGACCACCCGGCCTATAATCCCATCTGGCGGCGACCCAGCCCGGTCAAATCCTCGATGGTCGCGCGTCCCTTGAAATCAATTTCGTAATCCTCAGCGGCAAAATCCGGGGCGCTTTTACCGGCCAGAAAATGGACAGCCTGTTTGCGTACATAGGCTTCGTTCTTGGCGCATTTGGGCGACGCTCCGATATAGATCACATTGGCAAAGTCCGTGCCGGTATGGGCATCGGCGACCGAGTGGATAATGTCCGGATGCCACCACACCGTATCGCCCGGTTCGACCATCGGAATGGATACCAGTCCACCCAGAATATCCGCATGCCATTTGGGATCGGCAGACAGCGCCCGGCCTGGCATCGCTCCGCACAGATCATCATCGGCCACGTCATCCTGCAGCGCGCGCAACAGGAAGTAGGCGATGCCTCGCGCCGAGGGGATGAGACTCAAAGTGCCGTCACCCGGCCCCTGGGCAGTCAGTCCGGTCCAACCCTGAAAGGTGCGGAACATGGAGCAGACGGCTGGCGAGGAAAACTCGCGCGTCTGTGTTCGAAATGTCGCTTTCCAGGGATCGTGATCCTGCCACGACCCTTCGAAAACCGGACCGTAAATGCGTTGATAGGCCGGGTCGACCCAGCGTTCATACGAGCCGGAATCCATATGCGGCGACAGGCCGAGTGTTGTATCACCGGGACGCCGCCGCCGGGTGCGGTCTGCATAGGCAAACTCCTAGTCGGGATCAAACTCATCTCCCATCGGTCCGCTGACATCCCACAAATGATTGAGAAATTGTTTGGTTGTGGCCATGCTCTCGGCCTGACGTGCCATCACCTGCGGCTTCGACCAGTACAATCCGAAAATCTGCGGTGAGCCTGCATCGAGCGAACTGAAATAGGTGTCCAGTCCGGCCTTTTCCTTGGCCTTGGTGACATATTCATTGTCGTCGATATAGGCACCTAGCTCGGCATTCCAGTCTTCCGCCTGCTGGCGCGCAAACACCCCGCGAATGATCGCCGCACCGCTCTGCCGGATGCTGGCGCGCTGGTCTTCGGAAACCTTACCGTCGCGAATCTGCGTATAATTCAGTTCGGGGATGGTGGAACCGCCGTTTGCTGCGCGTGCACCGATGGCGTCCACGTCGCGGCGGATATGATCGCGCACATCCTGAAAAGCGGCTTTCACATCCTGCAGCGAACGCAGCCGCTGCTTGGTCGCCCTGATATAGGATTGGACCTCATCGCTCATGCTATGTCTCCGCAAACATTTTCAGCATTGAAGCACGCGCGCCGGCATCCTTCAATCGGGATGTAGCCGGATCAGACCAGCGTTGTTCGCTGCTCCGGGTGCAGGAATCGACACGGGTTCGATCGCTGTGAAGCCGACAGTGAAATTAACTTTAAGCGTCGTAAATTTACCCGGTTGAAACCATTTCGTGTAAGTAAAGGGCATGTATATGTCATCTTCATCACCCTCGGCACTGTTGTTCGACCATGTTCGGGCGCTGTTCACTCGTGACAGCCTGCTTTCATTCGTCAGGCTGATTACACAGTCTCCACCGGCAATGAAGACGCTGGCTGGTTTGCTGCTTATCGATTCTGTGTTCATCGGAATCTTTGTCTATTACGGCATCCAGCAGGTGATGAATGACAATCCCGCTAAATTTCCCCAGTTCTGGAGCCTTGCGGCGGATTACAGTCTTCCGGAATTTTTCGGCTATGCGAAACTGGCCGTCATTGCAGCGCTGCTGTTCATGGCCTTCAAGCAGACCGGGCAATCGATATTGTTGAGTTGGTCCGTCATTTTTGTTGTGTTGCTTGCCGATGATTCCCTGCGACTTCATGAATATGGCGGCGAATGGGTCGCAGAGTACCTCGGTTTCAGCACAATTCAAGACATCAAACCGGAACATCTGGGCGAGTTGGTGATGTGGCTCGTGCTCGGTGCAATCGCCTTTGTGGTGCTGCTTTTCGGCCTGCTGCGCACGCCGGTCTCCAGAATGGGCAGCAGCGGATTCTTTCTGTTTGTGATCTTTGGTCTGGTCATCACCGGGATCGGCATCGACCTGATTTCCTCGTCAAGCTATCTTCAGGACATCGACAATGGCACGGCCTTGTCGAAAACATTTTACGGATTTTTGCTGATTGCCGAAGATGGTGGAGAGTCTGTTTTTGTCTCTCTTGGCGTTGCCGGGGCATTGGCGGTCTGGCTGAACTCAGCACGAGCGCGTAGCTGAGCGCTGCCCTGCAAACTTCCCAACCGATCTCTTTAACCTGGTATTTTCCGGTTGGGTTTGCGTGCTCAACGGCAGAATCGCACATCCGGTCCGATGAACCGGCATTTTCAAAACAAGCACATGTCATCCCAGCCGGATCCCATCGCTCGCTCACATGAAATTTCACGGTACAGTTGATCTGTTTGGAACCAAACCCGCCTGTTCCTCATTTAGAAAACGGGGGTGCTGGAATTCCGCGATGAATTGCAGTCCCGATGCGAGCACTTTGGTTCGGCAGACAACCTGCGTTACCTGGGTGACAGGATTTGATTGGATCGCATTGCACCAGATCGAACCAGCCGAAACAGAATTTCAAGAAACTTACGGAGAACGCAAATGCAAAATAAATATGGGCGCTTCATCGCAATGATCGTCACCTCGACAATTGTCATGTTCGGGCTGATGTATCTCAACAGCTGGCAACTTAGCGATGTTCGCTTCAGCCAGACCCGGGCCTGGATGGCACTCTATATGGGCGGCGTGATGGCGATCATCATGCTGGCGTTCATGCTCAACATGTACACCAATAAAGCAGTCAATATGGCTGTTTTCGCCACGTCTCTCATTGTGTTTGCATTGGGTCTGTATCTGGTTCGCAGCCAGGACACCATCGGTGATGTTGCCTGGATGAAGGCAATGATCCCCCACCACTCAATAGCTATCCTGACCAGCTCGCGAGCCGAAATCTCCGATCCGAGAGTGCGTAAACTGGCCGACGATATCATCGAAGCTCAGAAGCTCGAGATCAAGGAAATGGAAGCGCTGATCGTCGATCTGAACGGTGGCCCCGCCGCAACCCCTGAACTTGACGGCAAATAGGCGGCGGCGACCACATGGCCAAAACAGCGCAACTCCACCGCATGGTGATGCCCGATCACACCTGTCCCTACGGTTTGAAATCCAAGGACCTTCTGGAGCGCAATGGTTTCACAGTTGTGGATCATCATCTCACCACCCGTGAGGAAACCGATGCCTTCAAGCGGGAACATGATGTGGAAACCACTCCGCAGGCCTGGGTCGATGGCAAGCGGATTGGTGGTTATGACGCGTTGCGCGCGCATTTTGGCGAAGAAGTAAAGGACGAAGACGCCACCAGCTACCAGCCGGTCATCGCGATTTTTGCAATGGCCGCGCTGCTGGCGCTTGGTCTGAGCTGGTATGCCCATGGGGATTTTCTGACACTGCGTGCCTTTGAATGGTTCATCTCTTTGTCGATGGCCTTTCTGGCGGTGCAGAAACTTCAGGATATCGAGAGTTTCTCCACGATGTTTCTGAACTACGATCTGATCGCGCAAAGATGGGTGCGCTATGGCTATATCTATCCGTTCGGAGAGGCGATTGCCGCGATACTCATGACCGCCGGGGCGCTGGTCTGGCTGTCAGCCCCGATTGCTCTGTTTATCGGCACGGCAGGGGCCATCTCGGTTTTTAAAGCCGTCTATATCGACAAGCGCGAACTCAAATGCGCCTGCGTCGGTGGCAGCAGTAATGTGCCACTCGGCTTTGTCTCGCTGACGGAGAATCTGATGATGATATTCATGGGACTTTGGATGCCGTTCAAGATGTTTGTTCTTGGCTTGTAGCGCCGGGCTGGAGATTTCAGGCCGCCAGGCTTTGCAGCACACTGATCACTTTCATGATGATCGGAACGGCAACAATCAGAATACTGATCGGAAACAGGAACAACGCCAGGGGAAACAGCATTTTGAACGGCAGCGCATTGGCTTTTTCCTCTGCTGAAATCATGCGTTTTTCGCGCATCTCGCCGCTGAACACTCTCAAAGTCTTGGTGACACTGGCACCCAGTTCCTCCGATTGCCGGAACAGCACAGCCAGTGATTTTGCTTCATCGATACGAAGCCGGGCGGCAAAATTGGAAAGCGCGTCGCGCAACCGTCTTCCGCCGCGTACTTCCAGCATCATCATCGCCAGATGCAGCCCGAAATCCTTGTTGACTGATTTCAGGAACTCTTTCGAGACACGGTCAATGGCGGCTTCCACGCTAAGGCCGGAATCGACGCACACAATCAGCGTATCCATAAAATCGGGAAACAGCCTGCGATACATGACCTCGCGGGAATCGCCGATTTTTTCCAGGACGATGTTGCAGACAAAAAATGCCAGTGCGCCTGTAATCAGCGCCAGCAGGATCAGCGTTGAGCTCAGTAGATCGGGCAGGACCAGTGGCACGCTGAACATGATCAGGCTTGAAAACGCCAGTGCGACGACAACGCGGATGAGCTGGTAGGTGCGGCCAGCGCCAGGTTGGAAATAGCCGGCCCGTATAAGCCGGTTGTCAACCGAATTCTGGTTTTTGTCCGCCCGGATGACAGCGTAGTAATGTTTGACAAGTGTCGCTTCTGTAATTGAAAGCCCCCGAATATCATCGGGAACCTCGACCTCATCCGGCTTTTCCTCGACCTTGTTGTCAAACCGCGCACTGATCTGGCGGCGCGCGTTTACCAGGCCAATGATGATCGCAGCGATCATCATCACTGAAATAAAGGTGGCGAGAAGGATCAGGTTTTCTGACATGACATCAGTTAATAGTCAAAATTGATAATTTTTCGTATGACAAGCATGCCAATACCCAAAAGAGTGCCTGAAAAAATCAGAAAATGGGTGCCGTAGCCGCTTTCCCACAACGGCACGAAATATTCTGCATTCATCAGCCGGATGATTGCGTACAGAAAAAACGGAAATCCGAGCATGAACCACGCGGTCATCCGGCCCTCTGCCGAGATCGCCTTGATTTTCGATTTCATCATCACCCGTTTGCGGATCATGTCCGCAAGATTGGACAGGATTTCAGTCAGATTGCCGCCGGAGCCTTTCTGAACACTGAGAGAAATCGCCAAAAGATTCAGCTCTTCAGCTCCCACCCTGGAAGCCATGTTGCGCACGCCCACATCTATGTCGATACCGTAGGTCAGCTCGTCAGACAGAATGCCGAATTCCGAACCGATCGGATCGCGGGTCTCTCTGGCCACGAGTGAAATTGAAATCGGCAGCGGGTGCCCGGCGGACAGGCTTCTGACGATGATATCGATTGCGTCAGGCAATTGCGCCGTGAATTTTTTCACCCGGTTGCCCTGTGCCCGGTAGAGGAAACCAAATGCCGCAGAGATAGTCACAAGCAGTGATACGATCAATCCGGTCAACCCGTTGAAGCCGGCAAAAAACATTGCCAGATAGCTCGCCGCCGCAACTCCCAGCATATAGCTGACAATTCTCGTTGTGCTCAGCCGCAGCCCTGACTGGATGTAGAGCCGGCTCAGATAGTTTGAAACCGATTGCTGTGCTTCAGCATTGATGCCTCTTTCCTTGAGCAGGTTCCGATAAACAACATTGCGATCGGCATTCTGTTCAATCAGGCTCAGCCGGTGGTTCAGATAGCTGCGTCTCTGCAGCTTGTCCCGCGCCGTTCGTACCAGCGTATCCGTGGCTATCAGGACGCAGATGAAGACAGCGAAATAGATGAAAAATAACGGCATGTTTCTAACTCAATTCACGGCTTGGATCGAACAGACCTTCGGGAACGGTCAGTCCGACTTCTGCAATATCCTCCAGGAAGCGCGGCCGGATTCCTGTGGCATAATGCATGCCCTTCACGTTTCCTGCCTCATCAAGGCCCATCTTCTTGTAGGCCATGATCTCCTGCATCTGAATGATATCATTTTCCATGCCCGTAACTTCGGCAATGGACACCAGTTTCCGAGTTCCGTCATGCATGCGTTCGACCTGAACGATCAGATCGATCGCAGAGGCGATCTGCTGGCGAATGCTCTTTTGCGACATTGGCATGCCAGCCATGCCGATCATCTGCTCCAGACGCGACAGGGCGTCTCTGGGTGTATTGGAATGGACCGTACACATCGATCCCTCGTGGCCGGTATTCATGGCCTGCAGCATATCGAAGGCTTCTTCACTGCGGACCTCTCCCACGATGATCCGGTCGGGCCTCATCCGCAGGGCATTTTTCAAAAGCTCGCGCTGGCGCACTTCATTGCGCCCGTCAAGCGTGGCAGGCTTTGTCTCCAGACGGCAGACATGGATCTGCTGCAATTGCAGCTCGGCTGCATCCTCAATGGTCAACAGCCGTTCTGCGTTGGAAATCTGCGAGGACAGCGCATTCAGCATCGTCGTCTTGCCGGAGCCGGTTCCCCCGGAGATGATGATTGACTTGCGTCCTTTCACCGCTGCGGCCAGCAGTACCTTCATCGCTTCCGCCATTGAACCGCTCTCAACCAGCCTTTCCAACGTATAGGGCCGGCGTGAAAACTTACGGATGGACACCATCGGTCCATCAACAGCAACCGGCCGCACCGCAACGTTGACACGGGAGCCATCGGGCAGCCGGGCATCGACCAGCGGCGAGGATTCATCAACACGGCGTCCAACAGCGGACACGATCTTGTTGATGATCCGCATCAGGTGGTCTTCATCCTTGAACCGGATATCAGTTATCTCGAGCTGACCGAAACGTTCAATAAAAACCTGCTCGTGACTGTTGACCAGAATGTCGGAGATCGTGTCGTCCTTGAGCAAGGGCTCAAGCGGCCCCAGGCCCAGCATCTCGTTCGTCGTATCGAGTATCAGCGCATCCAACTCCGGCGCGCTGAGTGGAAAATGGTTCTTCTTGATAAACTCTCGGACCAGCGGTCGAATTTCCTCGACCAGCTCTTCAGTATACATCGTATCCAGAACACTGAGATTGATCTCGTCCAGCAGATGGCGGTGCAACGCGACGCGCAATGACACCTTATCCTGCTTTTCATGATCGGATTTTTTACCGGCCGACCCCTCCTGGCCGTCTTTGTCAGCAGGTGCGGGAGCAGGTTCAGTCGTCGCCTCTGCCTTGACAGCATCAGACTTCGGCACCGTTTTTTCAGGTACTGCGGGCGCTTTTGCCGGCGTAAAAAATCGCCCAAGGACCGTTTCATTCATTCCAGAATTCCTTTGGCGTCATGTGGATCTGTGCCAGTCATTCGATCAATTCCGTACAATCACTTTGGTGCCCGTCGGGGTGCTGGCAAACAATTCCAGCACATCGGCATTTGTCAGCCGAAAGCACCCGGCAGTGACAAATCCGCCGACCGAGCCGGCATCATTGGTGCCATGAATGCGATACAGCGTGTCACGGCCATTCTTGAAAAGGTAAAGCGCCCTTGCGCCCAGTGGATTATGTGGCCCGGGAGCAACCGTTTTCGGCAGGCCTGGTTCTCTGGCGCGCATTTCAGTGGGAGGTGTCCATGATGGCCATTCCGCTTTACGGCCAATTTTCACCGTACCGGTCCAGGTGAAGCCCTCACGTCCAATCCCGATTTTGTAGCGCGCCACTGTTTTGCGGTCGATCACCACATCCAGTGTTCTGGCCTGGTTGGAGATGATGATTGTCCCGGGTTTTTCACCGGTGCTGATCTGCATCTGGGTTTTGGTTGTTGGTCCATGGGTGCGGGGAACCTTGTAGGATCCCGCATGAGCCGGTCCGAGGCTCATGCTCGCTACCGCAAGGGTCACCAGCAGGCCGGCCAATAGAGTGGCGAAAGCTGAGAAAGGGATTGGCGCGCGCAGCATTATCGAACCTCGTGGACAATGATTTCTGAAAGATCGTGCAGTCGTGAACAAAATGTAGAACGTTTGTTGACTTCTATCGGCAGCATGCCCCGGTTCAGCGCCTCGAGCATGAGATTTTGCTCGTCCGGCAGGATCGTCAGAGTGGATATATCAAAAAGCTTGCCAAGTTCCTTCTTGCCGAATTGAGACCCCAACAGGCCGCGCTTCATCCGGTTGGCGACCACGTGGATGCCTTTTTCGCTTTTGCGCAAGGTGGAGATCTCCTTGAACTTCTGCTTGGCTCTTTGCAAGGAGGGCAGCGATGTTCCGGAGACGATGGTCACTGTGTCCACAGCCGATATGATCGTCGGCTGCCAGGGCGTCATGTAAGACGACAGGTCCAGGACTGTGTGATCGTGCTGGTAGCTTACCAGATCGAGCATCCGCAGAACCAGTTCAACGCCGGTTTCCGAATAGGTCAGATGCGGGCTGTCAAAGGAAAAAAGCGTGAAACCGGAATCGTGCATCTTCTTGATGACATTTATGAATTCCAGATCGACACGTTCTGATTTACCATTCACGCTTTCCAGTTTGTATTCATTTTCCACATTCAGATAGGCGCCGATATCCGCTTTGGAAAAATCCAGATCGAACAGGGCTGCGGTCGGTTGCGTGCGTTTGCGGCGGCGACTTAAATAATATGCCAGCATAATGGCAACGCAGCTGCCACCGGATCCACCGCCGCATGACAGAACCGCATGAACCTTGTTGGCACCGGGCTTTTGCCGCTGAGAGATGGCATTGACAGTATCGGTCAATACGCGTTTTTGCAGAGGCTTGGTCAGCCAGTCGGCACCGTCCAGTTTGATGAGCTGGCGGATTTTCTCCTGGCTCAATTCGTCCGAGATGAAGATAATCGACAATTCGCCAAGTTTGCTCCGGATTTTCAGAAATTCGGGGTCTTCCAGAATGGTGCCGTCGCCGACATCCAGAATGGCGATATCCAGTGTTTCAGGATCAATTCCCTCGCCGTTGGCCAATTCTTTCCGAGTGCATTTCTTCAGCTGATACGAGACCAGTGATGAAAACACGTTTTCCATAATAGTGTTGGCCTGCGGATCTTCAGAGCAGACCAGAACGGTCGAACCGCCAGTTGTGCTGGAACCTGAATTCATGACCAAACTTTCATTGACTTATCCACCGGCAGAACATCCCGGACAGCTTTGCAGATCTTCCGATGTTGCGGTGACGGCAAAGGGCGGGAAACTGATATCCAGTAGATTGAGGAAGGCACTGGTGATCGGCAGGTTGATCGCATCACGCGCCAGTTCCATCCGCACGCTGACAACCGGCCCACCCGGCCGCCCCTGATAGCCCAGTCCGCTCAACTCGTATGTGATGCGGATATCGTCTGCTGTGAGGCCAGGAAAATAGGCTTGCAGCCCGCGCCATGCGCCGCCTCCGGAGAGCAAATGCTCCATCCGGGTGGCATCGCAGGCATTCCCGGTGCCGGCACCGCAGCTGGAACTGATCCCGGCATTGGCAGTGATCAGATCACCGTTCAAGTCCGGATCGAACGCGAACACCGTGGCAAAATCCTGTGTAACTGGATCGGAAACGATCAATTGGCGCACGCCCAGTTGCATCGCTTTGGCACCCTGATTCCACTGGTGCAGCAGAAATCCGAACTCCACCGTAGCGCTGACGGCCAATACCATGATTGGAAAGACCAGCAGGCCCTCCGTCAGCGCGCTGCCGTGCTGCTGCTTCCAAAACTTCCGGACTTGCGCAAACATCACCATCCGATCATCCTTTGATCATGCCATGACGTGATGGTGATTTCGTCGATACCAAGAAATCCGAAAAAGGGCGAGTTTATCAGCTGGTGCACTGTGGAAGCAGTGATGACGGTCTGCGTCGCGTCAACGGTCTCGGTAAAAGTGATCGGAGAGGCATCTGCTTCCCACTGCGGCACACGCGGTGAGGCCTGTGCGCTGACCGAGCCATAATAGGCCAGATTTCGCGCCACAGTCTGGCAGACGGCCGTGTCATGGCGGCAGCGTGCCATATATCTGGCCGCATCGCGCAGGCCGGTTTCGATCTGTTCGCGTTGCCAGAACAGGGAACCGAATTCCAGCATTCCAAAAGCCAACATGATGAGGATCGGGACGGCAAGTATGGCCTCAGTCATGGCGGCGCCATCGCGCTCACGGCGCAGCCGTTGGACACAATAAAGTGTCAGTGAAATGGCTGCTTTCATCGCACCAACTCGGCTTCTTCGCGGAAGAATTCTTCCATAGACCCCAGACCATCATCCCCGGCGATATCAATGACTTCCATTGCAATTGTCCGGTCATTTCCCGATGCAATTGCGGGTCGGGTCAGAAACATCCGGGCAAAACCGGAAGCGGGAATATTGGTCGCGGAGCCCTGCAGTTCGCCTTGCAGGGCATTGCATTCGACGACAGCGGCGACGATTGTGCGCCGGTCCCTCTGGGGTGTCACTGACGACGCCTGGCATTGCGGCGCACCGGTTTCCCCGTTAGGCCCCGCATCATTCACAAGATTGTTGTCGATTTCGTAATTGTAGACGTCATAGCGGGACGGCGTCGTTGAACCCGGCAGGTTTGGAAAACTTTTCGGAATCGTCACTGGCAGCGATGGCGGTACATAACCTGCGATCTCAGGCGGTTCTGAATAATTACCGTGCGTGATGTCCCAATAGGTCTCGATATCCCAGGCACTGGACGCAGACATGGTCGCGCCCCCAATGTCAATTTCCGTATCTCCTTCCGGAAACGGCAATGCGCCAAAGGTTATGTTGTTCTGTTCCGGATCGTAACCGGTACATTGCGCACCACTGCCGCCGCCGCCGTTATTCCCTTTGCCATTGCCATTGCCATTGCCATTGCCACCGCCACTGCTTGCACCTTGCGACTGGCCCTTGCGGACATTGACATCCGGAGCGTAGGCCTGTTCGGAGGAGGGAAAGCTCTGTCCGTTGGGATAAAGGCCAAACCGGGTATTGAGACCGGTTGTGACCGGACCGACATTCGCACCCGGCTTGGTATCGAGGCCCTTCTTGCGGTAGCAGGTGGCCGAACTTGTCGCCAGGGCCTCCGCCAGGGCACTGGCGCCGTTGCCCAGGGTTCTCAGAAACCCGAAATTACCCGGCCCGACCTGGCCGTTTTTGCCATAACTCAGATTGATCTGACGGCCATACAGGTTTCCCTGCGCAAAATTCTTGTTGAAGGTAAGGTCGTTGCCGATCGGATTGCCCTGAAAATTCTCAAACGGATTGCAGATAAACAGAGGAGTTATATCGCAGACCACGGCCGAATAGGTGGCGACCGCTTCGGCCGATACGGACAATGTGTCATTGCCAAGTCCTGGAAGCGGGAAAATGGTCCGGATGGCACGCGGCGTTGCCACCACACGCACAAACAGCGCATTGGCGGAAAGCTCTGCGGCAGAACTGCCCTTGACCAGGCAGTCTGCGGTATTGCCCGGCCCGGCGTCGCAGGCGCCGGCGCCAATTGCTGTATCGTCGGACGCGGGAATGGCACCAAGGAAAGAGACCGAGACATCGCTTGCACCGTCGCCGCTGCTGAAAGTGAGATTGACTTTGGTGCCCATTCCGAGCGCCGTGCCATTGTCACCAAACCAGGCCTGGTTACCGTTCATCGCGGCAATTGCCGCCTGAGCACGTGCGATGGCATCATCGCCGCCATCCAGTTCACGGGCGCCGGCCAGAGCCATCGCATCGACTGCATTCTGAATATCGGTGTGAAGGTTTGCGACACGTGAGCCGTCGATGACGAATGCCGAGACTGCAAGGATCAGCGGCAAGGCTACCAGCGTCATCGCAAGCGCATAGCCGTCCTGCTCCTGGGCCAGCCGGGAGACGGTGCCTGTCAGGCGATATTTACGGTGTTTGGCTCCTGTCTTCATCTCGTATCATTCCCTGCTCCTGCCTCTGCGCTGGCTGGTTCCCCGAGAATACAGGCAGGCCGTCACGTTATGATTAATTTCCTACAGAACCGCGCGCCTTTTTTGCGGCGATCAAACAGAATTATTGAGACGTGGTTACTGAACCCTCACCAGCTTTGCCGCACGGCACAACATCCGGATCACATGGGGTCAAATAGCGCTGCCGCGCCTGTTCGGTTTTTTCGGCTTCCACGTTGATCCGTGTATCATGCGCATTGGCAGGAAATGGCTTGACCGTATGAATGCCCCTATTGGCCTCAGTCGCATTCCCGGCACCCAGGGTGATGCTGTCACGATTATTCATGTAATCGGCGCACCCGGCCAGAACCAGCAGACTGATGAGCGCCAATCCGGACCTTGCTCTACTTCTTGACGGCATAGGAGTCCCCGAATTCAAGGTCAAGACGATGGCCATACGGGCCGATAACGCCTTGGCCGGATTTGAAACGCCGGAGCATATCCTTGTCGACTTCCATCAGACCAAGCAGAAACATTTCCGGATCATTGGACGGGCGCGTCTGGTCGAGCGGTGAATAAAGTTGCTCATCGGGAGAAGAGGGCCGCACAAGACGCGGTGTCACCACGATAACAAGGTCGGTTTCCTGTTTCTGGTAACTTGTGGAACGGAACAGGGCGCCAAGGATCGGGAGGCTTCCGAGCCAGGGAAGTTGTTCGATCTCCCGCTCATTGACCACCTGCAACAGGCCGGCCATGGCAAAGCTCTGGCCACTGCGCAGTTCCATCACCGCTTCGGCCTTGCGCGAGGTGAACGCCGGAAAACCGTTAACCTGCAAGGTCCGATCCAACTCGCTGACTTCTGTCATCACGCGGATATTGATTTTTGAATCTTCCAGCACGGTAGGGATAAATTGAAGCACAACGCCATATGGCCGGTAAGTGTAGGAAACCCCGCCCTCGCTGGAACCTGAGGGAACCGGAACCTCGCCGCCCGCATGAAATCTGGCGGGTTCGCCGCTGATCGTGGTGATGTTGGGCTGTGCCAGACGCCGGGCGAGGCCTTTCTGCTCCAGCGCATCGATGATCACATCAATCCGAACCCCGGCACTCTCCAGCACCTGAGCCACCAGCGTGCCGAATGGCGCATTTGACGAGAGCAGCCGACTTGAGCCTGCTGTTGAATTTTCCAGGGAGGTTGTCACAGTGCCGGAACTGTCGGCATTGACCGCCAGCCCGCTTCCTGTACCGAACACCGAGGTTCCGCCTCTGCCTTTGAATTTGATTCCCAGGTCCCGACCGACCGAGCGTTTTGCTTCCAGCACACGCACTTCCAGAGAGACCTGCTGGACGTCTGATATGCTCAGAGCATTGATGATCGGCTTTTCGGAGAATTGCTGGGCGGCTTTCAGCGCGCGGGCCTGATCCGCGCCATTGGCAACAATCCCGGAAAGTTGAATTTGGTCGCCCTGATTGGTGACACGGATATCGGCATAGGGCACCACGGCTCTGACAGCTCTGCGGATATCGTCGGAACTGCGTTCCACCCTGACATCCACCACACCCATAAGGTTCTTGTTGTCATCATAGATTGAAACATTGGTGAAACCGGTGGTTCTGCCCTGGATATAGAAAGAGAAATTCGACAGAGGAACAGCGTCGGCAACAGCGGGGTTGCCGATCACCAGATCTGAAAAGCTTCTGTTTGTGATAACGGTGGTGGAAGTGCCCGGACGAATGGTGGCGCGTGTGGACGTGCCATTATTCAGGGTAATGCGCATTTCCTGTGCCACCGAGGGGGTGGGGAATCCTGCATTGACGAACGCCAGACCCAGCGTAAAAGCCAAAAAGCTTCTGCGAAGGCTGCCCACATTCAGCTTTTTGTCCTTCAACGGCATTTGTTTAACAGCTCCGAATCCTTTACGTCCTGTTAAACAAATCGCACTTTATTGGTTAATAATCACTTAACCTCGTTGATGACGTTATATTCAGTGCGCTCCGCATCACGGTAAACTGCCACCTTCGCCATAGGTGTGCTTTTCCTGACGGGTTTTGCCTGGATAGTCTGGGTCTCAATCAATTCTTTGCTGACCTCACCGCTCAGATCGCCGATATTCACCTGCGTAACGGTTTCAACGGCTGACGATGCGACATTGCGAAGCGCCAGAGACAGCGTGCCGATGGATTGCGCCAGGGTGAGCTTCTGCGCTTCAGGTGTGGAGACTTCAAAGGTGACGGTCTTCACCACAGCCGGATTATCCGCTCTGTTATCCGCCAGCTGATCGATTGCAAGCACCTTGACGCCCTGCATCAGAACATCTGTAAATGCTTTGCCGTCGGCTGAGGACGCATTGTCAAAATTGCGTGTCAGCATGATATCCACCCGGTCGCCTGGAAGAACAAAGCCGGCAACACCGAACACGTCATTGACACGGATTGAAACGGCTTTCATGCCCTGAGACAACACAGCCGACAAGGTAGCTCTTTGCCCGGGACCGGTGATCTTGCTGCTCAGCAATGGCTCGCCGGTTTCGACGGATGACATGACGTAGCGCGGTTCTCCGGTTTCACCGATGACATCGGCGATGGTGCGGAAGGCGCCGTTGGGTACCACTTCGGAAGGCCAGTCGATCAGACGAAGGCCACCCGGTTCAATTATTTTGCCAAATCGCAGAGGCTGCGCCGCCACGACAATGGTATTCTTGGGAACGACATCAATCTCATTTACAGCCAGTAAAGCGGCCTGCTGGCTGGCCAGATAGGATTGCACACCAACAACTGCGACAATTGCCAGAGCGAAGGCAATCAGCAGGCTAACCAATGAAGATCTGTTCATAATGTCCATCCATTTGACGGCCGGTCGCAACCGGCTGCCTGTTTTGGTGAAAATCCGCAACGACGCTATCGTATTCGCGACAGCGCCGTCGCAGATGCCGATATCAGTGGCTTAGGCCTAACTCGTGCTACCCACCGGTACTACCACCGGTGTCGCCGCCGGTACTACCGCCGGTGTCACCACCGCCAGCTCCGGGCAGTCCGTCCCAGAAGCCTGACCATGTGGCCCAGGCTCCGTTCAGGCTTGTGCCTGCAAGTGTGACCGTTGCGATCACGCCGCCAACCAGCAGACCCAGCAGGATCAGATATTCGGTCAGAGCGACCCCATCTTCTTCAACTGCAAAAGCGCGAATATTTTTTTGAATAGTTTTCATGTTACACCTTTATATATATATATATATTGCACCCAAACATCAGGGCAGTTGGTTGTGTCAAAACCGTTCTGAGGCTTTCCTGCCAGTTTGCTCAGTGACATCGAAGACGTCGGAAAGCAGACACCGGATTGCCTTTTTTGCAGCTTGAACTCCTTCGACAAAACCCTCCAGAACTGGACCCTAACAACCGAATATTTCCAAAGACATAAAATTTGGGATATGCCATTGGGATGGATGAAAATGTCCATTGGCGTAACAATAGCCACACAGAAGTATAATAGTTATGATGCACATATATAAAATTTTACACATCTCATGATGAGCGTTCTGGCAGCGCTTTTTCTGGCAGCTGCGGGCCTGTGTTTCCTCTATGCAGCGCTCACGGATTTCGTCTCCTGGAAGATCCACAACCATACCGTCGTAGCGCTGATAGTTCTGTTCGTGCTGTATGCTGCGACAGCCGCCAGTAACCCCGACAACATGCTGTTGCCGGTCTCCTGGCTGGGTGCCATGGGGGCAGGAGCATTACTGTTTTTGACCGGATTTTTATTGTGGCAATTCAAGCTCTTAGGCGCGGGAGACGCGAAGCTGATGTTCCCGGTTGGCCTGTTTATCGGCTGGAGCAACCTGATGGCCTATGCGATATTTCTCATCGGCTTTGCGTTGCTGGCAACGCTGTTGCTGCGCCTGCCTCTGCCTTACGGCCTCAGCAACACATGGCCGGGCATGCGCCTCGATGAAATCAGAAAAACCGGAAAAGTGCCCTACGGCGTTATCATGGTAGCGGCATTATTTGCGCTACTGTCTGTTAACTACAAATGACAATTGCCTAGCTTGTCGCGCAGAAATGGTTTGTGACAGCGCGTTCAGACCGCTTCATGGCCCCGATCGGCCCATGAAGCGGTGAGAATTGTGCCGGATCAGCGTTGTTTGTTGACCGCCGTCTTTCTTCACCCGCGCTGGATCGTCGTTGTGCTGCCGCGCAGCAGTTCCAGATTGTTGGCGGTGGTTTCATTCGCCGGATCGATTTCGTAGGCCCGCAGGAAATAGCGCCGTGCCTGGACGAGGTTCCCGCGCAGCAGATAGGAATATCCCACATTGTTGAGGTATGCGGGGCGGTCCGGAATCATCGAAGAAAGCCGTTTATAGGCCATGTCTGAATTATCGAAGCGTGCCAGATGATCGGCTGATGCGGCGTAGCCGAGCCACGCCATCGGATCATTGGGATAGACCGATGCTGCTTTCTTGAACAGCGAATAGGATTTTCCGAAATTGCGTTCGCGGAATTGCACCTTGCCCTCTGTGATCAGCTGATCGGTCGCGTAATAAGAGACATAAGCGAGATCATCGACAGATTCCGCGCTGTCGCCGAATGAGGAGAGCTGACGGCTCACCGATGCACAGCCACTCAGCAGGCTGACAATTGAAACAGTAATGAGAAGTTTCGCGACCATGACTTGTACCATTTTCTAAGACGCGTTCCATAGGGGAACGGGTGGGAGAAATCCCACGGGTCTACAGATTGCGAGGGTACAAGATACAAAATCACCTCTTACGGCATCATCATGAACCGAAGTTCTTAACACTCCCTGAATCGGGAGCTTAGGGAGTATTAAGATATATGGCGCTACAACCTCGACGCGACAAAATCTTGCAAGGGGAATATAATGGCCATCACCGAACCGCCAGTGCCAACTTCGGTCGAAGACACGGGAGTCAGTCGCGATCTGCTGATGAAACTGGTGGCAAAGACCCTCCAGGTTCACGGCACACTGTCACCCTCGCAGATCGCGCGCGAAATGCGCCTTCCCACCGGAATTGTCCTGTCGCTTCTGAAAGATTTGCAACGCCTCCAATTTGTCGAATCCAAGGGATTGGCCGGTCACGACATGCGGTCCGAGGTCAGATATTCACTTGGCGGCGATGGCATTCATTATTCGGCACGGGCCAATGCCCAGTCACAATATGTCGGTCCGGCACCGGTTAGCCTCGAAGCCTGGATTGCACAGATCCGTCAGCAGACAATTGCCGATGATCACGTCACCCGGGATGCATTGAAAAAGCAGTTGTCCCACCTCATCCTGCCGGATGATATTGTCACGCTGCTGGGTCCTGCAGTCAATTCCGCCAAGTCCGTTCTGCTTTACGGCAAGCCGGGCAACGGCAAGACCAGTATTGCCGAAGCGATTGGCAGTTCTTTCAGTGACCGGATTTTCATTCCGCATTGTTTTGAAGTGGGCGGCCAGATTATCAATCTGTTTGACCCGACCTTGCACACTCCCGATGAAGAAGAAGAGTCAAAGACGGTTTCAAAACCGGCATTTGACCAGCGCTGGCGCCGGTGCAAGCGGCCGTTTGTGCTGACCGGGGGTGAACTGACGCTCGACATGCTGGATCTGTCATATAATCCGGTCTCGCGCTTTTACGAGGCCCCTATTCATCTGAAAGCCATTGGCGGCGTGTTTGTCATCGACGATTTCGGCCGCCAGCGCACCGATCCCCAGGCGGTGCTGAACCGCTGGATTGTTCCGCTGGAACGGCGCTATGACTTTCTGACCCTTCATACCGGCAAGAAGTTTTCAGTGCCGTTCGACCAGTTGGCGATCTTTTCGACCAACATTCCACCGGACGAACTGGCTGACGCCGGAGCCCTGCGGCGGCTTTACTACAAGATCAATATTCCGACCCCGTCAGAAGATGATTTCCGGGTCATTTTCCGCGATGTTGCCGCTGCCGCCGAAGTTCCGTTTGACAGTGACATATTTGAAGCGTTTTTTGACCGCCATTATGCCAATGGAAAAGCCATTCCTGCCGGTCACCATCCCAAATACATCGTCGATTTCATCAAATCCGTATGCCGCTTCAAGGAAGAAGAGTTGCATATGAGCGCGGAATTGCTTGATGGCGGATGGAGCAATCTGACGGTCAGCTGAGTGAAAGCCGTGCCAGAAAACAGTCCATCGGCTCTAACGAGCGCACAGGATCTGAGCCCAGGCTCGCAACCTATCCGGTGATGCGCATGGACATCCCGCCATCAACAGTAATCAGTTCCCCGGTAATGAACTGGTTGCACATCAACTCAAGCGCAGCGGTTGCAACATCTTCGACCGTGCCCTCCCGACGAAGCGGGATGCGGTTTGCAAGATTGTGCGCCTTGGCGGTGTCGGTCATGGCGTCGTGGAAGCGGGTACGAATGATCCCCGGAGCGATGACGTTGACGCGAATGTCTTCATGCGCGTGGTCAAAAGCCAATGCTCTGGCCATCGGCAGCAGCGCTCCCTTGACCGTCTGGTAGGCCACCGTACCGGGGCAGCCGCGCAGACCGGCAACCGAGGACACCAGCAACACCGCACCGCCTTGCTTCGCCAGAAAGGGGTGCGCCTGCCGGAACAGATGGAACACTGCATGGACGTGGATAGCGAAGGCCTGCATCCAGCTTTCGGTGGACAGATCGAGAGCGTTGCCCGGTGCCGGCCCGCCGGCGGCGTGGACCAGCATGTCAATGCGGTTGAAGCGCGACGCAGCGCGCCCGACCAGATCGGCGGCCTGCTCGGGCACCGAGACATCCGCCAGTTCTACGGCAACCCGCTCGGCACCAAATTCCTCGACCAGCGCATCAGCGTCAGCCGTGTTTTCCCGGCCGTTGAGCACGACATTGCCGCCGCGCTGCAATACGGCGCGGGCGATGCCAAGGCCGATGCCGCGCGTGCCTCCGGTAATAAGGGCGGATTTGCCGTCGATGTCATACATGAAAGTTGTCCTGCTTTTGCCGGCGCAATGCCGATGTTGAAAAAACCGCTGCTACCCGAAAACCCATTTCGGGATCGCGGCGGCAATGGGAGGGAACAGCATCACCAGCGCCAATATGAGAATTTCGGCGAAGATGAAAGGCCAGACATATCGGATGGTATCGGCATATCGGCACTGTGCGATCGATGTCGCGACAAACAGCAGCACGGCCACCGGCGGGCTGGTCGAGCCGATCTGCGTTGCCATCACCAGCGCGATGCCGAGCTGGAACTGGTCGATGCCCAGGCTCTGGCCGATGAACACCGCAATTGGCACTGCGATGATCAGCACCGCCATGGAATCGATGAACATCGTCAGGATCAGCATGGCGAACACCAGCATGGCGAACACCAGCAGCGGCTCGCTGGTCAGCGACATGATCGAGGTCAGTAGCATCCGGTTGAAATTCAGATAGGCCAGCAGCCAGCCGAAACTGCCAGCGATGCCGATAATGCCGGCCACCATCGCCGTGGTCAGCGCGGCAGACAGCAGAATGCGAGGCAGGTCGCTCAGCTTGATTGTGCGGTAGAACACCACCGAGACCAGAAATGAATAGACACAGGCGACAACGCCTGCCTCCGTGGCGGTGAAGATGCCGCCGAGAATGCCGCCAACGATGATCAATGGCGCCAGTAAAGCCGACCAGACGGCAAGCAGCGAGCGCAGCGCCGCCTTGAGATGAAACTGTCCGCTGGCTTGCATTTCAGGATATTTCACAGCATTGCGCGACTGCACATAGACCACGCTCATCAGAGCAGCCCCGACCAGAAAGCCGGGGATGATGCCGCCCAGGAACAGGCCACCGATCGACACATTCGCCAGTGCGCCATAGACGATTATGGTCATGGAGGGCGGGATGATTGCCCCGATGGTCGATGATGTGGCGGTGATTGCGGCGGCATAGCCCGGCTTGTAGCCCTGCTCTTTCATCGCCGGAATCAGCACGCCGCCGATGGCCGACGTGTCCGCGGTCGAGGAGCCGGAAATCCCGGCAAAGGCCATTGAGGCAACAATATTGGCATGGGCGAGGCTGCCGCGCAGATGGCCCACGACAATGGTCGCGAAATCCACCAATTTGCGGCTGATGCCGCCCTTCGCCATCAATTCTCCGGCAAGAATGAAGTAGGGCAGTGCCAGCAGGCTGAACGAATCCAGCGTCGTGAACATTTTCTGCGGGAACAGCGGCAGCACGAGTTGCGGCGTCGTCAAAAAGCCGGCGAGTCCAACCAGGCCCATGGCCAGTATGATCGGCAATCCGGCGAAGATCATGACCAGAAGGATGACAAAGATGACGGCCAGCATCGGCTTCAGCCTTCGCTTTTTGAAGTGGCGGCTGCATCATCTGCGAACGAAGCTGCGAGCCGCCTTATGCCAATCAGAATCATATAGAGCGCCCCGATCAGCACGCCCATATAGACCCAGTTCATCGGCAGGTTCAGACCGGCGCTGCGCTGAGTGCTGAGCACGCCCAGAAACTGGGCTGTTCCCGCTGCAATAAATCCACCCAGGACCAGCCACAGAGCATCGATAAACCGGGCGAACCAAAGCCGCCCCGTTTCGCCCAGATAGGGGCGCAATCCTTCAATCCCCATATGCATCCCGCGGCGATAGGCGATGGGGATGGCAAGAAACACCAGCCAGATCTGCCCGTAGCGCTGGAATTCCTCGCTCCAGCTCAAAGATACATTGAGGAAATAGCGATTGAAGACCTGAGCCGTGCCGACAGCGATCATCGCGCCAAACAGCACAATCACCACTGTCTCGACGACGCGGTCGATCCCGCCCATCAAACGTCTCATGGCACGCTCCATCACAACAGCGGCGGACGGCTGCATTGAGCCGCCCGCCGGTCGCAGTCTATTGCGCAGCGCGAATTGCCGCCAGCAAATCTCCGGCGCCGATACCTGCGGCAAGCTCATCCTGCAACGGTTGTGCAGCAGCCTTGAATTCCGACGTGTCCACCTCGGTGATGGTCATACCCACCGCTTCCAGCTTCTGTAGTGCTTCCTGCTCACGGCCGGGTGCCATCGCGCGGGCAATCGTCAGAGCGAAATCAGCCCCTTCCTGCACCACCTTCTGCTGCTCCGGCGTCAGTTGATTCCACAGGGCCAGCGAGTAGACCATTGCGGTCGGTCCGAACAGGTGCCGGGTCAGTGCCAGATGGTCCGAGACCTCGTAGAGTTTGGCCGAATAGACCATTGATGCAGCATGCTCGAAGCCGTCGAGCACACCAGTCTGCAACGCGGTGTAAACCTCATTGAACGACATCGGAGTGGCGTTTGCGCCCATTGCATTGATCGCCGCGACATAGATCGGCGATTGAATGGTTCTCAGCTTCAGCCCGGCCAGATCTTCAGGTTTGGTCACTGCGACGCCTTTGGTCACCACATTGCGGTAACCCCAACTAAAGCCATAGCCCAGCGCCTTGAAGCCTGCCGCCTCGAAATCGGCCTTCAGGCTTGTGCCCACTTCGCCATCCAGCGCACGCCCGACATGGGCATAGTCACTCCACAGGAATGGCAGGTCGAGGACGCCGATCTTGGCAATGAAGGTGTTGAACGTCGCGGTGCCGCCAATATACATGGTTGCCCCGGCACCGAGTTGCAGCGCCTGGATAACGTCTGCATCGCTGCCGAGCCCGGATGAGCCCTGTATCTCGATGGCCAGACTGTCACTGTTGCTCTCGACATAGTTCTTGAATATCAGCGCCGCAGCGCCATTGTCGTTTTCAAGATCAGCAACCGATGAAAATCCGAATTTGATTGTGGTGACGTCCTGTCCCAGCGCCGGGCTCAGAGACAGTGCAGCCGCAGCTGCCAGAAGTAAGGTCTTCAGCATGGCATCCTCCCTTGGATTGCAATTGACATTAATATCTCATACAATAAGACAATTGTTGTCAAGCGCATTTTTGACAAGGGTATCAAATGGCTCAAAGCAAACACCAGACGATCTGCAAATTGCGGCGGTTCGTCGTGACACCTACGCTGACTTGGGATAGATGATGAAGCCACGCAGCATGTGAAGAGGATGAACAAGATCGACAAGGCAGTCACAAGACAGGCTTCGCAATCCGGGCTTCGCATCGCCAATCTCAACCCTCATTTGCGTGTGCATGACCGGCTTGGTCTGGCGCTCGTGCGCGGTGATCTTGCCCCCGGCGAGGCGCTGCCGGCCGAGCTCCAGCTCTGCGAGATGCTGGGTGTCAGCCGCACGGCGATGCGTGAAGCCGTGCGCGGCCTTGCAGCCAAAGGCCTTGTCGATCCGCGGCCCAAACGCGGCACGCTTGTCCGTGACGAGACGCTGTGGAACCACCTTGACCCGGATGTGCTGCGCTGGCGCATTGAGGTTTCGGATGTCGACAGCTATTTGAGCAAGATGTTTCAGTTGCGCCGGGCCACCGAACCTGAAGCGGCGGCGATCGCCGCTGCCGCAGCAACGCCGGACGATCATCTGGGGCTTGAGGCCGATTTACAGGCCATGGTCGACGCCGGCGATGATGATGCAGCATGGGTGGAGGCTGATCTTGCTTTTCACCGATCCATCTATCTTGCCACCCATAACGAGTTTTTCTGGCCGATTGGACAATTGTTCAGCATTGGGCTGCGCCAGATGTTTGAAATTGCCGCTCAGGGCTCGCACCGGCCACGCGCCATACAGGAACATGGCGACCTGTGCCGCGCCATCATTGCCCGCCAGCCGGAAAAGGCCCGCGCGGCAGCGCAGAAGCTGGTCGGCAATGCCAGCAATGACATCGATCGCATTTTGCACAAGACTGAGAAGGTTTCGTGATTCAGTGGAGCCACGAATTGGCCTGATATTTGCTGTTCAGGGACCGTACTCCTGCCCAATGGCATACGGGTACGGACGCCCCTATAAGAGACGGTTTTTCATTTCGAAAAAATGCATTTTGATTGTGAATTCGGGGCGGCTTCAAGCCGCCACCCGTTAGCAACGTATTGGCATTCTTCACCGTGAGGATGGACCTCGGTGTAAATATGGTTTTAAACTCAACTTAGCAGTTTAATTGCAAATTTTGTTTGGAGTACCAGGTTGAAGCCTTTCATCAAATGGGCGGGCGGGAAGCGTTGGTTGCTGGATAACGAACTGATGTCCTTGCCTTCGTTTGACGGAAGGTACTTTGAGCCTTTTCTTGGCGGCGGTGCAGTTTTTTTCCACTTAGCACCTGCTAGGGCTGTTTTATCGGACGCAAACCCCCGCCTCATAGAAACATACATTGCCATTCGCGACGATTGGCAAAGGGTTGTAACATTGCTTGAGAGCATGCAAAAATTACACTCCAAGAGCTTCTACTATGCGGAGCGTGATCGGGTTCGATTGAAGCCGCACACCCGTGCCGCACAATTTTTGTATCTCAACCGAACTTGTTGGAATGGCCTGTACCGAGAAAATTTGCGGGGCAAATTCAATGTTCCTATAGGCACAAAAACTCAGGTAGTCTTGCCAGATGACAATTTTTCGGAAACGAGCAAGCTGCTCCAAAATGCCGATATTCGAGCATGCGATTTTGAGGAAACGTTGTTTGATGCCCGAAGTGGGGATCTTGTGTTTATCGACCCTCCATATACTACGGCCCACAATACCAATGGATTTGTAAAATATAATCAGAAGATATTCAGTTGGGATGATCAATTGAGGCTTTATCGATGTATCGGAGCCGCGAAGGCTCGGGGGGCTCGTGTGGTTTTAACAAATGCCGACCACGCATCAATTCGTGAACTTTATGCAGACCTAGGAACGCCAGAAATCGTTTCTAGGCGATCAGTTATTTCAGGTAGCGCGTTCGCGAGAGGGACAACGACAGAGGTGCTATATGTCTTCTAGCAGCGCCACTGACACAGGGAAGAATAGTGAAAGCGCGCTATTGAGCTCTATAGGCGAGATAATGACTTCGGTAGTGTTCACATTTGCTCCATTTCTTGTGATTTCCATACAGGTCACCGCCAGCGCTGCCTCAGCCGGTTCACCTGCATATCTCGACAGGGTATTTCAATTCTTTAGTTCCGGTGAAATGGCATTACCAATTTTCTCCGTGATAGGCTCTTTGGCGGCAGCAATTGCATTGAACTATCGCCGCTTTCCTAAATGGGCACTGCTAGTACCAACTATAGTCAGCACCCTCATTGTTCTCTTCACGGGATATGTGCTTGGACAGACCAATGGTTTCGACGCGCCACTTTTGACGTCCATAAATCGAACGCTTGTGGTGCTCTACCTTGGGCTGGTCATAATGTGGTGGGTCTACGTTTTCATCACTATGAGAGACACAGATGAAATACCCAGTTCTGACAAAAGGGTAGATAAGCTAGTGCAAGACCTTGCAGCAAAACGTGCGGCAAAAAACGCAAGTGGGCCAAAATGACCTCAAAAACACTTAGAGTTTTAAAAGTCGACCAACCACTAGGGGAGTTTTATATTGGTGCGATAGAAAGCAGAGAACTCATTGAAATCGCCACTACGGACGTGCGGACGTTTGAAGACGGCAACCCAGCAAGTGTGGATGGTATCCAACGTCAGTTGGCTCCCAAGAGGGTAAGAACCCTTTCCACCTACGTTAATCTGGAATATGCGACGTTTCCCACTTCGATAATCATCTCAGTGAGTGAATTGTGCGCCTCGCTAATTCCCGTCAAGGATTGCGAGGGGATTTTCGATTTGGAAATATCAGCGTTCGCCGGCGACGAAGAAACCCCACCAATTTCGCTTCAAGAGACTGCATTCATAATTGATGGCCAACACCGACTGGCCGGGCTCGAGAACCTAGACAAGGACAAGTCATTCGAAGTTAACGTGTCGATTTTTGTTGGCGCCGACAATACTGACAAGGCAGAAATATTCTCTAGGGTGAATCTAGCTCAGACCAAGGTGAACAAAAGTTTGGTCTACGACCTATTAGATTACGCTAGAGAAACCAGCCCATATAAGGTTGCTCATGAAATAGCTGTAGCTCTAAACCGGGAGCCAGAAGGACCACTGCACAATCGCATTAAACGGTTAGGCATAAAAACGCCGGGCATAGACGACGAGACGCTAGCGCAAGCTTCAGTTGTCAACGGACTGCTAAGACATCTCCCCCCTGAACAAGAAAAAGAACGTTCCAAAGGTCTATTCGGACTGGTTGGTACAAAAGAGCCCCAAGAAAACTGGAGAAAACGAGTATTCGTGGATTTCTATCGAGAGGAAGATACGGCCTCAATGCTTGAGAATGTCAGCAACTATTTTCACGCGGTTGCACACAGGTGGCCAAACGCTTGGAACGATGTGGAGCCCGGCAAAATCCTGAACCGTACGACTGGGTATAATGGACTAATTCGCTTCTTTCAGGATGCATTCCTTGAGATCGTGGACACGCCGAGAGTTGTTTCGGAACAGGAGTTTTATGAACTGTTCCGCGCAATTGAGATCGACGAAGATCAATTCACCCCGAGCATCTTCCCGCCAGGAGGATCGGGTGCCAGCAAGTTATACAACCGCCTCAAGGGCGGCATCAGTCGCCAAAAAAGCCTTTTGGGGTAAAGCGAAAGGTGCCCGTTTCCTGTTTTAACGCCTCAGGGGCCACCTAAGACCAAGTATAAACAACCGTCATTCCAATGTCGAAACGTCTCGGAGAACACCTGTAAGTCGGTTTAGAAGTGAGAAAGTTTTGATCTCTTAAGCGGACACCGATGCCTCGGCCCATTCCCTCAGGAAAAGGCACTATGAGCAATACCGAGAGAGATTGAATGCGACATCAAACCCAATGGTGGGTTTTATGGTGGGTCAATTTGCATGTGGGTGTAATTTACTAAATTTTTCAAAAGTATAGGTTTGAAATTTGGTAGCGGAGGAGGGACTCGAACCCCCGACACGCGGATTATGATTCCGCTGCT
>CAXBCI010000013.1:0-83865 GCA_963974065.1 uncultured Hyphomicrobiales bacterium | reverse complement strand
CCGGGTGGCGGCAGCCGCCTCTGTTTTGGTGGCCGTAGCCAGTTTGGACTGCGCGCCGGCACGCAAGCTTCTTGCCGCCGCCGCCTGATTGGCCGCGATGTCGCGCTGTCCCAAGGCCCGGGATTTGGCGATGCTCGCTTCTGCCAGAAGTGAACGGGCGGATTCCAACCGCATTTCTGCATCCGCCAGATTGCGTTTTGCCTCGCCCGCCACAGCCGTCGCTCTTTCCGCAGGGCCTTTAACGGAATTTGCGTCGGACACATTTGCCTGGAGCACGGCTTCTGCCGCCCTGAAGAGCTGTCGCGCAGTTGCCGCATCTTGCGTTTCGATTGCAACTTTCTCGGCGGTACGTGTCTCACGCGCAATGCTCGAGGCCAGTCCGGTAGTGGCTGCGAACTGATCGGCGTTTGCCTGATCCAGCTTGATCGCCACCAAGACCTGCCTGGCCGCAACCACGCCCGCGGAGGCCTGTTCGGCGGCCTGTCTTGACCGTTGAGCTCGTTCAGCTGCCTTATCTGATGCATCGCTCGCAGCTGCGAAGGCGTCTTCCGCTGAACCCAATTGTGCCTGGGCAGTGGTGAATTGCGCGTCAGCTTCGGCGCGTTGCGTAGAGGTGGCCTGTTTGATCTGTGAAAGCTCTGCAACCTGGATCACGGCAGAATCCAGCCGCTGAGTTGCGCGGGACAGCTGATTGCGCGTCAGAGACAACGACGCCTCTGCCTCGCGCACGGCAATTTCGGCATCCTGTACGGCAAACGACGCCTGCTCTTCAGCAGCAGTTTTGCGGGCCACGGCTTCGTCGGCCAGAGTAGCCGCTTGCCGGCTTTCTTCAGCATAACGACCGACTGTATCAGCCTCTTGCAAGGCGCTGACTGCTGCTGCCGTTGCTAATTGCGCCTGTTCTGCTGCCAGTTCGGCTGCGGCATTGTTCTGCCGTGCCATTTTCAGACGTTGATCCACATCTCCCACAATCCGCAGTGCCACCATGGCATCAGGATTCTTGACCAGACCATTGTCCGGTTTGGTTCCTGACTTGAGGCTTTCAATCAGTTCAAGCCCACTAACCACCTGACCGATAATCGTGTGCTCGCCCTCCAGCCAGGGGGCGTCTCCGAGAAGGATAAAAAACTGTGAGTTCGCGCTGTCCAGCTGCTCTCCCCTGGCCATGCCAACCGTACCGCGAAGAAACTGGCCATCGCTGATCTCGGCTTCCAGGTCCGGCAGGTCGGACCCGCCCATTCCAGTTCCCGTCGGATCGCCTGTCTGCGCAACAAATCCGTCAATGACACGATGGAACAGCAAGCCGTCATAGAAATCTCTTCTGATCAGATTCTTTAAACGGGCAACGTGAGATGGAGCCATATCTGGCCGCAGATCAATTGTGACCAGGCCGCCTTCAAGTTCCAGAACGATACGGTTGTCCAGATCAACAGCTTCAGTCTCGGATCCTCCGGCGGCATCCTGAGCGACAGTCGGCAGGACCGGCAACAAAGCGAACCAGCCTGCAAGGAATAACCCGCAAAAAAGTCTCGACAAACGGATACTCATCAGTTCTGGAACTTTCGCGACAGGGCCAATGCAACATTCTCCGGCACGAAACTGGAAATATCGCCCTTCATGCCCGCGATTTGACGCACAAGCGTGGCCGTAATTGGGCGAACAGCGGGACTGGCCGGCAGGAACACCGTGCCGATATCCGGGGCCATAGCGGAATTCATGCCGCAGAGCTGCATTTCATAGTCCAGATCGGTACCATCGCGCAGTCCCCGAACCATGAATTGGGCATTATGGTCCCGAGCAGCGTCGATGCTGAGTCCGGAAAAGCTGACAATGCTCACGCGAGGCAATTGGTCTGAAAACTCCGACTGTTCGATCGAGGCTGAAATCAGGGCCTGACGTTCTTCAAATGAAAATAACGGTTTTTTGCCAGCGTGCACGCCAATGGCCACGACAATCCGGTCGGCCAGCATCAGGGCCTGGCGCAGAACATCCAGATGACCATTCGTGACTGGGTCAAAAGACCCCGGATAAAGAACCGTTTTGCTCATTCCAAATGTCCGATCAGGCTGAAAACAGGGACCATGCATCTACTGCAAAGCAGATCACGAACGCTTCTGCAATGCCATCCAGATGCCCCCTGCAATCAGCAGAGTGCCACTAAGGCGCTGCAGCAGCCTGACGCGGGTCCGTGTCAGCACCTGGCCCGCCCCGCCAGCCAGCACAGCATAACTGCCGTCCAGAACGGTTGCGACGACCATAAATGTTGCACCGAGAATCAGCGTCTGCATGACAGCATCCTTTGACGGATCGACAAATTGGGGAATGAAAACACCAAAAAAGAACAGGCTTTTCGGGTTGGCCAGAATAACGAAAAAACCCTGCAAAAACATCTGCTTGAATGTGGTTTTCTGAAGTGCTGATTCAATGCGGTCGATCCCGCGCCCGGCGCGCCACAATGAGATGCCCAGCCATATGAGGTAGGCCGCGCCAACCAGTTTTATCCAGACGAATGCTTCTCCGACAAAGGCGATTATTACCGACAGCCCAAATGCAAGAATAATCAACGTCAGGGCGAGGCCAAGCTGGGTTCCGGCAACATTTGCCAGTCCGGCCCAAACGCCACTGCGCATGCTGTTGGCGACTATGACGGTGACCGTCGGGCCGGGAACAATAATCACGGCAATGCAGGCGGCCAGAAAGGTAAGATAAAGATTTGCGTCGATCATGAGACTTGCCGGAACCCTGTAATTGCGATCTCGATATGGTTTCTAACAAATCCTGCGGCAAATGGACATCACCTGCCAGACTTTTTAACGACCGGTGCGCCGCGATAAAACAGCCCTGCGATTTGCGCTTTGCAGTTGTTAAGACTAAACTAACCATAATTCGCTTTATTGGGGTCTGGACTCCAGCGATACGACAGGCAACGGGCGACAAGATGAACCGCATTCCCAATGGTGTTAATGCCAGAGATCCCTTCTTTGAACGGATGATGGATGAGCGAATTGCTACGCTGCGGGCATTTTTGCGCATGACAACGCAAAAATACGAGGGGAAACCGCCCGAAGCCGGTCCTCAGCCAGATGACCCGGATCGCGGCACAGACAAACCAGCCACCGGTGCTGTCACTAATCCTGCCAACGATAAAGTGATCCATTTGCGACGCAAACGCTGATTCCTCCTTAACGTCCAGCCTTTCCAACATCTTCTCAGCATGCGTTGCCCTGTTCGGCTGCGTAAAAAACATGCTGACACAGCTTGACGTTGACATGTGCCAGACATATGTCGGACGATCATATATCGAATTGATATATACACGGCCGGCATATGCCTGCTTCAGGCCGGTTTTCCTCTAGCTGTGACGGCACATCATGAATGTAAGAACGCTTTGCCTGGCTATCCTGAATTTCGAGGATGCGACCGGATATGAAATCCGCAAAATGTCGATTGACGGTAAATACAGCCATTTTGTCGATGCCAGTTACGGTTCCATCTACCCTGCCCTCAATAAACTGGAAAATGACGGTCTGGTGACCTGTCGCGAAGAAAGCCACCCTGGCAAACCGTCGCGCAAGATTTACTCGATAACCAGGTCCGGCCGGGAAGAGTTGATCCGCTCTCTGCTGGAACCGCCTGCACCGGATGTCTTCAGATCCGAGTTTCTGATGATCGCAATTTCTGCTGAAATGCTGCCCCGCGAAGTGGTTGCCAAAGCCATCGACACTCATAAGGCCCAGCTACAGCAGGAATTGAAGATGATCGAGCAGATTGAAGCAAAA
Source organism: uncultured Hyphomicrobiales bacterium (assembly GCA_963974065.1). Lineage (GTDB taxonomy): Bacteria > Pseudomonadota > Alphaproteobacteria > Rhizobiales. Next base: position 80,086 of record CAXBCI010000013.1, on the reverse strand, counting down.
AGCGTTCATCCGAGTTTTAACTGGGCCGCGAGCTACGGCATGCATTGCATGTCGCAATCGTTGAAATTCCTCGAAGAATCCCGCGCAAAACTGGAAGCCTGTGCCTGTACCAATCCGCGCAGCGATGCAGAACCGGCGGAGCCGCGGCGCGATGCCGTTGACCGCGCACAAATGGCCGATCAGACAGGATCCCGATGATGGCGTTTCGAATTAACAGATCATATCTCACCGCCACCATCGTATTGGTCGGAATTGGCGTCTGGATGGGCACCGGCACGCTCAGGATCGGCGGCCAGGCCACCGCCAGCGCCGAAGCACAAAGCATTGCCGAGCGACAGGAAAGCACCCTGCAGACAGTGGCTGTGCGGGTAAAAACCCTGCAGGCCAGCGACCGCCGCAGGGAATTGGAAATCAGAGGCAGGACGCAAGCAGACGCGACCATTTCAGTCCGTGCGGAAACCAGCGGGATTATCGCTGAACGTTTTGTGGAACTGGGCCAGCAGGTTGTACCGGGCGATCTTCTGTGCCGCCTGGACAGCGGCGCGCGAGAAGCGCGGGTGCTTCAGGCAAAAGCGGCAGCGGAACAGGCGGAGGCCGAATACTCCGCCAACGCAAAACTGCAAAAACGCGGCTTTGCCGCCGACAATCGGGTGCGCGCGCTGAAAGCCGCACTGGATGCTGCGAAAGCGGTTCTTCAGGAATCTGAATTGGAGCTGGGCCGGGTTGAAATCCGTGCTTCCGTATCAGGCATTGTCCAGAAGCCTCTGGCCGAAAGTGGTGATCTGCTGTCCGTTGGTGGAATCTGCGCAACCTTGATTGACACAAATCCGATGCTCGTGACCGGCCAGGTGTCGGAAAGAGACATCAGCAATCTGTCGCTCAATCAGCCAGCTGAGGTGGCGCTGATCACCGGCGAAACAAGGGTCGGACGTATCAGTTACATCGCAGCAGCAGCGGATGCGGCGACACGGACGTTTCAGGTGGATATTGAAATTCCCAACGACGACAACTCGATTCGCGACGGGGTGACAGCCACTGCAAATGTGCCGCTGAAAGCGGTTCCGGCCCATCTTCTGGCGCCCAGCATGCTGACCCTGAGCGATGCCGGTGACCTGGGCATCCGGCTGGTTGATCTTGAGACCGGCACCAATAAATTTGAGAAAATCGTCATTCTTGGCGAGACCAAGGAGGGCGTCTGGGTGACCGGTCTTCCCGAAACCGTGACGGTCATCTCCGTTGGTCAGGAATATGTCGTTGACGGCCAACCGGTAGAGCCTCTCTTTGCGGAGAGCGCACAATGATCTCCGCCCTTGACGGCATCTTACGGCGTCCCCGTACTGTTCTCACCCTGATGCTGGTCATGATAGTTGCCGGTGCCCTCACCTATTTGGCCATTCCAAAGGAAGCCAATCCGGATATTGATGTCCCGGTTTTCTATGTCTCGATCGGGCAGCAGGGAATCTCGCCTGAGGATTCTGAACGCCTGCTGGTGCGGCCAATGGAAACCTCGCTGCGCGGCCTGGACGGGCTGAAGGAACTGACCGCCGTGGCTTCGGAGGGCCATGCCGGCATTGTGCTTGAATTCAACATCGATTTTAACAAGGAAAAGGCGCTCGCCGACATTCGCGACAAAGTGGATCAGGCACAGGCGCAATTGCCGGCCGATGCGGATGAACCGCAGATTTTCGAGACAAATTTTTCACTGCAACCGACCATCTTTGTAGCCCTGTCCGGAAATGTTCCCGAACGCACCCTGTTTCGCCATGCAAGGCTGTTGCAGGATGAACTTGAATCCATTCCAACTGTGCTGGAAGCCAATCTGAACGGGCACCGGCAAGAACAGCTTGAAGTCGTCATCGATATGATGCGGCTGGAATCCTATGACATTACACAGCAGGAATTGCTGACATCACTGGCCAACAACAACCAGCTTGTCGCAGCCGGATTTCTCGATGACGGCAACGGGCGTTTCAACATCAAGGTTCCCGGCCTGATTGAAACGGCTCAGGATGTCTACACCCTGCCGATCAAGCAGAATGGCGAAGGTGTCGTCACCCTTGCTGATGTCGCCGAGATCCGCCGTACCTTCAAAGATGCCAATGGCTTTACCCGCATCAATGGCAAGCCGGCGATTGCAATCAGCGTGGTCAAACGGCTCGGCACCAACATTATTGAAAACAATGACGCGGTTCGGCAGAAAGTTGCCGATTTCACCGCTGAATGGCCTGACGCAATCCAGATTGATTTCATGCTGGATCAGTCGAACTTCATCAAAGAGGTTCAGGGCTCGCTGCAATCCTCCATCATGACCGCCATCGTGCTTGTCATGATCGTCGTTCTGGCGGCGCTGGGTGTGCGGTCGGCGATTCTGGTCGGTCTTGCAATCCCTACCAGTTTCATGACCGGTTTTCTCATTCTCGGTGCCCTCGGCATGACCGTCAACATGATGGTCATGTTCGGTCTTGTGCTGACAGTAGGCATGCTGGTCGATGGTGCCATAGTGATCGTCGAATATGCCGACCGGAAAATTTCGGAGGGTATGCACAGGCGGGAGGCCTATATTCGCGCTGCAAAACTGATGCTGTGGCCGATTGTGTCGTCCACAGGCACCACTCTGGCGGCGTTTCTGCCACTGCTGCTGTGGCCCGGTGTGTCCGGCGAGTTCATGAGCTATCTGCCGATCATGGTGGTGATCGTGTTGTCTGCCGCGCTGGTGACTGCGATGATTTTCCTGCCGGTTACGGGCGGTCTGATTGGCCGTACAAAAGCGTCACCCGAGGAGGCCGAGCAAGCGGCGAAAATGAATGCCAACGCGGAGCTCAACGTTGATGAAATGAAAGGCATTACCGGCATCTATCTCAGGTTTTTGAGCCGGATATCCGGATCTGTGACGGGTAATCTGATCACTCTGGGCGTAGCCGTTGCCATTGTCGTCGGCGTTTTCATGATGTTTGGCCAAAACAACAATGGCGTCGAATTTTTCGTTGAAGAAGAACCCGATCAGGCGATTGTTCTGGTGACAGCGCGCGGCAATCTGTCGGTTCAGGAGATAGACGAGCTGGTCCGCGAAGTTGAAGGTGAAATTCTCCAGACTGTCGGCGTGCGCAATGCCGTTTCATCATCATCCGCCGGCGGTGGTGGCGGCGGTGATGGCGGAACCGGTATCGGTGCAGTTCAGGACAAGCCTGCAGATGTGATCGGCGAGATCAACATTGAGCTGGAGGAATATTGCTGCCGCCGGCTGGCCGTTGAGATTTTTGACGAGATCCGTGCAAGAACAGCCGATCTGGCCGGTATCACGGTGGAGATCCGCAAAGTTGAAGGCGGCCCTCCGACCGGCAAGGATCTGCGGCTGGAAATTAAAACGACCGATTACGATGAACTCGTTGAGACCGTCGCAAAAGTACGCGCACAGGTCGATACGATGAGTGATCTGATTGAGATCGAGGATGGCCGTCCGCTGCCTGGCATCGAATGGCAACTTGATATTGACCGGCAGGAAGCCGGCCGCTTCAATGCCGGAATCGGCTCTGTCGGAGCGATGGTGCAACTAGTGACCAATGGCGTCATGATCGGCACTTACCGGCCGGATGATTCAGAAGACGAAATTGACATCAGGGTACGGTTGCCGGAAGACCAGCGCAGCTTTGATGAGTTGGACAAGCTGAAATTGCGCACGGAAAACGGTCAGGTGCCAATTTCGAATTTTGTGCGCCGCGAAGCCAAGCCGAAAGTTTCAAGCATTACCCGCCGGGACGGCCTGTATGCGATGGATGTGAAAGCCAATATCGCGCCCGGCAGCGATGCACTGCCAAATACAAAGACCGGTGAATTGCAGGTCTGGCTCGACAGTCAGAGCTGGCCGGACTCTGTACAGATGCGCTTCCGCGGCGCCGATGAAGAACAGAATGAGGCCGGTGCATTTCTCGGCAAGGCCGCGCTTGCCTCGCTGTTCCTGATGTTCGTCATTCTGGTGACCCAGTACAATTCCTTCTATCAGACAGCTATCACGCTGATGACTGTCATTCTGGCTGTTGTCGGGGTTCTGATTGGCCTGATGGTCACCGGCCAGCGGTTTTCCATCATCATGACAGGCACCGGCGTGGTGGCGTTGGCGGGCATTGTGGTGAACAACGCAATTGTGCTGATCGATACCTATAACAGGCTGCGGCGTGAAGGCGCTGAACCGAAGGAAGCTGTACTGAAAACCAGTGCACAGCGTCTGCGCCCGATTCTGCTAACCACCATCACGACGATTGCCGGCCTGGTTCCGATGGCGACCCAGGTCAATTTTGACTTCTTCAATCGCGTCATTGCGGTCGGCGGAATTACCTCGATCTGGTGGGTTCAGCTATCAACAGCAATCATTTCCGGTCTGGCGTTCTCGACCCTGCTAACCTTGCTGCTGGTGCCGGTTCTGCTGTCACTGCCAAGCAATTTTGGCGCTCTCTTCAAACGCATGCGCGGTGTGCGCAACGGCACATCGGCGGAACCTGCCGGGGAAACGGCGCAGATTCGCCCTTTCCCTGTTCCGGATGATCGAGATCGTCACCTGCCGCAGGCTGCGGAATAGACCGTTTGCTGATTGAGTCCAGACCCTACCTGCCTGTGCGACGAGCGATACGCGCTTCGAGTTGCACCAGAGCGTCGTAGATAAGCACCGCGAACAGTCCGACGATCAGACCACCTTGCAGCACAAAGGCTGTGTTGTTGGTCAGCAGCCCGGCGATAATCACTTCGCCCAGCGTGCGGGCGGCCACGGTGGATCCGATCGTCGCGGTGCCCAGGGCGATCACGACAGACAGACGAATGCCGGTCAGTATCACGGGCATTGCAAGGGGCAGCTCCACCCGCAACAGCCGCTGCCAACGACTCAGTCCGATACCTCGGGCGGCCTCCATTGTGGCAGGTGGCAGTGTCGAAAGGCCGGAGATCGCGTTTTCGAAGATCGGCAGCAGACCGTAGAGAAAGAGTGCCACCAGGGTCGGTCCTGCGCCAAAGCCCAATGCAGGCACTGCCAGCGCCAGAACGGCGACAGGCGGAAAGGTCTGCCCCATATTCGTGATCGTACGCGAAAGCGGTAGAAACGCTGCCCCCGCCGGACGGGTCACAAGGATGGCCAGCGTTACGGCAACCAGCGTGGCCACTGCCGAGGCCGCCGCGACGAGACCCAAATGGCTGATCGACAACGACAACAGCGAGGCGCGTTCATAGATGACCGGTCCGCCTTGCGGCGCAAAGGGTGCGAAGACCGGCGTGAACCACGTGGGCCGCAGAACCAGCGCGACCAGCAGCAGGGCCAGGGCCGGCCGCAGAATGGTCCCGATGCTCATGGGTGTGCCTGAGCCACGGCGCGAATGGCATCGAAGGTCACGCGCCCGACAATCGTTCCGTCCTGCTCCACCGGCACCGCAGCACGTCCAGTCCAAAGACACGCCGAGAGCGCGTCGCGCAGGCTTGCCTCGGCCGGCAGCGCGTCTCCCTCGGCCACGCCCTCTTCAACCAACTCCGAGACAGAAACCAGTGACAGGAGACGGAGCGGGCGTTCAACTCCGCCAACCATGTCGGCAACGAATTCCGTTGCGGGCCGGGTGATGATCTCGGCCGGTGTGCCATACTGCACAAGCTGACCGGCATCCATCACCGCCACGCGGTCAGCAAGTCGGATCGCTTCCTCCATGTCGTGGGTGACCAGCATGATGGTCGAACCCAATTTCTTCTGGATGCGGCGCAGATCGTCCTGCGCGCGGTGCCGGATAACCGGATCGAGCGCTCCGAAGGGTTCGTCCATAAGCAACAAATCAGGCCGCGATGCCAGCGCCCTTGCCACGCCCACACGCTGCTGCTGCCCGCCCGACAGTTCAACGGGATAGCGGTTGCGGAATGTCGCTGGGTCCATCGAGAACAGGCTGAGCAACTCATCAACGCGCGCGCTGATCTTGTCGGCAGACCAGTTCAGCAGTTCCGGCACAGCGCCGATATTGCGTGCGACCGTGTGGTGCGGAAACAACCCGTGGCCCTGAATGGCATAACCGATATGACGCCGCAGTTCATGAGGCTTCACTGTCGAGGTGGAAACCCCGTTAATACGCACTTCTCCCGAGCTGGGCTCCTCCAACCGGTTGATCATACGAAGCAGCGTGGTCTTGCCCGAGCCAGAGGTGCCGACAATCACGGTGATCGTGCCCGTCTCGACCGTCATGGTCACGGCATCCACGGCGCGCGCGTCTCCATAGAGCTTGGTAACCTTATCGATTTCGATCATGCGGTTGTCTCCGGTATCGGACGGGCCAGGTCCACGAGAATGTCCATCACCATTGCGGCCACGAGGGCCAGCACTACGGTTGGCAGCGCGCCGAGCAGAATAAGGTCAGTCGCCGTCTGATTGAGGCCTTGAAAAACAAATGTGCCAAATCCGCCCCCACCGATCAGCCCGGCGATAACGGCAAGGCCGATATTCTGCACCAACACGATGCGCACACCAGACAGGATGACCGGCAGGCCAAGAGGCAGTTCGACGCGCATCAGGCGTTGCCGCTGTGTCATTCCCATGCCACGCGCAGCCTCAATCGCAGCTGGCGGCGCGGAGGCCAGACCGGCCACGGTGTTACCGACCACCGGCAAAAGCGAATAGAATACCAGTGCCAGAAAGGCGGGGGCAAAACCGATCCCGGCGATGCCGATGGCTTGGGCACCCGGCACAGTGTCCCCGACCCAGCTAAGGATCGGGATCATCAGACCGAACATCGCAAGTGACGGGATGGTCTGCAAAAAGCTTAACACCGGCAGAATCAGCCCGCGCAGCCGGGCGCGTCGGTGGCACAGGATTCCCAATGGAAAGCCGATGATTCCTGCAATAAGCAGCGAGCCGAATGCAAGCCCGAGATGTCGCAGAGTCGCATCAACGAAGGCAGATTTTCGCCCTGCGTATTCCCGGAGGATCGACAGGTCAGAAAGTGCTCCGGACCACAGAATAAGTGCCAGCGTCGCCAGCACCGCGATCAGCAGCGATGCGCGCGCCAGCGGTCCGGGGGCCAGATTCCCAAGCGCATCTGACATCAGCAGAACTAAAACAACGAGAAGACACCAGAACCCCACAGCAGGCGAAACGCGTGCGAATTCGCCCGCGCCGGCCAGCAAGCTCGGCGCTGCGTTCATTACCAACCAGAGCAACCCAGCCAGCCCCAACACGGCTCCGGCCAAGCGTATCCGTGGCCAGGCGGCCAGAAGGCCAAGGATAAGTCCTGCGGCGATGGACACAAGACCGGGCAGCGTAATGCCCGGCCCGGCGAGACGCCAAACCGTAATTCCCTCGCCAGCCACAATGCGGTTGGCGGAGAGAGTTACGAAAGGTACCAATATCGCTGCAAACCCTAAAACAGCGAATAGAATCCCTGGTGCAGAAAGAGCCCGAGCGGATTCTTTTGCGGGCACCGCTCGATCAGTCCAGAACTCCAGTCTGGGTAAGGTACTCACGGGCCACAGACTCGGCCGGTTCTCCGCCTACCTGGATGCGGCCGTTGAGTTTCTGCAGGGTTTGCATGTCCAGACCGGCGAAGATCGGGTTGAGGACGTCGGGAATCGACGGATATTCCTCCAGCACCTCGGCGCGGATGATAGGCGTGGGTTCATAAACCGGCTGCACACCTTTGTCGTCCTGCATCACGACAAGGCCGGTTGCCCCGACACCACCGTCAGTGCCATAGACCATAGCTGCGTTTACACCTGATGTTCCGCGCGCTGCGGCCTGAATTGTAGCCGCCGTATCACCACCCGAAAGGATCACCGTCTGATCCTGCGAGAGCTCAAAGCCGTATGTCGTCTGCATCGCAGGCAGTACCGCGGGAGAAGATACGAACTCGGTTGAGGCAGCAAGCTTGACCGTGCCACCGCCAGCCACCCAGGCTCCGAACTCGGACATTGTCGACAGGCCGTTCTCTTCGGCGACAGAACCGGTTACAGCGATGGCCCATGTGTTATTGGCTGGGGCAGAATCGAGCCAGATGATGTTGTTTTTCTCGGCATCCAATTCAGCGGCACGCGCATGGGCGGCCTTGGCATCTTTCCAGATACTGCTGTCAGCTTCGTTGAAGAAGAAAGCGGCGTTTCCGGTATATTCCGGGTATATATCGATCTGGCTTGCCATTATTGCCTCACGAACAATCTGGGTGCCGCCCAGTTGCAGACGGCGCTCGACGGGAAGGCCTGCATCTTCGAGCGCAAGGGCGATGATGTTGCCGAGCAGGCCACCTTCGGTATCAATTTTGGAGGACACCGTAATTTCGGCTTGCGCAACCGTAGCTAGCGAGACTGTCAAGCTGGCAGCGACAAAAACACTTCGGATTCTCATGGCGATTAAGCTCCTTGGAAAAATGCCCCCGACACAGGGGAACTGGCCTGGCTTTAAAACATAGCGTGGCATGGGCGACCGTCAAGACTCTTTGAGAACCCATATATTCGCGCCGGTGTCAGGTTTAAATGTGTCCAACAGAGGGACGCAAGAACAAGATCATCCCGAAAAAACACGGCCCATCTGTGTTGCGCCGCGCATCGACAGCGAGAGAAGCAGCCATGGAAAGCTGGGTTCTTCGAGCCGATATTGTTAGCCGGCCAAAATGTCATGCGTCTTCTCGAGCAATCTCAGGAAGTTGGTGGCTGTTGCTCAGCCGCCAGTTTCTTGCGGAAACTGCGGACACCGAAGGGCAATAATACAAGATATATAATCGTCATGATGCTCACGACGGTAAACGGATAGCTCGCCAGCAGAGCGGCCCAAAGGACAAGTCCGACCATCAGCGGCAGCGCAAAATCGCGCGGAATGTGCTGTCCCAGTTTCTTGCCCGAAAAGGTCGGAACGGTGCTGACCACCAGAAATCCGATCACCAGAACATAAATCATGACAGGAACTGCCCAATCGGCGTCAATCGGCACGCCGATATGTTGCAGTGACAAAGGCAGCAGGGCACACATTGCACCAGCAGGTGCGGGCACACCGGTGAAATAATTATCCTGCCACTCATCGGTTTTGCGCTTGCTTCTGGCGGCATTCGCGACATTGAACCTGGCCAGACGCAACGCCATGCAGATGGCGAAGATCAGAGCTGCTATCCAGCCAAGAGAGCGCAGTTCGTCGAGTAGCCAGAGATAGAGGATCATTCCCGGTGCCACACCGAAATTGACGAAGTCTGTCAGGGAATCCAGCTCTGCCCCCAGTTTTGAGCTGGATTTCAGCAGTCTTGCCACCCGCCCGTCCAGGCCATCAAGCACGGCTGCAATCACCATTGCAAAAATGGCGAATTCAAAGCGGCCTTCCATAGCCAGCCTGATGGAGGTCAGTCCGGCACACAGCGCCAGCAAAGTCACCATATTCGGCAGAATGGAACGCAGGGAAATCGGCCGCTTCCTGACAGGGTCGACGAGATTTGGACCCAATCCGTCCTTGTCATCCGGATCCAGAGGTTGAAAAGGTCCGCTCATGTCTGTCAATCCACGCGAGACAGCAATTCCTGCGCCCCACCCTCTTCGAAAACCGCCAGGACGGTTTCTCCGGCGATGGCAGTCTGCCCAAGGGCGACGCGCGTTGAAGTACCGCGTGGCAGATAGACATCAAGTCTTGATCCAAATCGGATCAGACCGAACCGCTCTCCAGCCGTCATATCCTGGCCTTCCCTCGCCCAGCAGACAATGCGCCGGGCAATCAGACCGGCAATCTGGACAACGCCAACCGGGCCGTAGCGTGTGTTGACCACAACGCTGTTGCGCTCGTTGTGCTCGCTGGCCTTGTCCAGTTCCGCATTGAGAAATTTCCCCGGCGTGTAGGCGATCCGTGTGATCTGTCCGCCCATCGGCAACCGGTTTACATGGCAGTTGAAGACATTCATAAAAATCGAAACGCGATCCAGAGGTTGTGTGCCCAGTTCCAGCTCTGGTGGTGGGACAATCTGGCCGATTGCGGAAACGCGCCCATCTGCCGGACTGATAACCAATCTGTCGTCAATCGGTGTCACCCGCGACGGGTCGCGGAAAAAATAGGCGACCCAAGCCGTCAGGATTGCAAAAATCCAGAACAATGGTGACCATAGCGACCCGAGCACCAGTGCGAGAAATCCAGCAATGGCTATGAAAGGGTAGCCTTCCTTGTGAATCGGGACCAAGGAATTACGGATGCTGTCTGCGATCGTACTCATGATTTTTGTGCGCCATCTGTTTCGTCAGGTCCGTGACCTGCGCGACGTTAACAGACATTGCTGCCGGACTTCCAGATGCAATTTCAGTGAAGGCGCAGCAAAATGCCTTAGCTTGCCGCAAGCGAGCCGATATAACCGCGATCATCGGACTCACGCACCTTGCGCAACAGCTCGGCAGCCTCATCGACTTCGCGTTGACGGTTCCACATGGACGCGTAGATTCCGCTTTCGGACAACAGTTCCAGATGCGTTCCACGCTCCGCGATGGTCCCTGCGTCCAACACGATGATCTCATTGGCGCCGACAACGGTGGACAATCTGTGAGCGATGACCAGCGTCGTGCGTCCTTTGGACACCTGATCCAGAGCGCTTTGAATTTCCTGTTCGGTATGGCTGTCGAGCGCAGACGTGGCCTCGTCGAGGATCAAAATCGGCGGGGCCTTGAGAATGGTTCTGGCAATAGCGACACGCTGTTTTTCACCGCCCGAAAGTTTCAGCCCGCGCTCTCCGACCTCGGTATCAAATCCATCCGGGAGACTTTTGATGAAATTTGAAATCTGCGCCATATCAGCGGCTTCATGGACCTCTTCAGTGCTCGCATCGGGACGGCCGTAGCGTATATTGTAGGCAATGGATTCATTGAACAAAACAGTGTCCTGAGGAACCATGCCGATGGCATGTCTGACCGATGCCTGTGTGACGTCGCGAATATCCTGCCCGTCAATCGTAATCCGACCGCCAGTCACATCATAGAAGCGGAACAGCAGCCGCGAGATTGTCGACTTGCCCGCACCTGATGGCCCGACAATCGCTACGGTCCGGCCGGCCGGCACTTCAAAATCAATGCCTTTCAGAATGGCTCGCGTGTCATCATAGTGGAACCGGACATTTTCAAACCGGATGGTCGCATCTTCAATGCGAATGTCCCCGGCCCCCGGCTTGTCCTCAACCTCGGCGGGGACATCGAGCAGATTGAACATGGCTTCAATGTCGACAAAACCCTGTTTGATTTCGCGGTAAATCGAGCCGATAAAATTCAGTGGCAGATAAAGCTGCATCAGCAGGGCATTGATCAGTACAAAATCGCCCAGCGTCTGGGTTCCGGCCATGACAGCCCTTGCCGACATCGCCATGCAGATGACCAGGCCCGCAGAAAAGATCAGCGTCTGGCCAAAATTCAACCATGACAGAGAAGTCGACGTTTTGATTGCGGCGTCTTCATAGCCCTGCATCGATCGGTCGAACCGGTCAGTTTCAAGCTTTTCATTGCCGAAATATTTCACCGTTTCGTAGTTCAGCAGACTGTCGACAGCCTTACTGTTGGCATCCGTATCTGAATCGTTCATCTGCCGCCGGATGGCGATCCGCCAGTTCGATGCCTTGATCGTGAACACAACATAGAAAACAATCATGCCGACGATCACGGCCAGATAGGTCCAATCGAAATTATAACCGACAATGCCCGCCATGAAGATGAATTCCAGCGCGGTGGGGAAAGAACTCAGGATGGTAAAGCGGACAACGGTTTCAATGCCTTTGGTGCCGCGTTCGATGATCCGCGACAGACCACCAGTGCGGCGCTGCAGATGAAAGCGCAGCGACAGATCATGGATATGCATGAAGGTCTTTCGCGCCAGGCTCCTGACAGCGTGCTGGCTGACACGGGCAAACAGTCCGTCGCGCAACTGGGTAAAGCCGATCATCAGAACCCGGCCACCGCCATAGGCGATGACCAGCATCACCGGTGCCAGGAGAAACGACGGGAGAAACGCTATCTCACCAGAATTACCGGCCAGCGCATCGGTGGCATATTTATAAAGAAACGGCACAAATACTGTGACGATTTTTGCCACGACCAATGCGACGAAAGCCCACCCTACACGGCGCTTCAGTTCCGGACGACTTGATGGCCACATGTAAGGCCACAAATTGCGAATGGTGGAAACCAGATCACCATCACTAGTGGAAACCGGCGAGGTCTGTTGCTGCGGCTTTTTCGCCGTTTCGCCAGCCTTGCCGGGCACGTCAATTGCAGTCATATGAACCGAATTCCTGAATTCCTGCGTGGTTGGGCGTGATATCAGCGAGCAGAGGCTGCAAGCCCTGCGTCACATCACGATTTTACAGCAATGTCTAAGTGCTGTTGTTGCCGTCATGGCAGGCCGAAGCCGCCTCGCCAGCCACTGTCAGATCTGCCATCAGTGCGCTTGCGTCTTTGAGTTTCTGGGTGTTGAGACGGTAACAGGACCGGGGACCGTCAATTGCACCCTCGATCAAACCGGCATCCTTCAACACTTTCAGATGTTGCGACACCGTGGATTGCACCAGCGGCAGCATCTCGACGATCTCACCGCAAAAGCAACGCCCTCGGCTTGCCAGCGCCCGTATGATTTCCAGTCGTGCAGGATGGCCCAGCGCGCGCAGAACCGTCGCCATGTCGCAATCACCGCTGACGCCGTGCGGCAAAACTGTGAGTGAAGAGGATATTGCCTCCGGAACTTGCCGTTTCACGCCATTTCCTTTCATCGGTGATTACCGATGAATATGGCATATGGCCCGCAGCAATCAAGTGCCATCGTGGTGAAACTGGGAATAAGCGGCGCACACTGCGGCGATTTGACAAGCGCGTTGCCGAGCGCAGGCGGCGTCTAATTTCCAAGATTATGACGATCAGAGCCATTCTCGTCGTCGGGAACCGCCAGAACCTGACCGGGAAAGATCAGAGCCGGATCACGAATTTGATCCTCATTTGCACTGTACAGGATGGTATAACGCACGCCGCGCCCGTAAAGGCGTCTCGCGATTGCCCATAAATTATCGCCTTTGTCGACGACCACCCGCTCTACCTGCGAAAGCGCGCCCGAGATTTTTGCTTCAGCTCGACCCGCCAGATCCCGACGGCTAAAATCAGCATTGATGACTTTGGAAGGATCAATGCGGACTTCCAATGAGCCGGCAATTTCGGTTCTGCGCTGAAATATCACTTCCCGACGGGCCAACACGTTTCCGGTCTCAGGCTGCACCTGGTCGGCGCGCACTTTCAGCCGGCCTTCGGGCACAGCGAGGCGGGACTGGAGCTGCCAGCGCCCTACGGAACCGGCTTTTGTTTCACCAACCAGCTCATTGTCAAAATAGAGCCGCACCGTTGTGTCCGGCGTTGATGCACCGGAGACATACACCTCCCCGGTGCCTTCCGTTTCAATGGTTTCGACGGTGACCAGCGGCTTTTCAGGATTGGCATCAGAGCCGGACAATTGTGGCGCGGATGGCGTCGCCCCCACCTCCAGCTCATCTGATGGAGCAGCTTCAGGAGCAGCGTTGGCCGCAGGATCGGCCTGCGGCTGTTTTGCCGGAACAGCGCCGGCCGATGGTTGCAACAGTGCGAAATCGCCTTGCCGGTTTTGCTGGCCTGGTTGGCTTTGCTGCTGGTTCTGCTGTTGGTTTGGCCGAAGCACCGTTGCCGGAGTTTGCCAGACTGTGCTCGGTTTCCCGGGTCTGTCGAGCATGACAATTGCCGACTCATCCGGCTGTTCAGGAACCGCGACGGTTACACTTTGAACTGATACCACCGGCTCTTGCGCCGTATCAGAAGTGCTGCGGACAACAAGCTGATGTCCACCCGCTTCCAACGGCTCGTCCAGCACCAGTGCCCACTCGCCCGATGGATTAGCTGTGGCTTTCGCCAGAACGCTCTCGCCCGACATGATTTCAATCCGGTCGCCAGGTTCTGACAGTCCTGCAAGCACCGCGTGCCCATCCGGTTCCACCCGGACAATATCAAATGTCGGCGTCACACCGCCTTGCGGTGTCTGGGTCAGACCCTCCTGCCCCGCAGCAGGCGGTGCGGTGGAGGCAACTGGCGGCGTCGTTGAGGCTACGGGCGGCGCGGTGGAGGTAACAGGCGCTGCATCCTGCGATGCAGATTGTGAAGACAGCGACCCACTGAACTCCTCCGGTTGAGGCGCAGTGCCAGATGTGTTTTCAGCGCTATCCGCAGGCTGCGCATCTGGCAATGGTACGGATGGCACTGAATCAGATGGCAATGAATCAGATGGCTGTGGTTCAGAGTCCGGTAATTGTCCATTGGTTGGCAGCGGAACGGTGCCCAATCCGGCCAGCGACTGCCGCAAACTCGTAACAGAAACCACGCCACTGCCGACAAGTAGCGAGCCGATGACGATGCCTGCGCCCAGCCCCCCTGCGGTCAGGGCCAAGGCATATCTTTTGCGAGACCGGGTTTGTGGAGGCTGAATCGGCTCTGGAGATTCGCTCGAATCTGATGCTGTCGAAGGGTCACTCATGGCCAGATCGATCCGATTTCATCGCATTCCCGTTTGCGGACAGTTTAATGACACTGTTTGAACAAGAAATTCATACCAGATTATGGTAATAACTGCATAAATCCTGAATATCGGTGTAATCAGGGTCTGGACTCAATTAGGAGATTGAATTGGCGCTGCCAGAAAAGCCCAAATGCTATGAACGGATTGCAGGTAAGGCTGGTTGCCTTTCCAAAATCTGTGAAGCGGCAGTTGGGCTTTTCGGGCAGCGTCGCTTTGCGATGAGCTTGCTTTTGGCCAGGATTTCGTCGCAAAGGCTTGAAAACCAGACGGTTTCCTGCGCCTTTGCTCCTAACTCTGACCAAAATCAAACTCACCAATTCAACCTCCTAATTGAGTCCAGACCCTACATTCTGTTAACCGTTCCTAAAATGCTTTCCCCGGCATAACAAGCACCAGGTCAGCGCGCCAGGACACTGACCAGGGCAAATCTGGACGCATGAACCTTCTGGAAGGGTATTCTGATTTATGGGCAAAATTTCTGCGCTTTGCGTATATTGCGGCGCCGGCAGCGGCAATGACCCAGCCCATATGGACGCAGCGTCAGCGCTGGGCCGTATTCTGGCAGAAGAGAATATTCGCCTGATTTATGGTGGCGGAACCATTGGCATGATGGGTGCCATCTCCTCCGCCGTGATCGATAATGGCGGACAGGTAACTGGAATCATTCCCAGATTCCTGTTGGATATGGAAGCATCTCATGTCGAGCTGGAACGTCTCGACGAGTTGATCCTGACGGAAGACATGCATGAACGCAAACGCACCATGTTTGATCGGTCAGATGGTTTTATCGCCCTGCCCGGCGGCATCGGAACTCTGGAAGAACTTGTCGAACAATTGACATGGGCGCAGCTCGGCCAGCACAAAAAGCCGGTGCTGCTGGCAAATATCAACAGATTCTGGCAGCCGCTGATCGATCTGATTTCTCACATGCAGGACGAGGCCTATATCAGAAAAGGCTTTGAGGTCAGTTTTCTCAATACAGATCAGGTCGACAAGATTATACCACTGTTGCGCGATGCTGTGCGCACGGAATCAGACTCACAGGAACCGGTGGGTCGTGTCGCCCGGCTTTAGCAAAGTTTAGCCCGCAGCAGCTTGTATTCGATACTTTCCAGCAGCGCTGCAAAAGACGCATCGATGATGTTGGACGACACACCCACTGTAGACCAGCGGTTGCCATCGCCATCCCTGCTTTCGATCAGCACACGGGTGATCGCTTCGGTACCACCGTTCAGAATGCGGACTTTGAAGTCGACAAGTTCCAGATCCTCGATATAGGCATTATAGACACCCAGATCCTTGCGCAGCGCTTGATCCAGCGCGTTGACCGGGCCATTGCCTTCTGCCACCGACATGAACTCCTCGCCACCAACAGTGACTTTGACGATGGCTTCCGTCACAGTGACAAGCTCCTGGCGGGCGTTGAAGCGGCGTTCAACCATGACGCGGAAACTGTCGACAGTGAAGAAATCCGGAACCGTGCCAAGACGCCGTCTTGCAAGCAATTCAAGTGAGGCATCTGCAGCCTCATAGGCGTAGCCCAATGCCTCGCGTTCCTTGATATCCGACAGCAATCCCTCCAAGCGGGGATCCGATTTGCTGACTTTCATGCCAAAGCGGGTTAGTTCGGAGATGAGATTCGATTTTCCCGCCTGATCTGACACCATGACGTGACGTTTGTTGCCGACACTTTCCGGCGGCACATGTTCATAGGTTTCCGGCTCTTTCAGCAAGGCGGAGGCATGAATGCCGGCTTTTGTGGCAAACGCGCTGCCGCCAACATAAGCTGCCTGCCGGTTCGGAGATCGATTCAACAATTCTTCAAAAGCCTTTGAAAATGAAGTGATTTTTTTTAATGTCTTGTCGGATATGCCGGTTTCGAACCGCTCGGAATAAGTCGGTTTCAGCTTCAGCGTGGGAATGATTGAAATCAGATTTGCATTGCCGCACCGCTCGCCAATACCGTTCAATGTGCCCTGAATCTGGCGCACACCGGCGTCAACAGCGGCCAGCGAATTGGCCACTGCCTGTTCCGTATCATCATGAGCATGAATGCCGAGATGGTCGCCCGGCACCTGTTTTATGACTTCGCCGATTATCGTGCGAATTTCAGTTGGCAGGGTTCCGCCATTGGTATCGCACAGCACAACCCAGCGGGCACCGGCATCAAATGCAGTTCTGGCGCAGGCCAGTGCGTAGTCCGGATTGGCCTTGTAGCCGTCGAAAAAATGTTCGCAATCCACCAGAGCCAGTTTGCCGGCGGAAACTGTTGCACGGACTGACGCGTCAATCCCTTCCAGATTTTCCTCATTGGTGCACCCTAACGCAACACGCACATGATAATCCCATGCTTTTGCGACAAAGCAGATGGCATCTCCACTGGCACTCAGAAGCGCCTGGAGGCCGGGATCATTATCTACTGAACGTCCTGCCCGCTTGGTCATGCCGAAGGCTGTGAATGCAGCTTTTTTGGTGCGCTTTTCGCTGAAAAACGCCGTGTCGATGGGATTTGCGCCTGGATATCCACCTTCGACAAAATCCAGGCCCATCTCATCCAGCATGGACGCAATCTGAATCTTGTCTTCCAGCGAGAAATCAATGCCGGGCGTCTGCTGGCCGTCGCGCAATGTGGTGTCAAACAGATAAAGACGTTGTTTCTGCATTTTGTGTCCTGCCGGCCCGCAGTCCAGCGTGCCTTTTTTTGAATTTCGATCGTGTTTCAAAGGTCCGGTATGCTTTGTGGTGGCCAGATTTTTGTGTCTTCGTCCGGATGCTGATAGCTGTGCAAGGAAGCCATAAAGTGCGCTTCAACACCGTCCGCTTCAATATGACGAAACGGCAGTGAGGCAAGTGTGCTGACAAAAGGCAGCATATCAGCGGGATTGACCTGAACTGTCGGTGCCGCCAATTGCGGCCGGTCCAGCGCGCCAATGGCAATTTCCGGCTCAGCGCCATAATCATAGCTTAACGGCGTGCCGCAAGCGGCGCAAAATCCGCGCCGCACCTTGTTGGAGCTTTGAAAGTAAGTCGGCGCGCCCCGCGTCCATTCCAGATCATAAGCCGTGACGAGCGGAGCATAAAAACCACCAAAGGCTTTCTGGCACATGCGGCAATGGCAGATGGATGCATTTGCCAGCCGGCCGATGCGAAATCGCACAGCACCACACTGGCACCCGCCGCTGATTGGGTCACCAATCATCTGATCGTCTCCCATTTGGTTTCGCGTTCGCCGGTATCCGGGTTCTTGCCGTCATTCAGTTGTATGCCCTGTGCAAGCAATTCATCACGAATACGATCCGCCTCTGCCCAGTTTTTGTCCTTAAGGTACTGAAGCCGGTCTTCGATCTGTTGCTTCAGGCCCGTTGGCGCAGTGTGGAGATCTGCCAGTAAATCGAACCCCAACAACTCAAGCCCACCTTTCAGATAGGCAATCTGTTCGCCGCCAATGAGACGATCGGCGTTTGCTTGATCCGAATAACCGGCCATAAGCTGGAAAAATTCATGGGTGTCCAAGTTATCGGCCAGTGCAGCGAGTGCTTCCGGCGATATTTTTCCTTCCACTTCGCGGCCCCATTCACCAAGGGTACGGGTCCATTTCGTCAGTTGATTTCTGGCTTCCGTAAGGCGGCGAACGGTCCAGTCGATGGGTTGTCCGTACTGGGTTTTCAACATCGCCAGGCGCAGGATTGGACCATCCCATTTGCGTCCGCCAAACCCAGCGGTTTGCAGCAGATCATTGATGGTGATGAAATTGCCCAGCGATTTGGACATTTTCTCGCCTTCAACCTGAACGAACCCGTTATGCATCCAGATGCTGGCCATTTTCGAAGTGCCGAAGGCGCAGCGCGACTGGGCAATCTCATTTTCATGGTGCGGAAATGTCAGATCGATGCCGCCGCCATGAATATCAAACACCTTACCAAGATGCTTTTCCGCCATTGCCGAACACTCGATGTGCCAACCTGGCCGTCCCGCCACTGTTATGCCCGCCGGAGAGGCCCAGGACGGCTCGCCCGGACCTGACGGCTTCCACAGCACGAAATCGGTTGGATTCTTCTTATAGGCAGCAATCTCGACCCGAGCACCGGCGATCATCTCATCCAGTGGCCGGCCCGACAATTGCCCGTAATCAGCCATCGATGCCACATCAAACAGAACATGGTCTTCCGCCACATAGGCATGGCCCCGCTCGATCAACCGCTCGATCAGCGTTTTCATCTCATCGATATGGTCGGTGGCGCGCGGCTCAACAGTCGGCTCCAGAACCCCCAACGCGGCTATGTCCTGATGAAACTGGCGCGTGGTGCGCCGGGTCACATCCTCGATTGACACGCCCTCTTCAGCAGCACGGGCGTTTATCTTGTCATCGACATCGGTGATGTTGCGGACATAGGTGACATGCTCTGCGCTATAAAGGTGGCGCAGCAGGCGGAACAGCACATCAAACACGATGATCGGACGGGCGTTACCGATATGAGCGACATCGTAAACCGTCGGCCCGCAGACATAAAGCCGCACATTCGACGGATCGAGCGGCTCAAAGCGCTGTTTTCCGCGTGTCATCGTGTTGTAGAGCCAAAGCTCCGGCTGAGTATCCATACGTGCTTTCCCGCTTGGCCTGATCTGTTGATCCGGATACGGACAGACTGAATCCAGCCTGTCATGATCGCCGGTCTCGCGATGCAGCTTCAATATCGGGGAAGAAGACACGGTTCGCGGACCAGCGGGCTGTTAACCCCTGATAATAATTCCGCAAATACAAATCGGCTGATGCGCCATTTATTGTCCACCGTGTTTACCGGCCGCATTTAAGGCCGTTTCACGCGAGCCGTCAAGCTTGAAATCGGAAATGGAAACCGGGAGTTTTCTGAACCGAAACTGAACACCAGCGTCAGTCCAGGTTCATTCCGATTACGGCAGAATTGTAGCAATATTGGGGAAAGGGAACCGAATGGCACGTTTTGTGTTTATACTCTCATGTACACTCATCGTCCTGAGCAGCGCCTTGGTTGTGGCTCAGTTTAATCAGTCTGCCGGATCCGGTTTTCGAACTGAGACGAAGGCATCGCTCGATCGGTGTATGCAAACGCGCAACTATTGCGGAAAGATGTAATCAGACGGGCATTTACCGGCTTGCCTCCGAGTGAGGTTTATGGTTCAGCAAGGTAAACCTGATATAGATAATAGAAAACGCGATTTGAGTGACGGAGCCAAATGCCAAGATTCCCGCTTAACTATTACCGTTCCGCCGTGCTTGTAGCTTTCGGCATCTTGCTGGGGTCGAGCGTTGGTGCCCAGGCCCAGTCGCGCATATGTAATGATCTGGAAAACCGTCTGGGTTCTCTGCAAAATGGCGGGTCGATTACCAACAATCGCGAATACAAACGGTACGATAACGCCGCCAAAAAACTGCGCAAACGCCTCGCTGGCGCACAAAATCAGGCGCGACGGGCTGGCTGCCGGACCAGCGGTATCCGCTTATTTCAGCGCCGCGAATGTTCCAATATGGGCCGGGACGTCAGGCAAATGGAAAGAGAGTTGCGCAGCATTGAATCGCAACGCTCCCGTTTTGTCCGTGATCCCCGCAGCACCCGGCGCGAACAGCGTGATCTGGTAATCGCGCTGGCACGCAACAATTGCGGCAGACAATATGAACGGGCAGCGGCCAGATATGGCTACAGAAGCAATCTTTTCAGACGCAATGATGAATATGTGGAAGAGTATCAGCCGCCGAGACAGTCCCAATACCGGACCGTTTGCGTGCGTATTTGCGATGGCTTTTTCTTCCCGATAAGCACATCCACCACAGCGCAGAACTTTTCAAGGGATGAAGCCGTCTGCAAGGAGAAATTCCCGGATACAGCGGTGGAGTTATTCTACCATCCGCAAGGGCTGGAGGATGCCATGGAATCGGCACAATCGATGAGCGGACAGCCTTATAGCTCTCAACCATACGCCTTTCGCTATCGCGAAACCTATGACGCATCCTGCAAGTTCGACCGCCGCCGCCTGCAACAGACCCTTCTGCAAGTCACCGCACAATCACCAGACCTGCGTATGAGCGACGTTGAATTCGGGCAGAATGGTCCCGTTCCCCTGCGGCGTCCGGCTCTCGGTCTCGACCCGGAAACGCAAATGAATCTGGCCGGCGATTTCCGTCCCAATGCGTTACCGTTGCCACCTGAACTCGTGGTCGATCCACAGATCCGTGATGGTCAGCGCGTCAGGACAGTCGGGCCAGAACGGTTTTACGGCCAATCAGCGGCAAAAGTTTTGTCATCTCCGGTCCGGACGCTGATCCAGTAACCGCTTTGCGCAGGGGCATAAACAAAGCCCTGCCCTTGCGCCCGGTTTCGGCTTTCACTGCATTTGCCCAATCCATCCAGGTGGATTGCGACCAAGGGTCCTGCGGCAGCAGAGTAACCGCCTTTGCCACCATATCCCGGTCTTCATCATCAATCAGCGGCTCGGCACCCGATGCGACAATTTCGGCCCAGCGGTCTGCATCCGGCAGTTTTTCCAGATTGCCGCTGATTGCCTCCCAGAACAGCGCGCCATCAACCCCGTCCGGCACAGCCAATCTATCAGCGACAGCTTCATAGGACAGGCCATGCAGCAATTTTGCATTCAGGGCGTCCAGTTCGGTCACATTGAATCTGGCTGGTGATTTCGATACTTTCTGCGGGTCAAACCGCTGCGCCAGGCCGGCCATGTCCGGGATTGGTTCAACTGCATCAGACGTGCCGATCAGGCTGGCCAGAGACGCCACCGCCATGGCTTCAAATCCGGCTTCCCGAAGTCCCTGGAGCGACAGCGAGCCGAGCCGTTTTGACAGGCCCTCGCCTTCCGATCCGGTCAGCAGATTATGGTGGCCAAAGGCAGGTGGGGTGTAGCCCAGAGCCCGGAAAATTGCGATTTGAGCGCCGGTGTTGGTAATATGGTCCGCGCCACGGATGACATGGCTGATGCCAAAGGCAGCATCATCGATGATCGAGGGCAAGGTATACAGCCATGAGCCATCCTCACGCACCAGAACCGGGTCCGACATGGAGCCGAGATCCACAGTCTGCGGTCCTCTGAACACATCATCCCAATGAATTTCGGTGCGCTCTATGGATAACACATCGTCTTTGTAATTCGGCAGCAGAAAGCGCCAATGCGGCTGTTTTCCTTCCGCTTCAAGTGTCTGGCGCTGGCCGTCGCTGAGTTCAAGCGCCGAGCGGTCATAAATCGGAGGCAGGCCGCGCGCCCGGCGCCGCGAGCGGCGGCGCTCCAGCTCATCTTCGCTTTCATAACACGGATAAAGCAGGCCCTTTGCCTTCAGCTCATCGGTGACAAGCTGATAGTCGGCAAAGCGGGCTGACTGGCGTTCAATGCGCGCAGGCTCAATTCCAAGCCATGCCAGATCCGTCAGAATACCGCTGGCAAATTCCTCTTTCGAACGCGCCTTGTCAGTGTCATCAAAGCGCAGAATAAAGCTGCCGCCATGCTGGCGGGCAAACAACCAGTTATAAAGCGCGGTTCTGGCGTTGCCGATGTGAATGCGGCCCGTGGGAGACGGCGCGAAACGAACAATTGGATCTGTCATGCGGGTTTGTGTTCCTGTGTGGCCGCCATGGATTCCTGCAGCGCTCTGGCAATCAAAGCTCTGGAAACGCCAAAAAGCACTCCCGAGGTGACAATGCAATAGGCGGCCATGGTGAGAAACTGGGTTTCCAGCGGTATCCCGTAATCGATCAGCCAGCCGATCACGCCCGGTCCCAATGCGCTGGCAAAGACCATCATCGCGACAATCAATGAACGGATTTCCCCAAGATGTCTGACACCGTAGATTTCCGGCCACAAGGCACCAAACAAGGTTGAAAATCCGCCGCCATTCAGCCCCATCAACACAAAGATGACCGGAATGCTCCAGGGGCTGTCAAACAGGCCCAGAACCAGCAACGCCGCAGATAGCGGCAACAGAAAAAACGGCAACATCGCTCGGGCGCTGAAGCGTCGACGCCAAAGCCGGTAACAAGGCCGAAAATCAGGGTGGTGAGCGCGTAGAGCGAGAACCCGCTGGCAAACCATGACAGATCCCAGCCTTTCAGCTCAACCATATAAACCTGATGGAAGAAAATCGCCGTGCCGATAAAAGGCGGTGACAAATAACCGAATGAGGCAACCCAGAACAGGGGATCGCGTATCATTTCCGCGCGCGACCATTGGCGGACCGGAATGGTCTTCACGGATTTGGGGGGATTTTTGGGAATCCGGTCACGGCCAAACAACAACCACAATGCTGGAATTGCGAATAAAATAATGCCCGCCGCGAAAATCAGCCAAGCGGAACGCCAGTCCAAAACCCCTAACAAGAGCACCACACTGACAGGCAGCAGTGCCTCACCAATCTGATGACCTGTGTTGGTAATGCTGACGGCCTTGCCGCGCGTTGCTTCGAACCAGCGTCCCATCGCCGTCAGGGCTGTGTGGCTCATCATGCCCTGGCCGAAAAACCGCAGCAGAAAAATTGCGAATACCAGCAATGGCAGTGTTGTTGCGGCAAACAGGAACAGACAGGCAATTGCCAGGCCAAGCAGCGCGACAACGCCAACCTGGCGCGGTGTATAGATATCGACCAGCTTTCCGGCAAACATCATCAGAGCTGCGCTGGCCAGGGTGCCGAGCAGGTAAAGGCCGCCAAAATCACCATTGCTGAGGCTGAATTCGGCGCGGATCTGGCCGCTATACAGCGAAATGAAAAATGTCTGACCAAAGCTGGAGGAAAATGTCAGCAGCATCCCGGCCATAAGCCATGGCGCATTCTGACGCAAAAAGGCAATCATGCCTGTTCCCTCTCAAAGGCCTTATTTCCGAGTCGGAAGAATCGCTTAGCCGCGGTCTCTAAAGCGATTTGTGATGGGATAACGGCGATCGCGCCCGTAATACTTTCTGGTGAGTTTCACGCCAGGCGCAGATTGTCTGCGCTTGTACTCAGCAACATAAAGCAGGTGCTCGATCCGTTCGACCGTCTTGCGATCATGCCCCCGTTCGACAATTTCCGCAATCCGCATTTCGTTTTCGACAAGGCATTCCAGGATATCGTCGAGCACTTCGTAAGGCGGAAGGGAATCCTGATCGGTCTGGTTTTCACGCAATTCCGCAGTAGGCGCCTTGGTCAGAATATTAACCGGAACCACCTCGCCTTCCGGCCCCAATGCGCCTTCCGGGCGATGCGTGTTGCGCCAGGCACACAGATCATAGACCTGGACTTTATAGAGGTCCTTGATGGGATTGAAGCCGCCATTCATATCGCCATACAGCGTTGCATAGCCGACCGAGACTTCCGATTTGTTGCCAGTGGTGACCAGCATCGGTCCGAATTTGTTCGACACCGCCATCAGCAGCGCGCCGCGTGTCCGCGACTGAATGTTTTCTTCGGCAACGCCGGATTCGGTACCCTCAAAAAGTGGCCCCAGGGCGGACTGAAAGCCTTCAACCGGTTCAAAGATGGGAACAATGTCGTAGCGTACTCCAAGCGCATCAGCGCAGGCCTTGGCGTCCGCCAGGCTTTCATCGGAGGTGAAGCGGTAGGGCATCATCAGGCAATGCACCCGGTCAGCACCCAGCGCATCAACAGCCATGGCCGCGCAAGCGGCAGAATCCACCCCGCCCGACAGGCCCAGCACAACGCCGTTAAATCCATTCTTGTTGACATAATCTCTCAGACCCAGCACGCAAGCCTGCCAGTGCGCCTGCTTCAGCCCTGGCAGATCGGCGAGTTCTCCCGGTACCGGTGTCCAGACACGGCCGTCAGCGCCCTCTTCCGCGCGCATGGTGACTGTCGCGATATCCTCTTTGAACTGCGGCATCTGCAATGCCAGTGTGCGGTCTGCCGCCAACACGAAGGAGCCGCCGTCAAACACCAGTTCATCCTGTCCGCCCAACTGGTTGGTGTAGATAACCGGGAGATCGGTTTCAACCACCCGTCGCACCAGAACCTGCTGGCGCAAATCCGCTTTTTCCGCCCAGTAAGGCGAGCCATTGGGCACCAGCAGCATTTCTGCGCCGGTCTCCATCAGGCATTCAACGACTTCCTCATTCCAGGTATCTTCACAGATCGGAATACCAAGACGCACGCCACGAAACGCAATCGGACCGGGCATGGGACCGACGGAAAACAGGCGTTTTTCATCAAAAGTGCCGTAATTCGGCAGATCGACCTTGAAGCGGACGCCTTTGACCTCGCCCTCATCAAGCAATGCGACCGCATTATAAAGCTGTTCATTTTCCAGCCAGGGCGTGCCGATCACCACGCCGGGACCGCCATCTGCAGTGTCTTTCGCCAGCGCTGCCACCGCCGCCATGCAGGCTTCAATGAAGGCGGGCTTCTTGACGAGGT
Source organism: uncultured Hyphomicrobiales bacterium (assembly GCA_963974065.1). GTDB lineage: Bacteria > Pseudomonadota > Alphaproteobacteria > Rhizobiales. The sequence goes on along the minus strand of CAXBCI010000013.1, from coordinate 55,172 downwards.
CTTCGGGCGGGTAACCGCAAATGAACAGCTCGGTCAGAAGCAGCAGATCTGCCTGCTGTTCTGCAGCGCGGCGGCGCGCGTCGCGGGCAAGCGTCAGATTTCCCGCAATATCGCCCAGAATCGGGTTCAATTGTGCAAGCGCAATGTTGAGTTCTGAAGGGGTGTGACTGGTCATGGACAGTCGTTTAGCGTGCGAATTTAAATCCGTCTATCCCACTTCCGGCAGTCTTTGCTTCCAGCGCCGAATTGGCCACCGGGCTGAAGGCATGGGCGCCCATCACAATGGCGCCGAATTCATGCGAGCGATGCACCCGTGTCGCCGAGATGTGGTTGTATTTCGTATGGTGTTGAGGAACCAATTGTTCGGAAATCATCTCTCTACAAATCATAATAATCGCCTTTTTCTGAGACGAAAATATGCTTCGTGAGGGTAATGCCGGTGGGGGCATCGATGCACCCCATGAAGATGGAAACCTCATCGGAACCGTTTTCGCGCCAGAACATCAGCGAGCCGCAATCGCTGCAGAAGCCGCGTTTTGCCGATTGGCTTGCCGCCCACCATTTCAACTGATCGGCCTGGATCAACTGCAATCCCTGCGCGTTTATCCGGGTGGCGGCAACATAATGTCCCGACTGGCGCCGGCAGGTTTCGCAATGACAGGCAACCGCATCGCGGAACGGCCCGGTGAGCCACGCGGTCACAGCGCCGCATGCGCATTTTGCTGACAATGTATCTGGCATAAACGCTTTCCTGCTGATGAAACGGTTCCGGCACCTAATTCCGCGAAGTCGGGGTTCGAGAGATAGCATGTCTGCGTGAACTGTGAAATTTACCGCCAGTCTGCGACTGCCATTTGCCAAGAAAAAGCCCCAGTCGATGACCGGGGCTTTCAGTAGTGTGTTCGGAAAGTCTGCTGCTATTCAGCGGCGTCGCTGGCTGCAACCTGTGTTCGGTTGCGCTTGCGCTTCAGTCGGTCGGCGATCAGAAACGCCAGTTCCAGTGCCTGATCCCCGTTGAGACGCGGGTCACAATGGGTGTGATAGCGATCAGACAGCTCGTCATCGGTAATCTCCCGGGCGCCGCCGGTGCATTCGGTCACATTTCTGCCGGTCATTTCAATGTGAATGCCACCGGGATAGGTTCCCTCTGCTTCATGGACATCAAAGAAGGCATTCACCTCTGACAGGATCCTGTCAAACGGCCGGGTCTTGTAGCCATTTGAGGCCTTGATCGTGTTGCCATGCATCGGATCGCACGACCACACCACAGAGCGCCCCTCCCGCTGCACAGCGCGAATGAGACGCGGCAGGTTTTCAAACACTTTGTCATGACCAAAGCGGGCAATCAGCGTGACGCGGCCGGCCTCATCATCGGGATTGACGATATCGAGCAGCTTGATCAGCTCATTCTCATCCAGAGTTGGGCCGCATTTGATGCCAACCGGGTTCTTGATGCCGCGGAAAAACTCAACATGCGCGTGGTCCGGCTGGCGCGTTCTGTCACCAATCCAGACCATATGGCCGGAAGTGGCATAGTAGTCGCCGGATGTGGAATCCAGACGCGTCAGGGACTGCTCATAGCCCAGAAGCAGCGCTTCGTGGCTGGTGAAGAAATCCGTTGTCCGCATCCGCGCGGTGTTTTCCGGGTCGATGCCACAGGCACGCATGAAATTCAGCGCATTGGATATCTGATCCGATAATTCCTCATAACGTTCCGACTGCGGACTGTCCTTGAGGAAATCAAGCGTCCAATTATGGACATGTTCCAGATTGGCATAGCCGCCCTGGGCGAAGGCGCGCAGCAAGTTGAGCGTCGCCGCCGACTGGCGGTAGGCCATTTCGAGGCGCGCTGGATCGGGATTGCGGCCCAGCGGGGTGAAATCAATGTCATTGATGATATCACCGCGATAGCTCGGCAGTTCTTCAGACCCGATGGTTTCCATATCGGACGACCGGGGCTTGGCGAACTGGCCGGCAATGCGACCGACCTTTACGACGGGAACGGCCGCAGCATAGGTCAGCACCACCGACATTTGCAGGAAAACGCGGAAGAAATCGCGGATATTATCCGGATGATGTTCAGCAAACGACTCGGCGCAATCACCGCCCTGCAGCAAAAATCCGTTGCCACGGGACACATCGGCCAATTGCGACTTGAGCCGCCGCGCCTCACCTGAAAAAACCAGCGGTGGATACGACGACAGACGTTTTTCAGCCGCTTCCAGGGCTGCCTGATTCTGATAATTCGGGACCTGTTTTACAGGGAAGCCGCGCCAGCTTTGTGGGCTCCAGGTGGTCATGTCATCAACTCCTTGACTGTAATCGGCAGGTTCCGTTGCTGCGGACCCTGCGCCGACCCTTCTGCGGGTGGCGGTATATACACATGATTACCTCCAGATTCAAAGGTTTGCCGGTCAATTTTCGTCACGCTGTCAGAGCGGCCTGAAAAGTTGTATTTTTGCAAGCCTTTGTGGCAGGTTGTCGCGACATGCAGGAGGCGCAAGGCACCATGGGAACACAACAGCAGGAGCCGGATTTCACAATTGGCATTGAAGAAGAATATCTGCTGGTCGATTTGGAATCCCGGGACCTGGCTGTCGACCCGCCTGCCGGGTTCATGGAGGATTGCAAAAAAGCCCTCGGCGAGCACGTTACACCGGAATTCCTGCGGTGCCAGGTTGAGGTCGGCACACCGGTCTGCGCAAATGTTGCGGAAGCCAGAACCCAGCTGAAGCATTTCCGCAGCACCGTGGCAAATGCTGCGGGAACATATGGACTTGCGCCGATCGCCTGTTCCACCCACCCCTTTGCCAAATGGGACCGCCAGCAGAACACCGACAAGGAACGCTACAACACATTGGCAAACGACCTGCAGGTTGTGGCGCGCCGTATGGTGATCAGCGGCATGCATGTGCATATCGGCATTGAAAATGACGCCTTGCGCAATGATCTGTTCAACCAGCTGACTTATTTCCTGCCGCATCTGCTGGCCCTGTCGACCAGTTCACCGTTCTGGCAGGGGCGCAATTCCGGACTGAAATCCTATCGCCTTTCGGTGTTTGACGAGATGCCGCGAACCGGCCTGCCCTATGGCTTCGACAGTGCCGATGAATATCGCCGCACGATTGAAACTCTGGTAACGGCCGGCGTAATCGAGGATGCGACAAAGGTATGGTGGGATTTACGCCCCTCTGACCGCTATCCGACCCTGGAAATGCGCATCACCGATGTCTGCACCCGGCTGGAAGATGCGCTGTCCGTTGCGGCGCTGTATCGATGCCTTGCACGCATGCTGTTTCGCTTGCGGGTTGCTAATCAACGCTGGCGCAATTATTCGCACTTTCTGATCAACGAGAACCGCTGGCTGGCGCAACGCCACGGGGTTGAAGGCAAGCTGATAGATTTTGGCGCTGGCACGGCAGTGCCCTACACGGACCTCATAGAGGAATTGATCGAACTGGTTGAAGAAGACGCGCAGGCGCTGGATTGTGCCGCTGAAATTCAACACTGCCGGAGCATTGCTCAAAAAGGCACCAGCGCAGAGCGCCAGTTAGCAGTGTTTGAAAAAGCCAGGGATCGTGGGCGAGATGATCAGGCCGCTCTGCGAGAGGTGGTGGATCATCTGATCGCTGAAACTCTTGAAGGATGCGGCCAGAACTGACGGTTCAAAGTCCGGAGACCGTATAGCGGCCATTTTCGGTTTTCTCGGCATTGATGATCTGATCATCTTGCTGTTTTGAAAATTTATGCTGGAGCCATTTGACCCGAAGAACAATCGCCAGAGTAGCCAGCGTCACCATGCCAAGCGCCAGCAGACCCGCTCCGACCAGCACTACCAGTGACAGCAGCGCGGCAAAAACCCGCAGGATCAGATGGGCAGTTTGTTTTATCAAAATCATGGATCGGTCCAATGTGTAACATGCGCCGGTTGTGTTCTTACAATATCGGGTGCCGACAGCCGGATCACAAGAGGCGGCTTCAGATGCGTCGCGCAGCAGTCATTTTCCCGCGGCTGCTTGACCAGGCGAATCAACCATCCCGTCTGTGGTGGATTGTTGGCTCGCTCATGGTTACCAGCTCTTCTGCTGCCGTGGGATGGACTGCCATTGTGGCATCAAAATCCGCCTTGGTGGCCTTCATTCTAACGGCAATTCCAACCAGTTGCGCCATTTCCCCGGAGGTCGGTCCGACGATGTGGCAACCAACAACCCGGTCCGTATCGGCATCGACAAGCAGTTTCATCAGCATCCGGTCATCGCGGCCCGGCAGAATGGATTTCATCGGCCGGAAGCTCGATTTGTACACATCGACAGATGCAAAGCCCTCACGAGCCTGGGCTTCTGTAAGGCCAACCGTGCCGATCTCCGGCGTGGTGAATACTGCGGTCGCGATGTTGCTGTGATCGACGGAGATATCCTTGCCGCCAAACTCGGTGTCGGCGAAGGCATGGCCTTCGCGAATGGCTACGGGTGTCAGATTGACCCGGTCAGTGACATCCCCGACGGCAAAAATATTGTCGATCGAAGTGCGTGAATGGGCATCAACCTTGATGGCGCCCCTGGAATTCAGTTCGATGCCAAGCTTGGCAAGGCCAAGCCCGTCGGTATTTGCCGACCGGCCAATGGCAAACATGATCTGTTCAGCATTGAACGAACGGCCATTGCGGGTGTGGCCGACAAGTCCGTCTTCGGTTTTTTCAATACTGGTAAAAACATCACCGCAATCGACGACGATCCCGCGGTCAATCATGGATTTCTGAACCAGGTCGCGGATATCCTCATCAAAACCGCGCAAGACCTTCTCGCCACGATAAATCACACAGGTTTCAACCCCCAGCCCGTTGAAGATACAGGCAAACTCCAGAGCAATGTAACCGCCTCCGGCGATCACAATGGATTTTGGCAGCTTTTCCAGATGAAAGGCTTCATTGGAACTGATGGTGTGTTCGATCCCGTCAATTGTCGGATCAAAATTAGGAGAGCCGCCTGTGGCAATCAGGATTTTCTTCGCCGTAACATGGCGCTCCTCGTTGACCACAAAGACCGAATGACGGTCGCGCAAAGTGGCGCGGCTGTGGAATATTTCCACACCCGATTTTTCCAGATTGGTGACGTAGATGCCATTCAGGCGATCGATTTCGCGATCTTTGTTGGCAATCAGGGTTGGCCAGTCAAAACTGGTATCCCCGACCGTCCAGCCATACCCGGCGGCGTCTTCAAAGTCTTCCGAATAATGCGCCGCATAGGTAAACAGCTTTTTGGGAACACAGCCTCTGATGACACAGGTGCCGCCAACGCGGTATTCCTCGGCGATGGCCACCTTTGCGCCGTGCTGCGCCGCGATCCGGGCGGCACGAACGCCGCCTGATCCTGCTCCGATCACGAAAAGATCGTAGTCAAATTCCTGCATCTAATTGTTCCCCAACCCACACTTCTACGCCGACAATTGCCGTCAAATTGCTAGAGCTTGTGCCCGCGCAATCCCATTTCGACACGGACTTTTGCAGCAAGTTCCTGCGCCAGCGTCTCACCCCATTCATTCGTCAATTCCACGGAGTCGCGCAAGATGGGCGCAAAATTCAAAGCGAATTTTGTGCCGACGGGCGTCTTATAGAACGCCAGTATGTCTTCCAACTCACTCCTTGTGAAACGCATGGTCCACAATTTGGCGGCCTTTTCCTGAAGTTCCACCCGTTTGGAAATCATGCTGACAGCTACCGTATCGGTCACTTCCGCGATGATCGGAGCCAGTTGCGGAGCGCTCCGGGTGAAGGTCTCCCTGGTGCGCGCGGCCATTTCCGGCAGAATGTTATTGTACCCTGCGGTGACGCGCGAGACGTCGAGTATTTCGTCGGCGATTTTCAACGCTTCAGGATCATTCATCATCTTGATGATTTCAGGATCCGTCGGTTGCTGTGCCTCTGAAGCCTCAGGCAGCACAGCACCCATCAGCACCAATGCAAGCAAGGCACTGCGCATCTTGAAGAAATAAGTCATTCCTGGTTCCTCATTCAATTAATCCGCCGGACACAGCGTGATTGTGGCCACCCCTTCGGGCCCTGCCACAAAGGCAGTATCGGCAATATTTATAAACAGGCCGTGTTCGACAAGCCCCGGGATCTGAGACAATTCGACCGCCAGTCCTTCTGGGTCTGGAATGCGGCTAAAAGATGCATCCAGGACCACATTTCCGCTGTCAGTCAACACCGGTTTGCCAGCCTTTTTGCGCAGGGTCAGAGGCCCGTTTAGTGCGAATGTGTCGCGGCACAGACGTTCTATCGCACGGCGTGTTGCAGCCAGTCCAAACGGGATGACTTCCAGTGGCAGTGGAAACGCGCCAAGTGTCTCGACCAGTTTGCTGTGGTCGGCGATCACAACCATTCTGTCTGAAGCGCAGGCAACGATTTTTTCCCGCAGATGCGCAGCTCCGCCGCCCTTGATCAGCCGCAACGCACCGTCAATCTCGTCGGCGCCGTCGATGGTCAGATCAAGATGGGGATATTCATCAAGTGTGGCGACCGGAATGCCAAGCTGTTTTGCCAGAACGCCGGTGCGCTCCGAGGTTGGCACTGCGATGATTGACAGACCATTGGCCACCAGCGGTGCCAGCGCTCGGACCAGTTCTTCGGCGGTCGAACCGGTTCCAAGACCGATCTTCATGCCATCTTCCACAAGTGTCAGCGCGGCTTTCGCCGCTGCAATCTTGAAGTCACGGCTCATAGCGCATCATCCTTTACAGCGGCGCATCCACCACTGCTGTTTTTGTGCCGATTCTGCTGCCGCGCTGCCTGACGCAGCTGTCGTTCAGAACGCTTTGACAACATCATCCAGAGCCTTCAATTGTTCCAGCAGAGCCGGCATATCGGCGAGCGCAATCATATTCGGCCCATCGGACGGTGCAGTATCCGGATCCTGATGGGTCTCAATAAACAGCCCGGCAACACCCACTGCAATTGCAGCGCGAGCCAGAACAGGGGCAAATTCTCTCTGACCGCCGGACGAGCCGCCTAGACCGCCCGGCTGCGCCACAGAATGGGTGGCATCAAAAATCACCGGAGCGCCTGTTTCCGCCATTTGCGGAAGCGCGCGAAAATCGGTGACCAGCGTGTTGTAGCCAAAACTTGTGCCGCGTTCGGTCAACAGCACATTACGGTTGCCGCTGCCGGTGATCTTGCTGACCACATTGGCCATGTCCCAGGGAGCCAGGAATTGCCCCTTTTTGACGTTGACCACCTTGCCGGTGGCGGCTGCGGCCAGAAGCAGATCAGTCTGGCGGCATAGAAATGCTGGTATCTGAAGAATATCAACGACTTCCGCGACAGTGGCACATTGGTCGCGCTCATGCACATCGGTAATGACGGCCAGTCCCAGATCCTGGCGCAGATCGGCGAAGATTGCCATTGCCGCGTCCAGTCCGACACCGCGCTGCGCGCCAAGACTGGTGCGGTTGGCTTTGTCGAACGAACTTTTATAGATGAAATCAATTCCCAGTTTACCGGTAATTTCCTTCAGCGCGCCAGCCATATCAAATGCATGGTCGCGGCTTTCCATCTGACAGGGGCCTGCGATCAACGTAAAAGGCGCCTTGTTGGCGAAGATGGCATTGCCAACACTGACAATCGAATTTGGTGCCGTGATGTCGCTCATGATGCGGCCTCTTCAAACACGAAAGGAACGCCCTGCCCTGGTGCTGCCGGCACAATCAGGCGGCCCAGATGGACAAAACAGTCAATCCCGGCGGCGGCGTAGCGCGATGTCAGAGAAGCGATCGACTGACAGGTGAAAACAGCGCCTTCGAACCGCACGCCCCGCTCGGTTCTGGCAGATGGAATGGCGAAAAGCTGCTGCAGGGCCACCGGAGTAAAGCAAAACAGATCGGCACCGTCCATGTGGAATGACAGCCCGTTTGATGAGGATGCAAAATCACGCATGCCGGTGGCCGCCTGCAGAAGATACTGAAAATCTGTCGGATTTTCCTCCGAGAGGAGAACCGCCGAGAGCCCGGTGACGCCGTTTTCGTGCGCGGTGCGGTCCGCTGACCAGAGCGGTTCCATATTGATTCGTTCGCAGGCAAAGAACGCCGCATCCGGAGCGCGGTCATCGGCGGCAAAACCCAGCTTCACGCCGATCTCGATTTCACCGTCGAGAGTTTTCGCCATGCGCGAAAACGGGAACAGCTGACCGAACCCAAAGCCCTGTTTTACAAATGAGGCGAGGTCTGCGGCAGCGTCGTCAGAGCGCATCGCCAGCATCGAAAAGCCTTCATCGTCAACGCGGAACCGATAGGCCTGGTCACGGCGCAGAAACGGGTTGCCCTTTCGGGTTTCGATTTCCGCCAGAGTGCGGTCGGCAATGCCGAGTGGTTCCAGATAAGTGCCGTCCTGCAGAAAAATGCAGGCATTTTCGGTACCGAACGGGTGCCTTGCTTCGGCGGCTACGCGAAATCCCAGTGCTTCATAGCGCGCCCGTGCAAGATCCAGATCGCGCACTGGCAACACAAGATGATCAATTGTGGCGGGTGCATGATCCATGGCCCGGTTCCTATTGTTATCGACGGCTTTCCCCGAGCCTAGACAAGACGGCTTTGTTCTATTGCGGCGGCTATGAATGACGCAAATAATGGATGGGGGTCCAATGGCCGGGATTTCAGTTCAGGATGATATTGCACACCGATAAACCAGGGATGGTTTGGCAGTTCCACCGTTTCCGGCAATATACCGTCAGGCGACAATCCGGCAAAACTCAGCCCGGCAGCTTCCAGTCGCTGGCGATAATCGATATTCACCTCATAACGGTGACGATGGCGCTCGGAAATGAATGTCTTGCCATAAATACCGGCAATTTTTGAACCTTCGGCCAAGGTCGCATCATAGGCGCCAAGGCGCATGGTGCCTCCCAGATCGCCATCAGCGCTGCGCCTGACAAGCGCATTTCCACTGGTCCATTCCGTCATCAATCCGACCACTGGCGAATCTGTCGGGCCGAATTCGGATGAGGAGGCCTGTTCAATCCCGGCCAGATTGCGGGCCGCTTCAACGACAGCCATCTGCATGCCGAGGCAGATGCCGAAATAGGGAATTTTGCGTTCTCGGGCGAATGTCGCGGCGGCAATCTTGCCTTCGGTTCCGCGCTCGCCGAAGCCGCCAGGTACCAGAATGCCATGGACATGTTCCAGAAAGGGCGCTGGGTCCTCTTTCTCGAACACCTCTGACTCAATCCATTCCAGATTGACCCTGGCAGAATTGGCAATGCCGCCATGGGCCAGGGCCTCCATCAGCGATTTGTAGGCATCCTTGAGGCCGGTATATTTTCCGACGATGGCGATGGTTACCTCGCCTTCAGGATTCTTGACGATCCGGGAAATCTCTTCCCAGGCCTGCAGGTCGGGTGCCGGGGCACCAGTGATGCCGAATGCTGCCAGCACCTCCTCATCGAGCCCCTCGTGATGATACGACAGAGGCACATCATAAATCGACTTTACATCCAGCGCCTGGATGACAGCTGATGGCCGGACATTGCAGAACAGAGACAATTTGCGGCGTTCTTCCGCCGGTATTTCCCGGTCGGCACGCACCAGCAGAATATCCGGTTGAATGCCGATTGAGCGCAGTTCCTTGACCGAATGCTGGGTCGGTTTGGTTTTCAGCTCCCCGGCCGTGGGGATAAACGGCATCAAGGTCAGATGAATGTAAATCGCATCGCCGCGCGGCAGATCATTACCCAACTGGCGAATGGCTTCAAAGAATGGAAGGGCTTCAATATCGCCGACCGTGCCGCCAATTTCGCAGAGCACGAAATCATAATCCTCATTACCGTCCAGCACAAAACTCTTGATGGCGTCCGTGACATGAGGAATGACCTGCACGGTCGCTCCCAGATATTCGCCGCGGCGTTCCTTGGCGATGATCTGCTGGTAAATGCGGCCGGTGGTGATGTTGTCCTGGCGGTTGCCCGGACGCTGCGTGAAGCGCTCATAATGGCCAAGATCAAGATCGGTTTCCGCGCCGTCATCGGTCACGAACACCTCACCATGCTGGTATGGGCTCATCGTACCTGGATCGACGTTGAGATAGGGATCGAGCTTGCGCAGCCGCACTTTAAAGCCACGGGCCTGCAACAAGGCACCAAGAGCTGCGGAACCTAAACCTTTACCAAGGGAGGAGACCACGCCGCCGGTTATGAAAATATATCGCGCCATGGGATTTAAGCTTTACGCCTGTCACATCGATTCGGGAAGCCAAAAGAAAACGCCCGTCGAAATTACGGGCGTTTTCCAGAGGGTAATTGTTTTCAGCCTATTCAGAAACGGGTGCGCTCGGCGCTGCCGGCTCAGCTGGCGTTTCCGGGAGCGTGCCTGGCAGCGAATCCAGAATACCATTTCCGCTGCCATCCAGTTGCTCAGAACCGGATACGTTATCGAGTATTGATCCGGATCTGCCTTCATTATTTGCAATGATCGACAAAGCAATCGACGTGGCAAAAAAACCAATCGCCAGATAAGTGGTAGCGCGGCTGAGCGCATTGGCAGCACCGCGGCCGGTCATGAAATTGCCGCCGCCGCCGCCGCCGATTCCAAGAGCACCGCCTTCCGAGCGTTGCAGAAGAATAACAGCAATGAGCGCAAGAACGACCATCAGATGAATAACAATAATAACGGAGGACATTTGTAACCTGTGTCACGAAGTGATTGTTGCGCGCGCTTCTACACGATCCATGTCGCAGATACCAGTGTTGAAATGCGCCTATTTCAGTTGGGGATCATCTGCATAACTTGCAAGGTGAACAGCTGAACTTCACATTGCAGTGCAACAATGCCTTGACTTGGCCACAGTCCTGTGGGCATAAGCGCGTCATTGGAACGGGGCCATTCTGGCTTTTTTGCCGGACAATCGCTGTTTCAGCGCCCACCCCGACAATCCCCAATAGTCCCTGAGGTAGGAGCGCATCAGCGCTCGCGCAGACTGGGACATCTTGACCTAGTTAATGCGCCACAGATCCGCATCATGCGGCTCCCGGGGCCAACCGAAAGAGTTTACGTGACATTTGAATCCCTCGGCCTTGACCGGCCGATTCTGGACGCGCTTGCCTTACAGGGCTACGCGACACCAACCCCTATTCAGGCGCAAGCCATTCCCGAAATCCTGAAAGGCCGCGACGTTGTCGGAATTGCCCAGACCGGCACAGGCAAGACAGCCGCCTTCACCCTGCCCTTGCTGCATCGGCTGATGAGCAACAGAATACCTGCCAGGCCCAACAGTGTGCGGGTGCTGGTGCTCTCTCCAACCCGCGAACTGGCTTCGCAGATTGAGAAAGCTGTACGCAGTTACGGTGCAAAACTGCCACTTAAAAGCGCAACAGTGATGGGCGGCGTTTCGATGCGCCCACAACGCCAGAAGCTGGCACAGGGCGTCGATATTCTCGTCGCCACACCTGGCCGGCTGCTTGATCTGATCGAGCAGAAAGCACTTGATCTGAAACGGGTGGAGACACTCGTCCTTGATGAAGCGGATCAGATGCTCGACATCGGATTTCTGCCCGCCATCCGGAAAGTCATCGCGATGGTGCCGAAAGAGCGCCAGATGCTGCTGTTTTCCGCAACCATGCCGAAAGAAATCAGAAATCTGACCAGACAACACCTGAAAGATCCGGCTGAAATATCGGTGACCCCGGTTGCCACCACTGCCGACCGCATCGAGCAGAGCGTAATGCATGTCCAGCAACCTTCAAAGATGTTTGTCACCAGCAAAATGCTGAAGCAGCGGATGAGCGAACAGACCATTGTCTTTACCCGCACCAAGCGCGGTGCCGACAAGGTTGCAAAGCGTCTGATCGCCGATGGTATCAACGCGGCCGCCATTCATGGCAACAAATCGCAGAACCAGCGTGAAAAGGCGCTTGCCGCTTTTCGTAATGGGTCGCTGCCGGTCCTCATTGCAACAGATATTGCAGCGCGCGGCATTGATGTTCCGGGTGTCAATCTCATTGTGAATTTCGATTTGCCGGAAGTCGCCGAAGTCTATGTACACCGTATCGGGCGCACAGCCCGGGCCGGTGCTGCTGGCCAGGCGATTGCGCTGTGTGCTCCGGAAGAACGCAAGTTGCTGCGTGCCGTGGAACGTCTCATTCAGCGGGAGATTCCGGTCATTGCTGCGCCTGAGGGCGTGGCGGCGGTCGACATGAGCGTCGAACCTGTCAGCGAACGCAAGGCCGGCCGGCCAAACAAGCCGCACCGGCAACAGCGCAGCAGGCCCAATTCCGCCCGTCGCCCTGCTGCCAGATCCCGCGGCCGCTCCGGCCAGCGGCAGGCTGCAACCGGCTGATCGAAGCTTCTGCTAAAGATTCAGTAAAACACCAGAAAGGGCTGCCATGTGCAGCCCTTTTTGCTTCGTGTCCGCACCCTCGCAGGTTCGTGCGTTCCGAATTCAGGCAACAGCCTGAATGATTCCCAGAAAATCCGCCGCCTTCAGACTGGCGCCGCCGACCAATGCGCCGTTGACATCGGCAACCGCCAGAAGTTCCGAGGCATTGCCGGGTTTCACCGAACCGCCATAGAGCAGACGCATGGCCTTGCCTTCTGCATCCAGCCGCTCGGTGAGAAAGCTGCGAATAAAGGCATGGACTTCCGCCACATCCTCAATACTCGGAGTGAGACCGGTGCCAATCGCCCAGACAGGCTCATAGGCAATCACAGTGTTTTGCGCATTTGCCCCTTCGGGCACCGAGCCGGCCAATTGTCGTTCCACCACTGCAAGGGTTGTGCCGCCGCGGCGTTCCGATTCCGTTTCGCCGACACAGATGATGGCTGTCAGGCCAGCATCCCAGACGGCTTTGGCCTTGTCCGCCACCAGCGCTTCGCTCTCCCCGTGATCCTGACGGCGCTCAGAGTGCCCGACAATAATCGCGCTGGCACCGCAATCGGCGATCATTGCGGCAGAAATATCGCCAGTATGGGCACCCGAGCCTGCGGTGTGGCAATCCTGTGCACCCACTGCCAGTGCCCCGCGATCGGGATGGTTGGCAAAGGCGGCAATCAGCGTATAGGGAGGGCAGATCATGGCGTCGGCGGCGCTGGACATCTCAGCTGTCAGGCCCTGAGCCATTGCTGTGAACTCTGCCATATCGGCGCGCAGACCGTTCATTTTCCAGTTGCCCGCAATCAGCGGCTTGGGTGTGCTCATAAAATCTCTCCGCATTTCCTGTGTGGCGCTGGATAACAAAGCACGATCAGAAAGACCAGCATCCAGCTTGTGGCCAGCTCATCCGGGCAGGATAAGGAACTGACCGAAAATTGCCTTTCCTTGTATCGACAAATTGACTATCACACGGCACATCCATTCCGCACCCGGCAAAATGGCCGGTCCGGCTCAAAAAATCAGGGGAAACCATGCTCAACGCATTGCGTAAATCGGCCAGCACCTGGGTGGCCAAGGTTCTTATCGGCCTGTTGGTGCTCAGCTTTGCTGTCTGGGGTGTCAACGACTTCATAGGCGGCATCAACCGGACTACCATTGCGACCGTCGGAGAAACCACCGTCAGCGCAGAGCGTTTCGACCGCGCCCTGTCGATCGAGATATCCCGTCTGCAGCGCCAGATCCAGCAGCCGGTCAGCCGGTCGCAGGCGGTGGCTTTCGGCATCCCGAACCAGGTGATCTCGCAACTGGTTACTGAAGCGGCGCTCGACGATGTAGCCTCGAAACTCAATCTTGGGGTGTCCGATGAGAAACTGCGCGATGATATTACCGAAAATCCGGCGTTCACCGGCCCGGATGGCCGTTTTGACCGCTCATTTCTGCAACAAATCCTGCAATCCAATAGCATGACTGAAAAACAGTTCGTTGCTGATCAACGGGCGTTTTCGGAGCGCCGGCAAATTGCCGAAGGTGTGTCCGGTGGAGCGAGTGTGCCGGAAACGCTGTTGAAGGCGATTCATGTTTTTCGCAATGAATCCCGCACCATTCGGACGATTGCTCTGGAGTCCAACGATCTGCAGGAGATCCCGGCTCCAAGCGAACAGGACCTGACAAGCTATTTTGATGATAATAAAGCGCGCTACCGGGCGCCAGAATACCGCTCTGTTTCATTGATCCGCCTGACCCTCGACGACGTCATGGATGCAGAGGCCGTTTCGGACGATGACGCAAGGCGGATTTACGATGAACGCAAGGACCGGTTTTCCGAGCCTGAAAAGCGGCGGGTCGAGCAACTGGTTTTTCCCGATAAGGAAGAAGCAGACGCCGCCAAAGCCAAGCTGAATGAGGGCACAGACTGGGAAACACTGCTGGAGCAACGCGGTGTTGCGCCGGGCGACATTGATCTTGGCCTTGTCGCGCGGGAAGACATTATTGACCAATCGGTCGCAGATGCGGTGTTTTCCATGGCTGAAGGCTCGGTCAGCGATGTGATCGAAGGCCGGTTCGGCCCGATTCTGGCGCGCGTCACGGACATACAGCTTGCCTCGACCCGTCCGTTCGAAGAGGTCGCCGGTGACATCAAGCAGGAAATTGCCCGTGACGAAGCAATCGACCAGATATTCAGCGTGCGCGATGCGGTCGAAGACAGCATTGCCGGCGGTGCGTCGCTTGCGGAAGTGGCGACTGCCAACGGCCTGACTTTGCGGCAAGTCGCTGCTGTCAGCGAAACCGGGCTTGATGAGAGCGATACAGTTATTACTGACCTGCCGCTCAGCGCGGAGCTGATAAGCGGCATGTATGCGAGCGATATCGGCATTGAAAACCCGCCTTTGGAAGGTGACAATGAATTTGTCTGGTACGAAGTCACCGGGGTAACGCCCGAGCGTGAGCGCACGCTTGAGGAAGTCAGCGACAGAGTTCAAGAGGACTGGATTCGCGACGAAACGGCAAAGGCGCTTGATGCTCTGGCCTCAAGCCTGGCCGGCAATTTGAAGAGCGATGTCAGCTTCACCGCGCTTGCCGAAGCCCGTGACAAGCCGATCACGCCCTATGAAGGCATCACGCGACTGGAAGGCAAAGAGGGACTGGCTGCAGCCAATATTGCGACAATTTTCGAGGCCAAAGCTGACAGCTTCGGCTTCTTGACACCGGCAGACCCGACGCAGCGTCTGCTGTTTCAGGTGACCGAAGTGACCGTTCCAGCCTATTTCGAGGAAGAGCAGTCGGCACGCCAGATTGCCGAAGCAGTTGCTCCGGCTATCGAAAATGAGTTGCTGGTTCAATATGTCGCCGAGTTGCAAACCAATCTGGGAGTGTCACTGAATCAGGCCTTGCTGAGCCAAATGCTGGCTGGAACCCCGGATCAACGGCGCTAGAGCCCTTGAAGCCGGGAAGGACTGGTCATCTGATATGTTGATTGAGCCGCAAAAAGATGCCGTGCTTGCGCGCTATGCAGAGGGACTGCCACAAGTGGTATGGACCACACTTGTGGCCGATCTGGAAACACCAGTTTCAGCGATGCTGAAACTGTCGCGCAACGAGGAGCATTGTTTTCTGCTGGAATCGGTAGAAGGCGGTGCCGTGCGCGGCCGCTATTCGATCATCGGAATGGATCCGGATCTGGTCTTCAAAACTGTCGCGGATACAGCCTGGTCTGGCAGCGCGGATGATCTTGCCAACAATACGCTGACCCGCCTCGACAAGCCATCGCTGCAGGCGCTGCGCGATGTGCTGGAAAGCTCCAAGATTGACCTGCCGGAAGCACTGCCACCGATGGCGGCCGGAATGTTCGGTTATCTGGGCTATGACAATGTGCGGCTGATGGAACATCTTTCCGAGCCCGGCCCTGATCCGCTGGGATTGAGCGACACATTGCTGATCCGACCGCAGATGATAGTCATTTTCGACAATATCAAGGATGAGATCACTCTGATCACGCCGCTTCGCCCCGACAAGCATGTCGCTGCGGAAAACGCCTATTCGCGTGCGCTAGACCGGCTGACACGGGTCATGGACCGGCTTGATGCGCCACTGGAACGCGGACTGGATGCCGACGGTGTGGATCTGACGATCAACATGCAGTCCAACACAACGCCAGAAGACTATTATGCGATGGTTCGCAAGGCCAAAGATTATATCTCGGCCGGCGATATTTTTCAGGTGGTCCTGTCGCAGCGCTTTGAAACCGAATTCACGCTTCCGCCATTTGCGCTGTATCGCGCGCTACGGCGCGTTAATCCGGCACCGTTTCTGTATTTTCTCAAATTCGGTGATTTTGCCATCATCGGCTCAAGCCCGGAAATCCTGGTTCGGGCTCGCGACGGGGAAATAACCATCCGGCCGATTGCCGGGACCCGCCCGCGCGGCGACACGCCGGAGAAGGACGCGGTGTATGCCAAAGAGCTATTGTCGGATCCGAAGGAACTGGCCGAGCATCTGATGCTGCTTGATCTTGGCCGCAATGATGTGGGCCGGGTGTCAAAAATCGGTACTGTCAAAGTCACCGATCAGTTCTTTCTGGAATATTACAGCCAGGTGATGCACATCGTCTCCAATGTGGTTGGAGAACTGTCCCCGGAGTTTGACGCCATCGACGCCCTGTCTGCCGGCTTTCCGGCAGGGACCGTGTCCGGTGCGCCGAAGGTGCGGGCGATGCAGATCATCGATGAGTTGGAGAGCGACAAACGCGGCCCCTACGGGGGCGCCGTCGGGTATTTTACCGCCGATGGCAATATGGATACCTGTATTGTTTTGCGTACATCGGTGGTGAAAGGCGGAAAAATGTATGTTCAAGCCGGTGCCGGCATTGTCGCCGATTCCATTCCCGAAATGGAACAGCAGGAATGTATCAGCAAAGCCAAGGCCCTGTTTCGCGCAGCTGAGGAAGCTGTGCGATTCGCCTCAAGCACATCACGCGGTCAATAATGCGTTGCCCTGCCCGGCAATCGGCAGCCTTTGGGAGGCGTAAATGTTCCTGGTAATCGATAATTACGACAGCTTTACCTACAATCTGGTGCATCTGATCGGACAATTGGGCGTCAAGCTGGACGTCGTGCGCAACGATAAACTCAGCGCTGAAGACGCATTGGCGCTGAACCCGGAAGGCATCATTCTCTCGCCCGGTCCCTGTACGCCAAATGAAGCCGGCATTTGCCTGGACATCATCAAGGTGGCGGCGGGAAATATGCCTATTTTTGGTGTCTGTCTTGGCATGCAGGCCATCGGTCAGGCCTATGGCGGAAACGTCATTCGCGCCAACCGTCTGATGCATGGCAAGATGAGTGACATCGTTCACGATGGCACCGCAATGTTCAAGAATGTGCCCTCGCCGTTCAAGGCAACCCGGTACCACTCGCTGGTTGTCGAAGATGCTTCACTTCCCGAGACTTTGCAGATTACGGCCAAGACCGATGATGGCAGTCTGATGGGATTGTCGCATTCATCACATCCGGTTCACGGCGTGCAATTTCACCCGGAGAGTATCGCTTCGGAACATGGCGACCAGATCATGCGCAACTTTATTGAAACTGCGCGTGACTTCAACAAGGCACATCGCCCGCAAGTCGCTGCCTGACTGCAGATTTACAGCAAGGCTTCGGCTTTGATTCACACGATTTTTGCGGGCATGGAACCCGGACAGGGTCAGGCGGTCGAATCAGATGTATACTGACCGGAATTTCAGACTTGTTTCACGCGGCAGACTCAGAATGATCAGTCTTTTTCCGAGCAGGCCTCGATCAGGCTGATGATCTGCTTTTGCAGTTTTTCATCCTTGATGGACTCGATCTGTTTTGCCAGATTCAGAAGCCACCAAGGCACCGTTTTTTCTGACGATACGGATTCATCAATCCCGTCAAAGAAATAGTCAATCGGCACCTGCAGGACACGGGACATCTCCCAGAGACGGCCAGATCCGATCCGATTGCTGCCCTTTTCATATTTCTGTATTTGCTGAAAGCTCACACCAAGCTGATCGCCCAGTTCTGTCTGACTCATTTCCATCGCCTTGCGCGCCTTGCGCACTTTCCGACCGACATGAAGATCCGCATCAAGCGCTGAGCGAGCATTGTGCATGACAATTTTTGATGAGGCTGGTTTTTCCATTGATAACATCGTCACCTTCCCACAATTTCTGCCTGTGGTTGCAGCTTTAGCCACATTTGAATGATTAATCAACCCTTAATTATAAGGGTACAGTGTTTTCTTGTCAGAAACCCTTGGTAAAGCGTCGCAGAAACCCCGATGACCTGTTCAGGTTACGACATATATTCCAATGTTACCAATGAATTAATAGTAACATTGGAAGCAGACTCTCGACCTGGCCGCACTCGCTGTCGGCCGCCGATAGAAATCCATATTTGTAAGGGTGTTTTATTGTCCGATCAAATTGAGTTCGCGCGCACGCCACAGCGCAGCAAGCTTATTTCTGACGCCGAATTTCTGAATGAGGTTGCGCGAAACCTCCGCTACATAAATCGGGGAAACGCCGATAATCAGTGCGATTTCAGTTCCCGACATTCCAAGCGCACTGAGTTCGAGCACTTCCTGTTCGCGCGGTCGCAGAACAATTCTGTCTGCGGCGGTTATTACCAGAGCAGACTGATGGAAGGCTTCTGACAATACACGGCAGCAGGCGGTCAGCTGTTCTTCCGACAGGTCCTGCGGGCGATGAGAGCTACTGGATGCGGAGCAGGTTAGTAGGATTCCTACCGATTTGGACGAGGTTTTCAACCGGGTCGCAACACCCCAGGATAGCCCGTACCCATTGGCCTGCCTGAAATATTCGGCCATTCCGGGCTTGCCGGAAAATTGCTCCGCTGACCAGTAAAACGGGTCCGCCTCGCTCTTTGCCAGTTCCAGCACCGGGTCAATCCGCGCGAAATCCTTGCCCACATAGATATCGATCCAGTCAGCATCATAAGTATGGACAGACTGATCGAATAAAATGATGTTGTCGGAAATCTTTGTATAGGCAAATTGTTGGAGGCCTATCGGGAATATCACACTGACGAATGTGCAGCGCAATTCATTCAGCGTAGTGCAGGCTTTCAGCTTGCGCACACTCAGTTGCAGATATTGGCGAAGCTCCCGTGCCCCCACGCGATCATCCTTCTTATTCGGTCAGACCGTCCATTTTTTAATTTAAACTATAGCATTGATCCTTGTTTGGCGAGTTTGTTTGGTTGACCTTCGGCTACCCCAGATTTTTTCCAGATATAACTCCGGTTTCTCGGATTTTACCCTGGCCGCTTACAGCATCAACACACAGGTTACTCCATGATTATCAAGCCCTTTCTATGCTCGGATAGAAACGACCGGTGGGGACTTCAAGCGCTCGGTTGATGCAGCCTTCGCCGCGCAGCATCAACAGGTGATCAGACCTCGAACGAGGTTGCTGTTTTGGTGGAAATTGCTGCCATATTATGGCAAGCAGGCAGGAATGACAGGATCTCAACTGGAAGCGCAGCCCTGGCAGCGCTGACCTTCAGGAATTGCCGACAGTGCGGATGAGTAGAACATGTTTGATATGAAAACCACGCTGGCCCGGGTGGCAAGCGGCGCTGCGCTTGATCAGGAAACCGCCGAGCAGACCTTTGACATCATCATGTCCGGCGATGCCACACCTGTCCAGATCGGAGCCTTGCTGATGGGCTTGCGGGTGCGCGGCGAAACCATCGACGAGATTTCCGGGGCAGTAAAAGTGATGCGTTCCAAAATGGTGCGCGTACAGGCGCCGGACGACGCGGTCGATCTGGTTGGCACGGGGGGCGATGCATCTGGAACTTACAACATTTCGACCTGTGCCAGTTTTGTGGTGGCCGGGATGGGAATCCCGGTGGCCAAACACGGCAATCGCGCGCTGTCCTCAAAGTCGGGAGCGGCCGACACGCTGATGGCACTCGGTGTCAATCTGGACCTCACCCCGGCGCAAATCAGCGCCTGCATCGACAAGGCAGGTCTTGGCTTCATGTTTGCTCCAGCGCATCACAGCGCCATGAAACATGTCGGTCCGGCGCGTGTTGAGCTTGGCACACGGACCATTTTCAATCTGCTCGGCCCGCTGTCCAATCCGGCCTCGGTGAAGCGGCAGATGGTCGGTGTCTTCGATGAAAAATGGCTGGAACCGCTGGCCCATACCTTGTTACGCCTCGGCTCGGTCAAGGCGTGGATCGTGCATGGGTCTGACGGTCTTGACGAGATTACCACCACCGGGCCTTCCCAGTGTGCCATTCTGGACAATGGGACGGTCAGTCGGCTTGTCATTGAACCGGAAGAACTTGGCCTTGAGCTGGCGAAACCTGAAGAACTGGTCGGCGGCGATGCGGCCTACAACGCAGAAGCTTTGAAACGGGTTCTGGACGGCGAGCAATCTGCGCACAGGGATATTGTGCTGCTGAATTCAGCGGCAACCGCCGTGGTCGCTGGCCGTGCTGAGACATTATCGGACGGACTGGACATGGCTCGCGCCAGTATTGATGACGGCAAAGCCCGCAGCGCAATGCAAGCCCTGGTGCAACACTCCAACTCTTTCGGAAACAAATAGATGCAGGGCGTTCTTGATAAAATCTGCCGCTATAAGCTGGATGAAATCGCCGCTGCTAAAACTCGATTGCCTGATGCTGCAATCAAGGCAAAGGCGCGCGATGCGGCGCCAGTCCGTGGCTTCAAGTCCGCGTTACAGAGTGAAGTCGATCAGGGCAGGTTTGCGCTGATTGCCGAGATCAAAAAGGCCAGTCCGTCAAAGGGCCTGATCCGTGCCGATTTCGATCCCCCTGCTCTGGCACAAGCGTATCAATCCGGTGGCGCGGCCTGCCTCTCGGTGCTGACCGATACACCGTCTTTTCAGGGTCATCCCGATTTTCTGCTGGCGGCGCGCACGGCCACCAGCCTGCCGGTGCTGCGCAAGGATTTCATGCTCGATCCGTATCAGGTCTATGAGGCGCGGGCGTGGAATGCGGATTGTATCCTGATCATCATGGCCTGCACCAGTGACGATCAGGCCAAGGAATTGGAAGACACTGCATTCCTTCTGGATATGGATGTCCTCATCGAAGTTCACAATGAAGCGGAGACGGAACGGGCGCTGCGCCATCTGTCATCGGAGCTGATCGGCATCAACAACCGAAATCTGGATACGTTCCAGACAGACCTGAGCACCAGTGAAACACTGGCGGCATTGATGCCGGATGACAAATTGCTGGTCGGGGAAAGCGGCATCAACACTTATGCCGATTTGCAGCGGCTCAAAAGCTGCGCCATCAACACTTTTCTGGTGGGAGAAAGCCTGATGCGCCAGCAGGATGTGAGCGCCGCCACCAGACACCTTCTGACCGGTGCCTGACATGGCGAAGCTGACACATCTCAATGACAAGGGTGAAGCCAATATGGTGGATGTCGGTGACAAAGCCGTCACACACCGCATTGCCCAGGCGGAAGGCCGGGTTGAGATGCTGCCGGAAACCCTTGAAATGATCCTGTCCGGCAATGCGAAGAAGGGTGATGTTCTGGGCACGGCGCGGCTTGCCGGTATTATGGCGGCGAAACGCACCCACGAGCTGGTTCCGCTGTGTCATCAATTGCTGATCAGCAAAATTGAAATTTCCATCACTCCGGAAGAAGACCGCTCTGCCCTGCATGTCATCTCAACGGTCAAGGTGAATGGCCAGACCGGCGTGGAGATGGAAGCCCTGACGGCGGTCTCAGTCGCCTGTCTGACAATTTACGACATGGCCAAGGCGGTTGATCGCGGCATGCGCATTGAGGGCATCAGAGTGCTGGAAAAAAGCGGCGGCAAATCCGGCACCTACCGTGCTGACGCCTGACAGAGCTGGAGTTCTGAATGTCACTTCTTCCCGTTGCCGAGGCCAGACAGCTGATCCTGGACGGCAGATCAATCTTGCCGGCCGAAATTGTCCCTCTGGTCGAGGCACATCTGCGGGTCAACGCCGAAGCGATGGCGGCGCAACGGACACAGCCGCCCTTTTCCAGTTCGGCCATGGATGGCTATGCCGTGCGCCATGCGGACCTGGCCTTGAACAAATTACTGGTCGTGGTCGGCGAAGCGCCGGCCGGACACGGATTTAAAGACAGGCTGTTGCCACACCAGGCCGTGCGTATCTTCACCGGTGCACCGCTGCCTGTCGGGGCTGATACGATCCTCATTCAGGAAAATGCGGAACTGGCGGAAAACACCACCATCCGCCCGCTGGAAATTCCGCAGCCGGGCGCATATGTGCGCGCCGCGGGACTGGATTTCAAACAAGGCGATGTGCTGCTCCCTGCCCGGCAATTTCTGCGCTCAGCGGATCTTGCCCTGCTTGCCAGCATGAACCACGCAAATGTGTCTGTCATTCGCAAACCGCGCATCGCTGTTCTGGCAACTGGCGATGAACTGGCCATGCCGGGAAGCGCCATCGGGCCGGATCAGATTGTCGCCTCGAATAATTTCGGCATTGCGGCCCGAATTGCCGAACTGGGCGGATGTCCGGTTGATCTTGGCATTGCCAGAGATACCGAGGCGGATCTGCTGGATGGGCTGACACGCGCGAAGGCTGAACGCTGTGACGCGATCATAACTCTTGGCGGTGCATCGGTTGGAACCCACGATCTGGTGCAGCAGGCCTTTCAGAGCGCCGGGCTGCAACTTGCCTTCTGGAAAATTGCCATGCGCCCCGGCAAACCCTTGATGTCCGGCACCGTCGGCAACATGGTGTTTCTCGGATTTCCCGGCAATCCGGTGTCCAGCATGGTCTGTGCGGAACTGTTTCTGGCACCTTTGATGAAGCAATGGCTTGGCCTGCCCACCACGATGCCTTTCCGCAATGCCAGATTGCTGGAACCGTTGCAGACCAATAACCGGCGCGAAGATTACCTACGGGCGGTTCTGAACGAGAGTGCAAATTCTGATGGATTTCCCGGGGTGCGCCCGCTCGGACACCAAGACAGTTCGATGCTGGCAAATTTCGCCAGAGCTGACTGCCTGATCAAACGCCCGCCTTTCGCTCCACAGGCGGACGCCGGATCAATTGTGGAGGTTCTGCTGCTGCGATCCTGAGCCGACAGGACTGTTCCCAATTCAATCCGCTGATCCCGGCTTGTGCGGATGTTCCTTTTATGTCTCCGATTTCCGGCTTGCGGAACAAGACAGGAACAGATACAGTGTTC
The DNA here is from genome assembly GCA_963974065.1 of uncultured Hyphomicrobiales bacterium. Taxonomy (GTDB): domain Bacteria; phylum Pseudomonadota; class Alphaproteobacteria; order Rhizobiales. Next base: position 32,098 of record CAXBCI010000013.1, on the reverse strand, counting down.
ATGCTTTGTACACATCTGATTCCTATAATGATGTCGCCTGTGACTTCTATGGACAGTCAGAACCCCGGGATTGGTCGACATGCTGACGCGCAAACAACACGAACTTTTGATGTTCATTCACGAACGCCTCAAAGAAGCTGGCGTTCCGCCGTCGTTTGACGAGATGAAGGTTGCGCTGGATCTGAAGTCGAAATCCGGGATTCACCGGCTTATCGTCGCGCTCGAGGAACGCGGCTTTTTGCGCCGCATGCCAAATCGGGCGCGCGCCATGGAAATCATCAAATTACCGGAATCGGTTTCGCCGAGCCTCGCCGCACCCAGAAGCAAGGGTTTCTCACCGAGTGTGATTGAAGGCAGTCTTGGCAAGAAGCGTGAAACTGCCCACCCGGCCAGTGATTCCGCAGGCGCGCAGGGTGACGGGCGATCGGTGTCGATTCCTGTGATGGGCAGAATTGCGGCAGGAACGCCGATATCAGCCATTCAGAACCACAGCCATACCATCCCCGTCCCGGCCGACATGCTGACTTCCGGCGAGCATTTCGCGCTTGAAGTGCGGGGCGATTCCATGATTGAGGCCGGAATTCTGGATGGCGACACCGTTGTCATCAAAAGGGGAATGACGGCAGAAACCGGCGATATTGTTGTCGCACTTATCGATGATGAAGAAGCAACCCTGAAGCGACTCCGCAAAAAGGGCGGCTCGATTGCTCTGGAAGCGGCCAATCCGGCTTACGAGACCCGCATTTTCGGGCCGGATCAGGTCGAAGTACAGGGTAAACTGGTTGGCCTGTTGAGAACCTACTGAAGCGGTTCATTTTTACAATTAGTCTGGCTAGCTGTTCGATTTTGCCAGGGACATATAGTCGAGTGGCAAGATGCTGGTATTCTTGAGTTCTTCCATTGCGAAGCTGGAACTGACATCGGAAATGTCGATCCTGGCAATCAGTTTTTGGTAGAATTTATCATAGGCAGCAATGTCCGGCACCACCACTTTCAACAGATAATCAACCTGGCCGCTCATGCGGTAGAACGAGACCACTTCCGGAAAATCGCTGATGATTTCGGCGAAACGGGTCAACCATTCCTTGCTGTGCTGATTGGTGCTGATAGAGACAAACACGGTGACACCTGCTCCGACCAGCGCCGGGTCAAGCACGGCGACACGCTGCTTGATGATACCATCTTCTTCCATTTTCTGGATGCGCCGCCAACACGGGGTTGTTGACAGGCCGACACGTTTGCCGATTTCCGCAACAGGTACCGTGCTGTCTTTCTGCAGAATTGCCAGAATACTGCGATCAATTCTGTCCATATTGCCCTCATTGACGCTTCAATGTCTGCCCCTCTTACAGGAACCATCCTGTCACATCCAGCGCCATTCACGCTGAAAACCGGTTCTGGATCAGAGCGGCGGATCGGCTTTGGCGGTAAGGCGCGTGACTTCCTGGCGCAGAACCGGCAGCAATTCCTGCTCAAACCAGATATTGTTCTTGAGCCAGGCATTATTTCGCCACGAAGGATGCGGCAGCGGCATGATGCGCGGTGCGGCACTGTCCCGCTCAGCATCATACCAATACTCCCGCCAGGCACTGACTGTTTCGGTCAGGCTGGCCTTGCGTCGCGGGCCGAGATGATAGGCTATGGCGTATTGGCCGATGGCGAGCAGAAGTTCAATCTGCGGCATTTCGGCAAACAGCCGATCATGCCAGGTCGTCCGGCATTCAGGTCGCGGCGGCAGATCGGAACCCTTGGCATTCTGCCCCGGAAAACAGAACCCCATTGGCACAATGGCGACTTTCGACGAATCATAGAAATCAATTGCCTCCAGCCCCAGCCAGTCTCTCAGCCGGTCGCCGGACCGGTCGGTAAAGGGCTGGCCGGATTTGTGAACTCGCGTCCCCGGTGCCTGGCCGCAAATGCAGATCCGGGCGGTCCGCGACACCTGCAGCACCGGCTTCGGCGAATGCGGCAGCGGTTTTCGCAATGGCCGGTCAATGCAGATCCGGCAGGATCGGATGTCTTTTACAAGGCGCTGCAATGGAGGTGTGGTCATTGTCCTATACCATTTTCGCGGCGCCAGTCCTGCGGCACCTCAAATTCCAGCTCCCACAGTCCGCGCCCCGCCAGCGCTGCCAGAACCTCCAAAGCTTTATAGTCGCCATAAGATACAGCCCAGCCATCATGCACCATCTGAGCGTTGATGGTGGCCTGCGATCCGGCAGAAACAAGCGCTCCATTGTCCGGCTCCTGCGTGCTTTGCCAGCGGCAAACAGCAAGGGTCCGACCGTGTTTATCCAGACCGCGATCAGAGCAGGCCAGCGCGCCTTTTCCAATCAGTTGCGCCAGATGATCTCTGGCAAGACGACCACATGGCACGGCTTTTCCGGCGCGCAGACAGGTTTGTTCCAGCTCCGGCGCATCGATGCCCAGAAGCCGCAATCTTTGCCTGCCAACAGCCAGCGAATCGCCATCAACCACCCGGACTGCGGAACTCAGCGGCTCCCAGCTTTCATCATCCAGCCAGACCACAAGCGCTGCAACGGCGAGAATGAAAATTGCAGCCTTCAGCAGATCGCGGATTTTCAATTGACCATTCCTGAAACAGATGCGCCAGACAGATTAGTCTGTTTCAACGTCGCTGACGGACACTCCGGCCTGATCGAAGGTTGCCATTCCGGAATGCACAGCTGCTGCCGATTTGACAATTCCTGCTGCAATAGCCGCACCACTGCCCTCACCCAGCCGCATCCCCAGATCAAGCAGCGGCCGCTTGCCGAGCCGTTTCAGAACCGCTGCATGGGCCTGCTCATCTGACACATGGGAAAACAGGCAGTGATCAATTGATGCCGGACTGACCGAATGCAGGATTGCTGCAGAAGCTGTCGCGACAAATCCATCGACAATGACCGGAATACGCTCAACCCGTGCTGCCAGCATAGCGCCGCACATGGCAGCAATTTCGCGCCCGCCGAGGCGTCGCAACGCTTCCAGTCCGTTGGTTTTGCTGACGCCAGCTCTGCCGACTGCACGGCGGACCACATCGGCCTTGCGCTTCAGACCTGCCGCGTCAACGCCGGTTCCGGCGCCGACCCAGTCTTCCGGACGGCCGCCATACAGCGCATGAAAAATCGCCGCAGCAACCGTGGTATTGGCAATGCCCATTTCTCCGATGCACAATAAATCCGTGCCGCCGGCAATGGCCTCCATGCCAAAGGCCATGGTCGCAGCACAGGTTTTTTCATCGAACGCATCTTTCAAGGTGATGTCTGGTGTCGGCAGATCAAGCGCCAGATCAAACACTTTCAGGCCAAGATTATTGACCGTGCAGAGCTGGTTGATCGCAGCGCCGCCAGCTGCAAAATTTTCCACCATCTGCTGGGTGACGCTGGCGGGAAATGCCGAAACGCCAAGTTCCGCAATGCCATGATTTCCGGCGAAAATCGCTACCAAAGGCCGGGTCACCGCAGGCGGCGCCTTGCCCTGCCAGGCGGCCAGCCATTCAACCAGTTCTTCCAGACGACCCAGCGAGCCCGCCGGTTTTGTCAGCATCGCGTCGCGCGCGCGCACCGCTTCCACCGCTTCAGTGACGGGACCTGGAAGCGAGCGGATCAATTCCCGGATGTCTTCAAATGGAAGTGCTGTTATCGATGTATTCATGTGTCCTGAAGCCTATCGGATAAAAGGGCCTGGAAGACATTGGGCGCAGTTGCAAACTGATTCCTGCCCATTGCCAACATTTACATTCGATCTATAAAGCGCCTTTGAGAAGACGCAAGATGGCAAACCATATGAATGACCCGCTGAAAAGTGGCGAGAAACAGTCTGACTCGACGCGCAAAGCAGCGATTCCAAGGCTGCGGGCGATGCCGCGTGACTTGCTGCTGTGTCTGGCATTCTTCACAAGACTACCTGTTTCACCTGATCTTGAACAGCCAGCCGACATGTCCGCATCATCGCAGATGTTTCCGGCCATCGGCCTGGTTATCGGCGCTATCGGCTCGTTGACCATGGCCGCGGCGTGGCTGCTTAATCTGCCAGTGATGGCAATCTCCATTCTCAGCGTTGCAGCAATGATCCTTGCTACCGGGGCGCTGCATGAGGACGGTCTGGCCGATATGGTGGATGGATTTGGCGGTGGCCGGGACCGCAAGCGCAAGCTGGAAATCATGAGGGACAGTCATATCGGCACATATGGTGTCCTTGCACTTGTGCTCTCCCAGGGCCTGCGCATCAGTCTTCTCAGCTCGCTGGTCTCGGCCGATCTGATAGTGGCGATGGCGGCGTTGACAGCTTCCGCGGTGGCCTCTCGTGCTGCCAGCATGGTGCTTTGGTCGGCCCTGCCCCCAGCGCGCAATGACGGCCTTTCCAGGCATGTCGGCCAGCCTGATAGGACGGCGCTGACATTTGCCATGGCGATGACAGTAGTTGTTTTGGTGGTGCTGTTGGTGTGGAGCGCGGGCCCGGCAGCGCTTGGGACCGCGGTTGTTGTCAGTGCCTTTTCAATCTGGCTGCTGATGCTGCTATGCCGTCACCAGATTAGCGGGCAGACCGGCGATACGATCGGTGCGGCGCAGCAGATCAGCGAACTTGCTTTTATGGCCGGTCTTCTTATGTCAGTAGGCAATATTGTGGAACTGACATGAAATCACCCTGTGTAAATATCTGCCAGATTGATGAGCCGACCCGGCAATGCCTGGGCTGTGGCCGCAGCCTGCGGGAAATCAGCCGCTGGAGCCGGATGAATAATGCTGAGCGCGACGCCATCATGAAAGTGCTGCCACAGCGGTTGCAGCTTCTGTCACAGGTGACCAGTTGAAGCTGCTCTGGACACTGCTTCTGGGTCTGGCCGTCCTGCTGGTTGTGCTGATCGTCAGAAACGATGCTGGAACCGTGCTTGGCATGGATATCGGAGCCTTCGGGCAACTCGGCGTGCTGTTTGCCCTTCTGGCTTTCATAAGTATCGGCGTATTCCGCGGTATGCGGGCATCCGAGTTTTTCAAGAACGCCCTGATCTGGACCGGCATCGCACTGGCACTGGTGACGGTCTACGCCTACCGGTTTGAATTGCAGGCGGTTGCAACGCGGGTGACCGGTGAACTGGTGCCCGGGGTTGTCCTGACCAGCAGCGATGGAAATGCAGTTACAGTCAATCGCGGACGCAGTGGCCATTTTATAGCGAAGGCGGAAATTTCCGGGGTGCCGGTCGACATGCTGGTCGATACCGGCGCGAGCACTGTGGTGCTGAGCTATGCAGATGCGGAAAACATTGGAATTGATGTCAATTCATTGAATTTTTCCGTGCCTGCGGACACTGCAAATGGGAGTGCGTTTTTCTCCCGCATCGTGCTGGATAAAGTGACTGTCGGCGGCATTGAACTGAACAATGTGCGAGCGGCCATCGCCCAGCCCGATAAATTGCAGCAAAGCGTGCTGGGCAACAGCTTTCTCAACCGGCTGTCGTCGTATGAATTCCGCGGCTCAAAGCTGGTTCTTCGGCGCTGATTCCGGCTCAGGCAAGCTCGGCCAATTCATCCGGCAGATGCTGCAGAGCAGGCTGATCAACCGGAACAGCGGCCAGAGCAGCTTCTACCACTTCAATGCCCGCCGATGGCTTGACGGATTCGCAACTGTGGATGCGACGATAGGCCCGAGCGCCCGGAGCGCCATGGAACATGCCGATCATATGTCGGGTGATCTGGTTCAGCCGCCCGCCCGCTTGCAGATGCTGTTCGATGATCGGATACATACGGCGGACCGCGCCGTGGCGGTCTTCAGGAACCGCTGCTGCGCCATAAAATTTATGATCCACGCCCAACAGCAGCGCTGGCTGGTGATAGGCTGCCCGGCCAAGCATCACGCCGTCGACATGGGCCATGTGAGCGCTGGCCTCGGTCAGGTTCTGAATGCCGCCATTGATGCCAATAAACAGATCTCCCAGCCTTTGTTTCAACCGGTAGACCCGGTCGTAGTCCAGAGGCGGAATATCCCGGTTTTCCTTTGGTGACAGTCCATCCAGCCAGGCTTTGCGGGCATGAACCCAGAGCCCGTCGACGCCCTGCTCCACACAGGCATCCGCCAGTTCATCAAGGGCGATCTCGATATTCTGATCATCAACGCCAAGGCGGCATTTCACCGTCACCGGAATATCAACGGCGTTCTTCATGGCACCCACACAGGCGCCGACTAGCTGCGGCGAGCGCATCAGACAGGCGCCAAAGGTGCCGGACTGAACCCTGTCGGACGGACAGCCAACATTCAAATTGATCTCGTCATAGCCATAATCCGCAGCAATCCGCGCAGCCTCTGCCAGATTGGCCGGGTCCGAGCCGCCCAGTTGCAGCGCCACAGGGTTCTGCCCTTCCGGAATCATCAGATGACGATCACGATCGCCATGCAGAATGGCCTCAGCAACAATCATCTCGGTATACAGCAGCGCCCTTTGCGACAGGATGCGGTGAAACGACCGGCACCAGCGGTCTGTCCAGTCCATCATAGGCGCCACGGCCAATATTTTTTCTCTATTTTTCAATGTCTTATGTTATCTTTCAGATAGATCATATCAAGAACGGCGTGCACTAAATTGGACCAAATTGCACGGTTCTGTACCGTGTTTGATCTCTATGTGCACAGATTTTGCACGGATTGAAAGGACCTCACGGATGGCAACAATAATCCGTACTAAACAGGGAACATGGAGAGCGCAGGTTCAACGCAGGGAAAATATGCTTCTCGAACATTCCGTCTCAAGGCACTTGCGGGTGAATGGGTGTCCGAAATCGAACGGCTTATCGACATGGGTTGCGAACCGAGGTCCAAAAAAGTTGGCAAAGTAAAAACCATTGCTGAGCTGATCGATCTGCATATCGAAGACCTCCTGGAAGTCGGAAAGCCACTTCGTCGATCCAAGCGTGCTGTTCTAGAAGTACTTAAACAGGAACTCGGAGCGACACGGAATGTACGTGCCACATTCTGAACATCCATGCGCGGCTCCTGCAATTCTTTCACTCATCTCGTTGTCCCTTTGTATTTGATTGGCCGAAGCATTTTATTTCGGCGTCTGGGCACCGAAGGCCGCGCATATTTTTTCAAAGACCTGCCGCACTGCGGGATCGTCCCTGCGTTCGTCGCTCATGACGATGTGATAATCCGCTGTCGCCTCTGGTGGCAGTACAATCGGGCGCATCACTACGTTCTCCAGCCTCAAAAGGCCCAGACCTTCGGGCACCAGCGCCATGCCATGCCCCGCATTAACAAGGGTCAGCATTGAAATCGCCTGCCCCAAATGCTGAATAATATTGGGCCGCACGCCGTTTGCTGCGAACATGGGGTTTAAAAGTTCGTACCCATACCAACCGTGGCCTGGCGAGTACATCAGCAGATCCTGATCATCCAAGTCCTGAATTGTGATGTCCTCACGGGTTGCAAACGGATGGTCGCAATGAACGGCCAGTCTGTAGGGCTCGCGCAGCAAAAGCTTCTGCTCGATAGGTACATTGCTGTCAGGTCGGCGCAGAATTCCGATATCTATCCGCCCGGTCCGCAACCGCTCGACCTGTTCACCGGTCATCATTTCGTTCAACACGATCCGGATTTCTGGCAATTCCTTGGCCAGCTTTGTCGCGATGACGGGCACAATGGGCACGGCTGCGATTGGGATAAACGCAAGACTAACATTGCCGAGATGTCCGCTTGCAACGGAACGGGCGATTACTTTGGCATCCTCGGCACGGCGCAACAGGTCACGTGCTTCGAAGTAGAACCTCTCACCGGCGGCGGTCAGTCGGATCGTGCGTCTTGATCTGTCAAACAGTTGCACACCAAGTTGGCGTTCCAACACCTGCACCTGCCGGCTGACAGGTGGTTGTGTCATGTTCAAACGTTCTGCCGCTCTGTGAAAATTCAATTCTGAGGCGACTGCGACGAAACATCGAAGCTGGTGCAGTTCAAACATTGCCTGAAATCCTTGGCTCCGGTTATCTAAACGATATGGCGCATCCTGACCCGCGTATAGCATTCAGATGTGGAAAAGACGTCAGGCCACGGGATCGGGGAGTGTGAAGCCCGTCTGTTCCGCCGCAGCCACAAGCCCCTGCATGATTTGACCGGACAAATCGACACCGTTCTCCAGCGCCGACCGCCGCCGGGTCATTGCGTTTTCGCCAGGCACGCGCACCTTATCCACCCCCGCACGGGGAGGATTGTTCTGGCACAGTTTCACCAGATGGTCCGTCGTGCGCGTGAACGCGTCTTTGCCTGCAAACGCACGCGGATCGAAAACCTGAAGGAACCCCGAGGTGTAGGTGCCTGTCCGTTCTTCATCGCGCCCGATGCCGGAAAACCCTTGCGTCAACGCTTCGACCATCAGGCCAAGCGCATATCCCTTATGCCCGTGGTCCAGCCCGCCAATCGGCAGCATCGTGCCACCATCCAACAACGCATTAGGATCGTCGCTGGGGTTTCCATCGACATCCATCAACCATTGCCCCGGGAACCGTTTTCCTGCGGCAGCGTATTGAAGCGACTTGTTGCGCGTCGTGATCGAGGCTGAAATGTCCAAAAGGATCGGATCGCCGGATGTAGGAATTCCGGCGGCGATGGGGTTCGGCGTCATGATCCCCACCGTGCCGCCATAGGGCGCAACACCATCAGACGATAGCGTCGAAGACGACAGAACCGCCATCATGCCTTGTCGCGTCGCCTGCACCAGATACACGGCCAACGCTCCCATGTGGTAGCTGTCCGTAAATGAAACAGTACTACATCCAAACGTCTTGGCCCGTTCAATGGCGAGATTCATGGCGCGCTTTGACACCGTGGCGCCCGGCAATCTGTGGCACGTCCACGTGGCGCAGGCCGCCATATCTGCCAGCACCTCAATCTCGCCGCTCTTGGCCATCCCACCGGTTTCAAGCGACTTTAGATACATCGGGACAAGCGCGAGCCCATGTGTTGCATGACCCATCATATCGGCCTCAATCAAGACCTCGGCGACATCAGCGGCTAAATCGTCGCGCAATCCAGCAGCAATGAACACACTACGGATAAAGTATTCCAGTTTCGGTTTGGCGATGCGTTTTGGTGGGGCTTTGGTCATACGTTTCCTCCTTGATTGCGCCCAGTATCAAGAGTTCGCACCTGATCGTCGAGCAATAATTGGTATCAATGGACGCCCCACTGATACCAATAGCGTATCAAAAGAATAACACCTAGCATTGGACACGGGTGCCCACGGAGTGGAGTTTACAAGGAGACTCGACCGCTAAGGCATCATCGGCGGACCTGTCCCCCGCCCAAACACGTCTGATCAATGCCCCATGAGGAACCAAACATGCACAACGACACCCCCACCACTCAGCAAGGCACGTCTCCTCTCATTCGCCTTCACCCGAACGACAGTGTGGCGATCGCGCGTGTCTCGATTTCCGCCGAAACCGACCTCGGGCAAGGACTCATCGCGCAGGACCGGATTCCCGCGGGCCATAAGATTGCGCTAGAGGTCATGCCCAAGGGGGCAAACGTCCGGCGTTACGGCGAGGTCATCGGCAGTGCAACGCAAGACATTTCTCGGGGTGGACATGTCCATAGCCACAATTTGGCGATTGATACGCTAGAACGCGAATACGCCTATGCGACCTCACAGACCCCCCTGACAAAGCCGCAATGCGACCGCGAATTTATGGGGTACGTCCGACCGAACGGTGACGTTGGCACCAGAAACTACATCGGCATCCTGACAACAGTGAACTGCTCGGCCCGCGTCGCCCGCGCGATTGCCCGCAAATTTGAAAAAGATCCTTTCTCGGATCATGACCCGTTGGCGGAGTACCCCAATGTGGATGGCGTCGTTGCGCTGACCCACAAGACCGGCTGTGGCATGTCCGCCGAAGGACCGCTGAAGATTCTGCGGCGAGTGATAGAGGGCTATGCGACCCACCCGAACATGAGCCATGTGATCGTGATCGGTCTTGGCTGCGAAGTGAACCAGATCAGCGGTATCTTGCAAGGCAACGAAGCCGTTCGCCGATTAACCATCCAGAAAAGTGGCGGGACCCGAAAGACTGTTGAAAGTGGGATCGAATTTGTCAAAGGCGTGCTGGACGAAGCGAATGCAATCCAGCGCCGCGCGGTTCCGGCTTCGGCCCTCAAACTGGCCCTGATTTGCGGCGGCTCTGACGGGTATTCCGGAATCTCGGCGAACCCCGCCCTCGGCAAGGCCAGCGATCTGATCGTTCAACAGGGTGGCACAGTCATCTTATCGGAGACCCCTGAAACTTGGGGCGCGGAACATCTTCTGACCCGCCGCGCCACGACCCAGGACGTCGGCAAAAAATTGGTTGAACGTATTCAGTGGTGGCGCGACTATGCCGATCTGCACGGCGTTTCGTTGGATGCCAACCCATCACCCGGCAACAAAGCCGGAGGGTTGACCACTATCCTTGAAAAGTCGTTGGGGGCACTGGCCAAAGGCGGCGAAACGCGCCTTGCCGAAGTGATCGAATATGCCGCGAAACCGTCGAAGGCAGGCCTGATCTTTATGGATGCGCCGGGCTACGATCCGGTTCAGGTAACGGGGCAAATTGCAGGCGGGGCCAACCTTGTGGCCTTTACAACCGGACGCGGCAGCGTCTCTGGTTCCAAACCTGCCCCGACGGTCAAGCTGGCTACAAATACACTTATGTACCAACACATGATTGAAGACATGGATATTAACTGCGGCACGATCCTAGATGGAGCCGAGACGATAGAACAATGTGGCACGCGCATCTTTGAAACGCTGTTGGCCGTGGCCTCGGGTGAGCGGTCGAAAAGTGAAGCACTGGATTTCGGTGATGAAGAATTTGCCCCTTGGACGATAGGCCCCGTTATTTGAAACAAGCCGATCGGAATCAATCGCATCAGCCCTCTTTGGGGCAACGTGACTCCAGTTTCCGCACGCAATAGGCCGGCCTACACAGGCGTTGCGCTCATGATGATCGTTGCTGCGATGACGGCAATCGACGCGGTTATCGTACGGGCAGTGTCGCCAGACGTTCATCCATTCGTCATCGGTTTCACCCGATCGTTTTTCGGTCTCCTGCTCCTCCTGCCCATGATTTGTTTCGACCCAGCGTGCTGCGATCTAACTTCCGTTTCCGCCATGTGGTGCGTGCAACGTTGAAACTTGCTTCGCTCGTCGCATTCTTCGCAGCTTTCGCTCGCGCCCCTTTGGCTGACGTGACCGCCATTGCCTTCACGGCGCCAATCTTTGTCACAATCGGCGACATTCCTTGCGAGCGTGCGCACGAACTTTATTGAGAACGGCTTAACATCGACCAGGCGATACGGTTGGGATCTCGTCAGTTGAACTCAAGCCAGCCAGCCGCTGGTCATCGATGGAAAAATGGATGCATCAACAACCCTTAAGTGGTCTAGCCCATGAACCTTCAAGTCCGGTCAGTGTCCCTACTGCAAATGTCTGATCTTGCGACTTGAGCAATGGACAACATTTGCGCTCAAAGTGCGATCTTGCAGCGTTATTTCCAATGTCTGCATCACTTGGAACAGCGGTTTTGGGTATACTCATGGCGATACCCATGCTGCAATTCGCGAGGTTGAATGTGTTGAGGGCAAAAACGCCGCAAATTTGCACCGTTCAATGGGTGTTCCGCCCGGATGAGTGCACGAGTAATAGTTTGCTGTGGTGAAGTTCCGCTAATATCATTGCAAGAATGGACGGGGAGTAGATCGTGCAAGCCCAACAAGATGAAGCAGGGCTGCTGTCTGACCTGGTTTCCGGTGACCGGGCGGCATTCGAGATCATCTACCGCCGCCACAACCGCGCGATGGTACGGTTTGCGACTGCTATTTTGCGAAATCCGGCCTCGGCGGAAGAAGTAGCACAGGATTCCTGGGTTTCCGTGCTGCGGAACATCGGCGGGTTCGAGGGCCGGTCTTCCTTGGCCGGCTGGATATTCACGATCCTGAGCAACAAGGCACGCACCCGTGCAAAGCGCGATGGCCGGTCGATATCCTTTGATCAGGACGGTGAAGTGGATGGCCTCGCTGCCGCCTTTGACGGGCGTGGTCGCTGGAAGGACATGCCGGAGTTGTGGGAAGAGATCACACCAGAACGGATTATTGCAGGGCGCAGCATTCTTGAGCATGTGAACAGTGCCATCGAGGCCTTGCCACCCGCACAGCGGGCGGTCCTGGTCCTGCGCGGCCAGCAAGGGCTGGCCGCAAGTGAAGTCTGCAAGATCCTGGAGATTTCCGAAGGCAACATGCGGGTTTTGTTGTACCGCGCCCGCTTTGCCTTGCGTTCAGCCATGGATCGACTTGTCAGGTAAAAAGTGCCGGCAACGCTGTTGAAGATTTTATTTTACCGAATTTTGTAACGAAGACCGGGCTGCGATGTCCTGCCTGTATCTAGCAAGCGTAAAGGACATCGAAGATGCTGACCTGCAGTGAAGTCGCCAAACGTGCAGAGGACTGGCTCGACCAGGATCTCAGCACGTGGCAATCCCTTCAGATGCGTCTGCATCTTGCGATGTGCAAAGGATGTGATCGGTTTATCGACCAGATGCGCCGGACACGTGATCTGACCCAAGCCGCCGCGAGCGCCGAACGTGGCAATCTGCACGAAGGCGACAAGGACCGGATCGACGCAATCCTCTCGCAGCTTCACGATGAGAAGCAAACAAAGGGCTGAGGCCCACAACAAAGGAACACGAAAATGCAGAATATCTCAGCTGGCCTTTTGGCCGGGTTCATTGCGACTGTCGTTTTGTCAGTGATGATGGTTATCAAAGGCATGATGGGCGTGATGCCCGAACTGGATATCGCTGCCATGATCGGCACGATGATGGGCGCGTCTGTCGCCGTCGGGTGGGTCATCCACTTCATGATCGGCACGATCGCCTGGGGCGGTGGATTTGCCGTGCTTTACAATGTGATCCCGGGCGGCAGCCCTATCCTCAAGGGCATCGTGTTCGGGATCGCCGCGTGGCTTGGCATGATGATCATAATCATGCCGATGGCGGGTGCCGGCCTTTTCGGCATGAACTTGGGTATCATGGCACCCATTTTGACGCTTGTCCTGCACGTCATTTTCGGCACCGTTCTGGGCGCTGTCTATCAGATGCGTGCCATACCCGTGCTAGCGAACTGACGCCGACACTTACACCGACTCCTTCGCCCGCCAAAACCAGCCTTTGTCGGCCATGCCAAAACATCGTGTTCTGGCATGGCGGGCGATGGCCAAGACCCAACCCGCCCTACTTGGCTGTTAAGAAACGGACAGAGCATGAACCAGGATGAGATCCGCAAGCTGGCGGCAATGCCACCCTTCAACCCGAGCTATCCTTGCGGACCTTACCGCTTTCTTGGCCGCGAATACCTGATTATCACCTATGAGACCGACCCAGAGGCGATCCGCGCATTGGTTCCCGAACCGCTGGTCCCGGATGGATCAGGGCAGGTCCATTACGAATGGATCATAATGCCCGACAGCAGTGGCTTTGGCTCCTATCAGGAATCCGGTGTGGTCATTCCCTGTCTGCTGAACGGCGAACCGGTGAACTATACGGCCATGATGTTTCTCAACGACGAGCCGCCAATATCAGCCGGGCGCGAGATCTGGGGCTTTCCCAAACGTTGGGGCGAACCCAAGCTTGAAGTTCGGACCGATACGCTGACCGGCACATTGCATTATGGCGGCGAGCGGGTCGCGATGGGCACCATGACCTACAAATACGAAAACCGAATGGCCCCCGACCCTGCAAAGCGAGGTGCGCATCTGCGGAAGACCTCGGTGAACCTCAAGGTCATTCCCTGCGTCACTGGCGGGCAACGGGTTGCGGAACTGGTCGCCTTCGAGCTGACCGACATCCATATGCATTTCCACTACTCCGGCCCCGCGCGGCTGCACCTGATCCCGCATGTCAATGCACCGGTGGCCGATTTGCCGGTGCGAAAAGTGATTGGGGGGCGGCATTTCAAGGCCGATCTCACCCTGCCTTACGGGCGCATCATTCACGACTATCTTGCTTGATAAACTAAAAGGACAAAATCAATGAGCAAACCTAAATCCGCCATAATCACCGGCTCGAGCAGCGGCATTGGCCACGCCATCGCAGAGGCGCTGGCAGGTGCCGGCATGAACGTGGTCCTGAACGGGATTGAGCCTGCGGATCAGGTCGAAACGGCCCGCCTGGCGATCGAGAAAAAGTTCGGCGTGAAGGCGATCTACAGCCCGGCCAACATGATGAAGTCTGAGGGCGTGCGCAGCCTTGTCGCCGCAGCCGAGGCGGCATTCGGTCAGGTCGACGTGCTGGTGAACAACGCGGGCATCCAGTTCGTGTCCCCTGTCGAGGACTTTCCGGACGAAAAGTGGGAGCAGATCATCGCGCTCAACCTTTCGGCGACATTCTACGCCACCAAGGCGGTTGTCGCGGGCATGAAGGAACGGGGGTGGGGCCGGATCATCAATATGGCCTCCGCGCATGGCCTTGTCGCCTCGCCCTTCAAATCGGCCTATGTTGCGGCCAAGCATGGCATCGTCGGCTTTACCAAGACCATCGCGCTTGAAACGGCGGAACACGGTGTCACGGTCAATGCGATTTGCCCTGGCTATGTGCTGACGCCGCTGGTCGAGAAACAGATCCCCGACACGGCCAAAGCACGCGGCATCACCGAAGACGAAGTGAAGCGGGATGTGCTGCTGGCTGCGCAGCCCACAAAGAAATTTGTCACAGTCGAGGAACTCGCCGCGCTGACGGTGTTTCTCACCACAGACGCAGGTGCGTCCATCACCGGCACTGCGTTGCCGGTTGATGGCGGTTGGACAGCACACTGATGGAGAATATCGTGAAAAAACTCCGTAATTCTGCCACTCCGCGCAAGGCCACGAAGAACCGCAAACGCGTAAACCTTGCGCTGCAAGGTGGCGGCGCACACGGCGCCTTTACCTGGGGAGTGCTGGACCGCATCCTTGAAAACGGCCGGTTGGAGATAGCCGCGATATCCGGCACATCCGCAGGAGCCATGAACGCGGTCGCACTGGCGGATGGCTATACCACGGGCGGTGCAGACGGCGCGCGCGAAAAGCTGGAAGGGTTCTGGCGCGCGATGAGTGATGGGGCAAAAAATAGCCCGATCAAGCGCGCCCCGATTGACGTGATGATGGGAAACTGGAGCCTGGACCGTTCCGTCGGCTATCACATGATGGATGCAATGACGCGCATGTTTTCGCCCTATCAATTGAACCCGATGAACATGAACCCTTTGAAGGACGTGCTTGAATCATGTGTTGATTTCGAGTGCGTTCAAAGCTGCAACAGCATTGATCTCTTTATCTCCGCCACCAATGTGGAAACCGGGCGGGTGAAAGTATTCGACAGCCAGTTGCTGACCTCGGACATGGTCATGGCCTCGGCTTGCCTGCCGAATGTTTTTCAGGCGGTGATGATCGACGGCATACCGTATTGGGATGGCGGCTATATGGGGAATCCATCCCTTTTCCCGTTCCATTCGAAATCCAATTCCGGCGATATTATCGTGGTGCAAATCAACCCGATCGAACGCAAGGGTGCCCCGCGCACACCGCAGGAAATTCAGAACCGGCTGAATGAGATCAGTTTCAATTCAAGCCTTCTCAAGGAACTTCGGGCGATAGATTTCGTGGCCCGTCTGATCGAAGAGGGAAAACTGGACGAAGCGGAGTACCGCCGCGAACGGATTCACATCATCGAAAACCAGACCGCCCTGATGAAGATGGGGGCGTCTTCGAAGATGAACACTGCATGGGAATTTCTGACCCATCTACGCGATCTGGGACGAGAGACAGCCGAACGCTGGCTGGAAGTGCATTTCGATGACGTCGGCGAAAGTGGCACTGTGGATCTGCGGGCGATGTTCCAGGGCATCGGACCACAACATCAGGGGTAGACCATGAACCGCGACCCGTTTGGCTTTGGCATTGCCCAACACTGGCCCGAGATCGACGCAGCCGGGATGGCCGAAGTTGATCGACTGATGGTCGAGTCCCTTGGTATCACGTTGCCCCAGATGATGGAAAATGCGGGTCTCGCGCTGGCGACGCTGGCACGGGACCGGTATCTGGACAACGATGCACAGGGGCGGCGGATCGTTGTTCTGGCCGGTTCCGGCGGTAATGGCGGCGGCGCGATGACGGCCGCGCGTCGGCTCTCGGCATGGGGCTGCGAGGTCCATCTCGTGCTGGCGCCGGATGAGCACACGATGAAAGGCGTCCCGGCCGATCAACTGGCAATTCTTCGGCAGATGGGTCTGCGACCGGGTGTATTGCCAGACGGGGCCGTAGACCTGATTCTGGACGGGTTGGTTGGCTATAGCCTGCAAGGCGCGCCACGCGGTCGGGTGGCAGAATTGATCAAATGGGCAAACACGCAAGTTGCTCCGACGCTGGCGCTGGACGTGCCATCGGGCTTCGATGCCCGTATCGGTTCGATCCACGATCCGACATCACATGCCGACGCGACGCTGACGCTAGCGTTGCCCAAACGGGGCCTCCTCGCACGTCGCCACGCGCATGTTGCAGGTGCGCTTTATCTTGCGGATATTTCGGTTCCCCCCGAGCTCTACGCCCGCTTGCCTGAGCCGTTGGAGGTGCCGCACTTCGCGGGTGGTGACATTCTGCGGCTGGTGCGTCCCGGAGAAGACATGTGATCACCGGTGCGTCCATCGATAAAACCACCCCGACAATAGTTTCCGCTGTAGCAGCCTTATGATCTTCGCCGTGTCCCTGCTCATGGGTTTAATCCTGGGGTTTGCCGCGCATCGGGTCGGCCTTTGCACCGTCAAGGCTGTGGCCGAGGTGTTGACGACGCGGCGGTCGCATGTCCTTTGGTCTTTCGCCAAAAGCGGATTGTGGGTGATGGTCGTCGCGGCACTGGTCGGCATGTTCGCCAAAGAGACGGGGCTCCGGCATTGGCCGCTGGGCGCCGCCTCGGTTTTCGGTGGCGTGGTGTTTGGCTCGGCGCGGGATTGAATGGCGGCTGAACATTCTCGACGCTGTCGCATCTGATGGACGGCAATATCGGCATCCTGGGCATGATTTGCGGCTGGCCGATCGGAATGAAACTGGGTCTGTGGTTCCTGTCGGTCACGGCCACTACGCCGGTTGCCGTTCCCGCCCACCTGAGGCTCGTCGACCGTTTCCGGGTCAAATTATTGCTGGCGGCCTGGGCCTTGTGGGAGATCCTGCGCCTGATCCAACGTATGTGGCGGGCTGTAAGTTTCTGGGCTGTGGTCGTTTACCGGCACGATCCAGTGCGCCCTGGATGCCGGAACCCTCGCGAACTGCACCGATCCGTTGCTCCCCTGACGGTTTTTTCGGCGGCGCTGGTGGGAATGCTCGCCTCCGCAAGGCTCACGCGGAGTATCGAGAACTGAAGCGTCACCTGCCAAAGTCACTAGAGGTGTCACTGCCGGACATCACGCCGCAGGTTCGCGCATTTTCGAAAGTTCGCGAGCACCAGTATGCGCGCTCGAAATAGTCACAACATCTCCACCGGTTTCGCAAAAAATCAAACGAACCGATGTCCCGGCCAACGAGGGCGCCGGGCTGGAAGGAAACACCATGGGAACTATTGTTGAACGTCGCACAGCCATCGTGCCCAGCAATCTGCCCTTCCCGCGCCTGTCTGCCTTTGCAGGGCAAGTCAGTGGAACCAGCGACCCTGATGGCCCTAATCACGGCCAGAACAGAGACGAGATTTGGCGCCATGAGCGTCGTCAAAACGCTTTGGCTAAACGCCTTCAACACGGCCTTTCCTGTGGGCCTTGTCCTCGCGCTGGTGCTGACAACCGCAGTCCGGCCGTGGCTGACTGCAATGCTTAAGGCTTCGCCGAGAGGTTCACATTTGAGTGATCGCTCAATAATTTAATTGAGTGATCGCTCAAAGTGGCTTATATCTTCTTCATCGAACTCGAAGACATGCTCCTGAAAGGACACACCATGGCTAACTTCACGATCCACACAATCGAAACTGCCCCCGAAGCCGGCAAGCCGCTTCTGGAAACCTCCCTCAAGAACAATGGTCGCATTCCGGGGCTGCACGGCACAATGGCCGACGCGCCACCGCTGCTCGCCGCTTACAACTTTGCACACCAGCAGTTTATGGCCACTACATTGTCCGATGAAGAGAAAACCGTTGTTTGGCAAACAATCAACGTCGAAAACAATTGCCACTATTGTGTGCCCGCCCACACGGGGATCGCAAAGATGATGAAGGTGGATGACGCCATCACAGAAGCTCTGCGCAATGAGACTCCGCTACCAACGCCCAAACTCGATGCGCTGCGCAGCTTTACGTTGGTGATGCTCCGGGACCGTGGTTTCGTGTCTGATGCGGATACGCAGGCCTTCCAGGAGGCAGGTTTCACCAAAACCAACATCCTTGAAATCATTCTGGGTGCGGCGCAAAAGCTGATGTCAAACTACACTAACCACTTTGCCAATACGCCTGTCGACCAAGTGTTCGAAAAGTTCGCTTGGGAAAAGAAAACAGCAGTCGCCGCTTAATAAATCATACGCCGGTGCGGGTTTAACCGCTCCGGCCTGTCGTCCAGGGATATAGTCCATGCCTGCGTCTTCCGGCCTGTTTGCCGATATCTGGCAGTCTTTCCGCGCTTTGCCGCTGAGGGTGATTGTCAGGATGCCGGTTCCGCTCGCCGCGATCAACATGGCCGGCTTCGTCACACTTGTGATCCAGCGCGGTTTCACGAAACCGGTTTCGGGCGGACACGTAATCTTCTGGATGCCACTGGTCCTCGTGCTGATCTTTGCCCGCCCAATGGCAAACGGTCCCTTTGATACCTACCTGACTGCTCTACTTGCAGCAAACACCTTTTCTCTGCTGTTCGACATCAATGACTTACTGCTTTGGCTCGGCGGAGACCGCCGTGTCCGGGCCACAATCGCAGGATTGCAACATGAATGAGCCGCTGCAAATTGATATTGTTTCTGATGTGATGTGTCCGTGGTGCATCATTGGTTATCGCCAGTTGTCCACAGCGCTTGAGGTGTCTGGAACGCCACATGAAATTCACTGGCATCCGTTCGAACTGAACCCTCAGATGCCACCCGAAGGGCAGAATCTGTTTGAGCATATTGCCGAGAAATACGGCTCGACCCATGCCCAATCACTTGAAAGCCGCGCCCGCATGACGGCGCTCGGGAAGGAACTTGGGTTTGAGTTCGCATGGCATGCTGACTCGCGCATGCACAACACGTTCAACACCCACCAACTGCTGCATTGGGCAGACACGCAGGGCCGCAAGCATGACCTGAAACAGGCGCTGTTCAGGGCGCATTTCACCGAAGGCCGCAACCTGTCAGATAATGCCGTGCTTGCCGATATCGCGGCCGAGATCGGCTTGGATCGAACAGAAGCTGCTGACGTGATGGCCGATCAACGTTTCGCGGACGACGTCCGCCGCCAGGAAACCTTCTGGCATCAACAAGGTATATCGGGCGTGCCCGCCGTGGTGTTCGATCACAAACACCTTGTCACGGGGGCGCAAGGCGTGGAGAATTACACGCATATTCTTGCCCAGCTTGCGGAATTGAGAGGCTAACCTATGGCCCGTGCCACAAATTACGATCGTGATGCCGCGCTTGATGCGGCCAAGGCTGTGTTTTGGCGCAAGGGCTACCACGCGACATCCTTGAAAGATCTGGAAGTCGCGCTGAATATGAAACCGGGAAGCATATACGCGGCTTTCGAGAGCAAGGAACACCTCTATCTACTGGCGATTGAGCGCTATTTTGAAACGTCTCGCAAAGGCTTTCACGCCCAAATGGCCAAGGCCGAGACGACGCTTGCAGGGTTGGCTGCGCAGTTTCAGAAATTTGCAAGCCTTGCGCAGGACGACCCGTCGCGTCAGGCCTGTATGCTGATGAAAACGGTTGTTGATACCGCTTCAACCGATCCCAAAATCGCCGCGGCATCGCAGTCCTACCTTGATCGAATGCGCGCGGAATTTGCCGAGAGTTTCGAAGCTGCCCGTGCTGCGGGCGAGTTACCGTCTGACGCGGACCCCATGCGCCTCGCGCGGCGCTATCAGGCCAATATATCCGCCCTTCGCGTGGAACTGCTGCGCAAAACGCCGCAAGACGACATTTTAAAACTTGCCGCTGATATGGCACAGGAGACGATGGACCTTGCAGTCCGCCGTTAATGCGAGCAACGGATGCAGCATGGTCTCAACCTTGGGCCGAAACGCGGATTCAGTTTGTAGGATGTTCCGTTCAGCCTGAGGCGGCTTTGAGCCCAATACGGCACTCGGATGCGAACCATCTGGCGGTACTGAACATTCGTGTCGCGCGCAGCCAGCTGCGACTTAGATTGGCTTCGGCTTCATCCTGTGCGCAGATTTGGGCTTTTTGTCCGACGTTTCGGCATATAGGCTTGCTCTATTGAACTGACCGAACAGGACCAACATGACACTTCTTCAAATTGCCTCTCTTTTGATTGCGCTGGCCGGGGCCTTCGGAGCGATAAACTATCTGTTCCTGAAGCTGCCATCGACCATCGGCATTCTTGTCGTGGCGCTGTTTGCTTCGTTCGCAGTGATTGCCTCAGATGCGCTATTTCCGGCGCTGACCGTCGAGGAACAGATCCGCGCGCAGGTGCTGGAGCTGGATTTCTCCGATGCGTTGCTGGAGGGCATGCTGGGTCTTTTGCTGTTTGCCGGAGCCTTGCATGTCAAGCTTTCGGACCTGCGCAAGGCCTGGCTGGTGATTTCTCTGATGGCGACTGTCGGCATTGGCCTTTCGACCGCCATCGTGGGCTTCGGCTTCAGCTGGTTCACCGGCATGCCCCTGATGATCGCACTGGTCTTTGGCGCCTTGATTTCGCCGACCGACCCGGTGGCGGTGCTGGGCGTGCTGCGTGAGGCGGAGTTGCCGAAATCGCTGGAAACCAAAATTGCCGGAGAAAGCCTTTTCAACGATGGTGTCGGCTACGTGGTTTTCCTGGTGCTGGTCGGGCTGGCTTTTCCCACGGATGACAGCTCCGGTTCGGGCCTGGCGGGTGCTGCGCAATTATTTGTCCAGGAAGCACTGGGCGGGGCGGTGCTGGGGCTTGTTCTTGGCTGGCTCACCTTCAGGGTGATGCGTCTGATCGATGATTATTCACTGGAAGTGCTGATCACTCTTGGCCTTGCCTTCGGGGGCTATGAACTGGCTGTATTTCTTCATGTTTCGGCGCCCATCATGGCGGTCTGCGCCGGGCTTCTGATCGGTGACATCGGGGCGAAACACGGCATGTCCGAGGAAACCCGCCGATACGTTGATGCTTTCTGGAAGATGATCGATGAAATCCTCAATGCAGTGCTGTTCTTGATGATTGGGTTCGAAGTCTTTGCGGTGGTATTCGAAACGGATTTGCTGATTGCAGGTTTCATGGCCATTTTCTTGTCGTTGCTGGCAAGGCTGATCGCCGTATCAGTACCGGTTCTGATGCTGAAACCGTTTCGGAAGTTCAGCAAAGGCGTCATTCCGATCATGACATGGGGTGGCCTGAAGGGCGGCATTTCCGTGGCGTTGGCACTGTCCCTGCCCGCAGGCGAATGGAAGCCTGTGATCCTGACCGCAACCTATATCGTGGTGATTTTTTCGATCATTGTGCAAGGACTGACCGTGACCCGGCTGGCCGAGCGGGTCGGACGGGCACCGCAGTTGCCGATGCCTGATTGAGTCATCCAGAATGTGTACACCGCTCAAATTCTTGGAACGGGCCGGGACTGCCCTGCACAATGCCATTTTTGTTTGCGCGCCCGCAACCAAGCGGCCGTTTCATTCAAAAATTATCCCGACGTCTAAAGATCCACAGCGTTGGGCAACAGGACCAGATCCCGGATCGTTACATTCCTGGGCCGTGTCAGCATGAAGACGACGCAATCTGCGACTTCTTCAGGTTGCATCAGGCTGCCTTCGGCCAGCGCCTGCTCCAGCTTGGCCCTGGGCCAGTCATCCAGAAGCGCCGTCACAACAGGGCCAGGCAGGATTGCCCCGACACGCACACCATGTTTTGCCATCTGGCGGCGCACCGTGTGGGTGAAGGCCTGCACCGCATGTTTTGAGGCGGTGTAGATCGGCTCCCACACCACCGGGATCACCCCGGCGACCGAGCTTGTCAGGATGACATCGCCGGATTTCTGCGCCGCCAGATGGGGCAGCACCGCATGGACCGAGCGGAAGGTCGCATTGATATTGAGGTTCAGGACCATATCCCATTGATCCGGATTACCATCAAGAACATCGCCGCCCACATAGGCGCCGGCATTGGCGTGAAACACATCCAGCCGGCCTGCCGCTGCAAGGATCTGCGGCAGCATCGCGGCAACGCTGTCGGGGACAAGCAGATCGGTCACAACGGGATGAGCGCCCGCGCCCAGATCGGCGCAAACGTCCCGCAGCGCCGCTTCGTCGCGGTCCACCAGCGCGACCTGTGCGCCAGCTGCCAGACATTGCCGCGCGCAGGCCAGCCCGATGCCCGAAGCCCCGCCGGTGATGGCCACGACCTGTCCTTCAAGAATGCTCATGGATCCTCCTCAAAACCTTGCTCAAATACTGGAATAGCCGCCTTCGATCATCATGATCGCACCGTTGACGAGGTCGGAGGCAGGCGAGGCGAGATAGAGCGCCATATCAGCGATCTCCACCGGCTCACCGAAACGTCCCAAGGGGGTGCGCGCAATGAAAGGGTCCTTTTTCTCAGGCGGCGACCAAAGCTCATTGCCCATCTCGGTCAGCACCACCGTGGGACAAATCGCGTTGACCTGGACATTATGGGGGGCGGCCTCGACCATCAGGGATTTTGTCAGCGAGTTGAGCCCGCCTTTGGAACTGGCATATGCCGCATGATCCTCAAGCGCGATGACTCCAGTCTGGGACGAGATGTTGATGATCTTGCCCATGCGCCGTGCCATCATCCCCGGCAGCAACGCCTTGGACAGGATAAAGGGCGCGGTCAGGTTGACGGCCAGCGTCCGGGCCCAGTCCTCTATGGCGAAATCCACCACCGGTCCGGTGACGGCAATCCCTGCGGAATTGACCAGAATGTCGATCCTGCCGCCAGAAGCGGCCAGCGCATCAGCGGCGATGGCGGCAGTTTGCTCGCTGCAGGCCAGATCCCCCGTGATGGCGGTGAATTTGCGGCCTTTCGCCGTGACGGCGCGCCCAAGATCGGCCAATCTGTCTGTCGACCGACCATGGCCGATGATATCGGCACCGGCATCGGCAAAAACCTCGGCAATCGCATAGCCGATGCCCGAGGATGCGCCGGTGACAAGTGCAGTGCGACCGGACAGGCCAAAGCGGTTTTCCCAATCGGACATGATCTATTCCAAATTCGTGTGACGTGCGCGCATGGCATCGGGCGCAAGGCCCAACCGGTCCCGCAGATCGAGAACAAGAAGTTCGAAAAACAGCAACATCAGCGCCTCAAACAGCGAGCCCATCGGCAAAACGGAGTTGGCCGCCGGGCCCTGATCGCTGGCCATGGTCTGGGCCGGCAGATGCACGATCAGATCGGCCATGGCGGGCACGGGACCATCGCGCGTTGCAGTGATGCAGATCACCTGCGCTCCGGCCCGGCGCGCCACATCGCACAGGGCCGCAACAGTGCCGAAGTCACCCGGCCCGGCGCTGACAAACAAAACATCCCCGGTTGCGATGGGCGGTGTGGTCATGTCACCGACCACATGCGCATCAAGACCCAGATGAAACAGCCGCATAATCAGCGCCTTCATCATCAGTCCCTCACGCCCCACTCCGAAGCAGGCAATACGCCGCGCTTTCACGAGCGTTTCAGCCAAAGGCGCGATCTGCGCCAGTACGGATGGGCCAAGACCGGGGCGCAACTCCTCCAGAATCCGGTCGGCCAGCGTGTCTGATGCGGCCTTCACGGCCTAACTGTCCTGCAGTCTGATCTGGATTTTCACATCCGTCGGCCGGGCCTCTACCGCCCGATCAAAGGCGGCAATGCTGTCGGCAAAAGCGAATGTCTTCGAAATCAGCGGCTTGAGATCGACTTTGCCAGAGGCGAGCAGCTCAATCGCGCGGTCATACATGTTGGCATAGCGAAACACCGTCTCCATCCGGATTTCCTTGGACTGCGCCAGGACGATATCCATGAGCACCCGATCAACCGGCATCCCGACCCAGACCACGCATCCTGCGGGAGCAACGGCCTCAAGTGCTGTTTGCACCGACGCCGCGGCGCCCGCGCATTCAAAGACCACATCTGCGCCCCAACCCGCAGTGCCACTGCCAATCACTTCGGAAACAGAGGATTTGGTGACATTGATCGGGAGGATATTGTCGTATTGCGCTGCAATTCCCAGCTTTTCGTCCACAAGATCAGAGATATAGACCTTGGAGCAACCTCCAGCCAGGGCGGCCAGTGCGACCATGATCCCAATGGGTCCGGCACCGGTGACCAACGCCACATCACCGGGTTTGATGCGCGCGCGGGCAGCAGCCTGCATGCCGATGGCAAAGGGTTCGACCATCGCGCCTTCGGCAAAGCTGACGTGATCTGGCAGCTTGTAGGTGAAAGCTGCTGGATGGATGACCTGCGGTGTCAGACAGCCATGCACCGGTGGGGTCGCCCAGAACCTCACATCCGGATCGACATTGTAGACACCCAGTTTGCTTGCCTTGGACGCCATGTTGGGAATGCCGGGCTCCATGCAGACGCGATCGCCGACAGCCAGATGGCGCACTCCCTCGCCCAACTGCGTCACGACGCCCGAAGCCTCGTGTCCCAGAACCATGGGTGCTTTAACCACAAAGGGGCCTATCTTGCCATGGGTGTAGTAATGCACGTCACTTCCGCAGATCCCGACCGTATTGATCTGGATACGCACATCTGTTGGTCCCAGCTTGTCCGGCAGGTCGATCTCCCGCAGCGACAGCTTGTTTTTTTCTTCCAGTACCAAAGCAATCGACATGTTTCCCCTTTGTCCTTTATCTATTAAGCGCCTGCCGGTGCGGGCGCGTCTTCCCCTTGCAGCAATGCGCGGGCGGTTTGCTCGTCGGTAACCAACGAGTTGACAAAACAACGTCGCAGCGCGGCGCGGATTACAGGCACCTTGTGTAACCCTCCCGCGGCCAGAATTACATTGGGTATGTTATGCAGATCTTCCAGGGAAACACCGATGACCCGTTGGTTCACCACATGGTCGAGAAGCCCGCCGCTGGCGTCAAGCACATGACCAATAATGTCTCCGACACCGCCTTTTGCGATCAACTCGCGGGAATCAATATCCCGCGGCAGGGCATCGCGTACCAGCAGCGAACTGGACAGATCGCCCGTCGCAAGCGCCACGGCGCCGCAGGAGCGGATCTTGTCCAGCATATTTTTGATGATGTCCTGCTTCATGAAAACGGCCTGGCTTTCCGCGCTGCCGGCAAACAGTGGTGCTGTGAAAAAGCTGTGCTCGGCATTGCACAGATCGGCCAGCCGTGTGGTGATCTCATAGCCATTTACATCCGACCCGCGCATCACCCCGCCCATGATCGATACGATCTCCAGATCCGGCCGGTTGATGGGTTGCATGAAACGTGTGGCCAGATTGAGCGTGTTTCCCCAGGACATCCCAAATGTGCGCAGGTTCGGATCCGACAGGACTTTGCCCAGATAACTGCCAAGCCCCGCGCTCACCAGAGGGGTGACCGAGGCGGGGTTCTCCGGGGTCGGCACCACGACGCTGTGCGACAGACCATATTGGCGCTCTAATTGCCATTCAAGGTCGGCTGCGGCAGCATAGATTGAATCGACGCTTACCCGCAGAATGCCACGCTGCCGCGCCTCGGCCAGCCCCTTGTTGACACGCAGCCGCGTGATACCAAAGCGTTCAGCGGCTTCTGCCTGTGTCAATCCTTCCACTTCGCACGCCCAAGCCAGACGAACCAGCAATTGCTCTTCCTCGTCGATCTGGTCAATCTTGATGCGTCGCGCCATGAAACCTCTCTATAAAACGCACAGGATAACGCGCAACGACGGATGATCTGCCCCGAACCTGCCGGGCAGGCAAAGTGTCACTTCACCGCCCCCATGGTCAAGCCGCGGACAAGCTGTTTGGACGCGATCAGCGCAAAGATCAGAACCGGAATAACAATCAGTGTCGAGGTTGCCATGATCTTGCCATAGGGCAGATTGTAGCCTTCCATGAAGGACACAGCCATAGCGGGGGCAGTCTTGGCTTCGGACCGGGTCAGGATCAGACCGAACATCAACTCGTTCCATGAAAAAATAAAGGAAAAGATCGCCGAGACTGCTACGCCCGGCATTGCCAAAGGCAGGCAGATCTTGCGCATGATGGTGAATTGAGAGGCCCCTTCAAGACGCGCCGCTTCGTCCAGATCATAGGGAATGCCGCGAAACTGGTCCGTCACAATCCAGATGACAATCGGCAGATTGAAGGTCAGATAAATCAGGATCAGCGTGATGTGCTTGTCCAGCATTCCCAGGTTGCGCGCAATCAGGAAGAATGGCAGCGCCAGCACGATGGGCGACACCATACGGTTTGTGATGAACCAGAACCACAGATCCTTCTTGCCGCGAAATTCAAACCGCGCCAAAGCGAAGGCAGCAGGCACCCCCAGGATCAGCGCCAGCGTCGTTGTCGAAATGGCGATCACCAGCGAGTTGATCAGCGTGCGCAACACGCCGTCCTCGAACAAGGCTTCGCGGTAGTTGTTGAGCGTTGGCTCGAACATCCAGACGGGCGGCGATTCAAGCGCCACGATCTGCGTTTTCAACGACGTCGTGACCATCCAGTAGAAGGGAAACACGCAGATCGAAATGATGATCAACAGCAGGATAATCTGCGACATGATCGACCGAGAAGTGTTCATGTCTCAGACCTCCTTGTAGAAGACGCGAATGTAAATTTGCGCCAGAACGATGGTGATGATCAGCAGGATAATCGCCTGCGCCGAGGCCAGTCCCTGGTCGAAACCACGAAAGCCCACCCGCTGGATCATGAGCGATATGAACTCGGTTGCCGCCCCCGGCCCGCCGCGCGTCAGTGTGAACACCATATCGAACAGTTTCAGCGTATCGGCCGTGCGCAGGATCAGCACCGCCACCAGACCGGGCAGAAGGAAAGGCAACTGTACATAGCGCAACACCACCCACCAGCTTTTGGTCTCCAGCCGGGCGGCCTCCTCGACTTCGCCGGGAACCATTGTCAGCCCGGCCAGAAGCACCAGCGCCACGAAAGGCGTCCACTGCCAGACATCCCAGAAAATGATCATCGCAAAAGCGTTGGTCGGATCCCCGATCCAGTTGATGTTGGCGCCGCCAAGAAGCTGGTTCACGACGCCGAATTTCTGGTTGAACATGACCTGCCCGAGCAAGCCTACAACTGCATAGGTGGTGGCCATAGGCAGCACCAGACCAAGACGCGCCAGGGTTTTGAGGATTGTCAGCCCCGGCTTGTGCAATACCAGTGCAATCCCCAGGCCAAGCCCCAATTGCAAGGGCAAGGCAGTGCCGAGCAAGAAAAAGGTGCGCCCCATCGCCTGCCAGAAAACTTCATCCGTCAGAACGGTCCCATAGTTTTCGAGGCCAATGAATTCGAGGCGCTTCAACTTGGTCAGATTGAAGAAATGAAGTGAAGTCCAGGCCGCGTAGAGCAACGGCGCGATTCCGACGATCGCCAGACCAAAGACAGCCGGAGCAATAAAAGCAAAAATCGTGCGTCTGGAAACCTGTCCGCGCATATGGCCCTCCCGGCATTCAGATGAGGGGCGGCACGCGACGCGCCGCCCCGGGTTTGTCAGGTATTATTGCGCCAAGGGCTTGTCACCGGAATAGTAGCCGGCAGCATCCAGAACGGCTTCCATACGGGTGCCAATCTCGGTTGCGCCTTCTTCCGTCGTAACGTCGCCAAGCATTATCTTCGTGCCCCATTCCTGCACGATCTCGGTGATTTCAGGCCACTCCGCAAAACGAGGACGGAATTCAGGCACACCATCCTGCCAGCTTTCAACCAGCGCAGGCACGAACTTGTAGGTCTCTGCCAGCGCAGGGTCCGCATAGGCGGACTGACGCGCCGGTACACCGCCGCGCTCAAGGTATTCACCTGCATTTGCTTTGGATGTTGCCCACTGAATGAACAACCAGGCCGCGGCCTGCTCCTTCTCGTCAGCCTGTGCTGCAACCGACATGGAGAACCCGCCAAGCGCTGGTTTACGCCCTGCTGGTCCCTTTGGCTCCGGCGCGATTTCCACGCAATCTGCCACTTTGGAGGTTTCCGGCGACATCACGCCGGAATAAAACGCCGACCACTCGGTGATCATAGCCACATCGCCCTGCGCAAAACCATTGACGACTTCAGCGTGGTCATAGGCCACGATCCCGTCAGGCATATACTGCATCAGGTCCTGGCGGAACTTAAGACCTGCCTGTGATTCCGGCGAGTTCAGATTGGACTTGAAGTCTGCATCCAGAAATGAACCGCCAAAGGGCCAGATGACACGGGCAAAGCTGTCCGCCGACTGCGTTTCATTACGTTTGGACTGCAGAGCGAATGCGTATTTGCCGTCCTTGGTCAACGCCGGACCATAAACATCCTTCAGATCGGTCCATGTTTCGGGCGGGCCATCAAAACCGGCCGCTTCCAGCATGCATTTGTTGTAGAACAGCAGGCCGGAATAGTTGTCGACCGGCAGGCCATAGGTGACGCCGTTCCAGCCACCAAACGCATTCAGGACCAATGGAAAGAAGTCGTCAATGTCCAGATCGGGATCGACAAGGTCAGGGTTGGAGGTGAATTTGTCGATCGGCAATATCCAGTCATTTTCAGCGAAGTTGCCGATCCAGACGAGATCGATCAATGCAATATCCAAATCACCGCCGGACACGAAGTCCCGCACCTGTTCACCCAGTGCATTTTCGTAAGGGTGCTTGATAATGTTGACCTTGATGCCGGTCTCTGCCTCAAAAGCGGGCAGCATGGCTTCAATTGCATCGTAGCCAGGTCGCAGCAGGAAAACCACGTCCACCGTGGTGCCGGCATATGGCTCGGCCGCTTTGGCCAGGCTCCACTCATGACTGTCAGCTGACGCTCCAGTCGCCATGATGCTCGCCAAAGCGGCAGAGCAAAGAAGTTTTCTCAGTCTCATTTTGATTTCTCCCAGTAAGTATTTGACATTCATTTGTGTCACCGTGCATACAAATGTAATTATAGCGCCGTTGTCAATGCCAAAGTTTTGGACAGATCAGTGACACGGGTGCGAATTGCAGGGCCAGGGGAGGACGAAAATGGCAACGGTCGAAATCAGAAAAATCAATAAATTCTATGGCAATACGCAGGCGCTCTTTGATGTGGACCTTGAGGTTGCAGACGGCGAATTTGTCGTTTTTGTCGGGCCTTCAGGCTGCGGTAAATCCACGCTTTTGCGCACGCTCGCCGGTTTGGAGGCGATTGACACCGGAACTGTGACCATCGGCGGCAAGGACGTCTCCCAAGCAGAACCGGCGGACCGCGACGTGTCCATGGTGTTCCAGTCCTACGCGCTTTATCCCCATATGAGCGTACGCCAGAACATGGAATTCGGTATGAAGGTCAACGGCGTCGATCCAGCAGAACGCACCCAGCGCATCAATGAAGCCGCGCGAATCTTGCAATTGGACGACTACCTTGATCGCAAGCCGGGTCAGCTCTCTGGTGGCCAGCGCCAGCGCGTTGCCATCGGCCGCTCCATCGTGAAGAATCCCAAGGTTTTTCTGTTTGACGAGCCGCTGTCGAACCTCGATGCCAAGCTACGCGTGCAAATGCGGGTCGAGCTTGAAGCGCTGCACAAGCAGCTCGACGCCACCATGATTTACGTCACCCATGATCAAGTCGAGGCGATGACCATGGCGGATAAAATCGTTGTGCTGAATGCCGGACGTGTGGAACAGGTCGGCTCTCCAATGGACATCTACCACAAACCAAACAGCAAATTCGTCGCTGAATTCATCGGCTCCCCGGCGATGAATGTGTTTGATGCCACAGGCCTGCGGGGTCTGGACTTGCGGGCAGAAACCCATTTTGTAGGCTGCCGTCCAGAGCATTTTGATGTTCTGGAAAAGGGCCAGGGAAACGTCGACGCGGTCGTGAAAGTCAAAGAGCAACTGGGCGGTGAAAACCTGCTGTATCTCGGGGTCTCCGAAGGTTTGACCCTCGTGGCGCGCCTCGATGGCGATGATGAAACGGCTGTGGGTGATCACGTCGGTCTTGGCATACCCGCGCATCGCCTGCACCAGTTTGATCGCGATGGGCGCGCCCTGCGCTAGATTTATTGAGACTCAGGATTCCCAAACCATTTGAAAACCATATGCTCCCAGGCCTTCTGATTTTTGATTTCGACGGTGTCATCGCGGACAGCGAGATTATCTCTTTGTCGACCTTGCAAAGCGCCTTGCGCGCCTATGGCAACGATTTGGAGCTGGATGAAGTGCGCCGCCGCTATCTTGGCAAGTCGATGAAGCAGATCAAAAGGGACATGCAGGCAGAACACGCTGATACCAACTGGGATGGATTTGACGCGCACTGGAATGCAATTTTATTCGACCGGTTTCGCAACGAACTCAGACCGCTGCCTGGTCTCGTCGCCCTGCTTGACCGGGTCGAAACATGCGGCCTGCCCTATTGCATTGCATCCAGCGGTGGTTTGGAGCGAATTGACGTCGCACTGGATGCGATGGGCCTCAGTGCGCGTTTCTCGCATGTGTTCAGCGCCGAACAGGTCAGGCATGGCAAGCCTGCTCCGGACCTGTTTCTGCTTGCCGCGCAAACCATTGGTGTGCCGCCTGACCAATGTCTCGTGCTTGAAGATTCACCATTTGGAATCCGGGCCGCCAAGTCAGCTGGCATGCGGGCGTTAGGCTTCGTTGGCGGTTCGCATCTTGAGGGCATCCGCGCAGAGCACCGCGATTTACTTCTGGAACATGGGGCCCATGATGTGGTGGAGCATCTGAACGAGATTACGATTGAGAAGATGAGCCTTCATTTAACGATGCCCGATGCCGATTGAAGCCACGAATGTTCTGGTCCGTCACGGTTCTATCCGACTTCCGAAACCGGTCTGAACATGAGAGAAAGCAAAAATCACCCCTGAGCCGGGAGATCGTCCGCTGGTCGGTTGCGATTCGATCAGGATATCAGCCAACATGCTCATATCAGGGACGAGTTTTTCTTCGCCGGCAGGGAATTTACAGTCGGCGCGTGTGTTCACGCACTCGTCAGCCGTTGCACCGGGTTCGTTGACGATATCTGCAGACAAACATTATCGAATTTTCGAACAAATTGAAAGCCGATGGTCGGGAAATGCCGGTCTCGTTCTGAACTTGCGCGCACCAAAAACTTCCTGAACTGGACAATCGGCATCCAATTTGGACTTTGCCTCACACTGTGTGAAGCGTAGTTCATGTAGCGAAGTATATCACTGCCGCCCCGGCTTTCGCGGATTTACGAGGGATCAATGCCTGTTTCAAATCGTGCTTAGGTGGTCTATGATTTTACTGGAGTTTCGATCAGCACATTTGGCGCATTGTGAAAGGGGCATTTATGTTTACTGAACGTAATCATGTCGTGTCGTCAGGCAGTATCGATGGCAGGCCGATGATCTTCGTTCATGGATTTGGCTGTAATCAGTCGATGTGGAACCAGATCGTCCCGGCCTTTACGCCTGATCATCGTGTAGTCAGATATGACCTGATGGGCATGGGTCAGTCGGATATTTCAACCTATGACGTGCAACGCTATTCGGATCTTGAGGCTCATGCCGACGATCTGATCGCAATCTGTGACGAACTTGCGTTGGAAAATGCGATTGTTGTCGGTCACTCCATAGGCGCTTCAATCGGCTTATTGGCCGCGAACCGGGCGCCTGCACACATATCAAAGCTCATAATGGTCTCACCCACTCCGTCTTTTCTGAATGACCCTGACAATGGCTATCATGGCGGTTTTGCGCGAAGCGACATTGACGAGCTGATTGCATTCCTCGACGAAAATCATCTAGCAGGTTGCTGAAAAACCCTCTCGCCAATCTGGACTGATTGTGATTCTGTTG
>CAXBCI010000012.1:0-96952 GCA_963974065.1 uncultured Hyphomicrobiales bacterium | reverse complement strand
ATCGAATTTCTTGACCGCCTGCATCAGGCCGACATTGCCTTCGGAAATCACTTCGCCAATCGGCAGGCCGTAGCCGCGATAACCCATGGCTATTTTGGCAACCAGACGCAAATGGCTGGTGACCAGCTGCTCGGCCGCATTTCGATCATCATGCTCCAGAAAGCGTTTTGCGAGCATGTATTCCTGATTGGGTTCCAGCATCGGATATTTGCGGATATCCGCGAGATAACGCGACAATCCACCTTCAGATGATGGTACAGACGGGACATTTCCTTTAGCTACAACAGCCTGGGCCATAAAGCACCCCCTTGTTCTTTTGTCTTCTGTCTTCCTGTTTCCGGCAAGACGTTGTGCGCTGCCCGGCAGTTCACCGTTAAGCACAGCGCTCCTTGTGTTTATATAGTCACATTAAGGCGAGAAAACAGAACCTTATCGTTAAATTACGATAAAGTCATGTTCGCGGTCTCACCGGCGGTGACTCGAACTGGTTGAACGCCTTGATGAGAGCAGCAAAATCCGTTGGCAGGTCCGTCTCAAAGCGCAGAATTTCGCTGCTGACCGGGTGTTCAAACTGCAACATGGCAGCAAACAGCGCCTGCCGGCGGAATTTATGAACAGCCTTTTCGGCGGCGTCTCCCAGAATGGCGGATTTGGTCTTAAAGCCGGATCCATAGACATCATCCCCAACCAGCGGATGGCCGAGATGGGCCATGTGAACCCGGATCTGGTGGGTGCGACCGGTTTCCAGCCGGCACTCAACCAGACAGGCTGTCGGTGCGCCATCCTGGGTGAAATAGCGCTTCAACACCTGAAAATGCGTAATCGCGTCCTTGCCGCGTTCATCAGTTTCATTGCGGCGTTTGACCACAGCCATCTTAAGCCGGTTATTGTCTGAGCGCGCTATTGGCGCATCGACTGTTCCCTTGGCCGGCTCAAGAGCGCCCCAGACCAACGCCTTATAGGCCCTTTCCAGGCTGTTTGTGCGCCCGTGATCGGCAAATTGCCGGGTCAGGCCGAGATGCGCGTCGTCGGTTTTCGCCACTACCATAACGCCACTTGTGTCCTTGTCGAGCCGGTGAACAATTCCCGGTCGGCGCACACCGCCGATGCCGGAAAGACTGTCGCCGCAGTGATGGATCAACGCATTGACGAGCGTTCCGTTCCAATTTCCGGGGCCGGGATGCACCACCAGTCCGGCAGGTTTGTCGATGACAATCAGATGCTCGTCTTCGAACAGGATTGACAGCGGAATTTCCTCGCCCTTGGGCTCGGGGTCTTCGGCCTGGGGCATGGCGATGGACAGAACGTCGCCTGCGTTGACACGGGCATTCGGCGCGTCTACCACTTGCCCGCTCACGCGCACGCAGCCTTGCTTGATAAGGGCCTTGAAGCGGCTTCGGGACAGACGTCCCGCTTTCGCAGCAATGATCGCATCCAGCCTCTGCCCGGTTTCTGGCGCATCAACCGTAAACTCAAGCCGTTCAGACGGTGCATTGGACATTTCTTCGGCCATGGCTCAAAACGATTCTTTTGACAATGATGATGAGAAACCACTCGACCCGGCGGTCGAACGGGTGCAGCGGAAGCTGCGGCGATTGCTGATGGGGTCCAGTCTCATAATGTTGCTTGGCTTTGTCGCTGTGTTGGGAGCGCTGTATTACCGCATCACACAGACAAGCGAAAGCAATGATGCTGACCGCGCTGAAATCAGTACCGCACTGCCGGATGTGGCAGCCAGTCTGGCGCTGCCCTCGGACCTTGGCGTGCTGATTGATGTCAGCCTGTCCCGCGGACAATTGGTCGCCAGTTTTGAAAACGGGCCGGACAGCTACACCATTTTGGTCATCAACCGGGCAGACGGCAGCATTGTTGAACGTTTTGAAATGACGCGGACGGCAAATTAATTCTTGTTTCGGACGAAGTGCCGGTCATTCGACCGGCAGTCCGCTTGGAACGGCCTGCGGAATACCCAGACGCCCGGCCACTGACGCGGGGTCTGTCAGGCTTTCAAGAAACGCTACCAGCGCGCCGATCTGCGCCTCATCGAGCCGGATGGGCTTCAGCACATTGGCCTTGAGAATACGGCGACGCTCGCGGCGGTCCTGCATGATGAAGCCGTCTTCCCGGGAGAGTTTGGGATGCGCTGGCAGGGTGATCAAACCGAGAGAATACTGGTTGAAGCTGGTGGTGGGATCCAGATGGTGGCGGACGATGGCATCCAGCGTGGCAAATGCGCCGGAGTGGCCATAGGGCGCAGTCAGGGCGACATTGCGCAGGCTTGGTGTGCGGAATTTGTAGCGATCTTCAATCCGGTTGGTCGCGCCGGCGCGGCCCCGGTCATAGCGCAGCGCCTGTAATCGGGGAACTTTTCCCGGCCCGATCTGCGGCATCGCGATGGCGTAAAACTGCTGATCGGTGAGAAACGGCCCGCCGTGACAGGCCGCGCAATTTGCCGCCCCGTAAAACAGCTCCAATCCCTGTTGCTGCTGTGCTGACAGGGCTGAAGTCTGACCCGCAAGAAAGCGGTCAAACGGACTTTGAAAGCTGCGCCATTCCGCATTGATAAAATCCCCAACCGCATTGGCATAATGCACAATGGAGATGTCACGGGCCGTCTTGATGTCAGGATAGGCTGCTTGAAACAGAGGCAGATAGGCATCAGTGCTGCGCAAGCGATCCTCGACCTTTGCCCAGACGCTGTTCCACGGATTGCCGTAAATATCCTCCAGCGCCCGGCCGATATCATTTTCGGTGGCCTGTCCCGCCATTTCCGTTTGCGAGGTCAGAGGAAACAGAGCCTGCGCTGCCAGAATGCTGTTGAGACCAAGCGGCGTATCCTCATCTGCCGGGGTGTCGAAGCCGGATGGGTCGTTGCTGTCCGCTTCCAGACGTCCATCGTAAAACAGGGCCGTGAATTGCGTCGCGCCGAGATTGAACAGGGCCGGCGAATTTCTAGGAACCCGGCGGCGGATCAGGTTGCGCCCGGTGCCGACGGTTCGCTTTGCTCCAATTCCCGAACCGCCTTCGCCGATGCCAAGGGGCAGGCCGTCGCTGCCCGCAGCTTCAGGATTGTGGCAGGTTGCGCAGGAAATATTGCGATTTCCGGAGATGACCGGATCGTAAAACAGCATCCGACCCAGCAAGGCCCGGTCCGGATCAAACGGCAGGAACATGTCCTCAGTCACCGGAGCGGGAAGAAGAGCGCTGGAATGCTCATCAGCAGAAGCGAAACTAATGGCGGCGAGAACGCTCCCGATGCCAAGCAGAACAGCAGAGAGACAGGAGACGCGTTTGTCGCTCATGTGGCCAAGCCTTACCGGTGACGTCCTGCGCGCAATGCTCTCAAGAGGGGACAACCTCAGGCTTTACGCCGCGGGCTTTCTGGTCCTGTTCCACGGTCTTGGTGGGAGTTTGCGCTGTCTTGTCGGATTGCTGTGCAGTGGCTTCTGCCGTCTGCTTTGCCGCGCCAGTCAAGGCCGGGTCCGGTTTGCTGCCATTGGCATTTGTGCCGGGACTGTTTTTTCCCGGGCTGCTTTTGCCAGAACTATCTGCGCTGGCATCCGCTGGGACCGGCTGGATTGCGGTGGGCTTATCTGCTGCAACTTCCGGGTCCGGCTGTGCTCCCGGTTTCGATGGCGTATCGTTTTTGGATTGAGACGGAAACGCCTTCTCGTTGTTTCCGGCAACGGCCGCGATGACCCCCGAAGGCACCGGCTTTGCTGTGTTTTCTGACGGCACAGCGCGGTTGTTTTTGTTGTCGAGGTTGCCCGTGTCTTTATTAAGTGCTGCCTGCTGTGGAACTGGTTTCATATCAGGGATCTTGTCAGGGGCAGTGATGCCCGTTGTCTTTGGCCCGGTGACACCTGGCACTTTGACACTTGACACTGCGACACTTGGCACTGTGACACCTGGCGCTGTGACTGGTTGCAGCTTTGCCTCCGGGGTGCTTGTCTTTGCTGGCTGCGAGGCTGAGGCTGCGGGCGCGGCTGTTTCCGCTTTGCGGCCGCTATACGCGCCCGCGCCCGGCAGAGCGGGTGACATCAAAGGAAATTTGGGTGGCGCCTTCACCAGCAGTGCCGCATCCGGCCGGTCCGACTTTGCTGGAGGCGTGGTTGCGGAAGGCTGCTGAGACGCAGGCTTTTCAGGTGCGGGCTTTGCAGGCATCGCAGCGGGAGGGGGCGTGCTGCGTATATATTGACTGACGTCCTCGGCAAGCGCCTTCAGCTCTTTGCGCAGGCTGAGTTCCTCCAGCGACGGCATATGCCGTTCCATTCCGGAAATTCTGGATTGCGCATTGCTGAGTTCGGTCTGCAGGGACACGATGCGCACACTTGCCGTGCTTTTTTCGGCGCGCAACTGGTCGACTTCCTCTTCCAGTGCAAACAGCCGTTTCTTCTCCTGCCCGGTCATGGTTTTCAGGGCCGATTTGGCAATCTCCTTCTGCTTCTGAAGATTGAGTTCGGCGCTGCTGATCTTTTTCTTCAAAGCAGTGTAGTCACGGGTCAGTTTTTCAAAATCAAGCTCAATGCGTTGCGCATAGGCCCGCCATTTTTCGGCGTCGATCAAGTGCTGGTGGGTTTCTGCCTGTAACTGGTCGCCGCGTTTTTCCTGACGGTTCAGTTCAACCGCAAAACGAGCCCGCATCTGATCTTTCTGGGCGGTGATTTCGGACAGCGAAACCGGCGCCTGCCGTTCCAGCTCATGGATCGCCAGACGGCGGGCCCGGCCTGAAACGATCGGCAGAATGGCAAACAGAAGCAGGCTGATGCTGAGCGCACCCAAAGCAAAATACAGCGCTGCCTCAATCATAATATGGTCCTAAAAGATCAGATTCAAAACGCGCATGACTAAAACGGATTCCATGTCGCTTGGGGGGTGAATTTCAAATAGCCGATATTTACCCCGAGCCGGGCACCTATACCCGCTCGCACCGGCACAATGATTATATTGTTGTTGGCCAGTACGGTCATGCCAACGCCGCCGACAACATAGGCTGAACCGTTCACGCCTGCAAATCGCTGATAGGCATGATCCACTGTCGGCAAATTATACACCAGCATCATGACGCGGGAGGCATTGCCGCCAAAGTCCCAGCCTATCGAAGGGCCCTGAAAGAAGACTTTGTGGTTGCCCGCGCCCTTGGTGTACATCAGCCCTTCGCCATAGACGAGACCGCCGATAATCGCGCCTGATCCTTCTTCGCCCAGGATATAGGCGTTTGGCAGACCGTAATTCTGGAACGCCCGTTCCACGACACTGGCCAGTCCGCCCGACACGTCGCCGAAGAACTGGTGGCCGGCATTCACAATTTCGTTGGACGAATAGGTTTCCGACAAGGGTGTATTCGTCTGGGCCTGTGCGGAAGACCCGCCTAAAGCCGTTGGCAGGAGGTAAAACGCTGAAGCACTCAGAACGATGGCAGCCCAGATAGTTTGCAGGGCATGCCTGGAGGGGAATTGAAAGCGCAGTTTCATGCGATGATCTCCGGTTTCGTTGACATATTTATAAAACGATATGACGGGCCGCGATAGCCCAATGAATTCAGTCTTTATGCGAAATTTCAAAATCCGTAGCACGCGGCGCCTGATGAGGTTGGATTCAATTTCCTGAATCGCTCTGTTTAAGCACGAGAAATTTTACTACGGACATGTGGCGAGCATGGGGCGCAGTCATCGGGCTGATATGGGTTGTGAGCAGGACACTGGTTCCCTTCTTCAAGGTTCATCTTGCAGCCAAAACTGCTTGAGGAGCGCTGGCTCAGTCTCGTCTTAATATCCTGTTATGTGTCCCACAATAGACTGTGAAAATGATTAAAAGCCGGAAATTTGATATCTGCCTGCAATTTCTGCATGCCATCGCGCTGGCGGCCGGGCTGGCGGCCGGGCTGGTTTTTGCTGCCCAGGTAATTTTTGGTGGGGCCGAAGCACAGGAGACACTGCCATCGGGTCTCAACCGTGATTTTAACTCGTCCGGATTTCTCTCCGATATCGTTGTGAAAGATCCGTTCTCCGGGCTGGCGCTTGGCGGCATTGATCCTCTCAGCTATTTCATTGATGGCGTTCCAGGTCTGGGCGAGCCGGAGAATGATCTGACATTCTCCGGAGCTCTGTGGTGGTTTGCCAATATAGGCAACAGAGCGGCCTTTCTGGATGCGCCGGATATCTATATGCCGCAATTCGGTGGCTATGGAGCGATGGCGGTGGCACGGGGACATCTGGCAGAGGGCCGACCGCAAATCTGGTTGCTGCAGGATAATCAGCTATTGCTGTTTTACAGCCAGGCCAACCGTGTCGCATGGCAGCAAAATCCACAAGAACTGGCTGAAGCAGCGCGGCTGCAATGGCCCCTGTTGAGCCGGCAACTGGTTCCATGAAACGCGC
Source organism: uncultured Hyphomicrobiales bacterium (assembly GCA_963974065.1). Taxonomy (GTDB): domain Bacteria; phylum Pseudomonadota; class Alphaproteobacteria; order Rhizobiales. Next base: position 90,572 of record CAXBCI010000012.1, on the reverse strand, counting down.
TATCTTTGAGTTACGGACGAGCGCCAGGCAGGCGTGAGCGTGCAATCTGCCGGGGTATTGGCGCTTGCCCTGTGTTGTCGCCCGTTTATAAATAAGTTTATACAAATTACAGGAATCAATCAGCCCGATTGTCCTAACCAACAGTGAGTTCAGCCATGTCCAACCTTTCAGCTCTAGATCTGGCAGCCTTGCTGTGCAGCCGTGTTTGTCATGATGTGGTTGGTTCGGTTGGCGCTATCTCGAACGGGCTGGAAGTGCTGGATGAGGAAAAAGACGCGGAAATGCGCGAGATTGCCGGCACTCTGGTGCGCAAGAGCGCCGCACAGGCTTCCGCCAAGCTGACCTTTTCCCGCATTGCATTCGGAGCCGCCGGATCGGCCGGCGCGGAAATCGACCTCGATGATGCCCGTGAAAAGGCGGAATTGTTGCTGAGTTTTGAAAAGGCCAATCTGATCTGGGATATGCCACGGGACATGCGCCCGAAGAATGAGGTCAAGCTGTTGTTGAACCTTATCCTGGTCGGCTTGTCAGTCATTCCAAGAGGTGGTGACATGACCGTCAGCGCGGACGGCGAAAGGGGCCTCAAGCTTGTGTGCAACGGCCGGAATGCGCGCATTCCTGGCCACGCTGAATGGTTTGAGAACCTGCCGCAGACGCTCGACGATGTGGATGCGCATTCCGTACAGCCGATTTATGCAGCCTTGCTGGCCGATGCCTGCAACATGAAGGTGACGTTTTCTCTGGATGGAGAACGTGTCGATATAGTCGCGGGCTGATCTATAAGACTGACGCGTATTTGAACAGGCACTCCCAATCAAGACCTGCAGCAGCGCTGTGTGACAGTGTGTCGCGATGCGTGGGCCGACCGGAAACCGAAATGGTCAAAACCTTTAGCGGATATTAAGATATTTACTGTCAGTTATACCCATAGTTCACAGACAACTTGTTCTGGAAAGTGGGATGGATGATCTCATTGCCGAATTCTTGACGGAAAGCAATGAAAGCGTCGATATGATCGATGCAGGGCTGGTCGATTTCGAGCGCAATCCCGACAATTCGGTTTTGCTGCACAATATTTTTCGCCTTGTCCATACCCTGAAGGGAACCTGCGGATTTCTCCAAATGCCGAGACTGGAGGCGCTGAGTCATGCCGCCGAAACCCTGATGGAGGGACTGCGGGGCGACACGCCGCCTACCGCAGACATGGTGACACTGATTTTGAAATCGGTTGATCGCATCAAGCTTCTGCTGGCGCAGATCGAGGCCTCAGACGGCACAGAGCCAGCCGGTGACGACAGCGCGCTGATTGCAGAATTGGAGCACAGGGCAGGGCAAAGCGACCACGTCTCACAGCAGGCCGAAAGGTCCGAAGGCGCCACATACAGCGATGCTGGCGACAAGCCTACGGCAGCGCACAGGACCGCGCCTCCGCAAGTACATGCCCAAGTACATGCCAATGAGCGTCCATCGCAACGCACAGTCAGAGTGAATGCAGAAACGCTCGAACATTTGAGACAGAACACAGCGGAATTGTTCGCCTCGCGGGCCCAATTGCTGGAGATTGCGCGCCGATCCGATGATCATGAACTGAAACTGGCAGTTCAGCGCCTGGCTGATCTGGCCACCGGATTGCAGAAAACAGTTGTCGACACATCGATGCAACCGGTCCGCACGGCATGGCAGTCATTGCCCCGACTGGTTCGAGATCTGGAACTGAGGCTGGATAAAGATATTGAACTGGTTCTGCAGGGCGGAGACATGGAAGTGGACCGCCGGATTGTCGAGCTGATCCGGGATCCCTTGCTCCACATGGTCCGAAACTGCGCAGATCACGGTCTGGAAACACGGGAAAACCGTATTGCTGCAGGGAAAGCACCGCTGGGTACGATCTGCCTGTCTGCCCGATGCGATGATTGCAGCCTCGTTATCGAGGTTCTGGATGATGGTCAGGGTCTGAATTCAGCCAAAATCAGACAGAAGGCCGTCGGCACGGGGCTGACGGCAGATGCCGAATTCAAAGATATGACCGCAACGCAACGCGACAATCTCATATTTCATTCCGGCTTTTCGACGGCTGACAGCGTTTCATCTGTTTCTGGCCGGGGCGTCGGGCTGGATGTGGTGAGGCATGCAATTGAATGCGCCGGCGGCAGTATAGAAGTTCATTCCGCCCGCGGCGAAGGCACCATGTTCGTTATGCGCGTTCCGCTTCAACTGACAGCAATTCAACCTGGCGCAATGACGCGCGAAAACGGACGCTGCGAATTTGAAAGCGGCCGTCCTGATCGTTCAGGTGGTAGCGTTCGTACGCCAATCGGCCATGTCCTTCAGTCCCATGCAAAGCACCTGTTGTTTGTAGAAGACAGTCGGTTTTTCAGCGACATGCTGGTACCGGTTATGGAAGCGGCGGGTTATAACGTGACCGTTGCGCGAAATATTCCCCAGGCCGTGGCAAATCTGCGCGAGGACGTGCACTACCGGGGGATCGTTATGGATCTGAATATCCCGGAGGCTGACAGAATTCAGTTTGCGAAAATGTTGCAGGGCAGGCCGCACGCTGGCGAAGTTGCCCTGATAGCCGTGTCGTCACTGGCGACGCCAGAAATTGTTGCCGCGGCCCGCGCATCCGGGTTCGATGCGTGCCTTGCCAAATCAGATCGCAAGGGCCTGTTGTCATGTCTTGATCGGATTGTAAGGGGTGCGGGCCTGGCGGCCTGAAGCCAGCGGGATCGTCTGATCTAACTCAAATCAAACGATCCAAACAGTGGATCAGGCGCTTTCGCGGAGTTCTTCAGCATCGGGTTCACGCAGCACATAGCCACGGCCCCAGACGGTCTCGATATAACTTGCACCGCCGGTTGCGACGGACAATTTCTTGCGCAGTTTACAGATGAAGACGTCGATAATTTTCAGCTCCGGCTCATCCATACCGCCATAAAGATGGTTGAGGAACATTTCCTTGGTCAGTGTGGTGCCCTTGCGCAGAGAGAGCAACTCAAGCATCTGGTATTCTTTTCCGGTGAGATGAACACGCTGACCGCCAGCTTCCACGGTCTTGGTGTCAAGATTGACCTTCAGTTCACCCGTCGTAATGATTGACTGGGCATGGCCTTTGGAGCGGCGGATAATGGCATGAATACGCGCGACCAGTTCGTCCTTGTGAAACGGTTTGGTCATGTAATCATCGGCACCAAAGCCGAGCCCGCGGACCTTGTCCTCGATTCCGGCCAGTCCGGAGAGAATCAGAATAGGCGTCTTGACCTTTGAGACCCGCAGCGTGCGAAGCACTTCATATCCGCTCATATCGGGAAGATTGAGGTCCAGCATGATCAGATCATAATCATACAGTTTGCCAAGATCGATGCCCTCTTCGCCCAGGTCAGTTGTATATACATTGAAGCTCTCCGATTTCAGCATCAACTCGATGCTTTGAGCTGTGGAGCTATCATCTTCAATTAAAAGAACGCGCATCGTTCACCCCTTCTAGGAACCCTGAAACCGCAATATTTCCGCCGGCGGTCCAAAATTTCGTTTCTCTTCCAAAACAGTGACGCCCTTCTGGACGCCCCGCTTACCTGGACGATGTCACTCATCCGCTTTCGTCTGGCTCGGTTTTCCGGTTCAGGGAACTGGCCCCTCATCGTGCAATCTGGCCGCTACTCAATCGTTAATTAACACCCTAGTTGATAATGGTTAACAGAATCTGATTCTCCGAGGCAACCCTGTTGCGTCATACCAGACAAATAAAGTCTAACTAGGTTGTTTTTAAACACTTTTTCGATCGTAAATTAGTTAATAAATTACTTTAGGAAAATCAATTAAGCGATTCAAATGAATCTGCTTTGCAGCCTCGCTTCGCCGGGCTCGGCCATAAACGCCCCGACTTAAATGCCACTGGCTAATTTTTTTTGCAGATGGTTTCATGAGTTCTATTGTTAAGCGTTTTCGTAAATGATTCGTTACGATCGGCTTTTTTTTAACGAGATTTCTTAAGGTCCTCTTCATCTTGTCCTTTCGCAATTTGCAACAAACGGGAATGGCAAGCGCTTGCAATCGTTAATTCGGCAGATGGAAAAGCTGAAGATGACCCGTGCTTTCGGCCGGGTCGCGTCGATCCGCGGACTGGTGGTCGAAGTGTCCGGTCCCATCAGCCATCTTGCGATCGGTGCCCAATTGGCGATCACAATGAAAGGTCAGGGCAACCAACAGCTGATGTGTGAAGTGGTTGGTTTCAGGGACCGCTTTGCAGTGTGTCTGGCCTATGGCGCATTGACCGGTTTGAAACCGGGGGATGTTGCGGAGTTCCTGGAAACAGAACCGGTGCTGCATCCCAGTGACGGATGGATCGGCCGGGTTCTCGATGGGCTGGGCAATCCAATCGATGGCAAGGGCGCCTTGCCGCTGGGGCCTGTGGCGCAGAGACTGGCCGAACCGCCACCGCCGCCACATGAGCGCAATCTGGTCGAAACGCCGCTCGATCTTGGGGTCCGTGCATTCAACACCTTTCTGCCGTGTTGCGCGGGTCAGCGCATGGGCATTTTTGCCGGTTCGGGTGTCGGTAAATCGATGCTGATGTCGATGCTGGCCCGAAACGGTACGGCGGATGTGTCGGTGATCGGGCTGATCGGCGAACGCGGTCGCGAAGTTCAGGAATTCCTGGTGAAAACTCTGGGCAGCGAAGGGCTGAAAAATTCGGTGCTTGTCGTGGCGACATCAGATGCCCCGGCTCTGATGCGCCGCCAGGCCGCGCATACCACGCTTGCGCTGGCACAATATTTCAGCGCGCGGGGCCGCGAGGTTCTGTGCCTGATGGACAATCTGACCCGGTTTGCCCAAGCGCAGCGAGAAATCGGTTTGTCTGCCGGAGAGCCGCCCACCACCAGAGGTTATCCGCCCAGCGTGTTCAGCGAATTGCCGCGTCTTCTGGAACGCGCCGGGCCGGGCCGGCAGGGCCAGGGCAATATTACCGGGCTGTTTGCAGTGCTGGTAGAGGGCGACAATACCAATGAACCGGTCTCCGACACGGTGCGCGGTATACTGGATGGGCATGTGGTCCTGTCGCGTGACATTGCAGAGCGCGGCCGGTTCCCGGCGATTGACGTGCTGGCTTCGGTTTCGCGGACTTTTACCGAGGCGCTGAGTGCTGACCAACAGGCGGTGGTGGCGCAGGCAAAGCTTCTGATGGCGCGTTATCGTGATATGGAAGAGCTGATCAGGCTTGGAGCCTACAGGAGTGGCAGTGATGCTTTAACGGACGAAGCTGTCAATTTTATCCCCTATATTGAGAAATTCTTAAGTCAAAGCCAGCAAGATACAAGTTCGATAGACGAAAGTTTTGCTGTGCTGCGGGATATCTTATCCCAGGCGACGGTCAGCGCCGCAGAATTAGGCGCATCCGGGATCGGTGCAGCAGATTAGGGCGCGACCTTGTAAAGTGTCGTGAGACTTTTAAGGGGTATTGAGTATGAAGTCTCGGGAAAGCTTGATTAAACTGAAGCGTTTTCAGGTTGATGAAAAACGCAGGCAGTTGAGCCAGATTGAAAGCATGATTACTGACTTTCAGGTCATGGCGGATGAGCTTGATGCGCAGATTGTCTCCGAACAGCAGCGCACCGGTATCGAAGACATTTCGCACTACGCCTATTCGACCTTTGCCAGAGCTGCCGCCCAGCGCCGCGCAAATCTGATCACATCCATAGAAGACCTCGATAAACAGCGTTCGGTGGCCCATGATGTTTTGTCGGAAGCCGTTGAAGATCTGAAAAAGGTCGAGCTTCTGGCCGAACGTGATCTTGCCAAGTCCAAACTGGAAGCCGAATGGGCAGATCAGGAAGATATGGACGAGATTGCCAATCAGCGTCATCGCGGCGCTTAATCACCCAGCCGGGTTTCGGCACTTTGCCCGCTGTTCCGCGCATGCGGGCGGCGTTCGAGGCCGAAACCAAAATCATCCTTGAATCTTTTCGTTAAAGAGCGCATCTGGAACCAATGTTTGTGTGGTTGCTGGCTTTTTTTCTGATGTCGGGTGCCCTGTCCTTTGCGGCGGGCATTCTTTTGCCGCTTCTGGTTCTGGAAAAACTCTATTTCTTTTCCGAAACGCCATCGCTGATCCAGATTATTGGCGGCCTATGGCAAAATAACGATGTGTTGCTGGCGCTCCTCGTCGGAGCATTTTCGCTGATATTCCCGCTGGCCAAATTGTTCGTGCTGTTTCTGGAGGCCATCGGCCAGTTTTCAAGAAACGGACATGCCTCGACGGCGTTCCGCCATATGTCGATGGTCGGACGCTGGTCGATGATGGATGTGCTGCTGGTGGCGATTGTGATATTTGCGGCCAAGACCAGCGGATTTGCTACCGCAACCACTCAGCCCGGGCTTTGGTTCTACGCCTATGCGGTTCTGGCCAGCGCTGCATCTGCCGCTCTGATCCGGAAATCGGCGCAGCCCGTCACCACTTGATTTGTTTGAAGTCGAGTTTTTTGGCCATCCAGACCGGACAGGCCCTTTGTGTCACTCCAGCAGCGGAATATGAGGCCCTGCGGATTTTGGCAAAAGGCCGGTCAGCCGCGGATCATCCATGATCTCGACGGCAAAACCGGAGGGCCGGAAGCCGCATCGCTGGTAAAATTTCAAAGCTGCCGGATGATCGAAGGTGCAGGTATGAAGCCAGACCTTCTGCGTTGCCGGCGCCCAGGCCCGCTGCAGTGTCAGGTGCATCACATCGCGGCCGAGGCCACGGCCAGTGAAGTCCGGCTTCAGGCCGAAAAACGCCAGTTCAATGGTCTGCGGTGTGTTGCGGCGCAATTCCACCATGCCGACAATGTCGTCCTCGACCACCACTTCGAACAATTCCGTATCGGCATCATGAATGCGATGGCTCAGTTCGGCATCATCATATTTCAGTCTGGAGCTCCACAGCCATTGATCACCAATGGCGCGAAACAAGGCGCGATAGCGGTTCAGATCAAATTGACCGTCCCGCCGCAGCGTCAGGCTGTTTTGGCTGTCACGAGAGTCAATCCAGTGCGGCCTGGCAACCATCTCTAGAAAGGTCACGACATTGGCAATCTTGCCCGGCGGAAGATTGATAAAGCCATCGTCAGCCATAAAGTACCTTTCTCACACTTGTAATCACGAAACGTGCTGAAAACCACGGTGCTCAGCCTGCCGGACCGGCAGACATGGTCAAATGCTTCAACTTCAGAGAAAGATGCTCTAACCGGAATGCCCTGCTGCGGTCAAACAAATGAGCCGGGTCAGCTGCGGCGGACGATCACTGATCTGTTGTCATCCAGATCAATGGTTTGATTGCGCGTAATATAGTTTTCCACCACATCCCAGATGGCCGGACCTTCTGTGCCCTCATTGACACTGGCCCAGCCGGAAACCGTATAGATTTTTGACGGTTCGACTGCAGCACCGGTTTTCAGCACGGTCATATCGGAAATGCGATTGCCGATCGGCTTGTCGATGTCGATGGTGTAACCCATGCCGCCGACGCGGACCATATCGCCGCCCTGCTGATAATAGGGATCGGGGTTGAACAGATTGTCAGCAACGTCTTCCAGAATATCCTTGAGCAGCTTGCCGTCCATCTCGCTGCGATACGCGGCGGGGCAGGGCATGGCAGTGGCATTGTGGATATCTTCGACGGTGATGTCCTGCCCCGGCAACAGGCTGGGCCCCCAGCGGAAACCGGGAGACAGAGCAATATCGGCTTCGCGCTCATCCAGAAGCGCCTGACAGATCAGATCATCAAAGGTGCCGTTGAAATTGCCGCGCCGGTAGAGCAGGGATTGCGTTCGGCCAACCACGCGCGAGAGCTCCGGCAGATGGGGTGCGCGGGTTTCGGAGATTTTCGCGGCCATTGTCGGATCGGCATCCAGAACATCGGAGAATATGGGGATCAGCTTGTAGCGAAAGCCCTTTACCGCGCCATCCTGCACATCGAGATCGAGCCGGGAGACAAATTTTCCATTGGATCCGGAGGCCAGCAACAAGGTGTCGCCGACCAGAACCGGCTCGGGCAGGGCGTCATGGGTATGACCGGTCAGAATGACGTCGATGCCGTTGACACGGCCTGCCAGCTTCCGGTCAACGTCAAATCCATTATGGGACAGCAACACCACAAGATCCGCGCCGGCAGCGCGCGCTGCGTCGACATTTTCCTGCAGCACTTCCTCGCGAATGCCGAAGGAGAGCGAGGGAAACAGCCACCCCGGATTGGCGATCGGAAGATAGGGAAAAGCCTGTCCTACTACGGCGATGTTTACGCCGCCCCGTTCATAGAATTTGGTGTGTTCATAGGCCGGCTCGTCCCATTCCTTGTCGAAAATATTGGAGCCCAGCAGCGGGAAGGGCAGACCATCGACAATCTCCTTGACCCGCTCCTCGCCATAGGTGAATTCCCAATGGGCGGTCATCGCGTCAGGCTGCAGGACATTCATGATGTCCACCATGTCCTGGCCCGCAGTCCGGTTGGAGACATAAGACCCCTGCCAGGTGTCGCCACCATCGAGCAGCAGCATGTTGGGCTCGCGCGCCGAGCGGATGGAGTTAACCACCGTTGCCACCTGGTCAAGCCCACCCATGCGGCCATAGGCTCTGGCGAGTGCGGTAAAATCCTCGGCGGTCAGCGCATAGGCGGAAGGGCTGCCTGCGTCCACACCAAAACTTTTCAGAAAATCGGCACCGGTGATATGGGGCGGCAGGCCGGTGACATCGCCGACGCCAATATTGGTGGAGGGTTCGCGGAAGAAGACAGGCATCGCCTGGGCGTGAATATCGGTGATGTGAACCAGAGTGACATTGCCGAAAGCGTCAAAATCGAGCAATTGATCCTGGGTCAGGGCCTGAGTGGCTGCCAGGGCTGAAAACCGTCCGAAACCGGCGGGACCCAAAAGCGCAGAGGTGGCCATGCCGGCCTGGAGAAAGTGACGGCGGGAAATCATCGCCAATTGACCTCATAAATTGATTGCCGGGAAAAAATTACCCGTGTTGAACAGGCGCATCTGTCCTGCCACTGCCACCGGAAACACCGCACCACCAAGGTGCGGACGCTGAGGGTCGCCTTGGTGTTTGAAGCCCGAGCGACCCTGTATTGTCCTGATAAGCAGAAGTCCGATCAGTTACGGACAGATGGTGCTTCCACAGACAGCCCGTTTCCACGGGAGCCCACATAAAGCTCCAGCGCAATAAATTCCGGTGATCCTTCATCGAAGGTTTCCGCGCGCGTGTCACGAATGCAGCCCTTGAAGCGGTTATGCGGTGTGATCAGATTGGCCTGTTTGAGGCGGTAAACCGGAAATCCGTTGATCTGACCCTGGGACAGATGGTCGGCGCGAATATAATTGTCATAATTCTGTTCATGACAATTTGCACAGGACAATTCCAGCTGGCCATATCGGGTGTAGTACATTTCCTTGCCCTTTTCCCATGTGGATTGGGCTGGGCCATCGATTTTGATGTTCACCGGCATGCCACGCGACTGAAGCGCAATCAGCGCAGTCATGTTGAGCATCGGCTGAGACTTCCAGCCCCAGGGCTTTGCCTGCATGCGCTCTTCGCGGCATTCATTGACATACATCTGCATGGTCCAGACCGCGCCGGCGTCTTCATTCCACTTCGGCATCTCGGCGCGAAGGCCTTTCATGCTCTCCGGACTATCGTGGCAGGAGGCGCAGGATTTTCCGGCTTCGCCTTCGACGGCTTCCCACGTATCGAGCGCCTGATCGATGAAGATCATGCCGGGATTTTCAAAATCATCCATTTGCAGGGACTGGGTTTCCTTGGTGCGGAACGTCCAGCCCGAGCGAATTTCATCCATATTTTCCATATGGGCCGGAGCCTGGGTCCGGGTGACCATTTCCAGGTCTTCATTGATGACCAGTTCCCGCTGCTCTTCAGCGGTAGCGGCCGCAATGCCAAATACAGTGACTGCCGCAATGGAAGCCAGAGCCTTGAGTGAAATCGATCGCATATGTTTCCTCCCCGTCATGCAATAGGTCGCGTCAACCCACTGCGATGACTTTGGTTTCTTCGTAGACTGAGCCATCATCATCGTACCAGGTGAATTTGAACTCACCCGCTTCGGGGACCTGTGCATCAAATTCGAAATACGGATTTGTTGAAATTGCCGGCTCAAGCTTGACGTCGATCACGTTCTGACCGTTGAAATCGCAGGTAAAGCGATTGATGATCGATCGCGGGATAGGATTGCCTTCCTTATCCTTGCGTTGTCCTGACTCCATTATATGGCTGATGAGAGTCTTGATTGTGATCGTGTCGCCTGCTGAAGCTGATTTCGGCACTTTCACACGTGGTTTTACACCTTCTGCCATGGACCTGTCTCCTTGTCCTAGCCGCCGCAGCCGCCGATTGTTACTTTAACCTGATTGGATGCGCGCACGAATGTGCCATCCTGCATTTTGGCAATCGCCACAACATCCTGTGTTCCAGCCAATCGCATTCTTGTAGAGGCACTCTGGGATGCTGCCAGTGGGCCAAAATTGAATGTGCAAACTTCGGGATTCGGGTTGGCGGTGGCAAGCACAGTAATGGCTACCGCACCGGGCGCATCAACTGAAATCGGCACCGTATTGCCGTTTTCCGCGATTTCCGGTGTGGTCAGAGTGAGGCCACCTTCGCCGACATCCGCGCCACCGGTGAACGCAGCAATTGCGTCTTCTATGGCAGCGCTGGCCGGAGTGAAAGGCATGAATGCAAAAGCTGTTGCACCAGCTCCCAGCATCAAGGCCCTGCGTCTTGTGAGTTCCATGAATCTATCTCCTAAATTACAGGCAAATCTGCGGCCGGTTTATTCTTTGAGAGTCAAAAGATAGGCAACCACATCCTCGATCTGCTGTGCGGTCAGCAGTGGTGGCAGTTCCGGAGTTTTCGCCGCTTTCCCCGTGAAGGCATTACCGGGTCGAATGTAGCCATCCACCTTGTAGAAGGAGGGCATCATTGAGCCTTCAAACGTCATCTTGGAATTGGCGACGATGCCGCGCAATTCCGCTTCGGTCCAGCGGTCCGCCGCACCATCAAGCGTGGGGCCGACTTCACCGTGAAAGGGCACATCCTGAAGAGCCGTGACGGCATGGCAGGCGATGCAATTGCCGAGGCCCCGGCTCGTCATCACCTTGCGACCGGCTTCAACATCTCCTGGCTGATCCGTCAGGGGTTCAGATACCATCCCGTCGGAATAAACCACCTGCTTTGGCGCAACTTCAGCTGCCGATGCAAAACCGATTAGTGCCGGGCTCAGCCCGATTGCCAGCATCGTCAAGACGGTGGCGTGCAGATTCGCATTTCTCATAAAGTCCTCCCCTTAGCAGCCCTTACTGCTGCCCGCCAGATTGCATGACCCCTTTGAAAAAAGCAATCACAAATTCAAACTTATGAATAGGTTATTGTGCTGCATTGCAACAGTTTAGAGGTAAAATGTTTCCCCGATTGATCCGCCTCTCACTCAGTCAGAAGACCGGCCGCACGGGCCTCTTCGAGCTTGCGGGCATGATATTTCTGGAAGTGTTCCTCGCCCTCATAGCCTTTTTCCACGACCCATTTGAACATGTTGAGTGAGGTCCATTTGCCAAAGGCACCCGGCATGATTGACACGGCGGCATCTGCAGCGGTGCCTTCTTGCGGAGCCTCCTCCGGCAGGAACATGATGGTCGGGGTAAAGACAATACGCCATTTACGCGCGGCGGTTTTTTCGGTCAGTTCATCGCCATTGAGGTCAATCACCTCTTCATCACCGAACATGTTGTATTGCACCATAATGTAGTTTTCCTGAATATAGGCAGCGACCTCAGGATCGGACAGAACCTCCTCATGGAGGCGCTTGCAATAGATGCAACCGCGCTGCTCGAAGATCAGAACCAGACGTTTGCCAGCCGCTCTGGCGGTCTCGATATCTTCGGCGATGTCGCGGAATGTGGTGGTGAACCAGGGCTGTTTATGCAGTCCGTCATCACCAAGTTGCACGGCTGCTGCCGGACTGGTCAGTGCAAGAAATGCAGCGGTCAGAATTGCTAAAAATGCTTTCATCGTATCCTCCGTGGATGAATTGCTCTAGCCGATCTCCCCAAGGGCAGGGAACCATTCGAGCAGCAGGTAAGACAATGTTTGCATGGAGCCGGTGAGAAACAGCAATCCGGTTGCCACCAGCACTCCGCCCATGATTTTCTCGATCAGCGCCATGCGATTGCGAAAACGGCTCATGAAGCGCATGAACGGGCCGGCAAAGAAAGCTGCCAGAATGAACGGGATACCAATACCGAGCGCATAGGCAAACAGCAATATCGCACCATCCCAGGCATCGCCGCCAGAGGCTGCGATCAGCAGTATTGTCGCCAGCACCGGTCCGACACAGGGCGTCCAGCCGAACGCAAAGGCCAAGCCGATCACATAGGCGCCGAGCAGCCCGAGCGGTTTGGTGCGGGGCTGAAAGCGGGCCTCGCGAAACAACAGGCCGATGCGCAACACGCCGAGAAAATGCAGTCCGAGAACGATGATGATGGCTCCGGCGACATAGCTCAGGATTGTCAGGTATTCGGTGACAAATGCGCCGATCAGCGAGGCGCTGGCACCAAGGGCGACAAACACGCTGGCGAATCCGAGCACAAAAAACAGCGAGGCGATGATGATCCGGCTGGCAACCACCGGCGGACGCTGCTCATCAGTCAACTCGTCGAGACTGACCCCTGCCAGAAAACACAGATAGGGCGGCACCAGCGGCAGCACGCAAGGCGATACGAATGACAGCAGTCCGGCCGCCGCGGCACCACTCAGCGATACTGTAAGCTCCATAATGCGTATCCAGTGACATCCGGACCGGCCCGCAACGGGCAGGTTTTCAGATCAGTTCATATTCAGATATTACAATTTGTTTTTGTTTTCAGCAATCGGGAAAGCTGCTATGAAGACCTATATCATTGTATTGGCACAGTTTGCAGGTGAAGGGACGGGTCATGACGATCAACGCTACCGTGCCGATGAAAATTGTCCTGGCAGTGCTGGCCGGTCTATGGATTTTGCCTGTAAAAGCCGCCGAACTGGTCATGATGGAGCAGGATGGCTGCGTATGGTGTGAACGCTGGCGCGCGGAAATCGGACCGATTTATCCCAAAACTGCAGAAGGCAAGCGCGCTCCCCTGCGCGTGATCAATATTTTCGATCCGGTCCCCGATGATCTGAGACAGATCCGCATTGATCGCTTCACCCCGACTTTTGTGCTGATTGACGGCGGTGTGGAACTTGGCCGCATTCGCGGTTATCCGGGTGACGAGCTGTTTTGGTGGCTGTTGTCAAATCTTATTAAAAAACTTCCCGAACCCGCTGAAACTCCGGCGGACGAAACCGCATCGAAAACCTGACTGGTGGGCTTGAACATGTCTGTAACTGAATCCAGATCGCAGTCTTCCGGTGCCGCGCTGGCGTTTGGCGATGCAAAGTCGATGGACGCCATGATGGACAGCGCCAAGGCGGCCACCGACTTTCTGAAAGCGCTGGGCCATGAAGGCCGGCTGATGATCCTGTGCCGCCTGGTAGAGAGCGAGTGCTCGGTGACCGAGCTGGAAGATTTGTTGTCCGCCCGTCAGGCGGCGGTCTCGCAGCAACTCGCCCGCCTGCGGCTCGAAGGCCTGGTCAAGACCCGGCGCGAAGGCAAGGTGATGTATTATTCCCTGGCCGATGAACGCGTCGAGCGGATGATCAGCCTTGTCTACGATCTGTTCTGCAAAGAAGGCTGTTGAGTGCTGTAACATGAGTGTCGCGATTACGAGTTCTAAGCCGGATTGATTGGCGGTTCGGCTTGATTTGATTGCCAAACTGCTGCATCTGTTTTACATTCAAAAAAGCTAATATGTCGGGAGGCTTGCAGCATGGAGGAGCTGTCACCAGGTGCGATTGCAGCTCTTTGCGGGCTGCTGGGCGGTGCTGTTCTGGGTTTTGCAGCGCGCTGGGGACGGTTTTGCACTCTGGGTGCGATTGAGGACAATGTGCTGGCCGGCAACACTCTGCGATTGCGGATGTGGGGCCTGGCCATTGCAATTGGCACCATGGCGAGTTTCGCGCTTCATGGCGCCGGACTGATTGATCTGACCCGGACCTTTTATATTGCCGCGCCGACCACCCTCCTTGCCACTCTGGTCGGCAGTGTCATTTTCGGCCTTGGCATGTCGCTGACGGGAACCTGCGGCTTCGGCACGCTTGCGCGGATTGGCGGCGGTGATCTGAAATCGATTGTCACATTTCTGGTGATGGGCATCACGGCCTACGCTACGATGCGCGGCGCTGGCGCCTATCTGCGGCTTGGTCTGGGCGTTCCGGCGCGCACCGGAGAGCCCGAAGATGCCGGATTTGCCTTTGTCATTGAACGCATGACCGGCCTGTCTGCGACCGCCGCCGGACTGATGATCGCTGCGCTTCTCGCTGTTTTCTGCCTGTCGTCACACGCCTTCCGGCACAGTGGACGGTTGCTGCTGACGGCGGTAATGGTGGGTCTGACCATTGCCTTTGGCTGGTACGCCACCGGCGTGCTGGCGGCTGATCCGTTCGAGCCCTATCCGCTGGAATCCTTCACCTTTTCAGCGCCTTTGGGGGAAGCAATTATCTATGTCATGACGATGACCGGGGCGAGCCTGAAATTCGGCATTGGTGCCGTGGCCGGTGTCATTATCGGCGCGGCCGCGACAACGCTGGTGCAACGGCATTTCCGCTGGGAAGCCTGTGATGATGCGCGCGAGATGCGACGTCAGATGCTGGGCGGCATGCTGATGGGCTTCGGCGGTGTAACCGCATATGGCTGCACAGTGGGGCAGGGTCTGACAGCGGCCTCCGCGCTGGCCTATTCGGCACCACTGGCCTTGCTGGGGATTTATGCCGGGGCATGGATCGGGTTGCATGCGCTGGTGCATGGTTCGGTGATTGAACCGCTGAAGCAATTCTGGCCTTCGGCAAATCGCCCATGAACGCTTTGATCGCGGCGCTTGTGTCCTTTATTTCTGTCTCCGGGAGCATCGCCAGTGAAGGTGATGTCGAGTACGGGGCCTATCTGGCGGCAGAATGCGCCAGTTGTCATCGCTCTGGCGCTGCTGCAGACGAGCCGATACCGTCGATTGAAGGCTGGGATGAAGCGACATTTGTTACGGTGATGCAGTCGTTCAGGCGGAAAGAGCGTGATAATGTGGCGATGCAGACCATTGCCGCTGCTCTGGATGATGAACAGATGGCAGCCTTGGCCGCCTATTTTGCGGCCCGGTATACCGATTAGAGCTAATACCGATTAGAGCGAAAACCGACTAGAGGGGGATATTATGTCAAATCTGTCGAGACGCACATTCAATACGCTTCTGGGTGGCGCATCAATGATGTCGCTGGCGGCACCGAACATCGCTTTTGGGGCGAAGCCGAAAGCCGTGATCATTGGCGGCGGTGCGGGCGGGGCCACCGCCGCGCGCTACATTGCCAAGGATTCCAATGGCGAGATCGAGGTCACACTGGTGGAGCCGAACAAGCGCTATTACACCTGCTTCTTTTCCAATCTCTATCTTGGCGGTCTGCGTGACTTTGCCTCCCTGGGACACGGTTATGACCGGCTCGTGACGCAACACGGGATCAATGTCATTCACGACTGGGCCATCGGCGTTGACGGTGCTGCCAAAATTGTAACCCTGGGATCCGGGGTGGAACTCCCCTATGACAGACTGGTGCTGTCGCCTGGCATCGATATGAAATATGACAGTTTGCCCGGCTATTCGATTGCGGCGCAAAGCAGGGCGCCCCATGGCTGGAAGTCGGGCACTCAGGTACAGATTATCAAGGCTCAGGTGGAAGGACTGCGCGAGGGCGGAACGTTCATCATGGTGCCGCCGCCCGATCCCTCTCGCTGTCCGCCGGGACCATATGAGCGGGTCTCGATGATGGCGCATATTCTGAAACAGACAAATCCCTCGGCACGGATCATTATACTGGACACCAAACCCAAATTTTCCAAACAGGGGCTGTTTTCCGAAGGCTGGGAAATACACTATCCGGGCATGATTGAATGGATCGGGCCGGATATCCATGGCGGCATTTTGAATGTCAATACAGACGACATGTCCGTGAAAACCGATTTTGACACGTTCAAGGCGGATGCCATGAGCATCATTCCGGCGCAAAAGGCGGGAGCCATTGCCATGCGTGCTGGCGTGACCGACGGCGACTGGGCACCGATTGTGCCGGCCACGATGCAGGCAAAAGCTGACAATAACATCTATGTGCTGGGAGATGCATCGGCTGCCTCCGAGATGCCGAAATCAGGCTTTTCGGCAAACAGTCAGGCCAAGGTTGCAGCCAATCATATTCGCGCCGAGTTAACCGGCAGCCGCCTGTTTGAACCGCGTTTCATCAACACTTGCTGGAGCCTGATTGCGCCCGATGACGGGGTCAAGGTGGGAGCCCGGTACAAGGCCGGGACCGAGAAGATCGAAAGCATCGAGAGCTTCATTTCGCAACCCGATGAAAGCGCAGATACGCGCCGCGCGACCTATCAGGAATCGGAAAGCTGGTATGCGGCCATGACCGACGATCTGTTCGGGTAAAACGAGAGCGGTTTATTCAGCGGCGATCAGTGTCGATGGCTTTGCTTCAACCTGGCGTGTTGCCTGAAATTTCATGGTGGCAAAGCCGCCGGCCAATATGGCTCCAAGGGCGATCACCGATGAAGGCGCTGCAGTGGATAGGCCGGACAGGCCCTGGCCCACTGTGCAGCCAAGCGCCGTGACACCGCCAAAGCCCATCAGCACGCCGCCGGACAAATAGCGCAGGATTGAGCCTTCGCTGACAAAGCCCTGAAAACGGAACCGGCCCGATAGCAGCGCGCTTGAAAACGCGCCGGCCAGCACACCGCCAACCATCGCAATGGAAAAGCGCACCGTGTCTCCGGTGAAGATCATCAGATATTGCACGCTTTCGGCGACCGGAGCGACAAAGGTCAGCGAGGCCAGTTGCGTCGGTTCAAAATCATCATTGCCGACCACGCCGGTGATAAACCAGCCCAGAACAACCAGCAGACCAATGGCGACGCCGGGCAGAATGGCGCGAGCAAGCCCATGGCGCCGGGTTGTCAGTACGACCGCAGCGGCCACAGCAGCGATGCCAGCTGCGAATACAGCCGCGAGATTGCCGTTGTCTTCAAACAGGCCTGCCGGGGTGAGTTCGCTGGCGAACAGATTTTCCAGCTCGATCCGCGGCAGCGCCAGAATGCCGCGCAATGTGGCATAGGCTGCAATTCCAGTAACGAGGATGGTGACCACTGCGCGGAAATTGCCGGAGGCGGCGAGAACCAGCAGGCGACTGACGCAGCCGCCGGCCAGAACCATGCCGATGCCGAACAGCAGGCCACCGACCAGCAGGGGCAGCGGACGGATGGCGACTGACCAGTAAATACTGCCAGACAGATCGATCAGCCCGGCATATTGCATCGCCTGGGTGCCGATCAGGGCGGCGAGAACTGCAAATCCGACCTGGGCTGTGCGGTTTCTGGACGCGGGCCCTGGCTGGGCCGGTGTTGCCCATTCGGCAATGGCGGCACGGGTACAGTAGCGGCTGATCTCGGCGATGACGCCGAACAGAATGCCAAGCCCGAAAGCGGCCACCACCACAAGGGTTGCGGTCTCATAGGTCTCGCGCAGATTTTCCAGAAGCTCGAACATCAAAGGCCCCAATATCTAAACAGGGCTGGGTGTTACACTCAGATGTCCGGTTGGCACAGGCATGGCATTGCGAATGGCTTCGATAAAAGAAAATATTTCTCTTTCAGCCAGCGGATCAGCGCAAAATGTCTATTTTGTCACGAAACGATAAGCTGTTTCGTTGCGCTCGGCGCGGCCAAAGCCGGGATAAGGAAGATGATAACCGATCAGATCCATCTGCCTGGTTGCGACAAAATCCAGCAGACGTTTGCGCGTGACTATGGCACGCTGCGCATCGACATCCTGTGCGAAAGGCCATTCGGGATGTTCAAAGGTGATGAAGGGATGGGCCAGCGCATCGCCGAGTACGAGCAGTTGGTCCGTACCGTTGCTGACTTCGAATGAACAATGGCCCGGTGTGTGGCCGGATGTGTCATGGGCGTAAATACCGCTGAGAATTTCGCTTTCCGGCTGAAACAGCGTGATCCGGTCGGCCAGTGCCTCCAGCCTGCGTTTGCTGCCCACCGCCAGTCCCTGCTGGTCGTCGCGGACATTGTTGACAGTGTCCGGGTCGGTCCAGAACTGCCATTCCGGCTCGGAAATATAATAATTCGCTTCGCTGAAAAACAACTCGTCGAAATCATCCAGCAGACCCCATAAATGGTCCGGATGGGCATGGGTAAAGATGATGTCGGTAACGTCCTGCGGGGCAAGATCGATGGCCTCCAGCGCCTCGGGCAGCTTCCCGGTGGTCGGCAGAAACTGGCTGCCGCCGCCGACGTCGAACAGCACAGTGCGTTGGCCACTCCTGAAAAGCGTCAGATTGCAGGGCGGCTCCAGCCGGTCTGTCGGCAGATTATGGCGGGCCAGCAAGGCATTGAGAGGCTCATTGGCAACCGCCGGATACATGAAATCAACCGGGAAACTCATATAACCATCACTGAGCGCGGTAATGCTGCCATCGCCCAGCGCTTTTTGCACTGCGGCAAATGCCGACCGGCCAGCGCCGAATATAGAGTTCGCGGCCAATGCACTGGCTCCAGCGAGAAATTCGCGGCGGTCGATGGTCATGTGGTGCTCCCGACATATCTATTTTTATGAATGTAACAGATCGCTCCTGATATCGCCAGCGCCTTGCGGCCGCAACGCTGATACCGTCTGGCTGATGATATTTGCAGCTTGACCAATGGATGCGGGATTTCCAATCTGCCAGGAAACAGGAAAACAGACGAGGCTGGAGTTGCAATGGCAGTTGAGAAAACAGAACCGGAGAACGTGCAAAACTCCGGCAGGAAACATGTCGTCATTATTGGTGCCGGCATTGTTGGCGTGTCGAGCGCTGTGTGGTTGCAGCGGGCCGGGCACGCGGTGACGCTGATAGATAAAGGCGGGCCTGCCAGCGGAACGTCCTATGGCAATGGCGGGGTTCTGACGACCATCGGAGTTGTGCCGGTCACCGTACCAGGACTGCTCGGCAAGGTTCCGAAAATGCTGCTGGATCCGAACCAGCCGCTGTTTCTGCGCTGGTCCTATCTGCCCAGATTGCTGCCATGGCTGTTGCGCTACCTCTCCCATGCCACCGCTGCGGAAGTGGAACGCATCTCGAAGGCTTTGGCACCTTTGCTGCAGGATAGTGTGGAGCAGCACAAGGCTCTCTCAGCGGGCACAAAGGCCGGGCGCTATGTGCATGATTGCGATTATGTCTACGCCTATGACAGCGCTGCGGCAGCAAAGGCCGATGCGTTTGGCTGGAACGTCAGATCCCGCCGTGGCTGCCGTTGGAGTGAAATGGATGCGGCGGCGTTCGACGACTATGATCCGGTGTTTGCCGGGCAGGTTGGCTATGCCCATGTCTCGCCTGACAATGGACGAATTTCAGATCCGGGGGCCTATGTCGTGGCACTGGCCGATCATGTCATTGAGCAAGGTGGCAGATTGCTGCAAGCCGAAGCTCTGGATCTGGAAATTTCCGCCGATGTGGTGACAGCCGTCGAGACCTCCCAGGGCAGGGTCGCCTGCGATGAAGTGCTGCTCGCCGCAGGTGTCTGGTCAGGGCCGCTTGCGCGCAAACTAGGCGTCCAGCCATCGCTGGAAAGCGAGCGCGGCTACCATGTTGAATTCATCAATCCCTCTGTCATGCCACGAGCAGCAATGATGATGGCGGCGGAAAAATTTGTCATCACGCCGATGGAGGGGCGATTGCGGGCGGCCGGCATTGTCGAGTTTGGCGGGCTGAAAAAGCCGCCGCAGCAGGCCGGATTTGATTTGCTGATCCGTCAGGTGAAACAGAAAATGCCAGGCCTTACCTGGGACCGGATCGATACCTGGATGGGACACCGGCCTGCGACCAGCGATTCCATTCCGCTGATTGGAAAGGGCGGGCACTGCCGCAATGCCTGGTTCGGCTTTGGTCATCACCATGTTGGATTGACAGCCGGGCCAAAAACTGGTCGCATCCTTGCTGATTGCATATCCGGTGTGCCGACAAACATTGATCTCGGCTTTTATAACCCGGATCGGTTTTCGGGGAAGAAAGAATCATAACAGGGGATTACGGTAATGAGCTTAAAAACAAGATTAACCGTCAGCGCGGCTGCCATTGCGCTCGTAGGCGCATCGACAGCCGGCGCTTTTGCGGAAAGATGGGATATGCCGATGGCCTATTCCGCTTCGAATTATCATTCTGAAAACGGCGCAGCCTTTGCGGCCTGCGTAACAGATGCCACGGGCGGCGATCTGGAAATTGTCACGCATCCGGGCGGCTCACTTTACAAGGGTGACGAAATCAAGCGTGCGGTGCAGACCGGGCAGGCCCAGATCGGCGAACGGCTGTTGTCAGCACATGCCAATGAAGACCCGCTGTTCGGGGTCGATTCGATTCCGTTCCTGGCAACCTCTTTTGACGATTCCGTGGCGCTGTGGAAAGCCGCATCCGGAGCGGTGGAAGAAGCTCTTGCCAAGCAGAACCTGGTCTATGTCTATGCTGTTCCCTGGCCCCCACAGGGGCTGTATTTCAACAAGGAAGTCAACAGCGTCGCCGATATGAAGGGCCTCAAATTCCGCGCCTATAATGCGGCCACAGCGCGGATCGCGGAACTTGCCGGCATGGTGCCGGTGCAGATTGAAGCTGCGGAATTGTCACAGGCGCTTGCAACCGGCGTTGCAGAGGCCTTTATCTCCTCCGGGTCCACCGGCTATGACCGGAAGGTCTGGGAACAGTTGACGCATTTTTATGATGTACAGGCCTGGCTGCCGCGCAACACGGTGTTTGTCAACAAGGATGCCTGGGACGGTCTCAGCGATGCCAACAAGGCCGCGATTACAGAGTGCGGAGCGAAAGCCGAGGCTGATGGCCTGGCAAAAGCCAAGGAACTCACCCAGTTTTATCTGGATGGTCTGGCGGAAAACGGCATGACGGTTGCTGCACCCGGCGACGGGTTGAAAGCCGAATTAGAAAAATTTGGTGAGACCATGACCCAGGAATGGCTGGATTCAGCCGGTGAAGCGGGTAAATCTGCGGTTGAAGCCTACAAGGCGATGTAATAATTCTGGTCTGGAAACAGCGCCAGCAAAGACTTATCACTCCCGGCGCCGTGGTGCCGGGAGTGCGTCACATCCGGAAATTGCAGGGAGCCGATGGCCGCTTGGTAATTCTGCATGATTGATCCAATCCCACAACAGAAAAGCCCCATCCGGGAAACCGATGATGACGCCCGCGCACTTGGCAAAAGCCTTCTGGCCAATGCCAGATTTGCAGCACTTGCCACGATAGAACCGGAGACCGGCGATCCGCTGGCAAGCCGGATCGCATTTGGTCTCGATCCGGGCGCTCAGCCGGTGTCGCTGATGTCGACGCTGGCGTTTCACACCAAGGCGTTGTTGGCCCAGCCGAGATGTTCTTTGCTGGTTGGTGAGCCGGGCAAGGGAGATCCGCTGGCCCATCCACGCATAAGCCTGCAGTCCATTGCGCTGCCGATTGATCGGACCTCGACAGATCACGCCTCAATCCGGGCGCATTATCTGAAGCAGCATCCCAAAGCAGCGCTGTATGTGGATTTTGGTGATTTCCTGTTCGTCCGCTTTAAGATCCGTTTGGCCTATCTGAATGGCGGTTTCGGAAAAGCCTATGTTCTGGAGGCAGCAGATCTTGGGCTGGATGGCGCTGAGGGGTGAAACGTGCTGGATCCCCGGAACAAGTCCGGGGATGACGATGGAGAGGCGGGGATGATGGTGGAGAGTTGGGGATGAGGATGGAGAATCAGGATGAGGATGGAGAGTGTTGAGCGGCTGGAGAATTATTCACACCCATTACTCCCGTCTTCCCCGGGCTTGTCCCGGGGATCCAGAAACGGCCGGGACAAAGAGATGTCTTCCATCCGGATTTCGCCCGCCATCAGTGTTGAACACCAAATTGAGACTGGAGACCGTACTGCAACTTCACTATAGGGTAGAAGCCGGTGAGAAAATTTGCCAAGAGACGTATTCCTGACACCGGGGCACTGGAGCTGATATGCAGATTCTGACTGCCGAGATGCTGGAAAAGTCCGTCGACTGGCAAGCGCTGATGGATGGGTTGATTGCAGGCCACAAAATGCCGAAAGCCCATATCGGTGATACCCTGCTGGAGCAGGGCGGACGCAAATATCTGGCGCGGTCAGCCTGGATCGAAGGGTTGGGCGCCTGCACCAAAGCGGTGACGATCTACCCGGATAATTCGGAGCAAAAGCCGGCGCTGCCTTCGGTACAGGGGCAGCTGATCATGTTTGACGAGGCCACGGGCGCACCGCTGGCGCTGCTCGACGGCCCGGCCGAAACCCGGCTGAAAACCGCTGCTGACAGTGCCCTTGGCAGCGCCTTGCTGTCACGGCAGGACGCCGAATTGCTATTGATGGTGGGAGCCGGCAATATGGCAGGCCCGCTGATAGAAGCGCATCTTGCGGCGCGGCCCTCGCTGCAGAAAGTTCTGATCTGGAACCGCACCGAAAAGCGGGCTAAGCAGCTTGCCGCCGACATGGGACGCCTGACAGGCGTTGATACGGAAGCCATATTCGAGTTGGATGAGGCGATTCCCGAAGCAGACATCATTTGCAGCGCCACAATGAGCGAGAAGCCGGTCATCAAAGGGGCCTTGCTGTCGAAAGGGACGCATCTTGATCTCGTTGGGGCCTATACACCGACCATGCGCGAGGTCGATAACAAGGCGCTGGCGCGGGCACGGCTGTTCGCCGACAGTTTTGATACAACGCTCGATCATATCGGCGAATACAAGATTCCGCTGCAACGCGGCACCATCCAGCGCAGCGATGTTCTGGCAGATTTTTACGGCCTGATCGAAGGTGCCAAGGGGCGTCTTGATGACGACGACATTACCTTGTTTAAGAATGGTGGCGGCGCGCATCTTGATCTGATGATCGCACATCATTTTGCCAATCAATAGGACAGGTTCATGAGTTTGAGGCACGGTGGCCGGATTCTGGTCGATCAATTGCGTATTCAGGGTGTGGAGCGCGTTTTCTGCATTCCCGGCGAGAGTTTTCTGGCCGCGCTGGACGGTCTGCATGACAGCGATATTGAAACCATTGTGTGCCGCCAGGAAGGCGGAGTGACGATGATGGCTGACGCCACGGCGCGACTGACCGGCAGACCCGGCATCGCTTTTGTTACAAGAGGCCCCGGCGCGACCAACGCGTCTGCGGGCGTGCATATAGCATTTCAGGATTCCGTGCCGATGATCCTGTTTATCGGCCAGGTGGCAAGCGATCAGAAAGACCGTGAGGCGTTCCAGGAAGTGGATTACCGGCAGATGTTCGGCCCGCTGGCCAAATGGGTCGCCGAGATTGAAAGCACAGACCGTATTCCGGAATATGTCTCGCACGCTTTTCATGTAGCCAGCAGCGGGCGGCCCGGACCCGTTGTTCTGGCGCTGCCGGAGGATATGCTGTCAGCCAGTGCGGATATCGCTGATGCGCCGCCAGCGATGGTGCCGGGCAACGGATTATCACAGCAGGCAGCACAGCAGATTCATGAAGCGCTGCAAAAGTCTGAAAAGCCGCTGATTATCGCAGGCGGCGGGGGTTGGTCCGCTGAGGCGGCGACAGATATTGCCCGGTTGGCCGAACAGACCGGGGTGCCGGTGGCAACCAGTTTCCGCTGTCAGGACTACATGGACAACAGCCACGGCCATTATGTTGGTGATGTTGGAATCGGTATCAATCCGGATCTCGCCGACCATATAAGGGCAAGCGATTGCCTGCTGGTGATCGGTGCCCGGCTGGGCGAAATGACCACCAGTGGCTATACGCTGCTGTCCATCCCGAAACCGGCACAGAGCCTGATTCATATCTATCCCGACGCGGATGAACTGGGGCGGGTCTACAGGCCGGATATGGGGTTCGTCGCAGGTTCGGCTGAAGCACTGTCAGCGCTTGCTGCCTTCGAGAATGAGCGGCTAGCGCGGCCGCGCCAGGTGACCGTGGATTTACGCACTTCCTATGAGGACTGGCAGGTGCTGGAAGAAACGCCGGGCGCGTTGAAGCTGGAGCAGGTGATCAGCCATTTGCGAGATATTCTGCCGGAAGATGCAATCATCACAAACGGTGCGGGCAACTTTGCCGGCTGGCTGCATCGCTATTACCGGTTTCGCCGCTACCGCACCCAACTGGCACCCACTTCAGGCTCAATGGGGTTCGGCCTGCCGGCTTCTGTCGCTGCCAAACTGCAGTACCCGGATCGCACGGTGATCTGCTATGCGGGAGACGGCGACTTTCAGATGCATTGCCAGGAATTCGGCACGGCCTGCCAATATGGCGCGAACATTGTGGTGCTGATTTCCAATAACGGGCTTTACGGCACTATCCGCATGCATCAGGAAAAGCATTACCCCGGCCGCGTCAGCGGAACACGACTGGTCAACCCCGATTTTGCCAAATGGGCGGAAAGCTATGGCGGTTATGGCGAATCCGTTACCCGCAACGCGGATTTCCCGGCAGCGCTGGAGCGCGCCATAAACGCCGGACGGCCAGCTGTTCTGGACCTTCACATTGATCCCCGTGCCCTTGCAACCCGGATGGTGCTGAACGACGCCTGAAGCGGCTCAGGATTGGGACCGACGCATCTATTTGCCCATCTTCAACAGCATCTTGCGCAGTTCGCTTCTGGAAACGGGTTTGCGCATTACGCGATCATCCGATCCCACGAAGTCAATCTGATCCGGCTCATAGGCCGTTATATAGACATAGGGGATGTTTCGATCACTCAGAATTTGCGCGATCGGCGCCGAAGTTTTTCCCGGCCCGAGATTGACGTCAAGACAGGCCACATCGAAGTCCTCGGCCTCCGCCAAAGCCAGTGCGTGTTCCAGATGCGTTGAGGGACCGACAACCTCGAATCCCAGATCTTCGAGTGCGTCCGCCATCTCAAATGCGATGATAGTTTCATCCTCAACGATAAAAATTCTTTTTGGTTGATCTGCCATCACATTAACTCTCTTGCATGAGCGGCACCTCCAAGTGCCACGTGAAACCGGTTTCCGGATATTCGATTGAAACGCTGCCCGACGTCTCGGCCACCAATACCCGATCGATAATTTTGGATCCGAATCCTTTTCTCTCGGCTTTAACGGGTGGGGGGCCACCTTGTTCCTTCCAATCGATAACCAGCGACGCTTTGTCGCTTCCGACCTGGTTCCAGGTCAAGGTCACCTGGCCCTCCGGTACCGACAGGCTGCCGTGCTTTACAGCGTTCGTCGCCAGTTCATAGAATGCCATCGACAATGCCAGCGCGGTCTTGGAGGGCAATTCCACGGCAGGACCGGACATGGCAATGCGGTCTTCGGCGATTCGGCCAATTGTATCATGGGCAATATCCGACACGAGTGCCCGATCCCATCTGCTGCCGATCAATTGCGCGTGAGCTGTGGCATATGCTTCAAGCCGCGCATCGATGGTATCTCTGATATCTGACGATGTTTCGGCCCCGCGCAGGGATTGGCTGACAATGGATTTGACCACGGTGAAAGCGTTCTTCACCCGGTGATTGAGCTCCCCGATCAGAATTTCCTGCTGGCTCAAAAGATCGCGCTCATTGTCAATGTCCAACAGAGCCACCGCAGCTCCGATGCGTGTACCCTTGTCGTCCAATACAGGCCTGCCGACAATGCGCATCCAGAATGTGCTGCCATCACCTCTTTGGTATTGAACGTCGATCTCGGAATAATCCTTGCCGCCGCGAATAATCTGCGACAGCGGGTATTCATGACTTTCCACCCGGCTGCCATCCTCATGATGAGCAATCCACTCACCATAGGAATCGACATCGTTCGATTCATAAATTAGGATGGCGCACCATTTCTTCAGCGCGCTTGTTCCCCATGAGAATGCGCCCGGAGGGTGCCTGTGCAAGCACCACTCCGACAGGCATGGTTTCCAGCATCGCTTCGAGGAAGTTGGAGTGCTGTTTGGCCGCCCCGGCGGTCCGGGCGTCTGCCGCTCTTGCTGCAATGGCTTGCGCTAACTCACGCTTTAATCGCTCATTGTCAGCACGGATTTCCTTGTTTGAAATGTCCAACAAAACATCCTTCGTCATAGATGAACGCCGCCTGAAAGACGGCCTCAAAGTTTTGTATTTCAAACGACACCCGATCCCCCTATAGCAGGAAGTTTCGGGCTGTGTCAGGAAAATGCAGTTATTTTGTCAGCTTGAGTTCAGACCCTATTAAAACCAGATCATGTAGTGACGGCATATTGCTTCATATGCGCATAGATCGGCATTGCCGCGTCGACAATCGATCGATGCATATCCGGCACATCCGGCTCGGTCTGTTCCGGCGGGGCGAAGCCGGTGGAATTTATGACGCTGTCATACCAATGAGTTGCCCAGACACCATCGCTGACCCGGCGTCCCGCAGGCCACGACAGCATGTTTTGCGAAAACTCCAGGCCGAGCGCGGTGCAGAGTGATCTCAAAGCAGCTTCCGGGTTGCGGCGGATATCTGTGGCGTCCAGCACCGGTGGCGCCTTGCCTGTCAGATCGCAGACCAGATCAAACAGCGCGGCCTGTTCGGTAAAGCCGATATCCGCCAGAGATATATCGCCGTGTTTGCGGCCATAGCTGGCGACCACACGGGCCGGAT
The DNA here is from genome assembly GCA_963974065.1 of uncultured Hyphomicrobiales bacterium. Lineage (GTDB taxonomy): Bacteria > Pseudomonadota > Alphaproteobacteria > Rhizobiales. The sequence goes on along the minus strand of CAXBCI010000012.1, from coordinate 63,761 downwards.
CTCTGATCAGGAATGCATTGGAGAGCCGGCCAATCCATTTGCGGTCATAGGCCGGCGCCATGTGATGGGTCATGTGTTTTTGATAAAACACCGGCGCCGCGGCATCTGGCTGCAAACAGGTTTTTACAACATCCGACCAGTTGGTGTTGCCCGCCGCCATCACCTCTGCCGCCATGGGATGCGGCAGGCCTGTGTCTTTCAGATAGGCCGGATAAAACGGCTCGTCCCAGACTTCGGTGTCAGCACGGTTTTCGAAGCTGCGCATCATCGCCGTTGACAGATTGCGCGGGCCGGACCACATGGCAATTATATGTTTTTCTGGCATAGATCGGTTCCGGTTTTATTTGATCCGTCTGACCGGCATGGCGGTCAGGCACATAGTGCGTCATGGTCTTCCAGTCTGCCGGCAGAAGTGTAGCCACGGATAGCGGGCGCGCAAGCCGGTTCTTGATCCGGCAATTGGTGATCTTCACAATCCAGTGCTTCAATGTCGGGCAGAAACGATTTAGTGTAGCGACACATCCGGTTTGCAACGTAAACGTAGCGGCCAATCAGACCGAAAACTCCGGTCAGAATTACCAGGAAAAGGAACGGACAGGACATGGCAGGATTCTTTAAAAAACTGTTTGGCGGCGGCGAGGGCAGTCCCGCTGCCCACGAAGCAGAACCCTATGAGGGCTGCATGATTGCACCGGCACCACAAAATGCCGGTGGCAGCTGGCGCGTGGCCGGAACGATCACGAAGGAAATTGACGGCGAGACCTATGAGCGGAGCTTCGTGCGTGCCGACACATTTACCGGTCAGGATGAGGCGGTGAAATTCACCTTGCTGAAAGGCCGCCAGATCATCGATCAAAATGGCAAGGGCCTGTTTTCCGACGGCGTAAAATCGCGTCCTGCCTGATGCGAATCCCAGAAGGGTCTGCCAGAAATTGCGCTACCGCTGGCGCATGTTCTCCGGCAGCCAGGTGGCGATATCCGGAAAGAAAATCAGCACAAACACCATCACCACCATAATGCCGAACATCGGCAGGGCAGCCTTGGCAATATAGTTCATTTCGTGATGGGTCATGCCCTGCAGCACAAACAGGTTGAAGCCGATCGGCGGCGTGATCTGTGCCATCTCCACGACAACCACGATAAAAATACCGAACCAGATGACATCAATCCCGGCCTGGCGGATCATCGGTTCAACGACGGCGATGGTCAGCACGACGCTGGAAATGCCGTCAAGAAAACAGCCGATAATGATGTAGAACACCAGCAGTGCCATCAGCAACTCAAAGCGTGACAGGTCCAGCGATGCGATGAAACTGGCCAAGGCGCGGGGCAGGCCGGTGAACCCCATCGACAGCGACAAAAAGGCGGCACCGGCCAGAATCAGCGCGATCATCGCCGAGGTGCGGGTGGCGCCGAGCAGGCTTTGGGTGAAACTTTCCCAGGTCAGCGAGCGCTGCAATGCGGCCAGAGCCATGGAACCGACGACGCCGAAAGCGGCCGCTTCCGTAGCGGTGGCGTAGCCCAGATACATGGAGCCGATGACAATCAGAATAAGAACAATGACCGGGATCAGAAACCGCGAATTCTTGACCCGCTCAAGAAAGGTCATCTGCGGCTCCGGCGTGGGGTTGTAATCCTTGGAAAATACTCCGTAGAGGCTGGCATAGGCCATGAACATCAGCGCCAGAACGAGGCCGGGCAGAATTCCGGCGATGAACAGTTTGGTGATCGATTCATTGATCGTGACGCCATAAACGATGAGGGTCAGGGAAGGCGGGATCATCAGACCCAGCGTGGCTGCCCCGGCCAGGGTGCCGATGATCATCTTTTCCGGGTAGTTGCGGGCGCGCAGTTCCGGGATCGACATCTTTCCGACGGTGGTCAGGGTTGCAGCGGAGGAGCCGGACACAGCGGCAAACACAGTGCAGCCGACGATATTGGTGTGCAGCAGGCCGCCAGGCAGTTTCGCCATCCACGGTGACAGCCCTTTGAACATGTCTTCTGAAAGGCGCGTTCGGAACAGGATTTCCCCCATCCAGATAAACATCGGCAAAGCGGTCAGGGTCCAGGAGGAGGAGGCCGACCAGATGGTGGTCATCATGGCATCGCCGGCGGGGCGGGAGGTAAACAGTTCCATGCCGACAAAGGCAACGCCAAGCAGCGCCAGGCCAACCCAGACGCCGCTGCCGAGCAGCAGAAACAGAACAAACAGAAAAACGCCGGTTGCTGCAAATTCCATCTGAATTATTCACCAACCAGCGCTTCAGCGCTTATATTGTCTTTGCGCGTGAGGATCAGCGTCACCAGATTATCAATGAAGCAGACCGCCAGCAGAACCGCCCCCAGGGCGACGACGCTTTGCGGGATCCAAAGCGGTGTGGCATCCTGGCCTTGGCTGATATCATTGAATTTGAGCGACAGGCCAACCCCGCGAATGGCGTAAAACGCCAGATAAGAAGCGGCAGCGCTGGCAATGATCATGCACCATAATTCACCCAGGAAGCGATAGCGCCCAAGGACGCCGAGAAACAGGCTGACGCGTATATGAGCGCCCCTGTTGAGCGCATAGGCAAAGGCCAGAAAGGAAGAGGCGGCCATAAAATAACCGGCATATTGCGAGGAGCCGGGAAACGGGGTGCCGATCCAGCGTGCAATCATCTGCGCGACAATAATCAGCAGGATCATCAGCAGGCAGAGCGCGGCGACAATGCCAGCCCCCGTATACAGGCTGTCCAGTACGCGGCGGATTGCGCGTGGCTTCTGTGTCATGTTGCCCCCGTCCCTGATCTGCTTTGCCATCATGACGTTGTTTCGGCGTGTTTCGCAAGAGCCGGTAACGGCCCGGCTGCGCGTGATGGCAGGCCTATGGTGAAGAAGCCTCTTCACAGGCTTTGGATTTGTGGACTATGGTTTTGTCATAAAGCTTTGCTGATGCTGTGGCACAAGGCAGTAGCGTCCGGGGAGCCCATACGATTGCCGGTCTGATTTCGAGTGATCTTTATTCTGTCCCATTGAAGGAGTGATTTGATGAAAACCCTATTCAGTCTCACGGCGGCCGGCGTGCTGGCGCTTGGCGGCATGGCGCAGGCGGAATTTTCGCTGACCGTGCTGCACACCAATGATATGCACTCCCGCGTTGAATCGATCAGCAAATATGATTCCGGCTGCAGTGCGGAAGACAATGATGAAGGCAAATGCTTCGGCAGCTATTCGCGCCTCGTGACCGCAGTGGAAAAAGCCCGCAGCATGGGTAACACCACCATTCTGGTGGATGGCGGCGACCAGTTCCAGGGCTCGCTGTTCTACACTTATTACAAGGGCAAGGTTGCCGCCGAAATGATGAACAAGCTCGGCTATGACGGCATGACGGTCGGCAATCACGAGTTTGATGACGGGCCGGAAACTTTGGCCGGTTTCATGGCAACAGTGGGTTTTCCGGTCCTGATGTCGAATGCCGATGTCTCGGCTGAACCGGAATTGGCCGGCAAGCTGATGCCATCCACAGTGATCGAGCGCGACGGCGAGAAAATCGGCCTGATCGGCCTGACGCCGGTTGATGCGGGCGAACTGTCTTCTCCGGGCAAGAATGTGATATTTGCCGATCCGGCCGCCTCTGTCGCTCGCGAAGTGGCAGCGCTGGAAGCGCAAGGGGTGAACAAGATCATTGTCCTGTCGCATTCCGGTTATCTGGTAGATCAGGATGTGGCCAGTAAGGTGGCCGGAATTGACGTGATTGTCGGCGGTCATTCCCATACCTACCTGTCCAGCAGCTCAGATAAGGCTGCCGGCCCGTATCCGACCATGGTGACCGGTCCGGATGGTTCGCCAACAGCCGTGGTTCAGGCCTATGCCTATGGCAAATATCTTGGCGCACTGGATGTGACCTTCGATGATAATGGCGTTGTCATTAACGCCAGCGGCGAGCCGATTGTCATGGATGGTGAAGTTGTCGAGGACAGCGCAACCAAGCAGCGCATTGCTGAGCTTGCCAAACCGCTGGAGGAAATCCGCAACAAGGTCGTGTCTGACGCCACTGGCCTGATTGAAGGCGACCGGGCAGTGTGCCGCGTTGAAGAATGCGAAATGGGCAATCTGGTTGCCGATGCGATGCTCGGCCGGGTTGCCGATCAGGGCATCCAGATCGCGATTACCAATTCCGGGGGCTTGCGCGCCTCAATTGACGGCGGGCCGGTGACGATGGGCGAAGTGCTGACAGTGCTGCCGTTCCAGAACACGCTGTCCACCTTCCAGTTGAAAGGCGCGGATGTGCTGGCGGCGCTGGAAAACGGTGTCAGCCAGGTGGAAGAGGTAAAAGGCCGCTTTCCTCAGGTGGCAGGCATCAAATTCAGCTGGGATCCGTCCACAGGACCCAATGAAGGCCGCATCACATCGGTCGAAGTCATGGAAAACGGCTCATGGGCTGCGCTTGACCCGGATAAAACCTATGGCGTTGTGTCAAACAATTTTATGCGCAGCGGTGGTGACGGCTACAGTATTTTTGAAACCGCCGGCATGAACGCCTATGATTTCGGCCCCGGCCTTGAAGATGTTCTGGCGGATTACATGGCGCAAAATCAGCCCTATAAGCCTTACAAGGATGGCCGCATCAGCAAGGTGGCGACGAATTGAGGCTTTGACGCAATAGCGTGAAACAGCCAGTGGCCGGGCAGACCTGGCCACTGGTCTTTCCGGCTGGGGCGATCATTCTGCATCCGGTTTATTTACATTGCAGATGAAGCGCCTTATTTCTCGTCCAGTGACGGCCAGTGAGGAATGCTGATCCTCATCCAGACCGCCTTCTTTGACAATTGTGAGTGTGCATGTCGGTGCTGCTTGAACCCATTCTCAGACCTGCCGGTCGTGCGGATTTGCTGCGGCTGGCCGAGATTGAATCCGGCAGTTTTGCTACGGACCGTATTTCCAACCGGTCGTTTCGCACACTGATTGGCAGCGAAACGGCTTACGTCATTGTTGCGGAGGCCGACGGTAAAATTCTCGGTTATGCCATGGTTCTGTTCAGGCGTGGAACCAGGGTTGGGCGGTTATATTCCCTTGCTGTCGACCGGGCCGCTATCGGCCTTGGACTGGGCAAAAGATTTGTGGCGGAAGCTGAATCTGAAACCCTGCGGCGGGGGCGCATGATTTTACGTCTCGAAGTTCACGAAAAAAACGTTTTTGCGATAGCACTTTATAAAAATTGCGGATATCAGCCGATTGGCCGATATGAGACTTATTATGGCGATGGCGGAGCGGCTCTGAGATTTGAAAAAAATATCCGGACATATCCGCCAGCTGCACCGGGCCGGTTGTTGGCAGACGATGCAGACCAGGCTGCGTTGTAATTTCAAAACGCTACAAAAAATGCATCTGAGGGCGGATACACCGCGTTTTTCCAGAAAGGAACTCGAGATTTAAATGTCCATTTGGGTCATTCTCGTCGGTCAGCATTCCCATATTTCCAACACGGAAACTCCGCACAAGGTCATTACCACAAAGGAATATCTGGCGGCCCCGGATCTGTTCAGGAACACCCGGCCGAACATCATCAATCTGTCAGCATCCTATGCCTATAAAAAGCGCGGCTATTACGCCTCGCTGCTGGCCAGTGCGCGGGCGCACCGCATCATTCCCTCGGTCGAAACCATGATCGATCTGTCCGAGCGCCAACTCTATGATCACGCCCTTCCTGAGCTGGAAGATATGCTGAACAAGTGTCTCAGCGGTCCAGAGGGCCTGTCTGAAGACGCTCTCAGCTTTTTCTTCGGCGGTTCGAGCGATGAGCGTCTCGCGCGGTTCGGTAAATTGCTGTTCGACTGGTTTCGCGCGCCGATATTGAAGCTTGCGGTCAAACCCGGCAACCGGGTCTCGATTGCAAAAATCCAGATGGTTCCGTTTCACAAGCTGACACCGCAGGAGCGCCCCCGCTTTCTGGCAGCGATGGATGCCCACACATCGCGCAACTGGAATGAAAGCAAACCGAAAACAGCCGCCAAATATTCAATTGCCACCCTGTGTGATCCTGATGAGGTTCTGCCGCCATCCTCCATTGCCTCGCTGAAACACTGGGCGCGGATTGCTGCAAAAATGGGAGTTGAAGTCGAGCCGGTTTCACGGCGTGATCTGCCGAAACTGGCAAATTATGATGCTCTGTTCATCCGCGAAACCACTTCCATCTCCAACCATACGTACCGGTTTGCGCGGCGGGCGCTGCAGGAAGGCATGCCGGTGATCGATGATCCGGTGTCGATGATCCGCTGCACCAACAAGGTCTATCTGCACGAATTGCTGGATGCAGCGTCAATTGCCATGCCGCAATCGATTATCGTGTCGAGTTTTGATGAATGCCAGCGGGCCGCCGAGGTGATCGGCTTTCCCATGGTGGTGAAAATCCCCGACGGTTCCTTCTCAAAAGGCGTTGAGAAGGCGGCGGACATGGCCGAGCTTCTCAAACTATCGACCCTCTGGCTGAAAGACAGCGATCTATTGATCTGCCAGACATTCATGCCAACCGAATATGACTGGCGGGTGGGCGTGCTGGGCGGTCAGCCGCTGTTCGTCACCCAGTATCTGATGGCCCCCAAACACTGGCAGATCGTCAAACACAATGGCAGCCATGCGCCTCTTGAAGGCGGTTACCGTCCGGTCTCGCTTGCGCAGGCGCCATCGGAGTTGCTGGAAGTAGCGACACGGGCGACGCAGCTCATCGGCGGCGGTTTCTATGGCGTTGATATCAAACAGGTAAAAGGCGCGTTTTACGTCATCGAAATCAATGACAATCCGAACCTCAATCATGGCTGTGAAGATGCCACTGAAAAGGATGAGGTCTGGACCAGACTGACCAACTGGTTCATTGAGCGCATCGACGCCTGATGCATAATGGCGTCCGCTGTGCCGTCCTTAAGCTTTGTCGGCCCTGAGCCTGGCAAGCGGACCTACTGTCAGCCCGAGCTCGTTAATCAGCCCGTTTGCCTCTTTTTCAAGCCCGTCATTCGCCTCGAAGATCCCGTCCTTGATATGGCTTTTGACCGAGGGGATAACGACAGCGTTTTTTGTCGGATACATTTGTAATGCCGACAAGATTGGCTTCGTGGCCTGCACCCCGCGCAGTCCTCCAGATCGCCCGCCATAGCAGACGAACCCAACCGGCTTGAACGCCCATTCGGCATTCAGGTAGCAAAGCGCATTGACCAGAGCCGGCGTTGGTCCGTGATTATATTCCGGTGCAACAAATGCAAACGCATCAGCCTCAGAAACGCTGCGTGCCCAGCGCCGCGTGTGTTCATGCTCATATTGACCAAGCCGTGGATGACGGCTTTCATCATACAGCGGAAGCGCAAAATCATGAAGGTCGATCAGTCGTGTATTAAACGACCCTTCAGCCTGGGCGGTTGTGTGGAACCATTTGGCAACATATTCACCAACCCTGCCTGGCCGTGTACTGCAAATGACAATGTCGAGCGTGAGCTTCCGGCCCGAATTCATGCCTCGATTCTCCCGACGACAGTCTGAACCAACTGCGCCGTGTGCCGGAAGTGCGCATTGAGGAGTTCGGTAGCAAGATCCGCATTTCTATCAATGGCTGCCGTCATGATCTCAAGATGTTCGTCTCTCGGATCGCTGCGCGAGATACCGGCCAAACTCGCCAGACTTCGATAGCGTTCAGCAGCATCGAACAATTGGCTACAGGTTTCTATGAGCCACTCGGAACCGCAAGCAGAGATCAGGGCTTGATGAAACGCCTTATGTGCTTCGTTCCATTTGATATTCAGAATATCAGAATTGTTTTCCGGACTACGTTTTGAGCGGCTCAGGCGATGGCAGGATACGAGGACCAATTCTTCCCACTCAGCGTCACCCAACTCAATGGATCGCCGAATGCCAATTTCATTTACCCAGCATCGTGACTGTGTAAGGTCGTTAAGTTGCGGCACGCTGACCCGCGAAACTGCAAACCCGCGATTGTCCAGGTGCTCGACCAAACCCTCACTTGCCAGTCGGCTAAGTGCTTCACGCACCGGGCTTAGACCAGACTCATAGATCTCGCTCATATCCCGCACATTCAGCTTGGTGCTGGGCATCAATCGGCCACTGAGAACGTCACCGCGAATCTGCAGATATATTCTCGACGATCTCGTTTGTTTCACGTCGTGAAGGGTCATAATTCAATTACCGTTTCCAGGTCCAGGAGAGAATCGTAATCAGTTTTTACAGAGTTGCGTCGTTTCTGCACAACAAATAGCACCAAGGTAAAAATAATCGATTATTCGTTGACAAAAGTCAAATTGAATACAATCCTATAAAAAATACAGAATGTCATAATGAATTTGAGTGGGAGATCGTCTTGAAATTTGTGAGTGTTCATACCAGTGGTGGGATACGTCCGGGCGTGCAGCACGAAGCGGACTTCGTGCTGTTTGATGATGTGTTCAATGATCTGACCGCCCTTATAGAGGCTGGCGACGATGGCTTGAAGGCCGTTTCGAAATTGATTGATGAGTCCGGGCGCACAAGAGTGGCAGTCAGCAGCGCAAAGCTGGCCTCCCCAATACAACGCTTCAAACGTGATGTCCTGTGCACCGGATGGAACTACTGGGATCATTTTGAAGAGAACAAGGGCCGCCGTGACGGACAGGAAGCAGAGCGCCCCACGGCCCCTACATTTTTTACCAAGGCACCGAATGCGATCATCGGGCCGAATGATGATATCGCATATGATGCGCGCTGTTCGGCGAAGTGGGACTATGAAGCAGAGTTGACACTTGTCATTGGTACTGCCGGGCGCTCTATTCCATCGTCCAGGGCCAAAGACCACATTTTCGGCTATTGCCTGGCGAATGATATTTCACAGCGGGATATTCAGCGCCGTCATGGCGGACAATGGATGCGCGGGAAAAGTGCAGATTATTCGACCCCATTAGGCCCATTGCTGGTGACGCCGGACGAGTTGGATGTCGATGAGATTCAGATTGAATGTTATTTGAATGGCGAGTGCATGCAATCGGCCTCGGTCAAGCAAATGGCATTTGATATCAGCCTTTTAATCGCCGAATTGTCTTTTGGAATGACACTGAACGCAGGTGATGTGGTGTTGACCGGCACGCCAGCAGGTGTGGGCAATGCGCGTACCCCTCAGGTGTTCTTGAAGCCCGGTGATGAGGTGATCACCCGTGGCACCGGTCTGGGTGAGTTGAAGAACATGGTCGTGGAGCGCGATCTGTATGGTGATGCGGAGATCGTTCTATGAACGCGCACCGCACCCCGCCAACATTCGGGTGTGCGCATTGAGCCATTTTCCGATTGAAGCTCTGGTCAGCGTAGACATCGTATCGACCGATCCGGTCGCGCATGGGCAATTCTTTGCCGATGTCTGGGGGCTTGAACAGGTCTCCCATCAGGGCGAGGCTCAATTCTTCGCTGGGACCGGAGCGGATCCTTATGTGTTGGCGCTGGTTCCGGGTGATGCAATTGGATTGAAGGCCGTGACATTTCGCTGTTCGTCGCGCGCATCGATGGAAGATACAATTGCCAAGGCGCGGGCCGCCGGTTGTTCAATCAGTGACGGACCGCCGCCGAATGCTCGGCCAGGCGGGGGATATTCGGTTGATCTGCGCGAGCCTAACGGGTGCACAATCCGGCTGATCCATGGTGACGAATTGAAGGCACCGCAGGCCTTGCAGAAGGACCGCACCGAACGACTATCCCACGTGAATATCAATACCGCTGATGTGGATGGGTTGGCGCAATTTTATGTCGATGTCCTTGGCATGAAACTCACCGACCGGTCCAAGGTCATGGCGTTCCTGCGCTGCAACAGCGATCACCATGTGGTGGTGTTGGCGCAGGCACCGGTAGAAGGGCTCAACCACATCGCCTTTCTGCTGCCTGAACTGGAAGGCGTGATGTTTGCATCGGGGCGCCTGCGCGACCACGGCTTTGAGATGGGTTGGGGCGTTGGTCGCCACGGACCTGGAAACAATGTGTTTTCCTACTTCATCGATCCGCTTGGCTATGTCGTGGAATACACAGCTGATGTTTTACAGGTTGATGACACCTACCGCATCGGTACACCGAGCGACTGGACCTGGCCAAAAGGCCGAACCGATCAATGGGGCATTGCGCCTCCCAAAAGCGCCGAATGTAAAGCAGCGCAAATTGGGATTGGCTTTGCATGACACGCACCAACCAAACGAGTTGAAGGTGACAAAAGGAGACAAATGGCGGACGACTTGAACAGCGGTGGTATGGGAGTATCGCCAGCAATTTGTTTGCAAAAATTGCGTTTCGCATTGTTCTTAAAATCGAGGCGCTAATACGTGCCAAGGCACGTGATTTCATGGAGGAGGAACACAATGACTACAATTCATAAAACAATGCGGCTGGGTATGCGACTCGGTATGTCGGCAACAGCGTTGACGCTGATGGCCATGCCGGCTTCAGCGGAAATGACCGATAGCGCCCAACAATTTTTGAGCGAAAACGGCATCGCGCCTGCGCTGATCGAGCAGGCAAGTGCCGCTGCCGCTGCCGATTTCAAAATACCACAGGACTGGATCGACAAAGCGGCAGCTGAAGGACCAATTGACTTCAGCACCAACGACACTGCACAGCATGTCGCGGCCTGGCTTCCGGTCTTTCAGGCGCGCTATCCGGATATCGACATCATTGCCACCGAGACATCTGGTGCGGCACGCGCAGTGCAGCCGCTTCTGGCCTACAAGTCTGGTCAGTTGGTGCGCCATATTGTCGTGAGTTTTGAAGGCTCACTGGTGGATTATGCCGAAGCGGACGCGCTGGAAGAACTGGATGATCTTCCTGCATGGTCTGGCATTCCAGAAGATCGTCGTGCTGCGAATGGCACTTATGCCGGTATGCAGAATACGACATGGTGCCTTGCCTATAATACGGATCGTGTCAGCAAGGATGAATTGCCGGCAACCTGGTGGGATCTTGTATCAGAAGACTCGCCGCTCAAAGATGGCCGGGTTGGTGCTGCCAACCGTGCCCAATTGTGGACGCTTAATCTTTGGACCCATAAAGATTACGGCCCCGAGCGTATGACAAATGAGCTGTTGCCAGCGTTCTTCAACGTTTTGAAGCCTCAGCTGCGCAAAGAAGGCATTGGCGGCATAGCCAATCTGCTGCTCGTTGGCGAGTTTGATGTGGCCCTGCCGCAGCCTAATGATGAAACGGCTGAAATCATGGCCAGTGGCGCACCGATAGCCTGGCATTGCCCAGAGCCTGCACCGCAATATTTCAACCTGATTGGCATGTTCCGGGATTCACCGACGCGCTATTCGTCGAAGATCTTCATCAACTGGGTGCTGAGCCAGGAGGGCCAGCTGGTTCGCCTTGCAGCAGGTGGCGATACGCCTGTCCACAAGGAGCTTCAGGTCAAGGGCGCTGCTGCGCTTGCAGAAGAATATGCAGGCAAGGATATTGCGCTGCGTACCATCGAAGGCCTGACGGTCGAACTGCCTAAACTCTATGAGGTCTGGAACCCGCTTTGGTCTAACTCCGGCGGCAAATAACACTACCTTTCCGCCCCGGCGTCCGCATTGGATGCCGGGGTCTTCTTATTGGGACCGCATGACATGGCAGACCGTGATATGGCAGACCGGGATTTGGCAGGTACTGTTTTGGCAGACACTGTTTCGGCAGATCGGGCACCCGGCGCATCTGATCAACAAGACCTGCACGGCTCAACCGCAGGCGGCGCAGGACGCGGTAAAGGAAACGGTACAACAGCAGGCCGCAATTTTCTTGGCCGGATATTTCCATGGGCGGTTCTCGCTATGGTCATCATCATGGTTGTGGCACCGATTTTTTCTTTGGTTGTCGGCGCATTCAGTCTGTCGCGGTTGCCCAATGAGTTTTCCATCGACAATATGGGGCTCGGCAATTTCTATGCGGTCTGGGTAGAGCAACGCATCGACCTGGTTCTGTGGAACACGCTTGTTTACGTCGTCGGCGCGACCATTTTTGGCATTGGAACGGCTGCCGTTCTGGCCTGGCTAGTCGAGCGCTCCGACATGCCCGGAAAAATCTGGATTTATGCCGGGGTCCCGCTTGGCATCGCAGTGCCCGGCATTCTGCATGCCATCGCATGGGTGCTTTTGATGAGTCCGCGCTCCGGCTTTTTGAACACTGGCTGGATGGCCATGACGGGCAGCGCCAGTCCGTTATTTGACATTTACTCGATGTGGGGTTTGATCTTTGCTGAGGGGCTGAGACTGGTGCCCGTGGCGTTTTTGATGCTGGTGCCGTTGATGCGCAGTATGGATCCCTCGCTTGAAGAGGCGGCAGCGACCAGCGGCGCAAGCCCGATGCGCACAACGCGGCGCATTACCCTTGCGCTGCTTCTGCCGGGCGTTCTGGCCATTGCCATTTTCCAGGCGATTACTGCGCTGGAGAATTTCGAAATTCCCGGCGTCCTCGGCCTGCCGGTTAATCTGCATGTGTTCAGCACACGGGTGTTTAATCTGATTGATAATATCGGAACAATTCCCGCCTTTGGGCAGGCCAACGCCGCGTCGATTTTCTACCTCATCATCGCGCTTGTGATCTCGTTCTTTTATCTCCGGCTTGTCCGGCATTCGGAACGCTATTCCATCATCACCGGCAAAGGCTACACCCCACGGTCGGTGCGCCTTGGAAAGTGGCGCAAACCTGCCCTTGTTCTGGCACTGCTGTTTCTCTTCGTCACCATTGTGTTGCCGTTTCTGGTGCTGCTCTATGTGTCGCTGGTTGGCTATCTGCGTCAGCCAAGCTGGGAGGCAATCCAGAGCTTTTCGCTGAAACATTATGAAAATGTCTTCAATCAGCCACGGGTGGCACGTGCCTTTCTCAACACCATCATGGTGACGTTGCTGACCGCGACCACTGTCACCATCATAGCCTTTGTCATTTCCTACATTATTGTGCGCACCCGGTTTGCCGGCCGCTATGCACTGGATGTGCTGTCCTTCCTGCCGCACTCCATTCCCGGCATTGTGCTGGGTCTGGCGCTGTTCTGGCTGCTGCTGCAGTTCGATGCGCTGACCGGTGCCAGCACATTTGGCGGCATCTTTGCCCTGATATTTGGCTTCACCATCCTGTTCCTGTCCTATTCGGTGCGGGCCATGAGCGTGGCCATGATCCAGGTTCATCCTGATCTGGAAGATGCAGCAAAACTCAGCGGCGCCCCGCCCTGGCGCATTGCCCTGCGGGTGTTTGGGCCACTGCTGATGCCCACTCTTGTGGGTATCTGGATCTATGTCGCCATGCTGTCGGTGCGCTTCATCAGTCTGCCGCTGATCCTGTCACAGGGCGGCAATAATGAAGTGCTTGGCGTGATGATCTGGTCGCTTTGGGACAATGGAAATATCAGTTCAGTAGGAGCAATAGGCATCATGCTTATGACGGTCATGTTCGCCTTGGCGTTGGGAATGCGTACAATCGGCTTTAACAACCAGCGTGGGGGCACTCAATGATCGAGATCAAGGATTTGCATGTCCGGTTTAATTCGGACAAGGGTGTTGTGCATGCCGTGCGCGGTGTATCGATCAATGTTGCGGCGGGTGAATTTTACACGCTGCTGGGGCCTAGCGGCTGCGGCAAAACCACAACGTTGCGCTGTCTGGCTGGTCTGGAAAGACCAACCGAGGGCACCATCTCCGTTGGCGGTACCATGGTGCACGACAGTGTGCGCGGCAAAACCGTTCCAACCCATCGCCGCAACCTTGGTATGGTGTTTCAGTCCTATGCGATCTGGCCGCATTTGACCGTGTTTGAAAATGTCGCCTTTCCGCTGCGCGAAATACGGCCAAAGATCTCTGAAGACGAAATCGTCAGCCGCGTCAAACAGGCGCTGGAGGTGATTCAGCTTTCAGGCTACGAGTCGCGCCCGGCCCCCTTTCTCAGCGGAGGTCAGCAACAGCGGCTGGCTCTGGCGCGCGCTATCGTGCGCGAAACGCCAGTGGTTCTGTTCGATGAACCCCTGTCAAACCTGGATGCCAAACTGCGTGCGGAAACCCGTCTGGAACTGCGCAATCTGGTCAAACGGCTGGGGATGACAGCGCTTTATGTGACCCATGACCAGACCGAAGCGCTGACAATGGCAGACCGTGTTGCGGTGATGCGCGACGGGCAAATTGTGCAGGAAGCCTCGCCCATTACAATCTACCAGAAACCCAATTCGCGATTTGTCGCCAGCTTCATCGGTCAGTGTAATTTTGCCGAAGGCACCATCCGTGATGTGCAGAGCGATGCTCAAGGCGGCTGGATTGACACGCAATGGGGTGTGATGGGCTATACCGGCAAGGTGGAAACCACCGTCGGCGAAGCGGTCAATATAGCCGTGCGCCCGGAGAATGTGCAGATCGTGGCTCCAGGAACAAAAAATGGCATCAGTGCCATTGATGGTGAGGTCTCGGAAATCGTGTTTCTTGGAGAATCTCTGGAGTGCCGCGTCAAGCTGGGTTCTTCCGATATCGTAGCGCGCATTCATCCAAGTCAAGCCGTTACGGTTGGTCAAAAAGTCGGCGTCCTGGTGAAACCTGATGATGTGGCCCTTGTAGCCGCGTAACCGGTCCATGGGGCCAAACTAACGATATGTCCCTCAAAATATCAAAACAAGGACCATCCCAGTTGAGCGAAATCCGCTCAACACTGGCGTTTATTGCCATCTTGTTTTCGGTCGCTGCCACCGTGCTGGAAAGCATGGCTGTCAGCGTTGCGCTGCCCGCCATATCGGCGGATTTCGATGTCTCCGCGTCAGGTGCTACGTGGGTCATCGCCATATCTCAATTTGTTATCGTGGCCTTGCTGTTGCCAATGGCAGCGCTGGGGGAGGTGGTCGGCTACCGGCGCGTCTTTCTGACATCGCTGTCGGTCTTTTGCATCTCCACCCTTGCTTGTTTTCTAGCGCCAAGTTTTTCAGTTCTGGTGGTTGCCCGCGCTGTCCAGGCCGTCGGTACGGCCGGCGCAATGAGCCTTGGCTTTGCCATGGCCCGTCTGGTTTTTCCTGACGACAGGATTGGCACAGCCGTTGGCATCATTGCGGCCACAGTGGCAATCTCATCCTCCATCGGTCCTGCGGTTGCAGGGCTTATTCTTGTGGCGTTCGACTGGCGCGGCGTGTTTGCGCTGATGCTGGTGTTCAGCCTTTTTGCGGTCATCTTCGGCGCGCTGACATTGCCGCCCAACCAGCCCTCCAACAAGCCGTATGATTATCCGGGCGCGGCCCTTGTCGCCTTTGTGCTGGCCGCCCTGCTGTGGTGGATCAATGGGCTGGCCAATGGCTGGCCCGGCGCAACCCTCTTTCCTGCTGCCCTCATTGCCGTGGTTGGCATGGTGCTGATTGTGCGCAGATCGCGCGGTAAGCCATCGCCGGTTTTTCCGGTTGATCTGTTGGCGCGTCCGACGTTTGCGCTGTCTATCGCCGCATCCATATGTGCGTTTGTCGCGCAATCCATCGGCTTTATCCTGCTGCCCTTCTATCTCATCTTTGGCGCAGGCATGAACGCGCTGGAAATGGCGCTGACCCTCAGCGTCTGGCCTGCAGCAACGGCTGTGCTGGCACCCGTTCTGGGTCGGTTTTCAGACCGGATTTCAGCAGGACCGGCCGGCGCGGCAGGATTGCTGATTATGGCCGCCGGTTTCCTTTGGCTGGCATTTCTCGACAAGGATTCCAGCGCAGTGGAAATCGCGGTTCGCTTCGCTGTCTGCGGTGTGGGCTTTGCCCTGTTCCAAACACCCAACAACCGTCTGATCATCCTAAGCGCTCCGCGCGAACGCAGTGGCGCTGCAAGCGGCAGCCTGTCCCTTGCAAGGCAGATCGGTCGTGCGATAGGAACAGCGATTGCAGCCTATGTGCTTGCGACGGGAACCCCATCGGCATCGCTTGATGCAATGATGATCGGAGCAATCCTCGCAGTCCTCGGCGCGATTTTAAGCTTTGCCCGCCGAAAGATCTGATCAGGGCTTTGTCTACAGCCGGAAAAACATGATTGCCAGCACTGGTCTGCGCAACCCTTATTCAAAGTCCGGATTCGGAATAACTCCAGTCATTTCCTGTCCGCAGATCGAAGTCGGGGCGACAAAGATAATCACAACAATTCATACATGACACACGATCGAAAACGACCGTAACTGGTCTCAGCAGCGTAAAGATTTGCGGCTTGATCTGTGTCAATGCCGTCTTGGCGTTTGCCGCTAGGGTGCAGATCGTCGACAGGTTCTGGCCGCAGAACAATCGGCGCGCAAACCAATATTTCGGTTCATATCCCGGACGGACAGCGCAAATCGTCAAAAAGGCTTGGCGGCAGTTAGCCAGAGGAGAAATCATGAGTATCATCGGTTTAACAAAGCGCCTGTCACTGGCGTCGGTTCTTGCATTGACGGGCAGCATGGCTTTCGCCCAAACCGTCTTTGTGCCGGAGGGCAGCGCGAATTCCATCCTGATGGTGAATGCCGTCACGGGTGCCATGATCAACCGGATTGAAGGGCTGGAAGCGGTGCACGGTCTTGCCGGCGCGCCAGGCGTTCCGGTTCTGGTCGCCGGCAGCTATGCCGAGATCGACCGCGAAGATATTGCCGATACCGCGTCGCCTGAAGGCGTGTCGGCAGATGAACATGCCGGGCATCATGCTGCGACCGCCAAGCCCATGGGACCGGCGGGCGCTGGCTTGAGCCTGCTCAGCATTCTTGACGCTGAAACTGGCGAAATTCTGCGCCGAATCGAGGTGCCAGGTGCCGTGCACCATACCGCCGTGTCGCCGGATGGCCGCTTCGCTGTAGCAACGCACCCATCGGGCGATGGTATTTCGGTGATTGATCTGGAGACATTTACGATGACGGCATGGATTCCAACGGGATCAATGCCCAACTATGCCGTTTTCGGCGCGGATTCTGGCACAGTATATGTCTCGAATGCTGGCAACGGCACTGTCAGCGAGGTCGATCTGGCGCGCGGCATCGTGCGGCGTAATCTGGCAGTCGGTTTGGCGCCTGAGCATCTGGTGCTGGATTCTGAGTCGGGAACGCTCTACGTCGCGGATTCCGACGCCGGCGCCGTGTTTGAGCTGGTGCTGGAGAGTGGCGAGACGCGACGCAGCTTTCAAATCGGCGGGGAGATTCACGGGATGGACTTGACGGATGATCGTAAGAAGCTGATCGTAGCCGGGCGCGGCGAGGACAAGCTCGCGATGATTGAGCTTGCTGGAAATACAGTCACAACTGTACCGCTTGCGCCTGAGCCCTATCACCTGACTATTGTCCCCGGCACAGGGCGTCTGTTCGTCTCGTCGCGGGCAGAGCCGAAAATCTGGATTGTTGATGCATCCGAGCTGACCATGATTGGCGAATTTGCTGTCAAGAGTGAAGGCCACCAGATGGTTACAATGAACTGAGACATAATTGCCGAAAACCGGCGTGGTGTCTGGCAGATCGCGGTGCAGCGATACATATCCAAACCGAGAATGAAACAGGAGACTCCGATGAATACACCTTTTAAACTTATGATCTCCGCAGCCCTCGTGGCTGTGGCGATGCCCGCCCTCGCACAACAACAGGGTTCAGGGCCGGAAATGAAAAATGGGATGATGGCCGAAGGTCTGGTGTTGCCGACGATGGATGCAGTCGCAGGGCGAAAGCTGTTCGCAGACAAGGGCTGCGTTGTCTGTCATGCGATCAACGGCGTGGGTGGCGAGGACGCCCCGGCGCTGGATGCTGAGTTTATGGATACGCCGATGAATCCCTTCGATTTTGCCGCTCGTATGTGGCGCGGGGCCGGAGCCATGGTCGCCCTGCAGGAGGAAGAACTCGGCGGGCAGATCGAGCTGGATGGCGAGGAACTGGCCGCAATCATAGCTTTTGTTCATGACGCAGAAGAGCAGACAAAATTCTCTGATACCGATATTCCTGAGGCTATTGCAGGCATGATGCATCACGAAAGTGAGGGAGATCACCACGAAGAGGGTGAAGATGATGATCACGGCTGACAGGCAGCCGTGCATTTGACGGGCACCGGTTTTCAGCCCTGTCAGGATGCCAGGCGAATGCCATCGTCCGGCGGTGCGAGGACTGGATGTCCACATGGAACTTTACGGTTGGGCTACCGTTGAAGCTTTTAATGCGAAACGCGAAGGAGACAGCATATGAACACATTTGGAATGGGTTTTGGCGGGATCTGGATGATTCTGATCCTGGTGCTGGTTGGCTTGGCGATCGCCGTATTGATCAAGGCCTTGATGAAATAGCGCAACCGAGAAGGAGAACTGCCTATGAGTTACTCAATCAATCGAATTTTTAAAGATGCCACAATGGACAGCATTGAGGCCCGCACGCGCAGCGCTTTGGCCGACGCCGGGTTCGGCGTTCTGACAGAAATTGATGTCAAGGCAACGATGAAGAAGAAAATCGACAAGGATATGCCGGGATATCTCATCCTGGGTGCCTGTAATCCGAAGATGGCCTGGGAGGCCATAGGCCTGGAGCCAAGGGTTGGCGCTATGTTGCCGTGCAACGTCATTCTGCGCGAGGTTGATGCCGGCGTGGAGGTTTCCGCAATAGACCCGCAAGCATCAATGATGGCGATTGACAATACGGAATTGAAACGCGTTGCCGGCGAGGTTCGCGATCTGCTGGGTAAAGCCGTAGAAGCCATATGACCGACGATGGCGGGCGAAAGCGCCGCAACCTGATTGTTGCCGCAGGTGCCGCTTTGGGCCTCGTCGTACTTCTGAGCTTTGGGTTCTCGCTGACACCTAAGACCGGTCGCGGCGACTGGCCGACACAATTTAGAAGCAATGGCGAACAATTGTACTTCACCGGCGTGAATTTAGACG
Organism: uncultured Hyphomicrobiales bacterium; assembly: GCA_963974065.1. GTDB lineage: Bacteria > Pseudomonadota > Alphaproteobacteria > Rhizobiales. Next base: position 44,937 of record CAXBCI010000012.1, on the reverse strand, counting down.
GGGAAGCGATCCGCGCCACAGGCGGGGGTCATGTGGGGATGATGGGTAGTGATGGTTGCGCTTCCTGCCATGGTGTTGATCGTCAGGGCGGCCGACTGCGCCCGTTCTACTGGACCGTGGTGCCGGCGATTACCGAAGCCGCTTTGACGGAAGAGCATGGCGATAGCGATGGCCACCAACATTCCTCATACACAAGCGAAAGTCTGGCACAGGCGATTACCAAAGGTGTGCGGCCGGACGGCAGCGAAATTGGGTCCCGCATGCCACGCTGGCTGATGTCGGACCAGGACCTGTCCGATCTGGTCGCGTTTCTCCTGCCGGAAGCGCTCTAATTTTGCACATGCAACGGTTTGTCGAACTGTTCAGAGCAGATCAAGCCAAGGCAATTGCATAACATCAAACGCTCTTTACAGAGGCAGTTGCGAGATCGGAACTATGATCTGGCCCTCGTGCCATTTTTCTGCGCAGGTCAGCCTTCCGCTTGAGATCTGCCGCACCAGGCCGAGGATGGCCTGGGCGGCATCATCATAATCAGTTTCTCCCGAAATAATTCCTGAAACATCCAGGTCAACCCCGTCAGACCAGTCTGACAAGGTCTGAGGATTGCCGCAGATTTTCACGGTTGGCGCCAGTGGCAGGCCGGAAGGATTGAAAACACCGACTGCGAAAAGAGTGATCTGCGCGCCTGCCAACACCATCCCGGTCAGCGATGTCGGACTGAAAAAGGGCGTGTTCATGAAGTAAAGCCCGGGCTCGGTCGGCTTTTCGCCGAACTGCAACGCCCCGGCAAATTTGCTGGTTCCAATCTTGCAAATTGCACCCATGGTTTTTTCAGTCAGCGTGCTCAGCCCGGCTTCAATATTTTCCTGCGTCGGATTGATGCCGCGATAGTCGGTTCCATCGGCATGCATCATTGCGTCTTCGGCGCTCAGATGTGCCAGAATGGCTTCTGCAATTGCCGGACTGCGGGACTGGGCGCGGATGACATTCTCACCGCCCAGGAATTCGGCGGTTTCCGATACGATCGCAGTGCCGCCTGCTGCAATCAACTGATCGACGAAACGGCCAATTGACGGATTTGCGCAAAGCGCGGATGTCGCATCAGACCCGCCGCATTCCAGTGCAACTGTCAGATCGGACAGCTTCAGTTCTGTCCTGGAACTTTCCGCAATGGCAGACATGAGGCTTTGCAAACGGAAAACCATGACATCCTGCGCCGCCTGTATGCCGTGCTGCGCCATCAGCGAGAGGACAACAACAGGCTTTTCCAGTTCAGCACAGGCCGCGTGCAGATCTGCTGCGGCAGCGCGGTCATGGGTCACAACAAGTGCGGCACCCACATTGGGATGGGCTATGACGGCTTCAATCATGGCGGCCTGAAGCGTTGCGTCGCGCCCGCGCACGCCGCGCTGAAATCCAGGGGTAACCGGCAAAACGCCAGGCACCCGGGCTGCGGCCATTGCGGTCACCCGGTCGGTCAGGGCGACGGTGGAGAAGGCGATGACATGGTTGCGCAGTCCGATACGGCCATCCGGGCGCCGCCAGCCCATGCCGATTGGATCATGCGATGTTGTGGACATGCACATGCTCTCCCTGACGAATGGCGGATTTCGCATGGCCGATCACCACACCGTATTTGAGCACTTCGCCGCCTTCTGCGATGTCGCGCAGCGCCACTTTGTGACCAAAGGGCACACCCGGAACAATCTCCACATCCCCGTCGATCCGGATGCAATCCAGCCTGTCGTCCAGCACGGTCGCCACATTATCACCCGGATGGGTTTTCAGAGACAGACGCGTGCCGGATTTATCGGCTTGTTCAGTGCTGCTCATGCCTGTGCTTTGCGATAGACCGTGTGTTCCTGGGTGTAGAAATGCAGGGTCGAGTTGCCGTTTGAGCCGCCAACGCCGAGTGAGGAATTCTTGACACCGACGAAGGGGGCGTGGTCTTCGGGGAAACTGCCGCAATTGACGTGGATCATGCCGCTTTCAGCCTCGGCAATGAAACGATCGACCAGCGGTGTTTGCTCCGAATAGAGACACGCCGAGAGGCCGAACTCCACGTCATTGCAGATTGCGAGCGCTTCATCGGGTGTATCGTAAGGAATCACGGCGAGCACCGGACCAAACACTTCATCACGAGCGACTTCCATGTCGGGCGTTACGTTGGAGAGGATCGTCGGGGCGTAAAAATAACCGCCATTCTGTTCAATGGTTGTACCGCCTGCAGCTGCGTGCGCGCCTGCGGCGAGACTGCGCTCGACAAAGCCCGCGACATCGTCCCGCGCCTTTTCACCCATAAGCGGACCGATGGTTGTCGCAGCGTCCAGCCCGTCACCGATTTTTGCCGCTTTGGCGCGGTTGGCCAGTCCTTCAACCACGGCTGACTCAAGCTCGCGGCGCACGATCACCCGGCTGATAGCGGTGCAGCGCTGACCGCAAACGGCAAAAGCGGCGGCATAAATCTGGTTGAGGACGGCTTCAAGATCGCTGGCGTCATTCACGATCACCGGGTTCTTGCCACCCAGTTCAAGGCTGATTTCGGCCAGATTGGCCGCTGCCGCCTGTGCAACAATGCGGCCAATTTCAACCGAGCCGGTAAAGCTGATTGCGTCGACACCGTCTGCAGATGTCAGGGCACTGCCCAGACTTCCTGACCCGTAAGCGATCTGAAACAGCCCTTTCGGCAGGGTCGCATCCGCCACTTCCTGCATGATGAATGCGGCTCCCGGTGTGCTGATCGATGGTTTCAGCACCATCGCATTGCCGTAGAGCAGCGCCGGAATGGTTTTACGGATTGGCGTGCTGAAGGGGAAATTCCAGGGGTTGATGCCGACGATCACACCGCGCGGACGGCGGGTGGAATAGGTCACCGTGCCAGGTTTTTGCGAGGGCAGAACTTCTCCGATTGCAGCAGATGCGCGACTTGTGGCAGCGCGGCCTTCGCCCAAGGCCTTGTTCACTTCACCACGGGATTCACCGATAATCTTGCCCATTTCGCGGGTGATGGCGGTGGCGATATCTTCGCGGCGCGCTTCCAGTCCGTCAAGAAAATTATTGACGATCCTGCCACGTTCAGGCTGCGGAATCTTCGCCCATGCAAGCTGTGCGGTGCGGGCAGTGGCCATAAGGGCCGGCACATCATCCGGGGTTATTGTTGGAAAGGATGCAACCACTTCGCTCGGGTTTGCAGGATTACGGATTTCAACGGACATGGGATTACCTCAGGCTTCGCAGGGTTTCAGGCAGCCATAGGCTGAGCTGGGGGAAGAAGATCACGATCAGCATGGCGAACATCAAAGTGGCGACAAACGGCAGGATCGCGATGGCGACTTTCTCGAATTTTATATTGGCAATCTGACTGGCTACAAACAGATTTACACCAAGTGGCGGCGTCAGAAATGCAATTTCAATTGTAACTATCAGGATTATGCCGAAGTGAACCGGATCAACGCCGTAACTTTTCACCAGAGGCACAAGAATCGGAGCCAGAATGATGATGGCGCTAATGGTTTCCATGAAGGTGCCAATGACTATCAGAAGGGCACAGATAATCAACAGGATGACAATCGCGCTGTCGGTGATACCGCTGAAGGCGGCGACGACATTCTGCGGGATGCGTTCCAGTGTGATCACTGTAGCAAAGAGCGTTGAGACGGCCACGATGATCATCAGTGCGCCGCCGAGTTTCACAGCATTTTCAAAGGCTGCCAGCAGGCTGGCTATTGTCAGTTGGCGATAGATGGTCACGCTGATGACAAGGGCGTAGACGACGGCGCAGACCGAGGCTTCGACCGGGGTGAAGATGCCTGAATAAATCCCGCCCAGAATGAGAATTGGCAGAAACAGGGCGAACTTGGCTTTCCAGATCAGCTTCCAGATGCTTTGCCGCGGCGCGCCTGCGTCCTCGGTCATCACGGCACCGGCGCGGCGGGCCAGGACATAGGCCACACCGGCCAGAAGGAACGCCGTCAGAATGCCGGGCACCATGCCGGCGGCAAACAGATCGGCAATCGAAACATTGGCTATGATGCCATAGATGATCAGCGGATTGCTTGGCGGGATCATGACACCCAGAGTGCCGCCTGTGGCCGAAACCGAGGCTGCATAGGCCGCCGGATAGCCATATTTGATCATCGCTGGAATCATGATTGCGCCGATGGCCGCAACCGTGCCGGGGCCGGAGCCGGAAATCGCGGCAAAAAACATGCAGGAGAAAATTGTCACCAGCCCGAGGCTGCCCGGAATATGGCCAAAGGCATGACGGAAAATGCTGATGATATCTTCGGTAATGCCGCCCTTTTCCATGATGTTTCCGGCCAGAATAAAGGCAGGAATGGCGAGCAGCGGGAACTGGTCCAGCCCGTTCAGGACATTCTGTGTGGCAAACACCATCGGTGCGTCGGTGATGTAACTGATGGTCAGCCCGACAATGCCGAGGCAGACATAGATCGGCAGTCCGAGGATCAGCAGCAGCGGAAAAAGAACCGTGAGAACGAGAATGACCTCATTCATCGATCATTCCTCCACGCAGGAGGGTGAGCAGATCCTGAAGATGCAACAGGAAAATCATGATAAAGCCGGCGCACATCGCCACGAACAGGAAATTCTGGTTAAACCCAAGCGCCGGAGAGATGTTCGGATAGCGCAGGCCGTCGGTAAAATTCAATGCGGAAAACACAACCATCACGGCGGCAAAACCAAGCACGACAATGGTGTGAAAAAACGCTATTGGCCGGGCTCCGATCCTGTTCGCAATTGCGTCAGAAAATACAGACACACGGAGATGCGAGCGGGTCAGCGTGCCGTAGGCTGCGGCGATAAAGACCATTGTGATGAAACTGAAACGGCCTGTTTCTTCGGTCCAGTCAACGGACCAGCGAAACTCGCGCGCAATCACCTGCAGGAAAAGGGATGCAACCATAAATGCCAACAGCGCGGAAGCGAGCAGCAAAAGTGATTTGCGCAGGGCGTTATGCATCGGCCTTTTCCTTCAGTGACGACCCGCCCGCAGCACCGTGGCTGCGGACGGGACTGGCATTATTTATCGCCGGGATAGGCGGCCAGAATTTCCAGCGCTTTGTTTACGACCATTTCACCATCTGGTCCGATGGCGTCGTAATAGTCGGGCCAGATGGCACGGGCTTTCTCAAGCCATTCGGTTTCGTCTTCGATCGCGGTGATCTCGACACCGGCCTCGCGGGCCTTATCCCACCAATTGGCTTCGTCCAGCGGCTGCCACCAGCGGATGTAATCCGTGGCTTCTTTACCAGCGCGCAGGATCGCTTCCTTATGCTCTTCTGAAAGGCCCTGGAACCAGCGCTCCGATACAACAATCGGGTGGGTGAGGATGGTATAGTGGAACGTGGTCATGCGGTTGATGACCTCGTTAAACTTCATGCCGATGACGTCTGTGACAGGATTGTCACCACCTTCGACAACGCCCTGCTGCAAAGCGCTGTAAAGTTCGGCCCAGGCGATTGGCGTCGGATTGCCGCCCCATGCCTCGTATGAGGCGATCATGATCGGATTTGGCGGCACACGCATTTTCAGATCCGCCAGATCTGCTGGTTTCTCGATGGGCTTGTCAGATTTATAGAAAAACGCCCGCCAGCCGGAGTTTTCCCAGCCGACAATGCGCACGCCGGCCTCTTCGATCACACGGGGTACCAGAAACGGCGTGAGTTCATCCTGAAGATAATTGACCTGTTCGGTAGAGGTGGCCAGATATGGCAGAATGAAGACGTTCAGCGATGGCGCCAAAGCCGCAATGTTATTGGTGGCGGGCAAGGTGACCTGAAGCGCGCCCTGGCGGGCCTGCTGAACCATTTCGCGTTCGCCGCCAAGCTGCGCTCCGGGGAAGATTTCCGGGCGGATTTCGTTGCGCGTGTAAATCGCGACCAACTCGGCAAAGCGTTTCAGCGTCGCCGTGTGCGAGGACCATTCCATATTGACCGAATGGCCGATTTTCATAGTGATCTGATCGTCCATTTCAGGGACGGATTGCCAGCCGAGCGGGTTGGGTTCCTGGGCTGTCGCCATGACCGGACCCAGGGCCAGTGCCCCGGCCAGCATTGCGATTTTCGTAATATGTTTCATGTCTGTTTCCTCCTGGTTGGTAAATGATCTCAGTGGCTGCTCTGGATGATCGAGGCAGCCTTTTCCGCAATCATGTAGGTTGCGGAATTCGTATTGGCGGATGTAATGCTGGGCATGATTGAGGCGTCCACGATGCGCAGTCCCTCGACCCCCTGAACACGCAATTGCGGATCAACCACAGCGCCAGCGTCGTTGCCCATGCGGCAGGTGCCAACCAGATGGTAAACCGTGGTTGCATTGGCCCGGATCGCATTCAACATCTCTTCGTCCGTCCGGCAATCATCGCCGGGAATGATTTCGCGCGACCACAGATCCCGGAACGCCGGCTGGCGGTAAATATCGCGCACGATTTTCAATCCCTCCAGCGTTACGTCACGATCGCGCTTTGTGTTGAGGTAATTCATCCGTATTTTCGGGTCCCGGGCCGGGTCGGCTGAATCGATGTGAATGCTGCCGCGGCTTTCAGGATGGCACTGCCAGAATGACGTGGTGAATCCGGAATAGCGGTGCAGAGGCTTGCCGGGCTTGTCCACCGACAAAGGCATGACGAAAAGCTGAAGGTCAGGGCGGCTGTCTTCGGCATATTTTGTGCACATGGCGCCCCCCACCTGGCCGGCGCCCACCGAAAGCGGGCCGGCTCCATTGATGAGCCAATCCAAACCCATCTGCGCCAAACGCAGCGGGTTGCGGATGTGATCATTCAGCGACAGGCCGCGTTGGGACAATTCAACGATCGTGCGCATTTGAATGTGGTCCTGGAGGTTTTCACCAACCTCGGGCGCGTCGTGACGGACTTTGATACCATGTTGCTGCAGCAGACCCGCAGGCCCAATGCCTGAAAGCTGCAAAAGCTGCGGCGTCTGCACCGAGCCGCCGCACAGGATCACTTCACTGCCGCAATTGACCTGACAGTCCTGCCCGTTGTGGCGATAGGAAACGCCGCGCGCACGCGCCCCGTCAAACGTGAGGCCAAAAACCTGGGCACGCAGTTTCACCGTGAGATTTGGCCGGCTCATCGCCGGTTTCAGAAAAGCCGTTGCTGCGCTGTCACGCCAGCGCCCGCGAAGGGTCAGCTGATAGGATCCAACGCCGTAGCTCGACGCGCCGTTGAAATCGGGATTGCGCGGCAATCCGGCTTCACCGGCGGCCTCCAGCCAGGCATCACATGCGGCATTCTTGTTGCGCAGATCGCTCACCTGGAGCGGACCCTGCGCACCTCTGTATTGCGACGGCGCACCGGTTGAGGTTTCAAGTTTGCGAAAGTAAGGCAGAACGCTGTTATAATCCCAGCCTTGCGCACCGAGCCGGGCCCAATCGTCAAAGTCCCCGTGCTGGCCGCGAATGAAGATCAATCCGTTGATTGAGCTGGAGCCGCCGATGACACGTCCGCGCGGGCAATCAATCTGCCGCCCGTTGATGCCCTCATCAGGCTCCGAGCGGTAAAGGTGGGAATAGGCCGGATTATAGATGGATTTGTAATACCCGACAGGCAGCTTCAGCCAGAAATTATGGTCGGAACCACCGGCTTCCAGCACCAGAACCCGGCAGTCCGGATCCTCGGTCAGTCGCGCTGCCAATGTTGCCCCGGCGGTCCCGGAACCAACGATGATGTAGTCATAATCCGACATGCTGAATCAATAAAAAACCTAAAGTCCTATATTTAGGTATAATTCAAACGTATTCTCTCGGCAAGCCATGAATCCTAAAAACAGGACTTTAGAATTTTTCTAGCCTAACTTGTAAAATCGGGATATTAACCAGCCTATGAAGAGTGAGAAATTTCGCCGCGACGGCACGCCCTTGTACGTAAAAGTTGCCGAGGTCATGCGGCAGAGAATCCTGCGTGGCATTTGGAAGACTGGAGAACTGCTTCCGACAATTGATGCGCTGATGGCGGAATTTCAGGTCGCGCGCATCACCGTTCGCGAGGCAGTCAAGATTCTGGAATCGGAAGGCCTGGTCGAGCCGAGGCGCGGCCGCGGCACCAGGGTGCTGCCGCATCTGCCTCCAAGACGCCCGCTGAGTGTTGTCACAAGTCTGTCGGAGCTGGTTGATCTGTATCGTGGCGATGTCCCCGATCTGGTCAGTCTGGATGATGCTGAAACCGATCTGCCCGATGGCGTGACGATCGGACAATCTGCCGGGAGATATCACATGCTCAGGCGCATCCATTCGCGCGATGGAGAGCGTTATTGCGTCATCACCCTCTATCTGGCCAAGGATATATTTGACAAGCATGAAACGGCTCTGCGTGCCCGTCTGGCCTTGCCGGTGCTGTTTGATGATCCGGATCTGCATGTCAGGATTGCGCGCCAGAGCCTGATTGTCAGCAAATGCGATATGGAAACCGCGACCCTGCTGGATCTGGCTGTCGGTGAACCGATGGCCGAAGTGCGCCGGATCATGTGCGATGAGAATGATACAATCATCTACCTCGCAGATGTGATTTACCGCGGCGATTACATCCGCCTGGACATGGATCTTCTGGCATGATTCAGACAGTTCGTATCACGCGTATTGAAGGCTTTGCCTTTCGCAGTCCGGTGGCAAAGCCGGTCATGACCTCATTCGGCATGATGCGCGACCGGCCAGCGGCGTTCTTGCGAATCGAGGATGAAGACGGCGCATTCGGCTGGGGAGAAATCTTCGCCAACTGGCCGGCCGCCGCTGCCGAGCACCGTATCAATCTGTTGGCCCGGGACATCGGGCCATTGGTTTTCGATCATCCCGTGTCGCATCCGGGTGCGCTGATCGACCTGCTGACACGGCAGACCCGGATTATCGCGCTGCAAAGCGGTGAATGGGGTCCGTTTCGTCAGGTCATTGCCGGTCTCGACATTGCGCTTTGGGACCTTTATTCGCGCAAATCCGGCCGCACGCTGCGGCACTTCATGAACGAGGAGGCCGCCGACCATGTGCCCGCCTATGCCAGCGGTATTCATATCAAGGATGCCGAGACTATGGTCAGTGACGCCCGGCAGATCGGATTTTCTGATTTCAAAGTGAAGGTCGGTTTTGACATGGACGATGATCTGACCCGACTGGTTCAGGTTTTTGATCGCAGATCGGCGAACGAGACCATTGCCGCCGATGCCAATCAGGCCTGGGATCTTGAAACGGCGCGGAGTTTCCTGGCGCGAACCGCACAAGTTCCGCTGGCGTGGCTGGAAGAGCCTATTCGCGCAGATGCATCTGCGGTGGATTGGGCGGCCCTCCATGAGGCAAGCCCCTATCCCCTGGCCGGCGGCGAAAATCTGGTCGGTTACGATCAATTCGATGAAGCGATCACAGCGGCGCATCTGGGCGTTTTTCAACCCGATATCATCAAATGGGGCGGACTGACCGGATGCTTCTCGGTCGGCCGCAACGTGTTGGCGGCGGGCCTGCGCTATTGTCCTCATTTCCTCGGCGGTGGTATTGGATTGCAGGCGTCGGCAAATCTGCTGGCCGCAGTCGGTGGGGACGGATTGCTCGAGGTGGATGTCAATCCCAACCCGCTGCGCGATGCGTTCGGCCCGGTCGCATCGCGCATTTCCGACGGGGGATGGCACTGCAATGACGAACCGGGCCTTGGTATCGATATTTTCCCCGATGAATTGGCGCCATTTCAGACCCATAAGGCCGAAATTTTCTGACCGACAGCCCGCACTGAAAAATAAAATGGCATGGTGATCGGGGAAGGCAAACCCCTATTGCTTGACCTGATAACCGGTTTTGAAAATCCACCAGACGATCGTTACGCATGCAACCAGGAACAGCGCGATGACGCTGAGGCTGATGGTGACGTTGACGTCGGCGACTTCGTAAAAGCTCCAGCGAAAGCCGCTGACGAGGTAGAGCACCGGGTTGAACAGGGTGACGGTCTGCCACACAGGCGGCAGCATGCTGACTGAGTAGAAACTGCCGCCGAGAAACACCAGCGGAGTGATGACCAGCAATGGCACGATCTGGAGTTTTTCAAAACTGTCGGCCCAGATGCCGATAATGAAGCCGAGCAGGCTGAAGGTGAGGGCGGTGAGTACCAGAAACAGCAGCATGATGACCGGATGGGCGATCTGAAGATCAACAAACAGATTGGCAGTCGCCAGAATGATCAGGCCCAGGATCAGTGATTTGGTCGCCGCCGCGCCGACATAGCCCAGCACGATTTCGAATGAGGAAACCGGTGCGGACAGCAATTCGTAAATCGTGCCGGTGAATTTGGGGAAATAAATCCCGAAAGCGGCATTGGAAAGCGACTGGGTCAGCAGCGACAGCATGATAAGGCCCGGCACAATGAAGGCGCCGTAGCTGATGCCGTCGATTTCCTGAATGCGCGAGCCGATGGCGGAGCCGAATACGACAAAATACAGCGATGTGGACAGAACCGGCGAGACGATGCTCTGGAACAGGGTGCGCCACATGCGGTTCATCTCAAACCTGTAAATGGCTTTAACAGCAAGATAATTCATTGTGTATTTCCTGCCGTTCCGGATGCGGTCTGTTCAGCATTGGATCGGGCTGTGTCCTGATGCACCAGGGTAACAAAAATTTCCTCCAGCGAACTCTGTTTGGTGTTGAGGTCCTTGAAACGGATACCGGCATCAGAAAGATCGCGCAGCAGCGACGTGATGCCGGTGCGCTCGCGCTGGGTGTTGTAGGTGTAGATCAGCTGTTCGCCATCTGCTGATTTTTCAAGACCGTCGCGCCGGATGCTGTCCGGCACGGCATCAAGCGGTTCCTGCAAATCAAGCATCAGGGTCTTTTTGCCAAGCTTCGTCATCAACTCGGATTTATCTTCCACCAAAATGATTTCGCCATTGGCGATGACACCAACCCGGTCGGCGATTTCCTCGGCCTCTTCAATGTAATGGGTGGTGAGAATGATGGTCACACCACTGTCGCGCAATTCGCGCACGACCTGCCACATATCCTTGCGCAATTCCACATCCACCCCGGCGGTGGGCTCATCCAGAAACAGGATTTGCGGCTCATGGGCGAGCGCCTTGGCAATCAGCACCCGGCGCTTCATGCCGCCGGATAATTGCATGATCTTGTTGTCTTTCTTATCCCATAGCGACAGGCTTTTCAGCGTCTTTTCGACCAGGGCATCATCGCGCTTCTTGCCGAACAGACCCCTTGAAAAACTGACTGTTGCCCACACGGTTTCAAAGGCGTCTGTGGTCAACTCCTGGGGCACCAATCCGATCAGTGCGCGGGTTTTGCGGTAGTCTTTGATAATGTCATGGCCAGCCACGGACACACTGCCACCGGTGGGTGTGACAAGACCGCAAATGATGGAAATAAGCGTCGTCTTGCCGGCTCCATTGGGCCCGAGCAAAGCCAGAATCTCGCCCTGCCTTATGTCCAGCGAGACACTTTTAAGGGCTTGAAAACCGCCATCATAGGTCTTTTCCAGCTTGGAGACGGAAATCAGCGGTGGGGCAACTGCAAGCATGGATTGTGAGCCAAAAAAAGGAGGAAACGCATTGCGCGGGAAAGGCTTGTTTTGCGGCGGATATATGTCATAGGCTGTCACCATACAACCGTATGACCCCATCAGAGTTTTCAGGAGACATATTGATGAAACTATTCACAAGCCTGGCGCTGGCCGCCAGTGTCATGGCGGCCAGCGCCTTTGCCGGCCATGCGGAAACCCGCGTGACCTACAAATCGGCGTCCTCCAGTTCGTCCTATTTCCAGATGGCAGTACAGATTGCCGAAGCTATGAAGGCGGGAACAGATGGCGACATCATTGTCACTGTCGAGGAAAGCCAGGGTTCGGTGCAAAATGTCATGGAAGCGGCGGTGCGTCCGGGCAATTACGTGTTCACAACACCGCCGGCACTGGTCGGTCTGGCCCAGGGCGGCAAGGCGATGTTCGAGGGCAAGGGTAACCCCAAATTCGATGACATCAGAGCACTGTTTCCGATTCCCTCGCTGACCATGCATTTTGTTGTGCGTGATGATGCCGGAATTGCCTCTTTCGCCGACATGAAAGGCAAGACGATCCTGATCGGTAAAGGCTCTTTCGGGGCCACCGAGGGCGAAAAATATCTTGGCCTGTTCGGGCTTGAAGGGCAGGTCAAACTGCCGGATGTGGAACTCTCCAATGCGGTTGCGGCGTTGAAAAACGGCCAGATTGACGGGTTTGTCACCGCCGGCTCTTGGCCCGCGCCGAATGTCATCGAAGCTGCGGCCAGTCTAGGCGTGACAGTGCTGTCGCTGGATGATGAGCAGATCGCCGCCACCAAACGCACAAGGCTGGTGATTCCCGCCGGCACCTATGCCGGCCAGGATGCCGATATCGTCACCACCTCATTGCCGGTGGTGGCCTATACCACCACCAATATGGATGACGACACGGCTTATGAGCTGACCAAAACCTACTGGGAGGAAAAAGCCAGGATGGGCGAAGATGCCCCTTGGTGGAATGGCGTTGACAAGGGGCTGATGGAAAACATCACCAGTGCCATCCATCCCGGCGCCCTGCGTTATTATACGGAGATGGATTTTCCGCTGACTGACACGCAGAAGTGACAACTGGCTCAATTCTGACCACTTCTCAGGAAGGCGCGCTGCCGTTAACGGCGCGCCTTTTCTGGTGCACGCTCGGCGCTGTCTCGATCAGCTTTCATATCTGGCTGATTTTCTCCGGTCTGGTGCCGAATCTGGTCAGCCGGCCGCTGCACATGGCGCTGGCGCTACCCTGGGTACTGGTGTTCATGGCGAAAAACCGGCAGCAGCGCATCAGTGGCTCAATTCTGAGCATTGCCGGTGTTGCCGCGACGCTCTGGGTTGCACTCAATCAAGATGCTCTGGGCGATCAATATGGTTATCTGTCCGGCGGGTTTCAGACGTTTGTGGCGGTCCTGCTGTTGCTGGTGACACTTGAAATGGCGCGCCGCGCCATAGGCTGGCCCCTGCCCAGCGTCGCAGCGCTGGCGCTGGCCTACGGCCTGTTCGGCCAGCATATTCCCGGCGAATTCGGCTATGCCGGCATTCCTCTGCAGAGCTTTCTGGGCACGCTGACTATCGCCGAAGGGGGGCTGTGGGGCACTTTGACCGGTGTGTCGGTGAGCATTGTCGCGATTTTTGTTATTTTCGGAGCGATTTTGAATGCTGGCGAAGCCGGGCAGGGTTTCATGAATGTGGCCTCTGCCGCAGCCGGGCGTCTGCGCGGCGGTGCAGCCAAGGTGTCTGTGCTGTCATCAGCCCTGTTCGGTTCGATTTCCGGCTCTGCCTCGGCCAATGTTGCCTCGACCGGAGCCATCACCCTGCCGGCGATGACGCGCCTTGGCTACCCTAAACGCCTGGCCGCTGCCGTTGAAGCGGTGGCGTCTTCCGGCGGACAGATCATGCCACCGCTGATGGGAGCGGGGGCGTTTGTGATGGTCGAGCTGACCGGTACTCCCTATGAGCAGATCATCCTGGCGGCACTGCTACCGGCGCTGCTGTATTTTGCCGCGGTCTGGATCGGCATTGACATGTTTTCGCTGCGCTTTCCGCTGCGCGGCGTGCCGAAGGACGAGCAGCCATCCCTGCGCCAGGTGGCCATTACCTCGGCGTTCTTTCTGGTGCCGTTCGCGGTGCTGCTGTGGGGCATGTTCGGCGCGAATGTCACGCCGCAATATGCCGCGACGCTGGCAATGCTGGCCGGAGCTGTGCTGTTGCTGATCGATGGCCGCCTGTCATTTGACCGTGGCAGAACGCTGGCGCGTGTTGAAGCGGTGCTGATGACCGCCGGGCGTCAGGTGGCCCTGATCGCCTCAATCATCCTGTGCGCATCAATCATTATCGGCGTGCTCGGCATGACCGGGCTGGGGGTCAAGATCACGTCGCTGATACTGTCCGGCTCCGGCGGGCAGTTGTGGCCGGCGTTGCTGCTGACGGCGTTTGCCTGCCTGGTGCTGGGCATGGAGGTGCCGACCACGGCTGCCTATGTGATCAGTATTTCCGTGGCCGGCCCGGCGCTTATGGAGCTTGGACTGGCGCCGCTGCAGGCGCATTTATTTGTGTTCTGGTTCGCCCTGTTGTCGACCATTACACCACCCGTGTGTGGCGCGGTTTTCATTGCTGCCGGAATGGTGGAGGAAAACTGGCTGAAAGTGGCGCTTTCGGCGATGGCGCTTGGCCTCGGGCTGTATTTCATTCCGCTGGGGATGATTGCCAATCCAAATCTCATCGCTCTTGGCACATCGCCGTTTCTGGCCCTGTTTGCGGCAGCCAAGGTTCTGGTGGCCCTGGCAGCCTTGTCTTTCGCGGTTATTGCCCCGCGATTTATTTTGTGGCGCCTGGCCGCTTTTGCAGTTGGCCTTGTTGTGCTTTTTATCTAATTCCATCTCTCTGAAACGAACTGATTGTCTGTATGTCTGAGTATTTCAAAAAACTTGCGGTAAAAAGCTGGCTGACCTTTGTCGATCTGTCAAAGGTGATGATCCCTGTCGTGATTCTGGTGCGCATTGCCGAAGTCTACGGGCTGGTAGATGCTATGGGCCCCGCTCTGGAACCGGTGATGGGACTGATGGGGCTGCCCGCGGAAACCGGCATTGTCTGGGGCAGCGCGCTTCTGGTCGGCATTTATGCCGGCTTCGGGGCTCTGCCGGTTCTGGCCGGAGTGGAGATGAACCTCGCTCAGCTCAGTATTCTGGCTTCGATCATATTGATCGCCCATGCCCTGCCAATTGAACAGGCGATTGTAAGGCGGACCGGTGTGACCTTTATCGGAACCGTGTTGCTGCGGTTTTTCGGCGCAGTGGCCTATGGCGCAATCGTCTATTGGATCTGCGACTGGTTTTCATTGTTGCAGCAGCCGGTGGATCTGTCGCTGTTTACCGCTGCAGGCGACAAGGATGCCACGCATTGGGACTTTGCAGTGGCATCGGCCAAGACCATGCTGGTGGTTTTTGTGATCATTGTGGTGTTGTTTGTGGCGCTTGATATCAGTGAGAAAACCGGATTTACCGACCTCTTCACCAGAGCCACCATTCCCCTGATCCGGCTATCCGGGCTGAACCGGGAAATTGCACCTTTGACGACCATCGGTGTGTTGCTTGGGCTGATGTATGGCGGCGGATTGATTATCGGCGAATCGCGCGAGAAGAACTTCTCGCTGCGAGCCAAAACACTGGCGCTGTGCTGGCTGTCACTGTCGCACGGGCTGATTGAGGATACCGGCATCATGCTGGCGCTTGGTGCCAATATATGGGTCATTCTGGTAGGGCGGCTGATTTTCACCCTGATTGTGGTCAGGATTCTGGCGACGCTTTGGCCGCGCTCCGCTGAAGCCATCGCAAAAGAGGCTTCATCACGAGCGGGGTGAGATACATCGGCACCTGAAAGCAGCCGATGAATAACAGCCAGGGAGCTGTCACACCGATGGGGAGCGCTGCCAGAAACAAAGCCATATTGCGGTTTCCCGATGGGATGGCGGGTGTCAGTTCTGAAGCGGTTGGTGCAACCCCTCTGGCCCGCGCCCGCAAGGTGATCAGGCCAGCATGGGCGATTTGCGCTCCCAGATTGGCAATACAGGCTATGACCAGAACGCCGAGAAGGCGCAGCGGATCGTTCAGCAGTACAGGCTGAATCGCATCCATCAGAGCGAGCACGAAAATCGCCAGGGCCAGCGTGTTAAGTCCGTTCAGAATCTGCGGTGCCCTGGGGCCGAGTGCAAACATCACCGGACGTCTCAAGGTTATGGCAGCAATGCCCGCCACGACTATCAGCACCAGCAGTTTCAGCGATACCAGCCAGAGCGCGGTTTGCGCTGCCACATTGGGCAGAAGCGACAGGACCGGGAACGAAGTCAGCGGCAGCAGTGCAGTGCCGAGGATCAGCAGCCGCATGGCCCTGGCACCATCAAGCCCCATCAGAAAGGCAAAGGCAGGTGCACCCGAAATCGATGCACCTGCATAGACAACGGTCAGAACATCGCGCCAGACCTCCGGCACCGGCAATGCAGTGAGGATCACGAAGGCGAGCAGCGGAACAGCGAGTTGCAGAACCAGCACCACGGTCAGATCGGCAATAGCCTGGCGCTTTGTGACACGCAGGGCGGAAAGTTCAATGCGCAGTGCCGACACAAACAGAATTAAAGCCACCATTTCAGGAATATAGGGGCGCAGAACACCGGCGGCGGCAGGGAATGCGATGCCGGCGACAAGCCCGGAGACCAGAACCCACTGGGCGTGTCGGGCGATAAACAGAAATGGCGCGGCAAGAAATCCAGGCACAAGACCCTATGAAGCTGATGGCAGACTGACCGTGACGATGAGACCGCCTTCGTCTGCGTTTTGCAAGCTGATTTCGCCGCCATGGCGGTGAATGATCGAACGCGCGATCGACAGCCCAAGTCCGGTGCCGCCGGTCTCGCGGTTGCGCGAGGTTTCAATCCGGGAAAATGGTTTGAACATTTCTTCCATGCGCTCTGGCGGAATGCCGGGGCCATGATCGCGGATTTCGAACGATACTGTCTGATCTGCTGACGCGACGCTGATATTGGCACGATCACCATAGAGGATGGCATTTTCCATCAGATTGCTGATCGCCCGTTTGAGCGCCAGTGGCCGCCCTCTCAGGAGCGGGCTGGAAGTCGCGTTGATGTCAAAATCAATTTCGGCGCCCTGAGCTTTGTATATCGCTGCGCATTCCTCCAGCAGAGCCAGCAGGTCGATCTGCGAAATCGGTTCACTGTCGGCATCGTCGCGGGCAAAGGCCAGCACGCTTTCGGTCATGCTCTGCATGTCATCAAGTGTGCGGACGATATTGGCTTTGGCGGTTTCGTCATCGAGCAGTTCCGCACGCAGCCGCAGGCTGGTGATGGGGGTGCGCAGATCATGGGAAATGGCTGCCAGCATCTGTGTGCGATCCTTGACGAACCGTGTCAGCCGATCCTGCATGGCATTGAAGGCCGCCGTGGCGCGGCGGATTTCCTGAGGGCCGGTTTCGGCGAGCATCGGGACCTGCTCACCGCGCCCCAGCGCGTCAGCGGCGCCTGCCAGATCCTTGATCGGACGGGTGACGCGGCGCAAAAACCAGATGGCAAGGCCGCTGAGCGCCAGCGCCAGCGCCAGATTGTAGAGCAGACTGGTGCGCAGCCAGTCCAGATCCCGACCCGGAAGCCACAGGACAATATTCAGCCAGCGCTGTGGAGCCAACTCCAGCGAGACCACAAGCCGATCCACAAGCCGGTCTCTGGACCGGCCCATTGCCTCATCCATTGCCTCATCCATGTCCCGATCCATCGGCATGGCATGCCTTGTCTGCGCAACCCTGCCACGCTGGCGCGGAACCGACGGCTCCCTATCGTCGGAAACGTGCTCAAACCGCCTCTCAACGAAGCGCGCCTCGACCCGTGCGGTAAGGCCGGATTCCGCCTGCAGCCGGGTGGCCAGCATATTTGTCATTGCCGAGCGGTCAGAGGTTCCCGCGAGTGGCTCGGGATCTATCGTGACGCGGCGCTCCCGACTGCTCAGCACCCGAAGCAGGCGCTGCTCTGTCGGGCCATCACTTGTCTGCAGCAATTCCGCGGCGATGATGGTTTGGCCGATCAGGGGCCCGGCTGCGCCACGCCGGAATGCATCAGCGCGTTCACCGGCGACAAGCACAATATTGATGGCTTGAGAAATCAGGATGGTCAGAACAATAAACAGGATGATCTGCCCGGTCAGGCCGCTCGGCCAGATAAAACGCCACCAGGATTTGCGCGAGGCGGCATTCATGATTGCTCGACAGTTCCGGCAAATTTATAACCGCCGCCCCACACAGTCTGGATCAGCAGGGGGTTCTTCGGATCCTCCTCGATTTTCTTGCGCAGGCGACTGACCTGATTGTCTATGGCACGGTCGAACGGACCGGCATTGCGGCCACGGGTCAGATCTATCAGCTGATCGCGGGAGAGCACGATGTTCGGCCGGTCCACCAGAATCGACAGCAGCGAAAATTCTCCGCTGCTGAGTCCGATATCCGGTCCATCGCCCTTGCGCAATTGCCGCGTCGTGGTGTCGAACACCCAGCCACTAAAAGTGTATAGGGTGCCGGGACGCGGTTCGCGTTGTGGCGGCAGGCTTTGGGAGCGGCGCAGCACCGCCTTGATGCGGGCCAGCAATTCGCGCGGGTTGAACGGTTTGGTGACATAGTCATCCGCACCCATTTCCAGCCCGACGATCTTGTCGGTTTCCTCACTGACGGCGGTCAGCAGAATAATGGGTGTGTGCGTTGTTTCACGCAGGAAGCGGCACAGGGTCAGGCCGTCCTCACCCGGCATCATGATATCAAGAATGATAAGGTCAAAGGCATAGGCTTTGACAGCCTGGCGCAGCGCGGCCCCGCCATCGGCAGTCATCGCGCGAAAACCGTTCTTCTTGAGATATTGTGCCAGCGGATCGCGAATATCGCGATGGTCATCGACAACCAGAATATGTGACGTCTGTGCTTCCATGGTTCTGTTCTAAACTGGATTCAGGCAGTGAGGAAACGCTAGTTGTCGCAAAATGTATCACGCCACCAATGCCACACACTTTGATGCAATCGAGCCTGCATCGCCGGATAGTTCTGCGACAATTCCTCCCCATGTAGAGCGGGTCACGATGAGACGTGGCACCTACACCCTAATTCAAGTGGAGCTGAAAAATGACGAAGACAACAAACAAGAGAATGCTAAAAACAACCATCGCAGCAAGTGCCATAGTCCTGATTGGCGCTGTTGGCCTCACAGCGGGAGCACAGGCCACCGGTTCACACCGCGATGGCGGAAACCGTGGTGGCGGAATGGGTGGTTTCCCCCAGGAAATGATGCAGGGCCTGGATCAGGATGGCAATGGCACAGTGACGGAAGCGGAAGCCGAAGCACAATTGCTGAAACTGTTCGGCACGGTTGATGCTGACAGCAGTGGCGGTATCACCAAGGAAGAATTGAAAGCAGCTCACGAAGCGCGAAGTGAAGCCCGCGATGCCGACAGCGATGCCGACAGCGATGATGATCGTGACGACGACAGGGGCATGCGTGGCGAACGCCATGGTGACCGGGGCGAGCGCGGTGAACGCGGTGACCATGGCAAGCGTGGCACGATGGGCATGAGTAAAGGCATGAGTAAAGGCATGGGCATGGGCTCAGGCATGGGCTCAGGTATGGGCTCCGGCATGGGCGGCATGATGGGGCAGGGCATGGATCGCATGTTCGATCGTGCTGATGCAGACAATGACGGCACCGTGACCGAAGCCGAATTCAAGTCAGCGATCGCTATCTTCACTGACAATATTGCGGCACAGGCCAACAGTGCGCTTGAGCGTCAGGCGGAACGTTTCTCCGATCTTGACAGCAATAATGACGGCCAGATTTCCAAAGAGGAATTTCAGGCAGGTCAGGGCGGCAAACGTGGTGGTAACCGCTGAATCGGGTAACTGAATCAGGTAACTGAATCGGGGGTGTAAAGACGCCGGACAGGGTTTATCCTTGCCCGGCGTTGCTGTGTCAGAGCTAATGTCTAATCGGTTGATGCACCCGGACCAGGGGTCGCGCCGGGAGGACATTTTCCAAGAATGATCATGCCGAGCACTTCATCCTTGGTGACATCTTTGGTTGAAGCCGAGCCGACGACCTGGCCGTTTTTCATCACTGACACCCTGTCCGCCAGATCAAACACGTCGTGGATGTCATGGCTGATCAGAAAAATGCCGATGCCGTCTTTTTTCAACTGTTTGATCAGCTGGCCGACCTGCTCGGTTTCCTGAGGGCCAAGGGCCGCTGTCGGCTCGTCCATGATCAGGATGCGGGCATTGAAGTGAATCGCCCGCGCAATCGCCACCGACTGGCGCTGACCGCCCGAGAGGGATTTTACCGGGTCCTTGAACTTCTTGAAGTTCGGATTGAGCCGTCCCATCACCCTGCGGGTTTCATCTTCCATGGCCGCATCATCCAGCGTGCCCCATCTTGTGAGCAATTCACGACCGAGAAAGAGGTTGGCTGCCGCGTCCACATTGTCCGCCAAAGCAAGGGTCTGGTAAATGGTTTCTATCCCGTAATCCTTGGCTTGGCGCGGATTGGAAATGTTGGCTTCCTCGCCGCGCACAAAGATCTGACCGGTATCGCGGCCATAGGCGCCGGACAGAATTTTGATCAGGGTGGATTTGCCCGCTCCATTGTGGCCCAGAAGCCCGACGACTTCGCCGGGATACAGATCGATGGATGCGTGATCCACGGCCTTGACGCCGCCAAAGGCAATGGAAATGTCGCGCATTTCCACCAAAGGCGGGGCGGAGCGATCAGCTGTGGTGACTTGTGTTGTATCAGACATGATTTCTCCTCCCTCAGACCGAGCGTCTGCGGTAAATCGTATCCAGCCAGACGGCAAAGATCAGAACACTTCCGACCACCATTTGCTGGACGGCCGAGTCAAAGCCGACAAGGACCATGCCCGATTGCAGCGACTGCATGACAAGGGCTCCGAGCATTGCACCGTAAATCGTGCCGATGCCACCTGCAAAGGACGTGCCGCCAATCACTGCGGCGGCGATGACATATAGTTCATCCAACTGACCCAGAGAGTTGGTGGCTGCATTCAAACGGGCACTCGCAATCACTGCGGAAATACCAACCAGGCCACCCATCAGCGAAAAGATCATCAGGGTCATGCGTTTGGTATTGATACCGGCAAGCTCAGCGGCTTCCGGATTGCCGCCGATTGCGAACACATAGCGGCCAAACCGCGTCCGGGTGACCAGGAAAGTCATGAAGATGCCGACCGCAATGGCAATCAGAACCGGGATGGCAAAACCATGTGATATGGCTAATCCGCCCTCGGGAACGACAATGTTGTTGGCTTCGGCATAGCGGCGTACCACGCCTTTCGGCCACAGATAGGAATTCATGACCAGGACTGTGGCCAGCACAAGGCCGGAGCCGACCAGGCCCAGTGTCCATTCAGCCCACAACGGGCGCAACGGAAAGTCGAAACGGACCCGCTGTCTGCGGCCCAGCACCAGCATGGCGAAAATGCCGGCAACGGCGAGAATACCGACGATCCAGCTGCCGGTGGCTCCGATGGTGCCAAATGGCCCGCCACCGAGCAGGGCAAAGGTGCTGTCAACCGGAGCAATGGTTTCGCCGCGGGCTACCCACCAGGCAGAGCCACGCCAGATCAGCAGACCGCCGAGGGTGACGATGAAGGCAGGTATGCCCATATAGGCGATGAGAAACCCGTGGAAAGCGCCGATCAGTGCACCAAAGCAAATACCGATCACGACGGTGATGATCCAGATCAGGGGATGGTTGAGACCGAGGATATCCGGCAGGACCCAGACCTGAACAACGCCCATCACCATGGCTGTGACACCAAGCAGGGAGCCGGCGGACAGATCGATATGTCGGGTGACGATGATAAGCACCATGCCGGTTGCCATCACCGCAATGGACGACGTCTGAACGGACAGGTTCCACAGGTTCCGCGAGGTCAGAAAGGCACCGAAGCCATTGAAAATCTGGCCGTAAAAATGAAAGCCGATCCAGATCAGCACCAGTGCGCCCATCATGCCGAGCATGCGTGTATCAACTTCGGTCGCGCGCAGGAAGCGGACAATCGCGCTGTCCTGTTTGTCGGCGCTGACCCCGGTTGTAAGTGTGTTATCTGACATGGTTCCCCCCAAAGTCTTCGTCGGCTGGCTTCCACTGAACTGTGTCAGCCATGCAGGTGACAACGGACATGATCAATAGCAGAAATTCCGGTGTTTTGAAAAAGGCCGCACCACCAATCCGGAGGTGCGGCCCGATTTCGGTCAGGTCACTTATGAACCCGACGGAAACTTAACAGCCTTTGACGGAACCCATGGTCACGCCGTTACAAGCTGTTTCCTTGTCGATCCAGCCCGCATCGATCACAACGTCGATATTGTCTTTTGTGATCGGAGTTGGTTCAAGCAGAATGGAATTCACCGTCACGCCACGCTTGCCGCCAGAGAAGGGAGCAACGTTGGGAATGTCGGTCATGGATTTGCCATCGGCCAGCATCAGGGCTGCTTCAGCCGCAATTTTGCCGAGAGCACGGGAATCTTTCCAAACCGATACCAACTGGGTGCCGAGGGCAACCCGGTTGATTGCAGCAAGATCGCCATCCTGCCCGGTAACCGGAACCGAACCGGCCAGACCCTGGGCTGCCAGAGCAGCAACAACGCCGCCTGCCATGCCGTCGTTTTCAGAGATAACCGCATCGATCTTGTTGTCGTTTGCAGTCAGCATCTGTTCCATGTTGCGCTGAGCATTTTCCGGCTTCCAGCCATCGGTAAACGCTTCGCCGACATTCTTGATCTTGCCAGCATCGATATTCGGTTTCAGCACTTCCATGATGCCTTCGAACAGGAAGGTCGCATTCGGATCGCCCTGGTCACCTTTGATGAATGCGAAATTGCCGGAGTCTTTAACCTTCAGCATTTCCTGCGCCATCAAGCGGCCAACACCGACATTGTCGAAGGTGATGTAAAGTGAATCCGGATGTTCGATCTGAACGTCATAGGCAATCAGAGGAATGCCTTCATCAGCTGCCTTCTGCACGGCTGGCAGAATGGCTTCACTGTCGAAAGGAACGATCAACAATACATCGGCACCCTGAGAGATGAGGGACTCCACATCAGTCAGCTGTTTTCCGGCTGATCCCTGCGCGTCAGATGAAATGTAGGTGTCACCATTTGCTTCAACGATGCCTTTGATAACAGCTTCATCGCGCTTCCAGCGTTCTTCCTGGAAAATCTTCCAGGACACACCAATCGTCTTACCTTCTGCCATTGCGCCGCTGGCAAAGCCAGCAACGCCAGCAACAAAAGCAGCGCCCATGAGGGCGGCTGTAAATTTCTTCATGATTTTCTCCTCCACGTGCCGTCCCAAGAGCAGGGCATGGCACAAAATTAACGGACTGCTTCCCCAAGCGGCCCTTAAACCCTATTTAATTCGAGGGTCGAAAAAAATAGTGACTTAAACGTCAAGCTGTGTCAACTTCAAAATTGCGGTGGTTAAAAAAACCAGTCTAAAAGACACTGCACCGCTGAAATTTACGGTGAAAATGCAGCCGGTCAAGGAGCTGCGGTCACAGGGTGGAACGCAATTGTGACAATCGTCATACGCTCCAATGAGGTACGTCGGGGAAACCGTGGACTGGTCCTATCGGCCGTCCGCCGGGGCGGGCTGGTATCGCGCACCGATATCGGCCGGCAAACCGGATTGAGCGCAGCGACCGTCTCGGCCATCACATCAGATTTGATTGCTGACGGGTTTCTGATCCAGCCCTCGCAGACCCTGTCGAGCGGATCAGGACGCGGGCGGCCGAAGGTTGCGCTGACGGTCAATCCGGCTGCCGCCCTCATCGGAGTCGTAATCTTTCAGTTGAATCTGGTGTCCGCCGCGATTGTCGATTATTCCGGTGCAACCATTTCGGAAAGCTCGCGTCAACTGACCAGTGCGGAACTGACACCGCAGGATATAAGGGACGCGCTGGTCGGGTGTCTGAAGAATGCGATGGACCGGTCCGGCTATGACGACCGGTTGCTGTCGCGCATTGCGGTCAGTGTTCAGGGTGTGACCGATGTTGCCGGCAGTGTGTTGCTGTGGTCGCCGATAACCGAACATCGAGACTTGCCGCTGGCAGGCTGGATGCGCCGCGCGTTCAGCGTTCCCACATCCGTTTCCAATGATTGCGATCTGATGGCCCGGGCGCTGAACCGCCGTGAACCGAAGCGCTACAGCACCAGTTTCGCCAGCATCATGCTGTCCTATGGTGTCGGCATGGGGTTGTTTCTGCGCGGTACGATTGTCAACGGGCTGAACACATCAGGCACCGAATTCGGCCATATGGTGTTTCAGCCGGGAGGCGCGCTGTGCCGCTGCGGACGGCGCGGATGCATCGAGGCATATGCAGCAGATTATGCCATTCGCCGCGCGGCCCGTGGCGAGCCGGAAGATACAATGCCGCCGGCACCGGCAGATCACATTGATTTTCAGCAGATTGCCGATCTGGCGCATGCGGGAGATGCCAGAGCCATCCAAGCGATTGAAGAGGCCGGAAGGGCAATCGGAACCGGCCTGTGCAGCCTGTTTGCGCTGGTCGATGCTTTTCCGATAGCCCTGATCGGTCGCGGAACACTGGTGTTCGACATTATGGAAGGGGCGATCCGCGAAGCCCTGGAGAGCACGGTTGGAGGCGGTAATATAAACGATATCGATATTCATTGTTTTGCCGATGAAAAGCCGCTTGTAGCGGAAGGCTGCGCCATTACCGCGCTGCTGGTGCTGGATGAGGAGATTGCTGATGCTGCAGTCGTTTAAATTTCTGCCGGGCACCATTGCCCTATGCGCCGGTTTTGTCTGGCTAAGCCTGGCTGTCAACGCTGCGGCGCAGGTGGCGACAGAGCAGGGACCCGTGGAACCATGGTCTGAACGCGCGATCTTTCAGCATGTCGATCGATCGCAATATCGCGGGGTTCTCGGCAAGGAAGATCTGGAGGCGTTGATTGCCTTCGGCAACACGTTGTTTGATGCGCCTTTCACGACGCTTGACGGAGCAGGCCGGCCAATGGCGACACAAGCCATTATTCCCACCAAGCGCAAGCGAGCGGCACCCGAGACCTTTCAGCGTCTGGCCGGGCTTGACGCGAATTCCTGCTCCAGTTGCCATAATGATCCGGTGATGGGCGGTGCCGGTGATTTTACCGTCAATGTGTTTGTCTCGGAAGGCTTCAACAATGCCGACTTCGACACTTCGGACCCGCAATTTTCCAATGAGCGCAACACCAACCATTTGTTTGGCTCAGGGCTGGTGGAACTGCTGGCCCGGGAGATGAGTGCCGATCTGCATCAGATCCGCCGGGAAGCGCTGAAAATTGCCCGCAAGAGCGGACAGGATTACCGCGCCACGCTGATCACCAAGGGCATCCGTTTCGGCTGGATTACCGCAAAACCGGATGGTCTGGTCGAGTTGAAGGAAATTGACGGGGTGGATACCGATCTCGTGATTCGGCCATTCAGTCAGAAGGGCGTGATGACTTCGCTGCGGCAATTCACCGTGAATGCGCTTAACCATCACACCGGCATGCAGTCGGCGGAGCGCTTCGGAGTGCGCTGGACCGGCGAGGCGGATTTCGACGAGGACGCTGCGGCTGATGAACTGACCGAGGGGGATGTGTCCGCTCTGGTTGCCTGGCAGGCCGCATTACCGCCGCCTGGAAGCAAAATTCCGGACAATGAGCAGTGGCAGCAGGCGGTGCAAAGCGGCGCACAGACTTTCCAGACCATCGGCTGCGCCTCCTGTCACGTTCCGGCGCTGCCGCTGGACAGTCTGTTGTTTCAGGATCCCGGCCCGCTGGATGCAGCCGGAACCTTGCGCAACTCGGATGTGAAAGATCCGGCAGTCTATGATCTGGGTTTGCTGGACTGGGCGAAAAGCCTGGCCAGAAATGAACAGGGGCAGATCATGGTGCCGCTCTTCGGCGATTTGAAGCGCCATAAAATGACCGATCGGCAGGTTGCCGTGTTTGGCAATGAGTTGCTGTCGCAGCGTTTTGTGGAACGTGATGTGTTTCAGACCACCGAATTGTGGGGCATCGGATCGACCGCACCCTATGGCCATCGCGGCGACATGACGACGCTGGATGAGGTTATCAGCGCCCATGGCGGGGCAGGCCGTAAGGCGCGGGACGCCTATCTTGACCTTGAAGAGGCCGGTCGGTCGGCCCTGATTGCCTATCTTAAAACACTGGTGATTGAACCATGAAAACGATTGGCAAAACCCTGTTGATGCTGGGGGCATTCAGTGCCGTGGCGAGCGAGTTGGCAGCGCAGGACAGGGCGCTTCCCGCGATGGACGTGCCAGTAATGGAGGAAACCGCGCTGGCGGCCGGAATCGACCATCAATATGCCGGTCCCTGGGAGTATTTTGTCGGCGGCGGTGTTGCGGTTTTCGACTGCAACGGAGACCGGTTGCCCGATGTGGCAATTGCCGGCGGCACCAACCCGGCGCAGCTGTTCATCAACAACAGCACAGCGGGGGGCGAGTTGGCCTTCAAGGCGGTTGAAAACGGCTTTCCCGCCGGTAGCGCTGAAAGCGTGACCGGGCTTTATCCGCTGGATATCGACAATGATGGGCAGACTGATCTGGCGGTGTTGCGGGTCGGTGAAAACGTGCTGTTGAAGGGCGGTCCGGATTGCAGCTTTACCAAGGCCAATCGCGCATTTTCTTTTGATGGCGGGCGGGCATGGACGACGGCTTTTGCCGCAACTTTCGAGCCGGGACAGCCATTTCCCACACTGGCTTTTGGAAATTATGTCGACCGCGCGGCACCAGGCTCGCCCTGGGGCACTTGCGAGAGCAATGTGCTGTTGCGTCCGGGAACGGGCGATTTGCCGACCTATGCCGAGCCGGAAACCCTTACACCGGGCTTTTGCGCCCTGTCGATGATTTTTACCGACTGGAACCGCTCCGGCGAACCGGCGCTGCGGATCACCAATGACCGGCAATATTACCGCGATGGCGAGGAGCAGCTCTGGCGCATCAGCCCGGGACGCCCGGCCAGAGCCTATCGCAAGGCCGATGGCTGGAAGACGGTGCGGATCTGGGGCATGGGCATTGCCGAAGCGGATCTGGATGCCGACGGGCTACCCGAATATGCCCTGACTTCAATGGGCGACACCAAGCTGCAGACGCTTGATGAGGAGGCCGATGAAGCCAGTCCGGTGTACCGCGATATAGCAGTGGCCAAAGGTGCGACCGCGCACCGGCCCTATACGGGTGATGATCTGAAGCCTTCAACCGGCTGGCATGCCGAGTTTGATGATATCAACAATGACGGGCGACTGGATTTGTTCATTGCCAAGGGCAATGTGGAATCAATGCCGGATTTTGCCGCCTATGATCCCGACAATCTGCTGCTCGGCACATTTGACGGCAAATTTCTCGAGGCTGGTGATCTGGCCGGTATCGCGCTGGATCGGCGCGGCCGCGGCGGTGCAGTGGTTGATCTGAACATGGATGGCATGCTGGATCTGATCGTGGTCAACCGCGAAGCGCCAGTCAGCGTGTTTCGCAATCGCGGGGCACGAACGGAGTTCGGGTCAAGGCCGATGGGCAACTGGCTGCAGATTGAATTGCAGCAACGCGGCGCAAACCGCAATGCGGTTGGGGCAACGATCAATGTCAAATCCGGCAATGACACACGGGTGCGCAAGGTCCAGATCGGCGGCGGCCATGCCTCGGGTCAAGCGGGTTTCATTCATGTCGGCACCGGGGTGGCAGAACGCGCGGAAATCCGCATCAAATGGCCGGACGGAGAGTGGAGTGCGCCCTACCGGGTTTTTGCCAATAATTTTGTCGTCATTCAGAAAGGCTCAGAGATCGTGCAATACTGGTATCCGCCTGAATCGGAAGATATCGAAGGGCTGAACTGAACTTTGATCGCTTCATTGTCACAGCGATTCAACTTATGATCCTGCGATTTCGCAAAGCCCTATCGTTCGCAGAAGTGTTGCGGTAACACTGAGTCATCAGTAACCACCACCGATCCAAGCGAATTCTGATCGTATGACCCAGAATCAAGACAGCTCGTTCCTGTCACATGTCCGAGCCACATTGCCGAAAATGCACCCGGCGGAAAGACGCCTTGGCGAATTTGTCTGCGACTTCCCGGGCGAGCTTGCAAGTTATGACGCCCAGGAACTGGCGAAGCTGGCCAATGTTTCCAAGGCCACAGTTTCGCGGTTTGTGCGGCGGCTTGGTTATGAAAATTATGACGAGGCGCGCAAACACGCCCGCGATGAGCAGCAAACCGGCTCGCGCCTGTTTCTCAACATGCCAAAGACAAATGATGTCGAAGGCTCTCTGGCGGCGAACATCGTGCAGGGCAAAGCCAATCTGGACAGAACTTTTGCCGCCATCAATCAATCGGAAATTGATGCAGTTGCGTCCTGTATCCTGGCAGCGCGCAAAACCTGGGTCATCGGCTTTCGGGCCGGCCACCCGATAGCGGATTATCTGCGCTGGCAGTTGCTGCAGGTCACTGAAGATATCGTTTCAGTTCCGGGCGCGGGTGAGACGCTGGGCGAGTCGACCGCCAGCATCCAGAAAGACGATTGTGTGATTATGATCGGTTTACGCCGCCGCGTTGCTGTTATCGATACTCTGCTGACTCAACTGACGGGCAACAAGGCGAAACTGCTTTATATAACCGATGAAGGTGTGGAGGCGGATGCAAGGCCGAGCTGGCATTTCAGGTGCTATACGGCCGCGAGCGGCCCTTTGTTCAACCATGTGTCAGTGATGGCGCTGTGCCATATGATCGTGCTGCGCGCTATCGAAATTTCCGGTGGCAAGGCCCGAGCCCGGCTGCGTTCGATTGAACTTGCCAACGACCAGATGGACGAACTTTAGACCGCTTCACAACTGCATCGACCGGTCGAACTGCCTATTTGCGTGGCATCTGCCGCCCCTCGCTGCCTATCAATCAGGCACCGCTCCGGATCCAATCTGGATGATTGATTCCGTAAAATATCAATTAAACATTTGATTTATAATTGGAATTACAGTTTCATGTACATATGGCATGAAATCTGTATATCATTAGGTGCTGCTAGTTCTGAATTCAAGTGAGCTATCTCAACGAAACCTGTCGCGTCATGTGGCGCAAATATGGAAGGTAAACCAGATGTCATATCGAGTCCTTACTGCAACGTTTGCAACCGCACTGCTGTTTTCCTCAGCCGCCTTGGCAGAGCCGACCACTTTCAAAGTGCTCGGGCAACCGGCCGGCTCCGGACTGATCGCCCAGAACAAGGAAAAACCGTTTTTTGAAGCCATGGGCGAGAGCACGGGTCTTGATGTCACAGCACAATATATTCCGGTGGATGTCGCCGGTGTTCCGGATTCGGACGGTCTGCGCGTCCTTAAGTCCGGGTTGTTCGATATTGTTTCCATTCGCGGTCCTCAAGTCAGCCGGGACGAGCCGAGCATTCTTGGTCTCGATTTGGTGGGTCTGAACACCAGCTATGAAGCCGGCCGAAAGCACATGGACGCGTTTGTCAGCACAGTGGACGCACGGCTGCAGAAACAGTTCAATTCGAAGCTCCTGGGTGTTTGGCCTGCCGGTCCGCAGGTCGTGTTCTGCAAACCGGAAATCAGCGGACTTGATGATCTGAAGGGTCTGAAAGTGCGTGTTGGTGACCAGAGCGCGGCGAACTTTGTATCCGGGCTTGGTGCGACAGGCGTGCCGATGCCATTCGGAGAGGTTCAGCAATCCCTGACACGAGGTGTCGTTGACTGTGCCATTACAGGTCCGGCCTCGGCCAATTCAGCGGGTTGGCCGGAAGCGACAACTACGGTTCTGCCGATCGCGCTGCAGCTTGCTGTCAACGGATATGCCATCAATCTTGACAAATGGGAGACACTGTCTGCCGAGGATCAGGAAAAACTGCAGGCATCCATCACCACCTTGACAGATGATATCTGGGCCTATTCAGAGGAACTCTTCATCGATGCGATGAACTGCAACACCGGCCAGGAACCCTGCAAGCTGGGCAAACCCTATAATCTGAAAGCAGCGCCGGTCACCGATGCAGACATTGCAACCGTTGCGGCAGCAGTCGGCAAGGTATCGCTGCCTGTCTGGGCCGAACAGTGCAATGCAGTGTTCCCCGAGTGTGAAAAAATCTGGCGCGAGACCATCGGCGTTCAGCTCGGCCTTTAGGTCAGCCGATCAAAGGGGGGAAAGGCGATGGAACGACTGTCACGGTTTTCCGGCATTGTGTTTGGCGTGAGCATGTTGCTGCTCTCGTTCATCATATGCGCCGAAGTGCTGCTCAGAAAATTCTTTGCCTTTTCCCTTGGTGGTGTGGACGAACTTGGCGGCTATGCAGTCGCCATTGTCGCCCCTCTGGCCTTTGTGGTCGCTGCTGCAGACAGCGCTCATATCCGTATCAACCTGCTGCACACACGACTTCCCGTGCAAATGCGTGCGCTTTTGAACCTGCTTGCCATTGCTTCTCTGGCATTGCTGGCGCTGTTTCTTCTGTATTTCACTGTGACCACCGTTCAGGACACGCTGAATTATCGCTCCATAGCGCAAACGCCCTGGGCGACGCCGTTGATCTATCCGCAAACTGTCTGGCTGGTCGCTATGGCTATCTTTGCTGCAGCAACCCTCATCATGTTTCTTCGTGCGCTGAAACTGGCGGTCGAGCGGGACTGGTACACGCTGGATCGGAAATATGGTCCCGGATCACCTGACGAGGAAGTTGTTGCCGAGCTGGAAGATCTGAAAAAACGCCAGGAGATATCACAATGAATATCGGGGTTGTCGGGCTGGGCTTCGTCGCCATGCTGTCGCTGATGTTTCTCAGCTTTCCCGTTGCCGTTGCCATAGTCGGGGTCGGCGCTTTTGGCGGATATCTGTTTTTCGGCACGCCGATGGTCGACATGATGGGAGGTGTTATCTGGACCAGTCTCAACAGCCCTTCGATCCTGGCTATTCCGCTGTTCATGATGCTTGGAGAGTTGATGCTGCGCGGCGGCATTGCCGATCGTATGTATGACGCTCTTGCTGTCTGGCTGAACCGTTTGCCAGGGGGGCTGTTGCATACCAATATTGCCACCTGCGCGCTGTTTTCCGCAACGTCCGGATCGTCCGTTGCAACGGCTGCCACAGTGGGAACCATTGCGCTGCCGGCGCTGGAAGCGCGCGGGTATCGACCCGGACCGTCTCTGGGGTCACTGGCGGCGGGTGGAACACTTGGCATACTCATTCCGCCGAGCATCAATCTGCTGGTGTACGGGTCGCTGGCAAATGTTTCGGTGGGTCAGCTTTTCGCAGCGGGCCTGGTGCCCGGTATTATGCTGGCCGGTCTGTTTTCGCTCTACATCCTGCTGTTTCAGGGCCACAACAGTCAGGTTGAGAGCGAGCCGGTGCCGTTGCGTGTCAAGCTCGCCTATTTGCGGTTTTTGTTTCCGCCGCTGCTGATTTTCGGCATCGTGATGGGTTCGATTTATGGCGGGTATGCAACGCCGACAGAATCCGCCGCCATCGGTGTCGTCGTTGCACTGCTGATTATTGCCATCAACCGGCGCCTGTCGCTTCAGCTCCTGATCAATTGTTCAATGCAGGCGGCACGAACGACCGGAATGACAGTCATCGTGCTGGCATGTGCGCTGCTGTTGAATGTCACGATTTCAATGCTTGGCGCGACGCAGGCTGTCACCCAGTGGGTTGCCACCTTTGATCTTGGTCAGGTCGGGCTGATATGCGTGCTGATCATTTTCTATCTGTTGCTCGGCATGTTCATGGACGCAATGTCGATGCTGGTCCTGACGGTTCCGATCACTGTGCCACTTGTGATGTCTGTCGGCGTTGATCCGATCTGGTTCGGCATTTTTATTGTTTTGATGTGCGAGTTGGCGCTGATCACACCGCCGGTGGGGATGAACCTGTTTGTCGTCCAGGGAATCCGCACGGATGGCGGCAGCTTTTCCGATGTGATCAATGGCTCGGTGCCTTATGTGCTGATCATGATCGCGTTTACAATCCTGCTGCTGTTTGTCCCCCAGATCGCGTTGTGGCTGCCCCAGGCCCTGACAGGCAACCCATAGTATGAATTCAGAAAACACAACCGGACAGACGCAACGTGTGCTGGTGATCAACCCCAACACCAATGCGCAGATCACGCAGGAAATGAAGACGCAGATTGCGGCGGAAACCTCCGGCGATCTGTGCGTAGAAGCGACTAATCCGGCCAATGGTCCATTTTCGGTCGAGACCGCGGCAGATCGTGCCAGGGCCGTTGAAGCCGTCATGGGGTTGATAGAAAAGTGCCCGGATATGGACGCCTATGTTCTGGCGTGTTTTGACGACATTGCGGTTGATGAAGCGCGCAATGTGGTGACCGGACAAGTGTTCAGCATTGCCCAGTCCGCCATCCAGACAGCAGTGGAAACCGGTCGGCCTTATACTATTGTAACAACGGTAGAGGGCCAGATTCCAACCATTCGAAAACTTCTGGAAAAATATGATCCTGCCGGGAAGGGAACCGTGAGAGCCTGCGGTGTGGGTGTGGCCGATGCTTTTCAGCGGACCGACCATGCAGAGGCCCAACTTGAATTGCAGATAGTCCGCGCCATCAATGAAGATGGTGCAGAATGCATCATTCTGGGCTCGGGCGCCTATGCCGGACGAGGTCGGGAATTGACCGATCGCTATGGCGTGCGTTTCGTTGACGGGATGAGTTCGGCCCTGGCGTTTCTCTCCAGACCCTGAGTGTGATTCAAAAATCCGTGGAAAAATCTCTCCGGGTCTGCAACTGATTATTCCGTGATTTTCAGTTGTGGAAGGCCAAAACATGCAGAGCATCATCGAGCCGGAACGCCAGACGGATGTGGTTCACAGAACCGAGGTTCTGGTGGTCGGTTCCGGGCCGGGTGGCCTGTCTGCCGCGCTGGCTTCGGCCCGTGCCGGAGCACAGACCACACTGGTGGAGCGCTTTGGCTGTTTTGGCGGCAACATCACCGTGGTCGGCGTCGAAGGTATGCACTGGTACCGCCACGAGCAGACAGTGGAAAGCAATGGCATTGTCCGCGAATTTGAAGACAGCGCTAAAGCCCATGGCGCGGCAGTGCCTGAAAGCCAGTCTCTCAGCTATGAAATCGACAGTGAAGGCTTCAAGCTGGTGGCCGACCGGATGGTGGAAGAGGCTGGCATTTTTCCCATGCTGCACCGGCAGTTCGTTGCCCCTGTCATGGATGGCGAGCGCATTACCGGCATCATTACCGAAAGCAAGGCGGGGCGCGAAGCGATCCTGGCGGAGCGGGTAATCGATGCCACCGGCGATGCAGACGTTGCAGCGCGCGCCGGGGCACCCACCACCATGCCGCCGCGGGAACAGCTGATGGCGGCGTCGGTGATGTTTCATGTCGCCGGCATCGACAAGCGGAAATTTCTCGAGGGCGTGAAAGCCGATCCGCAGACCTATGCCGACTGGGCCGGCGGTGGCGAATGGAACCTTGAAACCTCCGGCAAGGAGGACGCGATGTTTTCGCCATTTCTGAAAAAACCGTTTGACCTTGCCATCAAGGCCGGCCTGATCCCGCCCCATCTCAACACCATTGCCGGCACCTGGGGTGCGGTGCATGACACCGGCGAGATGACCTATATGAACCTTGTGCATCTAGATGGGGTGGATGGCACCGACGCGCATTCCCTGACCCGGTCAGAGATGGAAGGGCGCAAGCAGGCCATGCTGGCAATCGAGGCCTTGCGTGCCTATTCGCTGGGTTGTGAAGGCATACGCCTTCGCAATTTCGGCATGTCGATCGGTATTCGCGATACCCGCAAGGTGGACTGCCTTTATAATATGAGCGAACAGGATGTGCGCGGCGAGGCGCGCTTCGATGACAGTATCGGAATTTTCCCGGAATTCATTGATGGCTACG
The DNA here is from genome assembly GCA_963974065.1 of uncultured Hyphomicrobiales bacterium. Taxonomy (GTDB): domain Bacteria; phylum Pseudomonadota; class Alphaproteobacteria; order Rhizobiales. The sequence continues at coordinate 11,416 of CAXBCI010000012.1, read as the reverse complement.
GGCTGCTGATCCTGCCGACCACAGGGCGCTATTTTCACATGCCCTACCGCAATTTGCTGCCGAAAGAGGTGCAGAACCTGCTGATTGCCGGGCGCTGCACCGGCGGCGACCGGATCAGTCATGCGGCAACCCGCAACATGGCCTGTTGCGCTGTGGGCGGGCAGGGGGCGGGCATTGCCGCCGCGCTTTCGGTGCGCAAGAAGTGCACGCCGGCCGATCTGCCGGTCAGCGCCATCCAGAGCGAACTGACACGCCAGGGCGCGCGCTGGCAGTAATTTCGCAGTGCGGACGTATCGGCTCTGAATTGCCCTCCTGCCACCAGGATGGCCGTTTCCATCTCTGCCACGAAGGCTGCATTCGCGAAAACTTAGTGCTGCTGGATGTGATCGATCTGCTGAACCCGTGCATGATCTGCCTCTGGCTCTACAATCACACCCCTCGGCGTATTCGGATCGCCCACACTCGTAAGTCGACCACTACTTTCACCGTCGCAGCAAGGACCAGAATGCATAACGCTACCTTTGACACGGTCTCCATCGTCCCCTCAATCAGCAAAGCATGGACCACGCTGCCAATGACTGTGACAACTATGAGGGACGTGTGGGCCAGGCGCCATGTGCGCGGCCGCAGGCGAAACCGCCGGCGGAACGTGGCCAGAAGTGCTGCCACGAACACAGCCCACATTGCGATCACACCCCATGCAGAAAACGGCGTCGGCGATGCAAAGAGAAGGGCGTCGACCACGTCCGGCGGACTGGTGGTCCAGAGGGCCGCGACATGGATCACCACCGCCACGACCAGTATGCTGCCGATCCAGCGATGGAAGTACCGCCCGCGAAGGCCTGACAGGCCTGGCAGATATCCGCCCACCAGCAAAGGCTGAAAGAGCAACAGAGCCATCGCGATCACGCCTGCGAATCCGGCGGCTATGTAGACGGGATCGCGCCATGCAAGCAGCGGGCTCGCCGCCGCTGCGGCGATCGGGACAGCAACAACGATTGCGAAGGCTGTCCAGATGAGAATCACGCGCGCCGAGCTCATCGCCTGCGAACCCAATTCGGTCAGATAGACCGAAGAATAAAATGCGCCTCCAGTTTGGTATTTTTTGAACTGGGCATGACGGGACGCAGGAAGACGGTTTCGAATTCATCACTGTCATAGGCAAGGTGGCCATGCGGCTGTCCGAAGGCAGGGACGATCTGCGGCATCTCAAGGCGGAAAACGCCATTCGCGTCGGAGAGCGTGGCCCCATGGCTCTGCGGGTCACGCTCGTGGCCTTCGGTTGTATGCGCCCAGATTTGAATGCGTTGACCGGCAAGCGGGGCGCCGTCACCCGCGCGCCGTACGGTACCCGTCATCCAGAAGCCTCCGCCTCCGATCCGATCCACAATCGGCGCCCCAGGCAGGTAGTTGTTGGAACCGCCCCGCATCGAAGGCGTTGCGGCCAGGCCTTGCGCAAGGGAGGGTACAACGAGCCCGGTTATCCCGGTCACGGCGAGAGCGCCGCTGGCGGCGAGGAGGCTGCGGCGGGTAAGCAGGTCGGTCGTCATTTGAATTTCTCCTGAGGGCATCGGAGTGCTCGGCCTATCGAAGAAAACCGAACTTCATCAATGCCGAAATATAGCGCATTTATGGCTAATTTCGAGTTTTGCATGCAGGACAGATGGTAAACGGCAATCACGGTTTAGTGATGGCGCGGGCCTGTCTGCCCGGCGGTGCTGATGCGCAGCTGTTTTGCTGCGCATTGTCCACATTGCACAGTCGACTGCTTGCCGCCCGAAATGACCCAGCATCGCTGACAATCACTGCGCTTTGCGGGCGTTCGAGCCAGGTATGGCAAAGTTCTGCTTGAAGCCGATCCGAGACGCTCGCTGAGTTGGACTTCATGACACCAAGCCCTTGCCCCCGCTGAATGGCCCCGGCCTTGTTCCGCATAAGTTCGCGCCTCCAGCGGAGACCACAAACCGGTCTGAATTGGTCGGCCGGCACCCACCGGGTTGAGGTCAGAGCACTGAAATGGATCAATGTTAAAATTTTGGCGGCGCGACTGACTTTCGAATAACAAGCGGGCACTCGACCTTGGTGATCGGAAAACGGCCCTCTTGGGGCGCAAAAGGCATCCGGAGTCGTTCAGTTGCCCATTCTCCCATAGCACGGTGCGGAAGGACTGACGTGGTGAGCGGCGGGTGCAAGTGACGTGCGACTTCCTCGTCATCATACCCGGCCACGGATATGTCCTTCGGGATATCAAGCCCGAACTCCTTCAATGCCTCATAGCACCCGATAGCCATTCGGTCATTCTGGCAGAAAATTGCCGTTGGCTTGTTGTTTATCTGCAGCAGTTTCTTGGTCGCATCATAACCTGTGCTTGTCGACCAGTCTCCTTCGACGACAAGTTCGGGATCAAATGGAATATCTGCTGTGGCAAGCGCCCTGCGATACCCAAGAAGCCTATCCTGGGTGGCTTCCTGCCATGGCTCTCCGGTGATCGTCGCAATGCGTCGGTGTCCATGTTTGATGAAGTGAAGTGTGGTGTTTTCGCCTCCCACGATTTCACTGGGAACGACCGAAGGGAAGCGGCAATCTTCCGTATGACAATTGACCAGAACAATGGGAATTCTCAACTCGCCCAGAAATGCAGGCGCGATCAGTTCACGGGTGAAAATTGTCATGTAGATGAGCGCGGATATGTCAGCTCTTGTCAATGCTTCGACGGTGCGTTTTTCCGTTGCCGGATCACCCGTCATCTGGGCTACCAGAAAGACATTTCCAGTGTTTCGGGAGGCCATGCGGGCACCCTCAATAGCGACCACTGCATCATGCGTGGTCGATAACTGGTCGACCATGATGCCAATCGTGCTCGACACAGTAGATGTTATCGGCAGAGGTGAAGCAGGGGGTGACGGCAGGCTATATCCCAGCTTGTGCGCCGCTTTCATGACGCGCTCACGTGTCGCTTGCGGTAATTTGCTGCCCGCTGTCTGGCCCAGCACGAAGGAAACCGTCGTCTGCGAAACGCCCGCCTCCAAAGCAACATCAGTCATGGTGACGCGCCCAGAGTCGCGTTTTCCCTTCCGCCGTTGAGATTGAACAGGGGCGGGACGTTTAAGAGTGTTGGTTCGTGCCAATTTATCCATCCGAGTGAGGCATACTCACAGCACTCTTTGTCGTCAACAATACCGATTCATCAAAGCACAAATGATCCACAAATTCAAATTACTAATAGTTGACATGATATTAGTAATAACATATTGAGATATGGTTTCCAGAATGCCGGAATGCGAGTTTGGCAGCTTTTCTGAAGGAGAAAATGCAATGTTAAACCGTCGACAGTTTTGACGGTGGGTAAATCATGATGGAGGTCATGAGGAGAATTCGCGTTTTCGAAGCAAGGGGGGAGAATGCAAACACAAACAAAGGCTACAGTTTCAGCGCGCATGCCTGACGATGTGGCAGACAGCAACCTCTTGTTTGCGGGTCGAGGGCTCAATAAGAGCTATGGTGGTCTGCACGCTTTGCGGGACGTTGATTTGACGATGTACCGCGGAGAAGTACTGGCGCTTGTCGGGGATAATGGTGCTGGTAAGTCAACACTGATCAAGGCGATCTCCGGTGCGATTGTTCCAGATTCCGGATCCATTCAGTTTGATGGACACAACGTCAGTTTTGCGCGACCCACCGACGCCACCGTAGTTGGCATAGAGACCGTTCACCAAAATCTTGGACTTGTTGATGAACTGGATGTCACTCAAAACGTGTTTTTGGGGCGTGAAATAACACAATCGTCTCTCGGATTTCTGCCGAGACTGGATAAGCAGGAAATGCGGCGCAAAACGGTTGAATTGTTGCACAATTTTTCGATCGCCATGCCGAAGTTGAACGACCCTGTGCGCAAGCTGTCAGGCGGGCAGCGCCAGATTATCGCTATCAGCCGCCTTCTGCTGGCCGAGCCCAAACTGCTGATCATGGATGAGCCGATGGCAGCGCTGGGCATCGATGAAGGGTCAAAGGTTCTCGAACTTGTCGCCAGGTTGCGGAAGGCAGGCATAACAACGCTCATCATCAGTCACAACCTTGAACATGTGTTTGGTCTGGCTGATCGCGTCGCGGTGATGAAAAACGGCTCGATGGTCGGCGTCAAGCGGACGGATGAAACAACAAGAGAAGAAATCGTCTCGATGATCACTATTGGCGCGGCGCGTGAGACGGGGGCGGACCATGTCGGTCACTGAAACAACTAAGCCCGCCGATAAGCGCGCGGGAAATTCTGATGCGAAATTCAAGTTCGATAACCTTGGGCTCACCCTGGTTCTTCTGGGGTTGATCTTGCTGTTTGCGTTCATAAATCCGCGCTTTGCAACCTTGTCGAACATGATCAACGTACTCACTCAGGCGTCGACATATATCATTGTCGCTATTGGGATGACCTTTGTGATTACCAAGGGCGGCATCGATCTGTCGGTTGGGGCTGCAATGGCTCTTTCAACCTCTGTGACGTTCGATCTTTTGGATGGCGGGCTTCACTACATCCCGGCTCTTGGGGTCCTGTTCGCAGTGTCGATCATATTGGGAGCCATCAACGGCCTGGTCGTGGCCTTTCTGGCCGTGCCGGCTTTGATTGCCACGTTGGGCACGATGGTCACCTACCGCGGGGTGGCGCTTTTGCATTCTGCTGGTGAATTATATTATGGGCTACCGCCCCAGCTTGTCTGGCTGGGGCAAGGCAAGCTTGCCGGGATTCCCGTGCCTGTCATAGTCGCCGCCCTTTTCGTTGTTGTGGCGCACTGGCTATTTAACCTGACGACCTTTGGCGTTCACGTGCGGGCTGTGGGGGGGAATACCGAAGCTGCCAGGCTGGCGGGTATCCGGGTCAATCGGCTCACAATCGCCGTCTATAGCTTTATGGGGATCGCCGTGGGTCTGGGAGGATTGCTCTGGATGGCCCGGATTGATGGCACCCAGGCGACACTGGGCACCGGCATGGAAATCCACGTGATCGCTGCGACAATCATCGGAGGAACCAGCCTGTTCGGCGGGCGCGGCACGCTTTTCGGAACGGTTCTGGGCGGGCTTCTATTGACGATGCTCAACAATGCCCTGGTCATCGCGGGGGTAGAGTTCTTTTGGCAACTCGTTGCGATTGGCATCATCGTCATCTCTGCCGTCACCATCAACAACATTCGGGAAAACAGGATTACGTGGATTTCTGATCTGCGATCGCGCGCCGGCTCGCGCAACCAGTCGGTAACCTAAAAGGGAGGAACTGAGCATGCTTACACGGAGAAAAATACTGGGGGTCGCAATCAGCGCGGCGATTGGTCTGGCTGGAAGTACCGGGGTGTTTGCCCAGGAAGGTAAAATGCAGATCGCGTATCTCTCCCCATCCTTTGACATTTCCGACGCCTGGGAACGGGTCTATTGGTCGATGCGGGGCCGACTTGACGAGAAAGGAGTCGAATACGACGTCATCCAGCTTGCTGTTCAGGACGCCACGGATCACGCGGGTCAGCTTGCCCAGGTGGAATCCGTTATCGAACGGGGTGTCGACTATGTGATGCTGGGTGCCACCGAATATGAATCCGCCATTTCGGGGCTGCGCAAGCTCAAGGCGGCCGGCATCGGCGTTGTGGTCTACAACTTCCTGGAACCTCATGAAGACGAACAGGCCCGGGCTGCGCAGTACATTGCATTCGATCACTATGAGGGCGGTCGGATTGCAGGAGAATGGGCGGTTGGTCGGCTTGGGGGCAAAGGCAAACTCGCGGTGCTCCAGGGTGTTCCCGGTGTCGTCAGCGACAAGCGGATGAATGGTTTCCTCGACGTTGTGAAGAAATATCCTGATATCGAAGTTGTTATCGGTGTGCATACCGACTTTGACCGTGTCAAAGCCTTTGATGCTACCAACAACCTGATCGTCGCGCATCCGGATCTCGACTTGATATATGGCGTTTCAACCGGCGTTGGCCTTGGCATTGGGCAGGCTTTAAAAGGCGCAGGCCTTTCGGACAAGGTGCTGTCCATGGGATTTGGCGGTACGGGTGACGAAATTACCGCAATGGCGGAAGGTTGGCTCAGTGCATCGCCGCTTCGCATGATTGATGACAGCGGTGTCGCCGTGGCTGACGCCTTTATCGCCCTGTCCAAGGGTGAAGCAGTTGAACCCGTCTGGTCCGGCCCTTTCACAATGATTGACTGGGAATCCGACGCCGACGATCTTGTGGCACAGGCGAACCGGTATTCGCGTCCCGCCATGGGAAGATAAACCATGAGGCAACGGTAAGCTGCTGTTTCAGGAAAAATCGGGACCGTGCCGTTGCTCCGATAACTCAGCCGCAATCCTGGACCGATGCTCGTTCATCGGCCCAGGAAGTTGCAACCGGTAAACGATGTCCGAGGAATGTTCCCGTTCCTCTTCATCCGGCAACGTCCGACAAATACTGAAATAAAAAGGAAACCCAGATGCCCAAAGACCTGAATGGGAAAACGGTTATTGTCACGGGCGCGGGGAAAGGCATCGGACGAGCGACATGTGTGATGTTGTCCGAACTGGGCGCAAATGTCGTGGCCATCTCCAGAACGGCATCAGATTTAGAATCCTTACAGACCGAAACCGGTTGCCAAACCCATGCGCTTGACATCGGGAACTCATCTGAACTTCGCAGTGCGGTGCAAGGAATAACCATTGCCAGCGGCCTGGTAAATTGTGCCGGAATTAATATTCTAGAGCCCTTTTTGGAAGTCAGCGAAGAGAGCTTTGACCAAATTTATGCGATCAATACAAAGGCCGCGATGATTGCAGCGCAAGAATTCAGCAAAACGCTGATTGCCGCAAAGCGCAAGGGCGCCATTGTCAACGTGTCCAGCATATCTTCGTTTGTTGGATTTGCAGAACACACATCATATTGCGCATCAAAGGGCGCAATGGATGCAATGAGTCGCGTGATGGCGAACGAACTGGGGGTGCACGGCATTCGTGTCAACTGTATCAACCCGATCATAACGATGACAGAACTGGCTGCGGAAGCCTGGAGCGATCCAGTGAAATCCGGACCCATCCTGTCGCGCGTCCCTGTTGGCCACTTCGCCGAAGTTGACGATATCGCGAATCTGATTGTGTTCCTGCTGTCGGAAAAGTCACGGATGCTGAACGCAACCGCCATACCGGTCGATGGCGGGTTTTTAGCCAGATAAGCTAGTTACCAATGGAACTGCGGACATTGAAGTGCACTCGCGACAAATGTCTGCTTCACGCCCATCGTAACAGATTAAGCGTCTGACAACGTCCGGTAACTGCCATTCGTGCCGCTCAGACTAAAACGGTGAGTCCAGCACGGCGGTGTTGCGCAGTTGCAGACTTCGAGATTTATGATGGTCGAGAGCATCAGATGGTCCTGGCTCCAGTCGGTGGGTTTCTGGATGGCGAAAGCTTTCCGCGAAACGGAAACTCTGTGGAGAGCGCTTATTCGGGGACCGCACCGGCGATGTTCTGATCATAGTCGACAATCGAGCCGGTCATGACGCCGGATTCCGGGCTGAGCATATAGGCCACCAGGGCAGCGAGTTGATCCGGCTTCACAAGCTGGCCCATGGGCAGGCTGGCTTCGGCTTTCTGCAGCCAGTCTTTTTCCGCATCGTGCCAGGTTTTCTGAATTTCCGCCTCGCCCGGCGTATCCATCCAGCCGGCATTGATGCCGTTGCAGCGGATGCGGTTTGACACATGCGCATTGGCGACGTTTTTCGTCAGTGTGGTGAGCGCGCCCTTGGAGGCGGAGTAGGGTGCAAGAAAGCTCTGCCCTGCATAACCGGACATCGACAGGATATTGACAATACTGCCGGGCCGCTTTTCGGCGAGCAGATGATTGATAATTCCCTGCATGATGAAAAACGGCCCGCGCACATTGGTGTTGAAATGACTTTCAAACACATCGGGTGTGGTGTCGGTGATCGAACCCCGTCCGGTATTGGCGGCAGAATTGACCAGTGCATTGACATGACCCAGTGCGGAGATGCTCTGCTCCACCAGCTTGAAGCAATCTTCCAGCTTTGACACATCCGCGGGAATGAAAATACACTCTGCACCGAGTTTGCAAAGCGCCTCGGCGGCGCGTTCGCCGCGTGCCATGTTGCGCCCGCTGATCACCAGCCTGCCGGCGCCTTCTTCAATAAGACGACAGGCAATGGCATAGCCCAGACCCTGGGTGCCACCTGTTATCACTGCTCTGGTGTCCGCGTTGCGATGCTCCATCATGACGGCGTGTCCCAGGTCGGCTTGCCGTTGATATCCAGTTCAATTGACCGGCCGGTCTGGCAAGAAAGAGTGGCGGCTTCGGCCAGATAACTTGCCATGAATCCGTCAACCGCATTGACCGGTGATTTGCCGCCGGTCTGGATCATGTCGACAAAGGCTTCGATCTCGGCACGGTAGCTGCCGGTATAGCGATCCATGAAGAAGGTCGCATAGGCATCCGGGGCAGCAAAATGACTGGCGTCAAAGCGTTTGACATTGGTCTCTGACGGGTTGTCGGAAATCAGCATCCCGGTGGCACCGAAAGCTTCGATGCGCTGGTCATAGCCATATACCGCGCGCCGGGAATTGAGAATGACGATCTGTTTTCCGCTTTCGCTGACCATGGATACAATGGCTGTATCGACATCGCCCAACCGGCCGATTTCCGGGTCGACGGCGACACCGCCTTCAGCGCTGATTTTAACGATCTCTTCGCCCAGCATCCAGCGGGCAATATCGAAATCATGGATCATCATGTCGCGAAACAGGCCGCCTGAAACCGGAATATACTCAAGGGGCGGCGGGTAGGGATCACGACTGGTGATGGTCAGTTGCTCCAGCGATCCGATTTCGCCGCCTCTGACAGCGGCGTTGAGCTTTGCATGACTGCGGTCGAAACGCCGGTTGAAACCGATAAACACCTTGTTGGCCCTGTCACCAAGCGTATCGATGCAGCGCCGCGCTTCGGCCAGACTTGGGGCGATCGGTTTTTCGCACATGACCATTTTACCGGCATCCGCTGCGGCCAGTATGAGATCAACATGGGTGTCGGTGGAGGTTGCGACCAGCACTCCGTCGACGCCGGGATGATTGATCGCCGCCTGGGCGCTGTCACAGATTGTTGCACCGGTCTTTTCGCCAAACGCCCTGGCAGCTTTCGGCATGACATCGAACACGCTGACCAGCTTTGCCCCGGCTTGTGCGATGGCTTTTGCATGAACCTGGCCGATACGACCTGCGCCAAGCAGCGCGATGCCGGTCATGAGGCCACCGCCAGGCAGGAATAACAGGTATCAACTGCTTGAAAATCCCAAAGCATGGTCTGCACAGTCCTTTCGAAATTCATTGTGGAAAAAGCTTAAGCGAGAAGAGCATTGACATAACCGGTGAACTTGATGGAAACCCATCAAGACCGGGCGGCTTGCGCGGGATCGCAGCCAGTGTGCGGGAATCGCAAAAATGGGACAAAAACCGACATTGCAACAGGTGGCGCATGCCTGCGGACTGAGCATAGCTACTGTCGACCGGGTGCTGAATCATCGCGGCGGCGTCAATCCGGAAAAAGAGCGCATGGTCATGGAATGGGCGCGCAAGCTGAAACTGGATCGCAATCTGGACCGCCGGCCAACCCGCATCCTGCGGGTGGCGGTGCTGACGCAGAATCCGAGCAACCCGTTTTTCGAACGGGTGCGCCAGGGCGTTCTGCGGGCAAACCAGGTTTTCTCGGTGCACAATATTCAACTGTCCCTGCACTATTTCGATATTCTGACACCCAACAAGACGGCGGCGCAAATCCGCAGGCTCAGTGCCCAGGCCGATGCGCTTCTGATTTCCGTCAATGAGCATCCGCTGGTCAGGGAAGCGATTGATGCAGCTGCCGCTGCAGTGCCGGTGCTGAGTTTTGTAAGCGATGTCTCGACCAGCAAGCGGCTGGCCTATGTCGGTCCGGATAATTTCGGTGCCGGACGGGTGGCCGGCGATCTGATGGGACGCTTTCTGGGTGCCGGCGGCGGAGATATCGTCATTGTCGCAGGCAGTTATGAATTGATGGATCACCACGCCCGTCGAAATGGATTTTATGAGGTCCTGAAGGAACGTTATCCGGCCTGCCGCATTATAGAAGAGATACAGACTCAGGAAAAAATCGAGTCCCTTGCGACGGAAGTTGCGCTGCTGCTGAGTGACAGACCAGGAATTCGCGGCATTTACAGCGTGTCAGCAGGGAATCAGGGGATTGCAAAGGCGCTGGTGATGCAGAATTGCGAACAGGATGTCAGCTTCATCACTCATGAGATCACGCAGGAGCGGCGCGCTTTGCTGCGCAAGGGCATCATTGATGTGATTATCGATCAGGATCCTGAAGGAGAAATACTGGTTGCAGTTGAATTGCTTGCAGAAAAATTCGGACGCTGGAACGGACCAGCGAGAGGACCTTCGACGCAATTTAATCTGTTTTTCAGAGAATCCGTATAGCTAATGAATTCTTATTGGTGCGACGTCTGGTTTTGGATATATAGGCGGAGCATATTGTCGGGAAGGACCGGTTGGTGACTGACGAAGTAACAAATTACGCTTTTCAAAAAAGTGACTCTGGTAAAACCACGCGCCGGGCATTCTTGCTTGGAGCTGCTGCTTTCGGGCTGGCCGGGTGTTCCGCTTCTGCCGGTCGAATGGCCAGCGTTGAAGACAGCTCTCCGTCTTATATCAGCGCCTATGGGCCAATGCCGGACGAGATGTTCCCACTGCCTGCAATCGACATGAAACAGGTGCCGCCGCAATTCCAGCGCCAGATGGTAGCTTATAACGGAGCGGAGCCTGCGGGCACTCTTGTGGTCGATCCCCAGAACAAGTTTTTGTACCTGGTTCGTGGCGATGGCGAAGCTCTTCGCTATGGCATCGGTGTCGGACGCCAGGGGTTTTCCTGGAGTGGAAATGCCAAAATTGGTGCAAAAAAACCGTGGCCGACATGGACACCCCCAAGCGAAATGATTGAGCGCCAGCCCGAGCTGGAGCAGTATCGCAACGGCATGGAACCGGGCCTGCACAACCCGCTCGGCGCGCGCGCGCTTTACCTCTGCGATAATGGCCGCGACACGCTTTACCGGATTCATGGCACCAGTGAGCCATGGAGCATTGGCAAAGCGGTCTCCTCCGGCTGTATCCGCATGTTCAACCAGGATGTGATTGACCTCTACAATCGAGTCAACACTGGCTCAAATGTGTTTGTTCTTCAAAGCGTTTCTACGATTTCATAATCCATTGCATAAACCGGTGACCGTTGTTGTTGCAGCGGTCCAGCTGTGCAATAGCGCTCGACATTCCCGATACGTCCTCTAGATCGCTTCATGGTTACATTGAATCATTTGACCGGTTTTGCTCGTTTGCCGGCGAGGCACACTTCGCGCCGTG
>CAXBCI010000011.1:0-101891 GCA_963974065.1 uncultured Hyphomicrobiales bacterium | reverse complement strand
GCTGAGATATTTGAGGAACAACCGTTCCACCTGGCGCACCGACAGCGAGACCTGTCTCGCCAGCTCGGAAGTGGCCAGTGGTTCTTCCAGATTGTTTTCCATCAGCGTAATGACCCGCGCCAGCTTGTCCGGTCTTGCGGAGAAATCCCTGTTTTTGCCTGCTCTTTGAGTTTCATCGCCTTTGCGAATTCTGTCGTGCTGGAACTGATTGGCAACCTGATAGGCACATTCTTCGGACAGGTCCTGGGCGATGATGTTGAGCGCCAGATCAAACGATGCGGTGCCACCGGACGATGTCATGCGGTTGCGGTCGATTTCAAACACGCGGCCGGTGCAGTTGACCGTTGGAAAGCGTTCGCGGAAGGCCGCCTCATACTCCCAGTGAATGGTGCAGGCATAGCCATCCAGCAAACCGCCACTGGCCAGCACAATGCTGCCGGTTGAAATGGCGCCAAGAATTGTCCCGCGTCGTTCACGCTGTCGCAATTGGGTATGGATCTGCGTGACATTGTCCGGGTCGGTTTCATATCCGGCGCAGACAATCAGCACGTCGCAGTGAGGCAGATCGGCAAGCGCGTAACCGACATTGAAGCTTGTATTGCTGCTGCAATGCACTGGTTCGCCGCTGACGCTGGTTGTCAGCCATTCAAAGTGCTCCTTGCCGGACATCTGGTTTGCAACCCGAAGCGGATCCAGCATGGCAGCCAGATTGAAAAGCGAAAACCGGTCGATCAGCAGAAAACCGAAGCGAGTCATGAATATGTGGTCCTTCCAGAGCAGCATCTTATGGACGTGCATTCGACGGGCAAGCCCAAATCACCGGAAAATCCGGCGGCAAGACGTTTTGTCACTTGCGCAGTTCAAGCATAGACCTGCACACTGATCCTTGATCAGAGGAGAATTCCGTGACACGATTTTCTGCGTGGGCGCTGGCAAAAAATGCTTTTACCGGGAACAGATACTGGAACAGCCAGTGGCGCAAACCCGATCCCAAACCATCTTATGATGTCATCATCATTGGCGGTGGCGGGCACGGGCTGGCGACGGCCTTCTATCTCGCCAGGGAGCACGGCATTCACAATGTTGCTGTTGTCGAAAAGGGCTGGATCGGCAGCGGTAATATCGGTCGCAATACAACCATCGTGCGTTCGAATTATGAATTGCGCAAAAACGCGCTGTTTTATGAGCACAGTATGAAACTGTGGGAAGGTCTGTCCCGGGAATTGAATTACAATGTGATGTTTTCCCAGCGCGGTGTTCTCAACCTTGCCCATAATCCGGCGGAAATGGACGCTCATGCCACGCGCGGCAATGCCATGCGCCTGAACGGGATCGACGCGGAACTATTGGATCGCGATGAGGTTGCAAGATTTGTTCCGCAACTCGATATGTCGTCAGATACGCGGTTTCCCATCCATGGCGGCCTGCTGCAGCCGCGAGCGGGCACTGCCCGCCACGACGCAATCGCCTGGGGCTATGCCCGCGGCGCCGACGGTTTGGGCGTCGATATTCTGGAAAATTGTGAAGTCACCGGATTTTTGAAAAAGGGCGACACGATCACCGGAGTGCAAACCACACGCGGCGATATCAAGGCGCCGAAGATCGGCGTGGCTGTCGCCGGAAGCACCTCGGAGGTGATGCGCAAGGCCGGCGTTGAGACCCTGCCAATCGAAAGCCATGTGCTGCAGGCATTCGTCTCCGAAGCGCTGAAGCCGGCGGTCGATACTGTCGTGACCGGCGGCGGCGGACATTTTTATATGTCTCAGTCCGACAAGGGCGGGCTGGTGTTTGGCGGCAATATCGACAAATACAACTCCTACGCCCAGCGTGGCAATCTTCCGGTGATTGAAGACGTGACAACTATTATGCTGGCGCTCTATCCGCAATTTGCAAAAGTTCGTCTGTTGCGGCACTGGGGCGGCATTATGGACATGTCGATGGATGGCAGTCCGATCATCACCAAAGGGCCGTTGCCAGGTCTCTATCTGAATGCCGGCTGGTGTTACGGCGGCTTCAAGGCCACGCCGGCATCGGGCTGGTGTTTTGCCCACACCATCGCCAAAGATGAACCGCATGCGCTCAATGCACCTTTCACGCTGGAGCGCTTCGCGTCGGGTTATTCAATCGATGAACTGGGCGCTGGCCCCTCGGCCAAGCTGCATTAAATGCCCAAGGGGAGAATTTCATGCTGATACCCTGCCCCCATTGCGGTGCCCGCGATCTTGCGGAATATACCTATCTCGGCGATGCCACGGTAAAGCGCCCGGATCCGGGGAAAGCCCGCGCCAAGGACTGGGAGCATTTTGTCTACAACCGCAGCAATCCGCGCGGACCGCACAAGGAATTGTGGCAGCACAATGCAGGCTGCCGCCTTGTGCTGGAGCTGACCAGAAACACCGCAACCCATGAAATATTGACTGTCAAAAGCCGTGATCCGTATCAGACAGGGCGTGTCCGATGAGTGGTTTTCGACTGGATGCGGGCGGACAGATTGACCGCAGCCGAAAATTGTCTGTTACCTTTGATGGCAGGCCTGTGGAGGGTTTTTCCGGCGACACGCTGGCCTCGGCGCTTTTGGCAGATGGCCAGCAATTATTTGGACGCAGCTTCAAGTATCACCGTCCCCGCGGCCTGATGAGTGTTGGCAGTGAAGAACCCAACGCCCTGGTAACCCTCAACAGACAGGATGTTCAGGAACCCAATACAAGAGCAACCATGACGGAGATCTATGAGGGCCTGACCGCCAGCAGCCAGAACCGTTGGCCCAGCCTCAATTTCGATATTCTGTCTGCCAACCAATTGGCCGGACCCTTGTTTCAGGCCGGGTTCTACTACAAAACTTTCATGGGACCGACGCGAAAGGCGTGGAAGGTCTATGAACCGATTATCCGCCGCGCCGCCGGTCTGGGCAGAGCAGGCAGCAGCCCTGATCCTGACAGATATGAGAAAATCAACAGCTTCACCGATCTGCTTGTGGTCGGCGGTGGTCTTGCCGGGCTGACAGCAGCGCTGCGGGCGGCCAAAAAAGGCGCCCGCGTGATTCTGGTCGACGAGCATGCCGGCTTTGGCGGCTATCATCGCGGAGACCCCAGAGAAGACGAGCAGATATCCGCGCTGCTCAACAGTCTGAAAGCGCTTGAAAATGCCACAATTTTACCGCGCACCACCTGTTTCGGCATGTATGATGGCGGCACATTCGGCCTGATGGAGCGGGTATCGGCGCATCAGCCGCAGGCCACCGATTACGCGCCCTATGAGCGCTATCATGTGCTGCGCGCGCGCCATGCGGTGTTTGCCTCCGGGGCACTGGAACGTCCGCTGGTGTTTGCAGGTAATGACCGGCCAGGAGTGATGCTGGCTGACAGTATCCGTGCCTACGCTCTGCGCTATGGCGTCGCAGCTGGCAGGGACATTGTGCTGTTCACCAGCCATGACGGTGCCTATAGGCAACTCAGCACCCTGAAGGATATGGGCGTGCCGATCCGGGCAATCGTCGATACCCGAACAAACATCTCGGATCTGGCGATGGCACAGGTAGCAGCCACCGGGCTTCAACTTATCACCGGCCACGCGGTGACACAGGTTCACGGCAGTCACGGCATCAAACGCATCAGCCTGGCCGCATTTGATCCGCACGGTAAGAAAACCAGTGGCGAGGAACGCGTTCTCGACTGCGATTGTCTCGGCATTTCCGCAGGCTGGACGCCGACCATTCACCTCACCAGCCAGATGGGCGGCGCGCCCGAATGGGATGAAACTTTGCACACGGTGCTGCCTGGCCGGCCCAACGGCATCTGGACTGCCTGTGGCTCAATGGCTGGCCATTTTGACCGTGATGATGTGATTGCCAGTGCAGAAATGGCAGCAGAGTCTGCGCTGCGCAAATTATCATTCAGCAAGGCGCGCAAGAAACTCCAGGAGCCGGAGCGGCAGAACGTGCTGAATGTTGCGCCGGTGTGGCGCATCAAGGGCGGTCGAGGTAAAGCCTTCGTTGATTTTCAGCATGATGTTACCGCAAGTGATATCCAACTGGCCTATCAGGAAGGCTTTTTGAGCGTTGAACATTTGAAACGTTACACCACGTTGGGCATGGGAACTGATCAGGGGAAACTGTCCAACATCAACGGCTTGGCGCTCATGGCTGAAGCACGCGGATTAAGTATTCTGGAAGTCGGCACCACGCGCTTTCGGCCGCCCTACACTCCGGTTTCCTTTGGCGCATTGGTGGGCGATGCACGTGGTGCGCATTGGCAGCCAGTTCGTCGCACGGCGGTTCATGACTGGCATGTGGATGCCGGCGCGGAGATGATGGATGCGGGGCTGTGGAAAAGACCGAGGGTCTATCGCCGTGGCGCAGAGAGCGTTGAAGAAGCCTATATACGCGAAGCACGGCAGACCCGTAAAACTGTCGGCATTGTCGATGTCTCAACCCTCGGCAAAATCGCGGTGCAGGGACCGGATGCGGCCAAGTTTCTCAACCGCGTCTACAGCAATGGGTTTGCAAAACTGCCAGTCGGCAAGGCCCGCTACGGCCTGATGCTGCGAGAGGACGGTATCGTCTATGACGACGGAACCACATGGCACCTCAGCGATACAAATTATCTGATGACAACAACCACGGCGCATGCAGCCGGTGTAATGGAACATCTTGAAACCTGCCTCGCCATTCACTGGCCGGAAATGAAGGTTCATGTGACATCGGTCAGTGATCAATGGGCCGGGGCGGCAGTGGCGGGGCCGAAATCCCGTGATCTTCTGGCCAAATTCATCCCGGATGTGGATTTCAGCAACGAGGCTTTTCCCTTCATGGCAATCCGCCATGGCCACACCAGTCAGGGCATTCCGGTTATGCTGTGCCGCCTGTCATTTTCCGGTGAACTGGCCTTCGAGGTCTACACGCCGACACGTTTCGGCCTTGCTGTCTGGAACGCACTTCAGTCTGCCGGGAAAGAATTTGCAATGGTCAGTTACGGGATAGAAGCGCTGGGAACCATGCGTATGGAAAAGGGCCACGTGGTTGGTGCGGAATTGAATGGGCGCACAACGGCAGAGATGGTTGGGCTTGGCAACATGGTCTCACAGCAAAAACATGCCATCGGTTCAGCCATGACCACCCGCGCCGGTTTCACTGATCCCAATCGACAGCAACTCGTTGGCCTGATTTCCAGTTCCGGTGAACCTGTGCGTGCCGGCAGCCATCTGGTGCGCAGTGCGGACGCTCGCAAACCTGGCATCAGCCTTGGCCATGTTACGTCCAGCGCCTACAGTCCCGCGCTTGAAAAATACATCGCGCTGGCATTGCTGGAAAAAGGTCGGGACCTGATCGGCAACGAGCTGTTCGCTGCCTTTCCGTTGAAAGGACACCATGTTCCGGTAGAAATTGTCGATCCCTGTTTCTTCGACAAGGATGGGGAGCGGATGCATGGTTGAGGACCTGGAAACATTGTCCGCCTGCCCGCTGGACCGGGTCTGGACTGCCGGTCATTTCGGCAGGCCTGATACGACCGGCATCACATTGCGACGCAGCTATGCAGGCTCGCTTGTGCAACTCTCGCTGTTTCCCGGCCAGCAGGAAAAGGCGCTGGCCAAGCTGAAGAAACCCGGCATTGCTACCTTGCCGGAAGACGGCACCGCCATCTTCGGCACGCCGCTTTCTATCTACTCGCTTGGCGGCGGGCGCTATTTGCTGGAAAGCAGGGCAGCAGATCTTGAGCAAAAACTGCAAGCCGCCATTGTTGCTGACGTTGGTTCGGTGACGGACCTGTCAAGCGCACGAACCATCCTCACGCTCACCGGGCCGGATGTTGAAACCGTTCTGTCGAAAGGTGTCGCGATGGATTTCAGCAATCAGAGTTTTCCGGTTGGCAAGGTCGCCCAGAGCACAGCGCATCACATGCCGTTGATGATCGTGCGGTCGAAGAGCGATGAATTTCGGCTGTTCGCTTTCAGCAGTTACGCACAAAGCACACTGCACTGGCTGGAAACCGCCAGTCATGATCACGGTTTTGAGCGAGTTTAGCGAAAGTTATTTGCGCTTCGGTGCCTCGGCCTTGGCAGCACGCAACTCCTCCTTCAGCCGGGCGCCCCTGCCCTCCTTGTTGGTTTGCCGGGCGCGGCCAAAAGCCAGCGCATCTGCTGGCACATCCTGCGTGATGACAGAACCGGTTGCGACATAGGCGTTTGCGCCAACTTCCACAGGTGCCACCAGCAGGCTGCCCGAGCCGATGAAGCTGCCGTCTCCAAGCGTTGTTGTGTGCTTGAGGAAGCCATCATAATTACAGGTAACCGCACCTGCCCCGATGTTAACACCAGCCCCGATCCTTGCATCGCCAATATAGCTCAGATGATTGATCTTGCTGCCTTTTCCAACAGTTGCAGCTTTGACTTCGACAAAATTTCCAACCTTGGAGCCTGCCTCCAATTCGGTGCCCGGACGCAGCCGCGCAAACGGCCCGACTATGGCGTCTGCGCCGATGACAGCGCCTTCAATATGTGAAAACGTCTTGATGGTTGCACCGCTTTTTATCTGTACCTTCGGGCCAAACACCACATTCGGTTCGAGCGTCACATCGGCTTCAATCTCGGTATCATGGGCAAAAAACACCGTATCGGGTGCCGTAAGCGTCACTCCATTGGCCATAGCCCGGCGGCGCATACGGTCCTGAAACATGGCTTCGACATCCGCCAGTTGCGCCCGGCTGTTCACACCTGTCGCATCGGCAACATCGCCTGTGACGATCTGTACTGAAAGCCCCTGCGCCCGCGCCAGTTCAACACAATCGGTCAGATAATATTCGCCCTGGGCGTTTTGATTGGTCAAAGATGCCAGCAATTGATCCAGAACGCCCGGTGCGAAGCCCATGGCCCCGGCATTGCACAGGCTGATCTTGCGTTCGGTTTCGCTTGCGTCCTTTTCTTCACGAATCGCAATCAACTCGCCCTGATCGGTCAGCAGCCGGCCATATCCCGTTGGGTTTTCCGGCTCAAATCCAAGTATCACCAGATCAGCGTCAGCATCCAGAAGGGTTTTAATCCGGTCCAGCGTTTGCGGCCGAATTAACGGCGTATCGCCGAACAGGACGATGTTGCAATGATTGACACCAGCATAAAATTTGTCGGCCGCCCGAACTGCATGTCCGGTTCCCAGCCTCTCAGTTTGAACAAAAGTGTCAACCTGAGATGGTTGCTGCTCCAGAAAAGCAGTTACCCGGGGAGCATCGGGCCCGATTACCACCGCCAAACGGGACGCGCCGAAAGCGCGGCAGGAATTCAGCACGTGCCCAAGCATTGGCAGGCCGCCGACAGGGTGCAGGACCTTTGGCGTTGCCGATTTCATCCGCGTGCCTTCACCGGCTGCGAGTATGATAATATCCACGCTCGACAAGCTATTCTCCGATTCCAAAAAACGTTTCCGCTGAGTTGGTTAGCACTGAATATCCCAGAAAGCGAGCCAGCGGCTGCGCTGTCATGCTTAACAATATCTCAACAATTGTATCACTATTTTAAACACACTTAGCAGGATGCACCAAAGGAACAGAGCGTGTCGAGATTGGCCTGGTTTCAGCTTACTTTACTGATGATCTGGGGCGTTGTCGCCATGGCCACCCTGTCCGGGTCGTTCTGGCTGACGCGCACCGACTGGGCGCCCAATCTCAATGCCGAGGCGTTCAGCGCCAGCGATGCTGCTGCCACCCGAAACCTGACTTCTGTTTCCCGCCGGATGCAGGACGAAATCATTGAACTGCGCGAAGTCGTTATGCGGCTTGACCGGCAGAACCGTATTCTGGTGTCTCGGCTGGACAGTGTTGAGACCGGATCGGAGCTGTTCACTGCCAGTATTTCGCCAGGGTCCGGCGGGCGGTCCCCCGGAAATGCCGACCCGCTTTCCCAACAAATGCCAGCCGCTATACGGACGTCTTTGGAACAACCGTCGGGGCGCTTTACGCAACACAATGTGCGATCCAGCGTTCAGCCCTATCCGCTGAAAGTTCCAGGCACCGGCCGCACTCCGACAAATGCGGAAATCTCCAAAGCCCTGATGGATCGGTAGACTATTCGGCCACGGGGTCTTCCCCTCTTGCACCCCGTTTGATCAGGCAACGCATTTGCGATTGCCAGTGTGGATGATCTCCGCTAGCAAACGGAAATGACCTCTCTCTCCGACACATCACAGCAGCCAAAAGATAACCGGGCGAAAGCCTATCTGGTGCTTGTTTTCATGCCGCTTTTCTTCGGCTCGAACATCATCATCGGACGCTGGATCATCGATGGCACAGAGCCATTCATTCTGGCGTTTCTGCGCTGGTTCATCACCTCGCTGATTTTGCTCGCGATCAGTCTGCCGGCACTAAAAGCGCACTGGCCGGTTTTTCGCCGTCAATGGCGTCAGGTCTTTATCGCCGGATTTCTTGGAATGTGGATCTGCGGCGCTCTGGTCTATCTGGCGCTGAAATACACCACTGCTTCCAACGGAACGCTGATTTACACGTCATCTTCGGTGTTGATAATTCTGCTGGAATGGCTTTTCCGGGGCCGAAAAATCGGCTGGCGTGAAATTATCGGGATTCCGATCGCCATTACCGGCGTCGCAGTGATTGTCTTCAAGGGCGATCTGGCAGAATTGTTGTCATTGAAATTCAATCCCGGAGACGGTTTTTTCGTCCTGGCAGCGTTTGGCTGGGCGATCTATTCGGTCCTACTGCGCAATGACCCGTTTCCAGATCTGCCAACCCTGCCGCTCGTCGGGGTAGTGGGCATGGCGGGGGCGATCACACTTTTGCCGTTTGCGATTTTCGAAATATACTGGACCGGGCATTTTCCAACCTCTGGCACAACATGGACCGGCATAGCCGCTCTGGTGGTTGTGTCCTCGCTGTTTCCTTTCACCGCGTATCAATACGGGGTGAAAGTGGTTGGACCGTCAATCACAGGTGTATTCCTGTATTTGCTGCCGCCCTATGGCGTCGGCCTGTCCGTGCTGTTGCTTGGTGAGACTTTGAAGCCATTTCATTTTGCCGGACTGGCCCTGATTCTGGGCGGCGTTATTCTGGCAACGCTCCCGGCCAGGCTGTTCAGAAAATTTAGATCAAAAGCGGTTCAACCGATCACCCCTAGCGCCGGGAACATCTCAAGCAGCCAGAACGAGAAGACAGCCATCTGATTGGTCAGAAACAGAAAACCGGTGACCACCAGCAATCCGCCCATGACCCGCTCCACAGTTTGCATGTGGCGCTTGAATTTGGACATCCAGGCGATAAACGGACGCGCGAACAGAGCGGCGGTAATGAAAGGGATGCCAAGCCCGAGCGAATAAACCGCCAACAGTCCTGCACCTTTGGCCACGGTATCTTCCGTTCCGGCCACTGCAAGGATAGCCGCCAGAACCGGCCCGATGCAAGGCGTCCAGCCAAATGCGAATGCCAGTCCCATGACGTAGCCACCGAGATATCCCGGCTGTTTCTGCGTGATCTTAATCCGGGCTTCGCGGTATAAAAATCCGATGCGGAAAACACCGAGGAAATGCAGTCCCATAATAATGATAACGATGCCGGCGACAATGCTGAGTGTCCCTGCATTGCGTGCAATGAACTGGCCGGCAACCGACGCAGCGGCTCCGAGCAGAACGAATACGGTGGTGAATCCAAACACGAAACTGGTGGCTGACAGCACGACCTTGCGGCTTCGCGCACGGCTGAGTTCACCGGAGGTCAGCTGGTCCAGCGACACACCGGCCAGATAGACAAGATACGGTGGCACCAACGGCAGAACGCAAGGCGAAATAAAGGAAATCAAGCCGGCCAGAAGCACAGTCAAAAGTGTCAGTTCCGCAGCCATACCAATCCTCGCTCTGAATTCCGGTTACATATAACAATGATTCCCGCAAGCGTAAGTAACGACTTCGCGAGGACGGCACAACAAATCCGGCCAATTCAATTCCATGGCCGCTTGCTTGCCGGCAGGCTGGTTTGAATTTGCAGGCCAAGTCCAGCAAGTCGCGCCGACAGGACGTCTGTGGAATTGCGCGGACTTTGCGGCGCATCTCCCAGCGTTGTCAACAAAACCGCGCCGCGCTCCGCCAAAAAAGACGGGTCGAATATGGTTTTTTCGAGGTTCCCAGAACGTTCAGGCGATGCGCAGGGGAAGGTCAGCTCAACTGAGCTGATAATAATTGCGGCATCACCCGCGCAGGCTTCAAACATCGCCTCGATCCGGTTGATTGTTGCAATCTGAATGGTGCGGGAATCGCCGAAACGGATGTTAAACAGGCATCCTGTGCGATCGCACGATTGTCCGGCGCGCTCCTCATTGAGAACAGTTTCAGGATCGCGCTTATCTCCGAATGCCCCTAGCCAGATTTTGCCGGTGAAACTGTTGCGCGATCGACCGCGAAATTCCAGTTGGCTATCCGCAAAACCAGCGATCATTTTACCATCCGGCGCCACCAGCAATACAGGCGGAGCCTGTGCTGCAGAACTCACCACAACCGCTGTACCCAGACAAAGAGTGGCAACCGCATAACGCAGCCTTGTCCGCATCAGGCACAAGCTGATCAGCGCAAGTGCCAGCAACAAGGTAAATATCGCCGATTGCTGACCTGGAACGCTGATTGCACCACTCAGGCCAGATACCCGCTCAGCAACACCTACGACCAGATCAAGACCGGCTCCCATCAATTTCAGTGGCAGCGTTTCCAACCCGAATGGCATCACCAGCAAAGACACGAGGCCCGCCGGCATCACGACGAAGCCGACAATCGGCATGGCAGCGAGATTTCCGATCAGGCCATAGACCGCAAACTGATAAAAATGATGCACAGCAAACGGAGCGGTGGCAAAACCGGCAACAATTGACGTCACCGCCAGAGCCATGACGCCCACAAGCATGGCGCGCAGAACGCCGGATTGCCGGGATTTCATTCGGAGCCTGTTAAACGTGCCGTCGCGCCGGTATACCGCCACCAGAGCAATCACCGCCATGAATGACATCTGGAACCCGGGCGAGAGCACCGCGGCGGGCTGAAACAGCATGATAGCAATGGCCGCCAATGCTACGTTGCGCATGGTCAGTGCAGCCCGGTCGCAGATGATTGCCAGCAGAAAGACCGCGGCCATCAGAAATGCGCGTTGCGCTGAAATGCCGGCGCCGGACAGACCCAGATACAGCAATGCACCAACCAGAGCAGCGGCAGCAGCCCATTTCTTCACCTCATATCTGGCGGAAACGGTCCGTGCAAAGGCGGCGACCAACCGGATTGAGCCAAACAGCAGCGCCGTCACCAGAGCCATATGCAGTCCTGAAATCGCCAGAATATGCGCCAGTCCGGAATTGCGCAGCGCTTCCTCCGTGTCATCCGATATGCCGCTGCGAAGCCCTACCAGAAGCGCTGAGGCGAGCGCCCCGGCCTCACCCGGCAAGGCGCTTTTCAAGCGGGCCGCGACGGACTGACGGATGCGCGTCAGCCTGTCGGCCAGCGCTATCCCACTGGTGGCTTCAAACTGCAGTTCAGGAACGATTTCTCCCAGCGAAAAGCCTCGTGCCGACAGGCCCTTGAAATATCCGGCGCGGCGAAAATCATAGCCATTAGGGATCAACGCGCCCGAGAGCGGTTCAAGCCGGGCTCTGAGCCAGACCGTGTCGCCTATCCTGAGACCGGCAATATGCTGATTGAAGGCACTGAGTTGCACGTCAGAAAGAGGTTGCGGTACGGCCGCCAGATCTCTGACTTTACGCAGCACCACGCGGCTGCGTTTTTCTCCGGGCACGATGTCAGCAACGCGGCCGCTCAATTCAAATGTCCCGGCCTGACGCAGCAGCGGCGTTGCCAGCCTGTCAGTCTGCCATTTTGCCAGACCAGCGCCAGCCACGAAAAGAGACAGGGCCATGAGAGTGCGAAACATTGTGTCAGTGCGGCGCGCGTACCATGCGGCTGTGAGCAGACCAACCAGCAGCAGGCCGAGTGCAAGGCCGTCCGGCTCACGCATCATTGAAAAATATCCAAGCACACCCAGCGCCATGAAGACCGGAATCCAGGCAAAAATATCCGGCCCCGACATCTCGGCAGCAGCGGCATGGGTCACTGCGTCCTGCAAATGCCGGCGCCTGAGCAGCATCCGGTGCCATGTCCTCGGCACGATACGCAATGTAGAGCTGGCCTCCGGCCAACGCACAGTCGGAGTTGCAGCGGTAACTGTCCCGTGCTGCACCGATTGCTGTTCGTCAGCAGCGTCCTGAGGACCGGACAGGCCTGATTTGGGAATTCTCTTGGTCACGTCGCATCAAGTGTTTTGTTCTGGTCGATCTCCATGCTACACGAAGCGCCACATTTACCAAATTTCCATAGGCTTTTGATGTCCCCTCCCGTCGTTACGCGATTTGCTCCCTCACCCACCGGCTTTCTCCACATTGGCGGAGCGCGGACCGCTTTGTTCAACTGGCTGTTTGCCAAGGCCAATGGCGGCAAAATGCTGTTGCGCATCGAGGATACCGACCAATCACGGTCAACACCGCAAGCGGTGACGGCCCTCTTGGATGGTCTGACCTGGCTCGGTATCGACTGGCAGGGCGATCCGATTTCGCAGTTTTCGCGGCAGAAACGCCATGCCGAAGTGGCCAATCAACTCATTAACGAAGGCAAGGCCTATCATTGCTACACCTCTCCCGAAGAGTTGAGTGCGATGCGGGAAAAGGCGCGCGCGGAAAACAGAGCCCCCAAATATGACGGCACCTGGCGGGACCGCGATGCGGCAGATGCACCAGCTGGTGTCAAGCCAGTGGTCCGCATCAAAGCCGAGCAAACCGGCACCACGACTGTGATGGATCACGTTCAGGGCGAGGTAGAATTTCCCAATGCTGATCTGGATGATTTTATTCTGCTGCGCAGTGACGGAACGCCGACCTACATGTTGGCCGTTGTCGTTGACGATCATGATATGGGGATCACCCATATTGTGCGCGGCGATGATCATCTCACAAATGCGGCGCGGCAAATACAGATTTACAAGGCTTTGGACTGGCCGGTTCCAGAGATGGCCCATGTGCCGCTGATTCATGGCCCGGATGGTGCAAAACTGTCAAAGCGCCACGGTGCGCTGGGAGCTGAAGCCTATCGGGCAATGGGCTATCTGCCGGAGGCCCTGTGCAATTATCTGGTACGTCTCGGCTGGGCCCATGGCGACGACGAGGTGATTTCGATCGAACAGATGATTGAATGGTTTACTCTGGATGCCATTGGCAAATCGCCATCCCGGTTTGATTTCGCAAAGCTGGAAAATCTCAATGGCATCTACATTCGCGCTGCCGAGGATCAGAGGCTGATTGATGCGATGGAGGTGGTGTTACCGGAACTTGAGCGCCCCAGTCTGTTCGGCACGAAGCTGTCGGATGGTCACCGCAAGCAATTGCTTGTGGCGATGCCGGGACTGAAAGAACGCGCCAAGACTGTTGTTCAACTTATTGAAAGTGCGGAATTTATCGCCGCGACAGTGCCGCTGGATTATACTGAAAAAGCACTTAGTCTTCTGGACGAGACCGGCCGAGGCATTCTCACAGACCTGATTCCGGCACTTAAAAGCGCCGAATGGAATGCCGAAAGCCTGGAGACAGCTGTCAAAGCCTATGCTGTCGAACGGGATTTGAAGCTTGGCAAAGTGGCTCAACCGTTGAGGGCGGCTTTGACCGGCAGCCACATGTCACCCGGCATCTATGATGTTTTGCTGGTACTGGGGCGCGAGCAATCGCTGAAACGTATCTCCGCAGCGATCTCGTAAGGCCGTGCCCTGGTGTCCAGACGGATGTTCGCCGGCTTCTTGCGGCGCTGCAGCAAATCGGGTAGTTGATAACGGAACTTCGCAATAATTCTCAGAGAATAAGAGCCGGACGGTCCTCTGAGACCAAGGGCAGATCAGTTTCTCAGGGCGGCTCCCAATTACCGCCCGACATCGGATATGCCCTCCGCTATGGGCAAGCTTGAAAGGGATGCATATGAGCGAAAAGACAGCAACGCTGACCATTGGAAACGAATCTTATGAGTTTCCGGTATATGTCGGGACTGTGGGACCTGAGGTTATCGACATCTCCTCGCTCTACAAGCAGTCAGACCGATTTACCTATGACCCCGGCTTCACCTCAACTGCTTCGTGTGAATCGAAGATCACCTATATTGATGGCGATGAGGGCATTCTGTTGTATCGGGGTTATCCGATCGATCAGCTGGCCGAACATGGCGACTTTCTGGAAACCTGTTATCTGCTGTTGTATGGCGAATTACCGACGGCTGCAGAAAAGAAGGATTTCGACAGCCGCGTCACCTATCACACGATGATCCATGAACAGATGTCGCGGTTTTTCACCGGTTTTCGCCGCGACGCCCATCCGATGGCAATCATGTGCGGTGTGGTCGGCGCGCTGTCGGCATTTTATCATGATTCCACAGACATTTCAGATCCGCATCAGCGCATGGTCGCCTCGTTGCGGATGATCGCCAAAATGCCGACGATTGCGGCGATGGCTTTCAAATATCATATCGGCCAGCCGTTTCAGTATCCCAGCAATGATCTTGACTACGCGTCGAATTTCCTGCGGATGTGCTTTGCCGTCCCTTGCGAGGAGTACAAGGTCAATCCGGTCCTGGCCCGTGCGATGGACCGCATTTTCATTCTGCATGCCGATCATGAGCAGAATGCGTCAACGTCTACGGTGCGACTGGCAGGGTCATCAGGAGCCAATCCGTTTGCCTGTATTGCTGCCGGCATCGCCTGTCTTTGGGGTCCGGCCCATGGCGGCGCCAACGAGGCTGCGCTGAACATGCTGGCTGAAATCGGAAGCGTTGACAAAATTCCGGAATATATTGCCCGCGCCAAGGACAAGAATGATCCGTTCCGGCTGATGGGTTTCGGCCACCGGGTCTATAAGAATTATGATCCACGCGCCAAGATCATGCAGAAAACCTGCCACGAAGTGCTGAACGAGCTGGGCATTTCCGACGATCCGATGCTCGAAGTGGCGCTGGAACTGGAGCAGATCGCCCTGACCGATGACTATTTCATCGAGAAGAAACTGTATCCGAACATCGATTTCTATTCCGGCATCACTTTGCGGGCCCTAGGCTTTCCGCCTTCCATGTTCACGGTGCTGTTCGCTCTTGCGCGGACGGTCGGATGGATTGGCCAGTGGAATGAAATGATCGAAGATCCGGGCCAGCGCATCGGACGGCCGCGCCAGCTCTATACAGGTGCGCCGGAGCGTGACTTCGTTCCCATTTCACAGCGTTGACCAAAAATCTGATCTGACAAAGCCGCCCGTTTCGGGCGGTTTTGTATTCAATGGCCGCGCTGGCGTATCACTGAGATGCGGGCGCGTGTTGCAAAACCATCTCGGCCGCTAATTCCGCCGGGCTGTGCGGCGCAACGGAACACAGATCCTGAAGCCTCTCAAATGCTTTTATCTGCATCTGATATCCGGCTTTCTTCTGCAGAAGCGGCAGGATCGCGCTGCTCAACACAGGCCCGGTGCATGCTTCATCGATATATTCAGGTATGACATTTTCCTCAAGGATGAGGTTTGGCAGTACAATTGAAGAGACATTTCCAAGCCATTTGAAACGCCTGGCAATCGGGTCCAGCCTGTAGCCGACCACCATGGGAATGCCCCACAAGGCAAGTTCCAGCGTTGCCGTGCCCGAAGCCACCAAAGCTGCATCTGCCCGGGAAAAAGCCGCAAATTTCGCCTCCTCACCGGTCAGAAGTGCTGGCCGGACAGGCCAGTGCGCAATTTCACGCTGGATATGCTGTTTCAAATGCGGCACGGCCGGAATTTCAACCCTCAAACCGGGGCTCTGTTCAGCCAGAAGTGCAACAGCGTCGCCAAACGGGCCGAGCAACCGGCCGACTTCGCTGCTGCGGCTGCCGGGCATCACCAGCAACATTGGAGCCTCAGAATTGTGTTCAGCGACGGCAGCTTGCTTAGCCAGAGAAATCTTGCTCACCAAAGGGTGCCCGACATAGGTGCAGACGGGGCCACCGAGCCTGATATAGGCCGCTGGCTCAAATGGCAGGATACCCAGCACGTGGTCAATATAATTGGTCATTTTGCGCGCGCGCCCGGAGCGCCACGCCCACACGCTTGGCGACACATAGTCAAGCACCGGCAGGTCCGGAATTTTGCGGCGCACCCGCCGCGCAACCGGGTGGGTAAAATCAGGACTGTCGATGATCACCAGGATATCGGGCTTGAACGCGACAATATGGTCTATCAGACGGTAGGCAAGTCTGACGATTGCTGGCAGCCGCGCCAGAACGGCGCTGAAGCCCATAACCGCGATCTGTGCCAGGGGAAACAGACTGTCCAGCCCTGCGTTACGCATCAGCGTGCCGCCGACACCGCTGAACTCCAGATCACCCTTGTGGCGGGCGCGCAAGCTCGACATAAGTTCGGCACCCAGCTGATCGCCGGATTCCTCGCCTGCGATAATTGCAATCCGCAAGGGTTTCATGATTGTCCGGCCGGTGGATGAAAGACGATCCCCTGAATGAACACAGATTCCTGCTCTGCGACGCGCAGCAATTCCTCGCGTTCCAGCAACAGCACCCGGCCTGCTTCAACCACAATGCCCGCCAAGCCGGCATCCTTGATTTGACGAACCGTATCAGGCCCGATAACCGGAACGTCAAAGCGCAGATCCTGGCCAGGTTTGCTCCGTTTGGCGAGTACGCCTTGGCCGGATTTCCAGCGCGCGCGCTTCTGCTGGCGAATTGTGGCGACGCGGCGCAGCATCTCCCTGGTGCCTTCCGGGCCTTCCATGGCTATGACCCTGTTATCGGCAGCGACAGCGCCCTGCCCCATATCCAGTGAACCGGCCGCGGCGGCTGCCCGCGTTGCAAGTTCAATATCAGCAGCTGCGCTGTCGGCGGGCGCATTGCGCGAAACCAGACCTTGCGGACAGGACATCTCCGCAGCGGCATCAAGTACGCCAATGACCTGATAGCCGCGCTTTTCAAACACAGCAGCGACGTTGCTCAACACCTTGTCATCGCCGCCAATGACTGTCGCAATTGCCTCGGGAAGCACTTTGATCCCGCCGAAATCCAGCTTCAGTGACGAAAAGTCAGGACGCCTGGTGACACCGCCCACGGCCAGGACATGGCTGCATTTCTGGTCTTCCAGAAAGCGGAAAAACCGGCCGATCTGACCCCAGCCCACTGTCGTGACGGGGATTGATTGAGGTAATTCGAGATCGGTATCAGCCTCACCTGCGAGGCGAATGACTGCAAAATCCGATTGCTTCTTCAACAGCGCTTGCGCGACATTCTTTGGCAAGATACCGCCGCCACAGATCAACGCAATTCTCATAGCCTGGAGCGTTTCATGGTTAGATTGAATGCCCATACCCAAATGGGTCATGATACGACGTAACTGTGGATCGATCTAGCGCGGCATACAGATGCGACGGCCGTTTCCGGCCCGGATGAAATCAATCATGTTCTTCACAAGAGGACTGTCCGGATAGGATTCCGATACCTGATCTACTCTTTCCTGGAACGAACCCTCTTCGATGAACAATTGTGCATAGGCGTTGCGAAGGGCGTGTATGTCGGCCTTGTCAATATCCCTGCGCCGCAGTCCGACCAGGTTCAACCCGCCTAACCGGGCCCGGTTGCCGATCACGGATCCGTAGGGAATAACATCATGCTCGACCCCGGACATGCCGCCGACAAAGGCGTGCTCGCCAATCCGGACGAATTGGTGAACCGCGGAAATGCCGCCCAGAATGGCATGGTCACCAACTGTCGCATGGCCGGCAAGCGTGGCATTGTTGACGAAAATGACGTGGTGGCCGACCTGACAGTCATGGGCGATGTGTGCCCCGGTCATAATCAGGCAGTGATTGCCGACGCGGGTCAGCATACCGCCACCTTCAGTGCCGGTATTAATGGTGACGTGTTCGCGAATTCTGCAATTCGAGCCAATTTCCAGACGGCTTGGCTCGCCATCATATTTCAGGTCCTGCGGCTGCGAGCCGATGCTTGAAAACTGATAAATCTCTGTTTTCTCGCCGATGCTCGTGCGTCCCTCAACCATCACATGGGGATGGATGTTCACGCCGTCACCCAGTTCGACATGTTCACCGATCACACTGTAGGCACCAATGGTCACGTCCTGGCCCAATTTGCAGTCGGGATGGACAATAGCAGTCGGATGAATGGTCACAATTGGTCCTATTTATCAATCAGCATGGCAGAAACGTCGGCTTCACAGACTTTTTTCCCGTCGACTTTCGCAACACAGGAAAACTTCCAGACGCTGCCCCGGCTCTGAATTTTTTTAACGTGATATTCGATCTGATCTCCCGGCACCACCGGCTTGCGGAACTTCGCTCTGTCTATGCTCATGAGATAGACAAGGCTGGGCGGGGAATCTGGTGATTGCGCCCGGATACACAACGCGCCCGCAGTCTGAGCCATGCCTTCAAGCATCAGAACGCCCGGCATGACCGGTTGCCCCGGAAAATGCCCCATGAACTGAGGTTCATTCGCGCTGACATTCTTGATGCCGATGCAGGATTGGTCTCCGTCGATATCCTTCAACCGGTCGACAAGCAGAAACGGATAGCGATGCGGCAGGGCTTTCAGGAGGTCGAGAATATCGGCAGACCCCAGATCCGTGGTGGTGGTTTCGCTCATGAGTTTCAGTTCCCCCCGTCTTTGTCGGTCGTGTGTTTGGCACTGTCATCCGTGTCGGCAGCAGTTTTCGTCACAGCAACGATATCCTTTTTTGCTAATTGGGTCAGCAGTGTGACTTCCTTGAACCACTCCCGCACCGGCTTGGCAGGAGTGCCGCCCCAGCGCGCACCTGGCGGCACATCGCCATGAACGGCGCTGACACCGGCGATCTGAGCACCATCGCCGATGGTGACATGGCCGATAACACCGGTCTGACCACCAATGACAACAAAATCTCCCAGCGTGGCACTGCCAGCGATGGCGACCTGACCAACTATGACGCAATGCCGTCCGATCGTCACATTGTGGCCGATCTGGACCTGATTATCGATCTTCGTGCCTTCGCCTACAATGGTATCCCGGTTGGTACCTCGGTCGACGCAGCTATTGGCGCCGATTTCAACATCATCCTGTATGATAACCCGGCCGATCTGCGGTACTTTCAAATGCCCTGTAGCGCCCATGGCATAGCCGAAGCCGTCCTGGCCGATACACACACCAGAGTGCAGAATGACGCGGTTTCCCAGCAAGCCATGCTGCACAACGACATTGGCGCCGATAAAACAATCTCTGCCGATCCTGACACCCCGGCCAATCACGGCACCAGCTGCCACAACTGTGCCCGAGCCAATTTCCGCATCCTCGCCAACGGTGGCATTCGGCTCAATGACGACATTCTCTTCCATACGCGCAGTGCGGTGGACGCGCCCGCGAATGATCTTTGTATCATCCGGTCCGGCGGCAACCAGCGGATTGGCAATGACAGCACTGGGGTAAAGCCGTGCCGCCAGCCGCGCATAGGCATGATAGGGCGCGGCTGTGATCCATCCGATGCTGCCGGAGGGAATTTTGTCGGCATATCGTTTCTTGCAGAAAATCAGTGAGGCCTGACTTCCGGTCAGCAACTCGACATATTTGGGATTGTCAAGAAATGTGGCATCGCCGCTGCCTGCCTCATCCAGCGCTCGGACATTTCGGATGACGAGGCTTTCATCCCTGCCATGGGGAACAGGCTCTCCCAGCAGATCAGCGATTTCCTGCAATGACACGGGAATCGGGGCTGCGAAAAAACTGATATCTGACAAACGCCATTATCCCTTTAAGAAAAAGGCCGCCGCTGCCTTTCGACAGGGCGGCCCAATTGAGCAGAGATTGATTAGAACTTGGCTCCACCGCCGAAGCGGAAGAATTGTTCTTCATCATAATTTTCGCTGGTTAAAACCTGAGCGATGTCGGCCCGCAGCGGTCCGAATGGGCTTTGCCATAGAACACTTGCGCCAACAGACGACCTGATCGACGCTTCATCCTTGAAATTCGCAGGGATAACACCGGCCTTACGATCTTCAGCGCCGAATAGCGAGCCCGCATCAGCGAACACAGCGCCGCGCAGTCCGAAGGATTCAGGCAGGCCCCAGAACGGAAAGTTGACTTCCGCCGAAGCTGTCCAGAAGTTATTCCCGCCTATCGCACCATCGGAGAGGAGATCGCGCGGTCCGTAGGATTTAAAGCCACGAATGCTTTCGCCACCTTTGAAGAAGGCGTCGGAAGACCGAACACCCTCGCCAAGACCTTCTATATTACCGGCTTTCACACTGACGGAACCAACCAGATCCCAGTCTGCATTCAGCTGACGGTAAATCCGCGCATCGCCGATGGTACGGACATACTTCACGTCGCCGCCGACACCGGCAAAATCCTGGCTGATGCGTGCAAATTCGCCATCCCGCGGAAGGATCTGACTGTCAACCGTGTTGTAAGTCAAAGTGTAGCCCACGGACGAAGTCAGCAACGGTCCTGCTAAGATATCCGCCATCGTACCTGGTGTGACGTTTGTTGCACTACCGGTCAGTGTCGAGGTCGCCTCTTCAATGCCGTAACGAAGCACCAGGCCGACATTTTCGCGGATCGGCAAGCCGAAGCGCAGTCCGCCACCAATTCGTTCCGTCTCGTAATCGTCATATTCCTTGTAGCGGCTGTAGACGTCAAAACCGGCCGACATCCGCCGTCCCAGGAAATAGGGATCGGTGAAGGCAAAATCATAATTCTGCTTGTCTGACCCGGCACTGATCGATGCTTTGACGAAGTATCCGCGACCCATGAAGTTCTTTTCGGTCAACGAGACGTCGCCGACCAGACCGTCACCGGTTGAAATCCCGGCGCCGAAGGACAACTCGCCTGTCGGCTGATCTTCAACGAACACATTGAGAATCATGCGGTCGGGCGAAGAACCGGGTTCACGGGTTATGCGAACTGTCTTGAAAAATCCGAGACGTTTCAGACGGCGCTCCGCACGATCAACCAGCACGCGATTATAGGCATCACCTTCAGCCAGCTCAAATTCGCGGCGGATGACATAATCCCGGGTCCGCGTGTTTCCACGAATATTGATCCGCTCAACATAGACCCGAGGGCCTTCATCAATGACATAGGTCAGATGAATGATCTGCTGCTCGTAATCACGATCCCCGCGAGGACGGACCTGGATAAATGGAAAGCCCATGCGCGCGGTTTCCAGAGTGATTTCCTCGAGGCTCTTTTCAATCAGCTCGGCATTATAGGTCTTGCCGGGCTTGGTGAGCACGACTTTGCGCAAGGCATCACCTTCGAGGCCAACAACGGCAGAATCGATTTCGATTTCACCGAATTTGTAGCGCTCGCCCTCATCTACCGTGAAGGTCACAAAGAAACGATTACGTTCCCGATCAAGATCAGCAACTGCTGAAATGATACGGAAGTCAGCATAGCCCTTACGGTAATAGAAGTTGCGAAGACGCTCCTGATCGGCATTCAGCTTGTCGGGATCGTAAATGTCATTGCCGCTCAGGAAACTCAAAAAGTTTTTCTGGCTGGTGTCTACTACTTCACGCAGCTTGCCGTCGCTGAAAGCACGGTTGCCGATGAAACTGACACGGGAAATCGAGGTCTTGGCAGATTCGTTGATTTCGAACACGAGATCGACCCGGTTCTGCGCCAGATCAATCACCTTCGGTGTGACGCTTGCATCAAAGCGCCCGGAGCGGCGGTACATTTCCAGAACACGTTGTGTATCGGTCTGAACCTTCGCACGGGTGAAAACGCCGCGCGGTTTGCTCTGCACAATGGCTTCCAGCGCATCGTCCTTGAGGCGGTCATTGCCTTCAAAAGCCACGCGGTTGAGAATCGGATTTTCCTCGACAATGACAACCAGCGTGTTGCCGCGACGCTCGATCTGAACATCTGCAAACAGGCCGGTTGCAAACAGAGCCTTGAGCGATTCGTCGATATCAACCGCAGAATAACTCTGACCGGACCGAACCGACAGATAGGCTCGGATGGTGTCGTCATCAACGCGCTGATTCCCTTCAACCACAACCCTGCCCGCAGTTTGCGCGTAGGCTGCGCCATTGCCTGAACCCAAATCGGGCAGACTGGAAACAACAGTTAGAACCAACGAGAGGGCCGCGAGAACAGCGACTTTGCGAAGACCTGAAAACATAAACTACCTACGGCCACTTGCCTGATTTTGCCGGATGTTGCTTCCCTGAACACACAGAGACACATCAGCCGGACTCAATTTAACACTGATGACTTGTTTTACAGGGTTTTAGCCCGTGTTCAAGCCATAGAGCGAATTGCTTTGCTGATTTGTGAACTGCGTTGCAAACAGGTCACGGATTCAGCAATCTATCGCCCAAAATTGCCGTCATGGTTAAGATCCCATGAGAAAGTTGATGTCGTTCCAGTTCACAAACAGGAACAGCAACAGAATCAGTGCCAGACCAGCCCTGAAGCCATATTCCTGTGCCCTGTCACTCAACGGTTTTCCACGAATGGCCTCAATTGCGTAAAACGCCAGATGGCCACCATCAAGCATCGGAATCGGGAACAGGTTGATCAGGCCGATACTGGCTGACAGGACAGCAGTCAGATTAAGCAGCGCCAGGAAACTGATCGCCGCAACCTGGCTGGAGATGTTGACCACTCGTATCGGACCGCCGAGTTGATCGGCAGATTCACGCCCTGTTACGATGCCCCACAGATAATCCAGCGTCCGGGTGACGATAAAGCTCGTTTCCTTGACACCCTCGATCAGACCGGTAACGGGATTGAACTGCTTGACTATGATATCTTCGCGTTGCGCGCTCTGGCGAATACCCAGCACACCTACGCGCTGCGTATTGCCGAACCGGTCGGTCAATTCCTGGCGGCGTGGTATCGCCACAACCGTGACGTCTTCCCCGTCCCGCGCCAATAGAAGCGAAAGCTCCCGATCCGCATTGGCTGTAACGATGCGCTGCAGATCCGTGAACGATTCAACAGCGACCCCATCGACAGCCAGAATCCGGTCCTTGATCTGAAGGCCGGCTTCCGCTGCGGCGCTGCCCTCCATGACTTCGCTGACAACCGGGGGAATGATAGGTTTGCCGAGAAAGATGAACATCCCGGCGAAAATGAATACAGACAGCAGAAAACTGGCCAGTGGGCCTGCTGCGACAACGGCTGCCCGCTGTGCGACCGGCTTGCCCGCCAATGTCAGGCTGCGTTCCTCGTCAGCCATGGCGTCAAGCGCTGCATTATCAGGAACACTGGCGGCGTTTTCGTCGCCACGGAATTTGACGTATCCGCCCAGCGGTATCCAGCACAATTTCCAGCGAGTGCCATGCTTGTCGGTATACCCAACCATTTCACCGCCAAACCCAATCGAAAAAGCGTCAATTCCAACATTGCACAGGCGTCCAACAAAATAGTGGCCAAGTTCATGAAAGAACACCACCGCTGTAAAGACAAACAACGCCGGCAATGCATATCCGAGGAACCCGGAACCAAGGCCAGGAAGGCTGGTCAAAAAATCCATATGTCACTTTTCCAAAAATATAAACGTGATGCTACGAATCCTACCACACCATCTGTTCAAGGTATGTGTTGGCGCGTTGGCGCGCAACAAGATCGCTCTCTATAACCTGATCAATGCTTGAAAACGCGGTCAAGCCTGACTGCCGACCTGTGTCCTGCAAAACCTTGTCAACAATATGCGCGATGCCGCCAAAAGGAATCTTTTTGTCGAGAAAAGCGGCAACCGCCACTTCGTTTGCCGCATTGAGTGCGCAGGTCGCCCATACCCCGGCCGCCATCGCATCATAAGCCAGTTGCAGGCAAGGGAAACGCACCAGGTCCGGCGCCTCGAATATCAGGGCATCGATTGTGGAAAGATCGAGTTTTTGTGCCGGAGAGGGTCCGCGTTCCGGCCAGTTCAGACAATACCCCACCGGTACGCGCATATCCGCACAGCCCAGTTGTGCCAGCACCGAACCATCTTCATAATGGACCAGTCCGTGAACAATCGACTGGGGGTGGACAAGGACACGCAGCTGTTCCGCGCCAAAGCCAAATAGATATTTGGCTTCAATGAGTTCCAGTCCCTTATTCATAAGTGACGCGGAATCGATCGTGATTTTTGCACCCATTTCCCAAATGGGATGATTCAGCGCCTGTTCCGGCGTCGCCGAAGCAATCGCTTCTTTCGTCCATGTGCGGAACGGCCCGCCTGACGCTGTAATCGTAATGGCTTCCACGGCGCTCCGGTTCGCAGCTTCGAACACCTGCCAGATGGCATTGTGTTCGGAATCCATCGGCAGGATCGGCTTTTTATGGCGGCGCGCGGCTTCCATGAACAAATTGCCCGCAGAGACCAGACATTCCTTGTTCGCCAGTGCAATCTGATTGCCGGCCTGCAGAGCGGCCCAGGTGGGCCGGATGCCTGCGGCTCCAACAATCGCAGCGACGACGAGATCGACCGGATGCGCGGCCGCAGCTTCAACGGCCTGCGGGCCAGCATCGCACGCTATGCCGGTTCCGGCCAAGGCATCCTTCAGCAAAGGCAGTTCTTCCAGCTGCGCCAAAACAGCAATCCTGGCACTTCCGGCAATGGCGATTTGTGCAAGTTTTGACGCGGAGCGGTTGGCGATTACGGCGTGAAGCTGAAAGCGGCCGGGCTGATTGTCGATAACACTGAGAACACTGGCACCGACAGATCCTGTGGCGCCGAGCAGCGTGATGGTCTTGACCTTGCGCTGCAACGTCATTCAGAGCGGTCCAAGCAGCAGTGTTGTTGCCGGCTGATCGAGATTGCCACTTGTCAGCCAGACCAGCAACAATGCGGCAATCAGAGCAAAGACCAGCCCGTCGACACGATCCATAACGCCGCCATGACCGGGGATCAGATGGCTAGCATCCTTGACCTTGAACCGCCTTTTGATCCAGCTTTCAAACAGATCGCCGCATTGCGAGGCTATCGACAGCATCAGTCCGGTCAGGATCAGCCGCGTCAAAGATACAGCGTCGATCAGGCCGTAAAACGCGGCGCTGGCTGCGATTGCCGCGCACAGACCGCCAAGCGCCCCTGACCAGGTCTTGCCGGGCGAGATCGCTGGCCACAGCTTTGGCCCTTTGAGAATTCGACCGACAATATAGGCAAAAATATCGGTTGCCCAGACAATGGCGACGACGAACCCGAGAGCCGTCAAGCCGAGGCCGGGATCGTTGCGGATCATCAGCAAAGCGGCACCCAGCAAAACCGCATAGGCGAAGCCAGCTCCCAACCAGAGTTTCAAGTCCAAAGCATAGCCGGCGACAACAATGCCGCCGAACAGCAGAAACACCGGCCAGAATGCTGTCTGCAACGAGCTGACTGCAAACAGATAGAGACTGGCGAGGACAAGGCCGAGCATGAGGATTACGGCCAGCGGCGTGGCACCCGGAACGATGATCCGCAGCCATTCGAAGCTGACAGCCGCAGAGACGGCCAGCACCAGCAGCATAAAAGGCCAACCGCCGAGCCAACCGGCGATCAAGACGACAGGTGCCAAAACCAGCGCCGAACAAATCCGCGCAAACAGATTGCTCTTCATAAAGCCGGGCTGCTCAGATGGCTGGGGCTGCATCAGACAACACTTTTGGTGGCACAGACATTGCCGAACCGCCGGTCCCGCTTGGCATACATCTGCAGCGCATTGTCAAAATCCTCCTCGCAGAAATCCGGCCAGAAGACGTCAATAAAGATAAATTCGGTATAGGCGTTCTGCCACAGCAGGAAATTGCTCAGCCGATGCTCACCGGAAGTGCGGATCAGCATATCCGGATCCGGCAGGCCGGCGGTGTCCAGTTCAGCGGAAATAGCCGCTTCATCGACGTCCTGTGGTTTCAGCAGGCCTGCGGCAACTTTTTCCGCGAGCCGTTGCGCGGCACGGCTGATTTCGTCTCTGGACCCGTAATTGAAGGCGACGACCAGTGTCAGACCGGTATTTGCTTCCGTCGTGTTTTCCGCCTCAACCAGATAATTGGCGACATCCGCAGGCAGGTTCTGGCGAGATCCGATAATCCGGATACGCACATTTTTTGCATTGAGCTCAGCAAGGTCGCTTTTGACGAAGCGGCGCAGCAGCCCCATGATTGCATCAACCTCAGCGGCAGGTCTTGACCAGTTTTCTGAGCTAAAACTGAACAGCGTCAAATATTTCAGTTGGAGTTTGAGCGCGTGGGCGATGGTCTTGCGCAAGGATTCCACACCCGCCTTGTGACCGGCAATGCGGGGCAGTCCGCGCTGTTGCGCCCAGCGTCCGTTACCATCCATGATGAAGGCAATGTGATGCGGCATGATGCAGTGGTCTTCATCAGGTAGTGCCAGTGAGGAGGAAGTCGCATCACGCATTGCAGATCCTTTGGGCGAACAAGACAGGCGGCTGTGAGGCCGGCCTAAACCTGCATAATCTCCGCTTCCTTGGTGCTGAGAGTATCATCCACATTCCTGATTGCCTCGTCCGTCAATTTCTGGACCTGATCGGACAGAGTTCTTGCATCGTCCTGGCTGATGTCGCTGGCCTTTTCAGCCTTTTTCAATTGATCCATTACGTCACGCCGAATGTGGCGCACCGAAATGCGGGTCTTCTCAGCGTATTTATGGGCGACTTTCACCATTTCCTGACGCCGTTCTTCGTTCAACTCGGGAATCGGGATGCGGAACAGATTTCCTTCAATCACGGGATTGAGGCCGAGATTCGACTCCCGGATCGCCTTTTCAACCGCTGAAGCCATGCTGCCATCCCAGACCTGTACACTGATCATGCGCGCTTCAGGTACTGACACGGTCGCGACCTGATTGAGCGGCATCCGCGAGCCGTAGGCTTCGACCTGGATTGGGTCCAGAAGGCTGGCAGACGCCCTGCCCGTGCGCAGACCGCCCAGATCAGACGACAAGGCTGTAATGGCTCTATCCATCCGACGCGATATATCATCAAAATCGATAGGTGCTTGTTCGTCCATTTTTCTTCTCCAGTGTGTTGCTGCAGGCAGCGATCTTGTCCGGTCAGGACACCGAAACCGTGGTGGCTGTGCCTTTGCCCTGAGCCACTTCCACCAGACCACCCGGCTTGTGAATCGAGAAAACAACAACCGGTATATTATTGTCCCTGGCAAGGGCGACTGCCGCCGTATCCATAACCTGGAGGCCGCGTTCCAGAACCTCCTGATAGCTGATCGAATCAAACCGAACTGCATCCGGATGGGTTTTCGGATCCGCCGAATAGATACCATCCACCTGTGTGGCCTTCAACAAGGCATCGCACTGCATTTCCACGGCCCGCAGCGCAGCACCGCTGTCAGTGGTAAAAAACGGATTGCCTGTTCCGCCGGCAAAGATGAGAATGCGATCTTTTTCCAGATGCTTGAGGGCTTTTCTGTGAGTGAAAGTCTCGCAGATCGTCGGCATGCCGACTGCTGACATGACTCTGGCGTTGCAACCGGTATTGTTGATTGCACCTTCCAGCGCCAGTGCATTCATGACTGTGGCAAGCATGCCCATCTGATCGCCGGTAACCCTGTCGGCACCCTTGGCGGCCAACGAGACACCGCGAAATATGTTGCCGCCGCCGACAACCACGCCAATCTCAATACCCAGATTTGCAACTTGCGCAATTTCGTCCGCGATGCGCCCCACAACGGCATTGTCTATGCCAAACGCCAAGTCGCCCATCAGAGCTTCGCCGGACAGTTTCAGCAAAATTCTGCGATAAGGCAGCGTCATGGAGGGGGACTTTCAGAATACAGTGAATCACGCAGCTCATGCGTCGGATACACGAAGGGCGGCCGCTTGTCACGGACGCCCTTCAATTTTGCGCCTGAAGGCTTTTGTTTTTGTGTCAGCCCTTGACTGCCGCAGCAACTTCCGCTGCGAAATCAGATTCTTCCTTTTCCACGCCATCACCGACTTTGAGGAAAATAAAGGCCGAGATCTTGACGTCGCTGCCAATTTCCTTGGATAGCCGCTCCAAAGCACCCTCTACAGTGACATCAGGGTCGATAACAAAGGTCTGCTTCAGCAACGTTACTTCTTCGTAGAATTTGCGAATCCGGCCTTCGACCATTTTCTCGACAACGTTGTCCGGCTTGCCGGATGCTTTTGCCTGGTCGATCAGAACATTGCGTTCGCGCTCAACAACGGCTGGGTCCAACTCGTCGGGACCCAGAGCCAGCGGATTGGAGGCCGCAATATGCATCGCGATCTGTTTGCCGAGAGTCGTGATTTTTTCAACATCACCAGCAGATTCCATACCAACCAGCACGCCGATCTTACCAAGATTCGGGGCTACCGAATTGTGCACATAGCTGGCCACGACACCCTGAGACACAGAGAGCTTGCCAGCTCGGCGCAAATTCATGTTCTCGCCAATTTTTGCAACCGCATCGGTAATGGTCGCTTCAACGGATTTGCCGCTGGCAGTTGATGTGGAAGCCAGAATGCTCTCAACCGTGCCATCAGACTTCAGCGCATTGGAAGCTACATCGCGAACAAGCTGCTGGAACTGATCATTCCGGGCAACAAAATCCGTCTCTGAATTCATTTCGATGATGGCAGCTTCAGTTCCATTGACCGATACGGCAACCAGACCTTCAGCAGCAACGCGAGATGATTTCTTGGCGGCTTTCGACAGGCCCTTCTTGCGAAGCCAGTCGATTGCAGCATCAATATCGCCGTCATTCTCCTGAAGCGCGTTCTTGCAGTCCATCATGCCAGCGCCAGTCGATTGGCGCAGTTCTTTGACCATTGCAGCTGTTATCGCCATTTTACATACCTTTTTTAAATCGAACGCCGTCGGAGGGTCCGACGGCGGGTGTGCGATTGGTGTTGTCAATTCTTCAGATGATGTCTGCCGGGTGCAAAGTCAACGCATGGCACCCGTACAGATCCTGGTGAGGTTCAAAAGTTACTGGGAAGCCAGAGTCGTTGCCTGCTCCACCCAATTGTCGCGATCAATGCGGCCTTTGAATGCCAGCGCATCATCAACCTTGGTGATGTCATCAGCGGAGAAGTTGGCGATCTGCGAGAATTTGCGGATACCGATTTCGTGCAGTTTCGTTTCCAGAACGGGGCCCACACCGGAAATCTGCTTCAGATCATCCGGTTCACCTTCAGGAGCCTCGAACAGTACAACCTGTTCAGCATCCGCCTTTGCATCTGCATCGGGTTCCTTATCAGGAGTGGCGGCTTCCGCGGCAGGTGCCTGATCAGCGGCAGCGTCGGCAGCCGGTTCCGCAGGTGTTTCCGCTGGAGCTTCGGTTTTTGCTTCCGCAGGTGCTTCCGTTTTCACTTCAGCAGGTGCTTCCGCTTCAGCCGGCTCGCTCAGAGCAAGTTCAACAGGAACCTCTTCCGAAGCCCCCAGATCGATGCCCATATCTGTCTGACTGCGTGACAGGCCATCGATGGCTGCCCGTGCAATCAAATCGCAATAAAGGCTGATGGCGCGACCGGCGTCATCATTGCCGGGAACCGGAAAATCAATGCCGTCGGGATCGCTGTTGCTGTCGATAATTGCCGCGATCGGAATATTCAGCCGGCGGGCTTCCTGCAGGGCAATGGCTTCTTTGTTGGTGTCGATCACGAACAACAGGTTCGGTATACCGCCCATGTCCTTGATACCACCAAGCGCGCGTTCCAGCTTGTCCCGTTCGCGGGTCAGTGAAAGACGTTCCTTCTTGGTCAGGCCCTGCGCCCCTTCAGACAGCGTCTCTTCAACCGTGCGCAAGCGCTTGATGGAATTGGACATTGTCTGCCAGTTGGTCAGCATTCCGCCAAGCCAGCGTGCATTGACATAATATTGTGCTGAACGGCGCGAGGCATCGGCAACATAATCTGTCGCCTGGCGTTTGGTGCCAACGATCAGCACCCGGCCGCCCTTGGCGACAGTATCGCTGACAGCCTGCAAAGCCTGATACAGCATCGGCACCGTCTGGGCCAGATCGAGAATATGAACATTGTTGCGGGCACCGAAGATGAATTTATCCATCTTGGGGTTCCAGCGATGTGTTTGGTGACCAAAGTGAACGCCTGCTTCAAGCAATTGGCGCATAGAAAAATCGGGCAGAGCCATGACTCTGTTTCTCCTTTACCGGTTTGTCCTCCGGAAAGCAGTCCACGCTGTTTTGCCCTGTTCAATTGAAATGAGCGAATTCAACGCGACCGGACGGGTTGGCAGAAGCCAAACCAGCTTTCCGTGTGTGATGGCGCGGTACATAGCGCCAAGCTCGCTGCATTGCAACTGGCTTTTGCTGGTAAGTGTGTGTTTGGTCAAAGTCAGGCTCTCCACATCAGGCCAGATCAGGCCGAATGTGGACCAGCCAGCTTAATTCAGGGTCACATCCACCACACCGTCGATGGATTTTACCGAACCGGCAATTTCAGGGGACAATTTGAAACTGCCATCCAGTTCAATCACCACATCCCGGCGTCCGCCGTCCAGAATCAATACCAGAGACACGGTTCCGCCGCCGCTGCGAGTTCGCCCTGGTGAAGCGGCAGTGGCATTTTCAGGTGAGCCTTTGATCCGCCGGGCAATAGAATTCAAAGGCTGCAGATCACTGGCGAAAATCTGCATGGTGGAAAACCCGTGCTCGGCTATTTCTTCCAACGGTGCCAGGGATTGAATGCGCACACGCACTTCATCTGTGTCGTCATCCAGATCGGCTCCTATGGTAAAAATGAAAGAATGGCCAAGTTCCAGACGCTCACGAAACTCTGTCAGTTTTTCCGAATAAAGTGTGGCTTCAAACTGCCCGGACGGGTCCGACAGAACCAGAATGCCCATTCTGTTGCCGTTGCGTGTTTTCCGTTCCTGTTTGGAAATGATGGTTGCAGCCAGTTTGCCGGCACTTTTGCCCTTGCGGGCCAGGCTCTGAAAATCCTCCCAACGCGGGATTTCCATCTTCTCCAGAACGGTTTTGTATTCATCCAGCGGGTGCGCTGTCAGATATAATCCAATGGCCTTGTGCTCACGGATCAGCCTGTCAGCGGTTTTCCACGGATGGGCCTCAGGCAGAATGATCTTTTCTTTCTGCAGCCCAGCGCCGCCAAACAGTTCATCCTGGCCGATGCGGGCATTTTCACTAATCCGCTGGGAATGAGCCATGACCCGGTCCAGCCCGGCATCAAGCTGGGCGCGGTTATCGACGAAGACATCAAACGCTCCCGAGCAGACCAGCGCGTCAAGGGTCCTCTTGTTGAGGACTTTCGCGTCCACGCGCTCGGCAAAATCCGACAGATCGTCAAACGGCTTTTCCTCCCGCGTCTTGACAATCTCGTCAATGACATGGCGCCCGACCCCTTTCAGCGCACCCAGGGCATAGATGATCTGCCCGTCGGCAACCTCAAACTCGTAACAGGATCTGGCCACGCTGGGCGGCAGAATGGCAACGCCCATGCGGACTGCCTCCTGGCGGAAATCCGACAATTTGTCGGTTTGAGCCATATCCAGGGTCATGGTCGCGGCCAGAAATTCGACGGGATAATTCGCCTTCAGATAGGCCGTGTGATAGGCCACCAGCGCATAGGCTGCAGCATGTGATTTGTTGAAGCCATAATCGGCGAAACGGGCTACCAGATCAAAAATTGTATTGGCCTGGCCTTTATTGATCTGACGCTCGACCGCGCCATTGACGAAGCGCTCGCGCTGAACGTCCATTTCCGCCTTGATCTTCTTGCCCATTGCGCGGCGCAGCAAATCCGCCTCCCCCAAAGAATATCCAGACAGTTCCTGGGCGATCTGCATCACCTGTTCCTGATAGATGATCACCCCATGCGTCTCTTTCAGAATTTCTTCCAGCGAGGGATGCATGTAGTCAGGCTCTTCCAGCCCGTGTTTGCGCCGGTTATAGGTTGGAATATTTTCCATCGGTCCGGGCCGGTACAGTGCCACGAGCGCAATGATATCCTCAAATCTGTCAGGCTTCATGCCTGCCAGCGCCCGCCGCATCCCCTGACTTTCCAGCTGGAATACACCGGCAGTTTCGCCGCGCGACAACATGTC
Source organism: uncultured Hyphomicrobiales bacterium (assembly GCA_963974065.1). GTDB lineage: Bacteria > Pseudomonadota > Alphaproteobacteria > Rhizobiales. Next base: position 69,841 of record CAXBCI010000011.1, on the reverse strand, counting down.
AAAAGTCTTGTTGTCTTCCAGCGGAACAGCGCTGAGGTCGATGTCAATGCCCCGGCGCCTGATCAGCGCAATGGCGCGTTCCAGAATTGTCAGAGTTTTTAGGCCAAGAAAGTCAAATTTGACCAGACCGGCCTGCTCAACCCATTTCATATTATATTGAGTGACCGGCATGTCCGACCGCGGATCGCGATACAGCGGCACAAGCTGCTCCAGCGGACGGTCGCCAATCACAATGCCCGCTGCATGGGTCGAAGCGTGACGGTAAAGCCCTTCGAGCCGCGTGGCGATGGAAAACAGCCGCGCCACAACTTCCTCTTCTTCCGCAGCTTCTTTCAGGCGCGGCTCAGTGTCGATAGCTTCCTGAAGGGTCATCGGATTGGCCGGGGTGGACGGCACCATCTTGCAGAGCCGGTCGACCTGACCGTAAGGCATCTGCAGAACACGCCCGACATCGCGCAGCACCGCCCGTGCCTGCAGCGTTCCGAATGTGATGATCTGCGCAACCTGCGCCGCGCCGTAGCGCTTCTGCACGTAGCGGATGACGAGGTCGCGCTTTTCCTGACAAAAATCGATGTCAAAATCCGGCATCGACACACGGTCGGGATTGAGAAAACGTTCAAACAGCAGGGAAAAGCGCAGCGGATCAATATCAGTGATTGTAAGCGCCCACGCCACCAGCGAGCCGGCACCGGAACCGCGACCGGGGCCAACCGGTACATCATTCTGCTTGGCCCATTTGATGAAATCGGCAACGATAAGAAAGTAACCGGGATATTTCATGCCGACAATCACGTCCAGCTCGAAGGCAAGCCGCTTGTCGTAGGTTTCCCGGTCCACGCCGGGAGCAAGGCCCAATTGCTTCAGCCGTTGTTCCAGCCCGAGCTGTGCCTGCTGGCGTAATTCATCGGCTTCTCTTTCCAACAGCTCGGCCGTGTCTTCTACACTGCCGGCCGCACCCTCGCCTTCGCCGGTAAAATTCGGCAGAATTGGATCGTGCTTTTCCGGCCTGAACTGACATCTTCTGGCAATTTCTACGGTGTTTTCCAGTGCTTCGGGCAAATCGGAAAACAATTCACCCATCTGGCGCCGGCTTTTGAAATAATGTTCGGGCGTCAGTTTGCGGCGGTCATCTTCCGCCACCATCCGTCCCTCAGCGATTGATATCAGCGCGTCATGGGCATCAAAGTCGCTCTGGTCGGGGAAGAACACTTCATTTGTGGCCACAAGCGGTATGCAGTGCTCATAAGCATAACTCACCAGAAAGCGCTCGGTGTAGCGTTCATTGGGATGTTCATGCCGCTGAATTTCAATGTAGAACCGATCGCCAAATATGCCGCTCAGTGTCTGCAACCGGGTGGCGGCCCGAGTCTCATCTCTGGCAACAATCAGTTGATCCACCGCACCTTCCAGGCCACCAGACAGGCAAATCAGACCTGCGCTGAGTTCCTGCAGAAGTGTGACATGGGTGTGAGACCGGGTTGAAGCGTCGGTATCCAGAAAACTTCGGCTGACCAGTTTCGACAGGTTCAGAAAACCGGTCTCGGTCATGGCCAGCAAGACGACATTACCAAATCCGGCGTCCTGCCGATTGCGGGCGTCGCGGGCGCGTGGATCCGCTTCAAAATCGTCGAAATCCACTGCCATCTGGCAGCCGATGATTGGCTGGATGCCCTTTGACTGTGCCTTGTCGGAAAATTCCAGCGCTCCGAACAGATTGCCTGTGTCGGCGATACCGACCGCAGGCATCTCATCTGCCCGGGTCAGATCCAGAACTTTTCCGATCTGCAACGCCCCTTCCAGAAGGGAATAGGCCGAGTGAACTCTCAGATGAATAAAGCCCGGATCGGACATGCAGCGACTCGCGGTTGGAAACCTGATCTGCGGCCATTATTGCTGCTGGTCTGCAGCCGGTCCAGCGCCAAGGCCGGCTTTCCACATTTGTACACAGCCTTAAGTCGCCTGCCTGCTCCGGGTTTTATACTGGCCTTCAAAAGCCGGAGAGAACAGCCCAGTCGCTCAAAAAAACCACCAGAACTGAAAACATGATCAATGTGAAAAAGGCTGTTATGTCTCTGACGGGAAAAGGCATTATTGATCTCCTTTGAATTTGAGATCACATCATGTTCTATTTTTGTTCTCCATACAACACTGAGAACAAAAATAGAACGAACACGGTAAACGAGATCCTAATGCGGCGCGATGCGCTGGTCGCGTATGGTGATCATCCGGTCCATCCGAGACGCAAGATCGAGATTATGGGTCGCCACCAGAGCGGACAATCCCGACGCCTTGACCAATTGCGACAAAGCATCAAAGACGTAATCTGAGGTTTTGGGGTCGAGATTTCCGGTCGGCTCATCGGCCAGCAGGATTTTCGGGCTGTTGGCGACCGCTCGGGCTATCGCCACACGTTGCTGCTCGCCGCCGGACAATTCAGCGGGCCGATGGCTCCCACGGTGGTCGATATGGAGATATTCCAGCAAAACCTGAGCCCGTTTACTGGCCTCGGCCTTGTTAAAGCCACGGATCATCTGTGGCATGGCAATATTCTCAATCGCGGTGAACTCCGGCAACAGATGATGGAACTGGTAGACGATGCCGATCTCCGTGCGCCGCATTCCGGTCAGCGCTTTGTCATCCAGCTTGTGACAGGCAGCTCCCCCGACATAGACTTCGCCACTGGTTGGCTTTTCAAGCAGACCGGCAATATGAAGCAAAGTTGATTTGCCGGTGCCCGAAGGTGCCACCAGGGCGACCATTTCCCCAGGCATCAATGTCAGATCGGCATCTTTCAACACTGTGAGGGTGGAATCGCCCTGCCCATAGGTTTTCTCGATTCCGATGAGTTGCATGGTCGGCTGCTGGCCGGCTTCTTTATTCATAACGCAGGGCATCCACAGGATCGAGACGGGCCGCGCGCCAGGCCGGATATAACGTTGCCAAAAACGACAGGACAAGAGCCATGATCACAACTGAAGCGACCTCCGAGGGATCCATATCCGCAGGCAGACGGCTGAGAAAATACAATTCCGGAGAAAACAGTTCGGTCTGGGTCAGACGCGACAGAAACTGGCGGATATTTTCGATGTTCAGGCAAACCACAGTCCCGAGCACAAAACCGGCGAGTGTGCCGAGCATGCCGATACTCGCCCCGGTTATGAAGAATATCCGCATGATCGCTCCGCGCGTCGCACCCATTGTGCGCAGAACGGCAATGTCCCGGCCTTTATCCTTCACCAGCATGATGAGGCCGGAAATGATATTGAGCGCGGCGACAAGCACAATCAGAGTGAGGATGATGAACATCACATTGCGTTCAACCTCCAATGCGGAAAAGAAGGTGGCATTGCGCTGTTGCCAGTCGGTGATGAAAATCGGCCGCTCGGCAGCCTCTATCACCGGGCCGCGCAGCAGCCCCACACTATCGGGATCCTGCAGATAGACTTCGATGAAGGAGACCGTGTCCTCCTTGTTGAAATAGAGCTGCGCTTCGGCCTGCGGCATGAAGACGAAAGTGGCGTCATATTCTGACATGCCGAGCTGAAATATCGCGGTGATCGGGTAGGCTTTGACCCGCGGTGCAACCCCCATCGGTGTGACTGCGCCTCGTGGCGATACCAGCGTCATCCGATCGCCCAATTGCAGGCCGAGACCGGCGGCAAGACGTGATCCAACGGCAAGACCACCTGCTTCGTCAAAGCCTTCAAGTGTGCCCTGCAGCACATTGTCGATGACCGCAGGCATCTTGGCAAAATCCGCTTCGCGCACACCGCGCACCAGCGCGCCGCTGCTGGTTTCCCGTCCAGATGCAAGCACCTGCCCTTCGACAACGGGAATCGCGGCGCGCACCTGTTCAAGCTTCGACACTCTATCCGCTACCGCGTCAAAATCATCCAGCGGACCGTCAATCGGCTCGAGGATCATGTGGCCGTTAATCCCAAGAATCTTGCCGAGCAATTCGGTGCGAAATCCGTTCATCACCGCCATCACGATAATCAGCGCAGCGACACCCAGCATGATACCGGCAAAAGAGAACCCGGCTATGGCCGATATCGATGCCTCCTTGCGCCGGGAGCGCAGATAACGTCCGGCCAACATCCATTCGAACCGTGAAAATGGTTTGGTGCCATTCGGCGCATCCGTCAGATCTGGAGCCAGGTCAGTCATAGAATCTCTCTGTGGGGCAAATGATCAGGCCTGTGCAGCCTGCAGCCTGTTGAATGCTGCGTCCGGGGTCAGGCTTTCGCGCTCGCCGGTGCGGCGGTTTTTCACCTCGATTTCCCCGCTCTCAACACCTTTCGGACCAATAATCAACTGCCAGGGCAGACCGATCAGATCCATGGACGCGAATTTGCCGCCCGCGCGCATGTCACGATCATCGTAAAGCACAGAGATTCCGGCCTTATTAAGGCGGTCATAAAGAGCTTCACAAGCCGCATCCGTTGCCGCGTGCCCGGTTTTCAGGCTGATCAGACCGACCTGGAACGGGGCGACGGATTGCGGCCAGATGATGCCGTTCTCATCATGACTGGCTTCGATGATGGCCCCCACAAGTCGCGACACGCCAATTCCGTAAGATCCCATATGAACCGGCACGTCGACGCCATCAGGCCCGGCAACACGCGCATTCATCGGCTCGGAATATTTGGTGCCGAAATAGAATATGTGGCCAACTTCAATGCCTCTGGCCGACACCCTGTCCGCTTCGGGAATCCTGGCGAATGCCGCTTCGTCATGCATCTCTTCGGTGGCGGCATATTGGGCGGTATACTTGTCCACCCAGGGAGACAGGTCGCCATCGAAATCAACTGTCTCGTCAGGCACCGGCAGGTCGAGAAAATCGCGATGACAGAACACTTCGCTCTCGCCGGTGTCAGCCAGAACGATGAATTCGTGGGTCATGTCGCCACCGATCGGTCCGGAGTCTGCCTTCATGGGTATAGCTGTCAGACCAAGCCGCTGATAGGTCCGCAAATAGGCGACAAACATCCGATTGTAGGATTTGCGCGCCTCTTCCTTATTGAGATCAAATGAATAGGCATCTTTCATCAGGAATTCACGGCCACGCATGATGCCAAAACGCGGGCGCACTTCATCGCGGAACTTCCATTGAATGTGGTACAGATTCAACGGCAGATCCTTGTAGGATTTGACCGATCCACGAAAGATGTCGGTGACCATTTCCTCATTGGTGGGACCGTACAGCATATCGCGTTCATGGCGGTCGGAGATGCGCAGCATTTCCTTGCCGTAATCATCATAGCGGCCGCTTTCGCGCCACAGATCAGCAGGCTGAATGGTCGGCATCAGCAATTCCACAGCACCTGCGCGGTTCTGTTCCTCGCGGACAATTGCCTCGACGTTTTTCAAGACAGCCTGGCCGAATGGCAGCCAGGAATAAATGCCTGCAGATTGCTGCCGCATCATTCCCGCACGCAGCATCAGGCGATGAGAGATGATTTCGGCTTCCTTTGGAGTTTCCTTGAGGATGGGCAGAAAATAACGGGACAGATGCATTGGGAATCCGATTGCAACAAACTTGGGATATAAATGAGAGAAACCGTATGGCTGGCAAAAACACAAGTGTTTTGTTCGCGATAGCCGGGATGATCCTGGACAGGTCCTCCTGAGCCCGTTTCCGCAAAAAAATGCATGCCGATCTTCACAACATGGTGACAAAACCAAATTTCGGCGCTAGGTTTGGGATTGAAGGTGGCGACAAGCTGCCTTCTTTCGCGGTCTTAGTCTTGGGAGGGAGTGTTTCCATTGCGCGGTTTTGCCAGCGCAGATTCGAAACGATACATTTGACTTCAATTCGAATTGGAAACAGGAACGCGGAAAATGAAAGAGCGGAGGTTTTACCTCCGCTCTTTTTTTCGTTTGCAAGCCAGCAAAAACGCCATTTCAACGGTTTTGATGCGTAAATGGCGCGCTCTAAAAAGTCGGCAAAAACGGAATATCGTCCAAGCCGATTTCCAGGATCTCGCGCGCATAGTAAAACGTGGCAAATATCAGCAGCGAAATCACAGTCGTCGCGATTGCCTTTCTGCCAATGCCTGCGCTGATCGGAGCGCCTCGATCGGTCCCCATCGCCATGTCCTCGCCCTCATGCTGCGAGCGAATGCCGAAAGGCAGAGTGACGAACAGCACCAGCCACCAGATAATGAAATAGATAGCAACACCGCTTGCAAATGACATGGTTCAGACCTCTTCAAGCTCAATCAGTGTACCCTGGAAATCCTTCGGATGCAGGAACAGCACAGGCTTTCCATGGGCCCCAGTCTTAGGGTCGCCATCGCCCAGCACACGCATGCCATCCGCTCGCAATTTGTCTCTTGCCTGAAGGATATCCGCGACTTCATAACACAGGTGGTGTAGGCCGCCCGAGGGGTGCTTTTCCAGAAAGCCCGCAATCGGCGAATCCTGCCCGAGCGGCGCCAGCAATTCAATTTTGGTGTTCGGCAACTCAATAAAGACAACCGTGACACCGTGCTCTGCAAGCGGCATCGGTTGCGACACAATCGCACCCAGCGTACCGGCATACAGCGCTGCAGCCGCGTTCAGATCGGGAACCGCAATGGCAACATGGTTGAGACGATCCAGCATGGACTTCGTTTCCTAATTGAGTCCAGACCCTGGTGCTAAACGATATGAACCCGGACCTGGCAAACCGGTTTCTTGCCCCAGATATTCTGCACTTCACCGCGAATGGCGCGGCGTATTGACTCTTCCAGTGCGCCGGAATTTTTGCGCCGTTTTGCCGACATACTGTCGAGCACACCATCCACCGCGTCCAGTACAATATCTTCGAAATCAACCCCTTTGTCGTCGACATCGGGAAGTCCGAAAAGATCAACTGCCGGCTCATCCATTACCTCGCCCTGGCGCGATATCACCAGCGATACCGACACCATGCCAGCAAAGGAGAGTTTGCGGCGCTCATCGACCCCGCCAGTTTCCGGCGAGGTGACAAGTTTGCCATCCTTGTAAAGCCGTCCGGCCTGCTTTTTGTCAATGATCCCCGGCTTGCCGGGCGCCAGACGCACCATCGATCCATTGCGGATTTCGACAACATGTTTAACGCCCTGCTCTGCTGCAAGCTTGGCATGGGCAGACAGGTGCAAAGGTTCGCCATGAACCGGCACCGCGATTTCAGGTTTTATCCAGTCATACATCTGCACAAGTTCGCCGCGACGCGGATGGCCGGATACATGCACGAGGCCATCACGATCAGTGATGACCTCAAGTCCCTGGTCACACAGGCTGTTGATGACGGTATTCACCGGCACCTCGTTGCCGGGAATGGTGCGGGATGAGAAAATCACCCGGTCGCCTGACACCAGTTTGATGCTGCGATGGCTGCCACCGGCAATACGAGCCAGAGCCGCGCGGTCTTCGCCCTGGCTTCCGGTGCACATCACAAGCACCTTATCGCGCGGAAGATAGCCGAAATCGTCCTCACTGAGGAACGGCTTGAGCCCGTCAAAATAGCCCAGTTCCCGTGAAATGGTGGCAACGCGCTGCATGGCGCGCCCGACCAGAATGACGTCCCGCCCGGCGCGCTGCGCGACTTCAGCAACGGTCTTCATGCGCGCTACATTGGACGCAAAGGATGTCACTGCGACCCGCTGCGGAGCATCTTTGATAAACTCGTAAAGCCCGGCTGCAATATCCGCTTCGCTGGGGCTGATGCCTTCACGCACGGCGTTGGTGGAATCACACACCAGTGCCAGAACGCCCTCTTCGCCGATTTGCTTCATGCGATCGACGTCCATCGCCTGTCCAACAACGGGCGTGGGATCAATCTTCCAGTCCCCGGTGTGCAGCGCAGTTCCAAGCGGTGTGCGGATGACCAGCGCATTGGGTTCGGGAATGGAGTGGGAAACCGGCACCATTTCAAGATCAAACGGTCCCAGCGCCCAGCGCTCGTTCTGACTGATGGTCGTGACCGGTATCTTCCCCGCCCAAGGCGCGCCAGCAAGTTTTGCTTCCAGCATCGCGACCGTAAACGGTGTGGCAAACACCGGCGCACCGACCCGGTGCCACAAATCCACAAGGCCACCATAATGGTCTTCGTGGGCATGGGTCAGAACAATACCGAGAACATTCTTCTTTTCGGATTCCAGAAAGCTGATATCGGGGAAAATGAGATCGACGCCCGGTTGAGTTTCACGGGCAAAACCGAGGCCAAAATCCACCACAATCCACGACTTCTTACCGGTCGGACCGAAACCGTACATGCCAAGATTCATGCCGATTTCGCCGACCCCGCCCAATGGCAGAAATACGAATTGATTCTGATCGTTCATTTAGTGTCCTTCTGGGGCGCGGCTTTGCTGTGGCAACATGAAGACGTCGCCTGCGGAAATGACGCTTGTGCCGTTTTCAGGGTGGGAAAGCAAGAGCCGTCCCTGCTCGTCGAGGCCGTCAAATCGTCCGGTCAGCTCCCTGTTATTCAGCCGCACGGTAATCTGTTCGCCAACTCCGCTGGCCCGGTTGAGCCAGTCCGCACGAATGGCCGCGAATTTCGCACCGGCCTGCCAGCCCGCCAGAGCGACGGCAACTTCGGTGCTGAACAGCTTGAATAGGGCCGGCACCGAAATATTGTGACCTTCCGCGGCAAAATTCGTCACGGCATAAGGCATTGAGTCCGGACTGGTGACACAATTGACGCCACAGCCGATGACAATTCCGGTGTGGCTTTGCAGCTGCGTCGCTTCCATCAGAATGCCGGCCACTTTCTTGCGGTCATAGAGCAGATCATTTGGCCATTTCACTGTGAGCCGGGTTTGCACCGTTGGCGGCAGCGCGCGCGACAGCGCCTTGTGCAGCGCCAGTGAAATTACAAACGCCATTTGCGGCAGAGTTTCCGATGCAGCAGGATCAACCAGCAGCAACGAGCCGTAGAAATTGCCCGGCGGAGAGACCCAGCCGCGTCCGCGCCGGCCCTTTCCGAGCACTTGTTCATCTGCCGTAATCCAGAGCGCTTCCCTGCGCCCTTTCCGGAATGCATCAAGCGCCAGATCATTGGTAGATCCGACGCTTGCAAAATGCTGATGCGAAATGGATTTGACCGGCGTCATCTCCGCCTCAGATCGAATGGCCTGTTCTTCATAAACCAATCTAGAAAAACGTCTTGGCAGCTGTTGTTGCAGCGCTCGCCAACAGACCGCTGAAGGCAATGAACACCAGCACAAAGATGCCTGCGCCGCCCAGAACCAGGCGCAGTTCGGTCGGCATCGGTTCAAAGGCATCGACTGCATCATCGAAATACATGATCTTGACGATGCGCAGATAATAATAAGCGCCGACAACGCTCGACAGCACACCAAGCACTGCGAGCACGTAAAGTCCGGAATCCACAGCCGCGACAAACACATAATATTTTGCGAAAAAGCCAGCGACTGGCGGGATGCCGGCCAGCGAGAACATGATCATCGCGAACAGGAATGCCATCAGTGGATTCGTTTTCGACAGGCCGGACAATTCATCAATATCTTCGACCATGCCATCCTTGCGGCGCATCGCCAATATGCAGGCAAAGGCACCAAGGGTGGTGACCAGATAGATCGAAAGATAGATGATAACGCCTTTGACGCCGTCCTGTGTGCCTGCAGCCAGTCCGACCAGCGCAAAGCCCATATGGCCGATCGAAGAATAGGCCATCAGCCGTTTGATGTTACGTTGGCCGATGGCGGCAAAGGCGCCGAGCGCCATTGAGGCAATGGAGATAAAGGTGACAATCTGCTGCCAGTCGAATGTAGCGCTCTGGAAGGCGCCATAGGTCACGCGGATGAACAACGCCATGGCGGCAATTTTCGGCGCCGCAGCAAAAAAGGCAGTTACCGGTGTCGGCGCGCCCTCATAGACATCCGGTGTCCACATGTGGAACGGAACAGCCGAGATCTTGAAGGCCAGTCCGGACAGAACAAACACCAGTCCAAACAGGAAACCGACATTCCGCTCACCCTCGCCAATTGCAGCGGCGATGCTGGCAAATTCGATCTGGCCGGTGAACCCGTAAACCAGGGAGATGCCGTAAAGCAACATTCCGGACGACAATGCGCCAAGCACGAAATATTTCAGCCCGGCCTCTGTCGAGCGTACTGAATCCCGGTTAATGGCGGCGATCACATAGAGCGCCAGAGACTGCAATTCCAGGCCGAGATATAGCGACAACATGGTGGTCGCGGAAATCATCATCATCATGCCCAATGTCGCAAGCATGATGAGGATTGGATATTCGAATAACTCAAAATGTTCGGCGCGCGCATACCCGACAGACATGGCAATGGCTACAGCTGAACCAAAAAGGGTTATGACCTTCATGAAACGCGCAAACGGGTCGAGAACAAAGGCACCCCCGAATGTTTCCCCCAGCGGAACGGTGAAAACCAGTATGACAAGGGCGATCACCAGAACAGCCACACTAATGCCGGTGATGATCGGGGTCATGCGATTGCCACCAAACGCGCCCAGCATCAGAAGACCCATTGCAGAAACGGCCAGCAGGATTTCGGGCAATGCTGGCCCGAGATCCGAAATGAAGGTCAAATCTTGTATCATGCTCGTTGGTCCAACCTTACAATTCTATTGGGCAAGTGCGTTTTCAGACAATTCCCCGGCAGCAGCGATAGCCGCCTGATAATTGGCAATCAGATTGTCGACCGACGCAGCTGTCACATCGAGCACCGGCATCGGATAGAAGCCGAAGAAAATGGTCAGGACCAGCAGCGGCAGCAAAATGATTTTCTCGCGTGGGCTCATATCCAGGATTGCCTTCAGGCTTTGCTTGTTCAACTGACCAAACACCACCCGGCGATACAGCCACAGAGCATAGGCCGCCGACAGAATTACGCCGGTGGTCGCCAGGATCGCCACCCAGGTGTTGACCTGGAAGACACCGACCAGCACCAGGAACTCGCCGACAAATCCACTGGTGCCCGGCAGTCCGACATTGGCCATGGTGAAGATCAGCAGAATGACGGCATAGAACGGCATTCTGTTGACCAGGCCGCCGAAAGCAGCAATTTCGCGGGTGTGCATGCGATCATAGATAACGCCGACGCACAGGAACAATGCACTTGAGATCAGTCCATGGGACAGCATCTGAAAAATGCCGCCCTGCACGCCCTGGACCGTGACCGTGAAAATACCGATGGTGACATAGCCCATATGAGCAACCGAGGAGTAGGCGATCAACTTCTTGATGTCTTCCTGCATCAGCGCGACCAGCGACGTGTAGATGATGGCAATCACCGACAATGCGTAGACCATGGGCGCGAAATCGGCTGATGCCAGCGGAAACATGGGCAGAGAAAACCGCAGAAATCCGTATCCGCCCAGTTTCAGCAGGATGCCTGCCAGAATGACGGATCCGGCTGTTGGTGCCTCCACATGAGCATCTGGCAACCAGGTGTGGACCGGCCACATCGGCAGCTTTACGGCAAAACTGGCAAAAAACGCGAGCCACAGCCATGTCTGCATCCCCGGCGGAAACTGATAGGCCAGAAGGGTTGGAATATCGGTTGTCCCGGCTTCCCAATACATCGCCATGATGGCGAGCAGCATCAGCACCGAGCCGAGTAATGTGTAAAGGAAGAATTTGAACGAGGCATAAACCCGCCGCGCGCCGCCCCACACTCCGATAATCAGGAACATGGGAATGAGACCCGCTTCGAAGAAGATGTAGAACAGAACCAGGTCGAGCGCGCAGAACACTCCGATCATGAAGGTTTCCAGCACCAGAAACGCGATCATGTATTCCTTCAGGCGCTTGTCGATGGATTTCCAGCTGGCCAGAATGCAAAGTGGCATCAGCAAGGTCGTCAAGATGACAAACAGCATGGAAATGCCGTCGACGCCCATCTTGTAATTGAAAATGCCGTCCGCAAGAGCGGCATCTTCCACCATCTGGAAGCCGGCAACTTGCGTGTCAAACCCGATCCAGATGAAGAGCGAGACGAGAAATGTTACGATGGTGGTCCACAAGGCGACATTGCGGATATTGCGCCGTGCAATATCGTCATCGCCGCGGACCAGCAGGATCAACAGGGCACCAACCAGCGGAAGGAAGGTGACAGTTGTAAGAATCGGCCAACTGCTCATCAGTTTGCCCCTCCGCTGAAGGTCATCCATGTGATCAGCGCAGCAACGCCGATCATCATTGCGAATGCGTAGTGATACAGATAGCCGCTTTGCAACTTCACAACTCTTTGGGTTACGTCTGCAACGCGGGCGGCAACGCCATCCGGACCAAGGCCGTCGATGAACCAGCCATCTCCCTTTTTCCAGAGGAAGCGGCCAATCCATTTCGCAGGACGGACAAAAATCACGTCATAGATTTCGTCAAAGTACCATTTGTTCAACAAGAACCGATACAGGATGGAATGTTCTTCCGCGAGACGCCGGGGCGTGTCAGGTGACAATATGTAGAAATAGAATGACACTACAAAGCCCAGAACCATGGCAAAGAACGGCGACCAGACCACCCAGCCGGGCACGCCATGAATATCTTCCATGATGGTGTTGTCTTCGCGATAGAACAGCGATTCCCGCCAGAATTCTTCAAAACCGGAGCCAATGAAGAAACCGGAGAAAATCGCGCCCGCAAACAAGGCGCCGAAGGCCAGCAACAGCAGTGGAACAGTCATCACCCTGGGAGATTCATGGACATGGGCCATGACATCGGCTGAGGCGCGCGCCTTGCCATGGAAGGTGAGAAAAATCAGCCGCCAGGAATAAAAACTGGTGAAGACGGCCGCCAGTATGGTCATCACATAGGCGAAACCACCTGCCTGGCCGCCGAATGCATAGGCAGACTCGATGATTGCATCCTTGGAAAAATATCCGGCGGTAAACGGAAAACCGGTCAGTGCCAGTGTCCCGACAATCATCATGCCGTAGCTCAATGGAATATATTTCCGCAGCCCGCCCATTTTACGCATGTCCTGCTCGTTGCTGACAGCGTGAATGACCGATCCGGCACCGAGGAACAGCAGCGCCTTGAAAAACGCATGTGTGAAGAGGTGGAACATGCCGGCAGAATAGGCCCCTACGCCGAGCGCCACGAACATGTAGCCGAGTTGAGAACAGGTTGAATAGGCGATGACGCGCTTAATATCATTCTGTACCAGAGCCACGGTTGCTGCAAAGAACGCCGTAATCGCGCCGACATAGATGACTACAAGCGATGCATTGGGGGCATATTCGAATAGCGGCGACATCCGGGCCACCAGAAACACGCCGGCGGTGACCATGGTCGCGGCATGGATCAGAGCGGATACCGGGGTCGGACCCTCCATGGCATCCGGCAACCATGTGTGCAGCAGAAACTGGGCTGATTTACCCATTGCTCCCATGAACAACAGCAGACAGATCGTGGTCAGGGCATCCAGCTCCATGCCGGCAAACAGGATGGTTTGCCCTTCCAGCGATGCCGCATTGGCAAACACTGCATCCAGATTGATTGTCCCTGTCATCCAGAACAAGGCGAAAATGCCGAGCAGAAAGCCGAAATCGCCGATGCGGTTGACGATGAAGGCTTTCATGGCGGCAGCATTGGCAGCTGGCTTCTGATACCAGAAACCGATCAGAAGATAGGAGGCAAGGCCAACACCTTCCCAACCGAAGAACAATTGCAGCAGATTGTCAGCCGTCACCAAAGCGAGCATGGCAAAGGTAAACAGCGACAGATAGCCGAAGAAACGAACCCGGTGCGGATCATCATGCATGTAACCGATGGAATAAATATGCACCAGCGCCGATACGGTGTTGACCACCACCAGCATCACCACGGTCAGCGTGTCGATACGCAAGGCCCAGTCCACAGACAGGGTTCCTGAGTCTATCCAGGAGAACACCGCAATGGTCTGGGTTTCGCCTTCGGCAACGCCGACGACAAAAAACGCGACCCAGGACAGCAGCGCCGAAATTACCACCAACCCGGACGTCAGATATTCGACATTGCGCGCGCCGAGGCGATTGCCAAAAAGTCCAGCAATCAGGAAGCCGGCAAGCGGAAAGAATACGATGGCTGAATACATTGCCGGTCAGCCTTTCATCATGTTTACGTCTTCCACGGCAATGGAGCCGCGGTTACGGAAGAAGGCGACGAGTATGGCCAGACCGATTGCCGCTTCGGCGGCTGCGACTGTCAGGACGAACAGGGCGAATACCTGCCCTACCAGATCGCCCAGATAGGATGAGAAAGCCACGAAATTCAGATTGACCGCCAGCAGGATCAACTCCACCGACATCAAGATAACGATGACATTCTTCCTGTTGAGGAAGATACCCAAAACACCAAGCGTGAACAGTATGGCTGCCACTGTCAGATAATGTGCAAGGCCGATTTCCATTGGAGAACCCAAACTTTCCGTGTCAGACCGTCAGCTGCCGCTTCAGATCCCTTTTCCTGATTCCACTTTACGCACTTCAATTGACGTCTCTGGCCGGCGCGCAACCTGATCCGATATATTCTGCCGTTTTACGCCTTCCTTGTGATGAAGGGTCAGCACAATGGCGCCAATCATGGCGACCAGAAGCACCAGACCGGCGGTCTGGAAATAAAAGATGTATTTTGTATAGAGCAGACGCCCCAGCGCCTCAGTATTGGTGATAATTTCCGGATCTGGAATGGCAACAACCGGATTGGCAGTCAGTTCCGGTGCAATCGCATAGGTCGTCAGCACCATGATCAGTTCGATCAGCAAGATCAATCCGATGATCGCGCCAACCGGGAGATACTGCAAAAACCCCTGTCGCAACTCGGCAAAATCGACATCCAGCATCATCACCACAAACAGGAACAACACCGCGACCGCGCCGACATAGACAACAACCAGGATCATGGCGAGGAATTCAGCACCGAGCATCAAAAACAAGGCGGCGCAGTTGAAGAACGCCAAAATCAGGAACAATACGGAATGCACCGGATTGCGTGATGAAATTACCATAAAGCCAGCCGCCAGTGTGATGGCTGCAAACAGGTAAAAGAAAAGGCTCGTCAGTATCATGTTTAGCCCCGAACAGTGCCAATGGCACCAAGGTTCATTTTTGATGCGCGCTGTTTAGCGATAGGCTGCGTCAACTGCAATATTGGCAGCAATTTCGCGTTCCCAGCGATCTCCGTTTTCCAGAAGTTTGTGTTTGTCGTAATACAGTTCTTCCCGCGTTTCCGTCGCAAATTCGAAATTCGGCCCTTCCACAATGGCTTCCACCGGGCAGGCTTCCTGGCAAAAGCCGCAATAGATGCATTTGACCATGTCAATGTCATAACGCGTCGTACGGCGAGTGCCGTCATTGCGGCGCGGACCAGCTTCGATGGTAATCGCCTGCGCAGGGCAGATGGCTTCGCATAATTTGCAGGCAATGCAACGCTCTTCGCCGTTGGGATACCGCCGCAAGGCATGCTCTCCGCGAAAGCGCGGACTGACCGGACCCTTTTCGAACGGGTAATTAATGGTTGGCCGGGGTTTGAAAATATAACGCATCGACAGAAAGAATGCCGAGACGAATTCCCTCAACAGCAGGGATTTTGCCGCCTGATCAAGCCGCATGATGACTTACTCCCGAAAATGGCTGGCAGAAGAGCTGGCAGAAGAGATTGGTCATGGCGCCCACCCCATCACCTGCAACACACCGGCAACGATTACGACGCCAGCCAGAGACAGGGGCAGTAATACTTTCCAGCCCAGACGCATTAGCTGATCATAGCGGTAGCGCGGAACAAAGGCTTTGACCATGGCAAACATGAAGAACAGGAAGCAGACTTTTAAAATGAACCAGACAATGCCCGGAACCCAGGTGAAGGGTGCAAAGTCAAACGGCGGCAGCCATCCGCCCATGAACAAGATAGTTCCCAAGGCGCACATCAGTGTGATGGCGGCGTATTCGCCCAGCATAAACAACAAATACGGGGTTGAGCCGTATTCCACCATGAAGCCGGCCACAAGTTCCGATTCCGCTTCCGGCAGGTCGAAGGGCGGCCGGTTGGTTTCAGCCAGCGCCGAGATAAAGAAGATCACGAACATCGGAAACAGCGGCAGCCAGA
This sequence comes from uncultured Hyphomicrobiales bacterium, assembly GCA_963974065.1. GTDB lineage: Bacteria > Pseudomonadota > Alphaproteobacteria > Rhizobiales. Next base: position 53,787 of record CAXBCI010000011.1, on the reverse strand, counting down.
ACCAGTTGAGAATAAGCAGAGAATCAACGCCCAGCATGCTGGCCAGACCGGTTCTTTGGGCTTCGACAATGTCGGTCAGATTGAGCGATCCGACACTCAGCAGCACGGTGACGATGACAAAACCGACCGGCATTTCATAAGAAATCATCTGCGCGGCCGACCGCAAAGCACCGAGAAATGCATATTTCGAGTTCGACGCCCATCCGCCCATGATCACGCCATAGACTTCCAGCGACGAGATGGCGAACACGAACAGAATACCGACATTGATATCCGCAATCACCCATCCGGCACTGACCGGCACCACAGCCCAGGCTGTCAATGCCAGCGTTACCGCCACAAGCGGTGCCAGCAAAAACACGCCCTTATTGGCACTGGACGGAATCACCGGTTCTTTCAGGACAAATTTCAGAAGATCGGCAAATGACTGCAAGAGCCCCCACGGGCCTACCACATTCGGACCGCGGCGCAACTGCACCGCCGCCCAGATTTTCCGGTCAGCATAGAGGAGGTAGGCAATCACCAGCAGCAACGAAACCAGCAGCAGCAGGCTCTGCCCGACCATGATCGCCGTGGGCACCACATATGTGTCAAAGAACGAATTCATAAGCTGTCAGCCCTATTCTGCCGCTTCCACATGCTGGACTTTCGCCAGTTGTGAACATTCCGCCATGACTTTGGATGCACGTGCGATCGGGTTCGTCAGATAGAAGTCCGAGACGGGGCTGACAAATGGATCCGAGTTGATTGCACCAGAGTTTCTGGCCAGCTTTTCAATCTGACCACTTTCTTTAAGTGCCACTTCATCAATTGCCGCCATGTGGCTGTATTGGCTGTAAAGCTCGGCGCGCAACTGATCTAGGGAATTAAATGCCAAAGGCACACCGAGCACTTGCGACAAGGCGCGATAAATCGCCCAGTCCTCGCGCGCCTCCCCGGGAGGAAATGCGGCTCGGGGGGTGAATTGCACCCGCCCCTCGGTATTGACATAGGTCCCGGACTTTTCCGTATAGGCTGCGCCGGGCAGGATGACATCAGCGCGATGTGCAGCCCTGTCGCCATGAGTGCCGACATAAACCACGAAACTCGACCCGAGCGCGTCCAGATCAATCTCGTCAGCGCCGGCCAGAAACAGGCTCAGCAATTCGCCCTTGCCGGCCGATTCCAGCATTTTGGCAGTGTTGAGACCGCCATCCTGCGGCACAAAGCCAATATCCAGCCCGCCAACCCTTGCCGCTGCCGTGTGCAGGACGCTGAAACCGTTCCAGCCCTCGCCAACCACGCCTGTGTCAATGGCGAGTTGGGCGATCGACGCCAGAATACCGGCGCTGTCACCGCGCGTCAGTGCGCCCTGCCCGATCAGAATCATCGGCCGTTCTGCATCAGCCAGCACTCTGGCAAAGTTTGATTTTCCGCCAGCCAGATCTTTCAGACTGTCGGGACCCGCACCAAGATAGTCATAGTCATAAGTCAGGTCATTCTGCTCACCAATGACGGCAATCGGGAATTTGCCCATGCGCCAGCGCTTGCGGATGCGCGCATTGAGAACTGCGGCCTCATGGCGCGGGTTGGAACCGATGATCAACAGTGCGTCGGCAGCTTCGATGCCTTCAATGGTTGCGTTGAACAGATAAGTGGCCCGCCCGTCCCTTGGATGCAGCACGGTGCCATCCTGGCGGCAGTCATAATTCGGCGAGCCGATGGCCTGCATCAGGCTCTTCAGCGCAAACAAATCTTCAACGCTTGCCAGATCACCGCCGATGGCGCCGACATGCTGTGGCGAATTGGCTTGGACACGGTTGGCGATCAGCGCAAAAGCCTCCTGCCAGCTGGCCGGGCGCAATTTGCCGCCTTCGCGCAGATAAGGCCGGTCGAGCCGCTGTGTCGCCAGACCATCCCAGATGAATCGGGTCTTGTCGGAAATCCATTCCTCGTTCACCGCCTCATTGAGCCGCGGCATGATGCGCATCACTTCGCGGCCACGGGTATCGATCCGGATGGCCGAACCAACCGCATCCATGACGTCAACTCCCTCGGTCTTGGTCAATTCCCAGGGCCGCGCCTGGAAAGCGTATGGCTTGGAGGTCAACGCGCCGACCGGACACAGATCAATCACGTTGCCCTGCAATTCTGAAGTCATCGCGCTTTCAAGATAGGTCGTGATCTCGGCGTCCTCCCCGCGCCCGGTCATGCCAAGATCGGTAACCCCGGCGACTTCCGTGGAGAACCGTACACAGCGCGTGCAGTGAATGCAGCGCGTCATGAAGGTTTTGACCAGAGGGCCAATATATTTGTCTTCCACAGCGCGCTTGTTTTCAGCAAAACGTGAGCTGTCAACTCCATAGGCCATGGCCTGGTCCTGAAGATCACATTCTCCGCCCTGATCGCAGATCGGGCAATCCAGAGGATGGTTGATCAGGAGAAACTCCATGACGCCTTCGCGGGCCTTCCTGACCATCGGCGTATTGGTGAAAATTTCAGGTGGCTCACCATTGGGTCCCGGCCGCAGATCGCGTACGGACATGGCGCAGGAAGCGGCCGGTTTGGGCGGACCGCCCTTTACCTCAACAAGGCACATGCGGCAATTGCCTGCCACCGACAGCCGGTCATGATAGCAAAAACGCGGCACTTCGGCGCCAGCCTCTTCTGCTGCCTGCAACAGAGTGTATTCTGCAGGCACTTCAATCTCGGTTCCGTCAACGATGATCTTCGTCATCAGTCTCACCTAAGCCTTTGCGCGGCGCAATTGGCCGCAAATCGTGTCGCAGCGGCTGCCTTGCCGCTCTGTAATTTGCCATCTTGGGCGTCTTCCGCAAACAAGGGTCCCATACACAAACTGCGGGCCTTGGACAAATACTGACAGGACTGCGTGATCATTCTATTCCGCCGCCTGCATAATCGGAGTGGCACTCGGATTGGCGGAATACTGATCAATGCGTTCTTCAATCACATGGCGGAAATTTCTGATCAGTCCCTGCACCGGCCAGGCAGCCGCATCGCCAAGTGCGCAGATTGTATGGCCTTCAACCTGCTTGGTGACCTCGAGCAACATGTCGATTTCGCGTTTCTGTGCCTCGCCGCAGGCCATCCGCTCCAGCACGCGCCACATCCAGCCGGTGCCTTCGCGGCACGGCGTACACTGACCGCAGCTTTCATGTTTGTAAAAATAGGAAATGCGGGCGATGGCGCTGATAATATCGGTGGATTTGTCCATCACAATCACCGCAGCCGTGCCAAGTCCGGAGCGCAATTCCTTCAGACTGTCAAAATCCATCGACAGATCAACAGTCATTTCCGCCGTCAGACAGGGCACGGAGGAGCCGCCGGGAATTACCGCCAGCAAATTGTCCCAACCGCCGCGTATGCCGCCGCAATGTTTCTCGATCAGTTCGCGAAACGGAACACCCATTTCCTCTTCCACGGTACAGGGCTGTTCGACATGGCCGGAAATACAGAACAATTTCGTGCCGGTGTTGTTGGGCTTGCCGAGCCCAGAGAACCAACCAGCCCCACGGCGCAGGATTTCCGGCACCACAGCGACTGATTCGACATTATTGACCGTCGTCGGGCAGCCATAGAGGCCGACATTTGCCGGAAATGGCGGTTTCAGGCGGGGTTGCCCCTTCTTGCCTTCCAGGCTTTCCAGCAACGCCGTTTCCTCGCCGCAAATATAGGCGCCGGCACCATGGGACAGGTAAATATCGTAATCCCAGCCATGGACGTTGTTCTTGCCAAGAAGATTGGCATCATAAGCCTGATCAATCGCGGCCTGGAGCCGTTCGCGTTCGCGGATATACTCGCCGCGAATATAAATGTAACAGGCATGCGCATTCATCGCGAATCCGGCAATGAGGCAGCCTTCAATCAGATGATGCGGGTCATGCCGCATGATTTCGCGGTCTTTGCAGGTGCCCGGCTCGGACTCATCGGCATTGATGACCAGATAGGACGGGCGGCCGTCACTTTCCTTGGGCATGAAGGACCATTTCAGCCCGGTTGGAAAGCCTGCACCACCGCGGCCACGCAGGCCGGACGACTTGACCTGTTCGATGATCCAGTCCCGGCCCTTGTCGATAAAGCCTTTGGTACCGTCCCACTGACCGCGCGCCATGGCACCTTTCAGTCCCCAATCATGGAAACCATAGATGTTGGTAAAGATGCGGTCCTTATCCTGCAGCATACCGCTTATCCTTTGTTTTCTTTGGCGAGCGCAGCGGCCTGTGAAATCCAGTCTTCACGGTCGATCCGGCCCTTGAAACTGAGAGAACCCTCTACCCAGTTCTTATTGTCTGCGGACCAATCGGCAATCTGGCTGAAATGAAACACGCCCATATCGTTGAGGGTGCTTTCAATTTTCGGCCCGATGCCCTTGATGCGTTTCAAATCGTCTGCGCCACCATCGCGTGGCTTTGCCAGCATGGAGGGTTTGTTTGAATCAGCCTCCAGCGACACAGAGGCCGGCACATCTGATGGATCCGAGGTTTTCGCGGAATCAGCCGGAGCGTCGGCAGGTTTGGCTTTCTCTGCCTTCACCCCGCCCTTAACATCATCAGGGCGCAGAGTGTTGTCTTCCGGCTTGCCGGTTGCTTCCGGACTGGTCGTATCGGTCTGTTTTGCCGCCTTCGACTGACCAGTGTCCCTGGCTTTTGGTTTTTTGGTCGCGGGGTCCGGCTGCGGCCCGCCATTGATTGACACGCCGGCTTCGGCCTTGATGGCATGTGTCGCACCATCGACAATCTGCGCCCTTGGCACGTCGCCTTTGGGGCCATAATCCCGCGTAGCCGCGTCGAGGCTGGTAGGTCCGCCCAGAGGCACCGAAAAATGCCTTCCGTTCTGTGGACCGGGGGTGATTTCCTTGCCATCAGCAATGGCATCGAGCATGGCCTCAAAGGTTTCCGGCGTCAGATCCTCATAGGTGTCTTTCCATATCTGCACCATCGGGGCATTGACGCAGGCGCCAAGACATTCAACTTCTTCCCAGGAAAAATCACCGTCTTCAGACAGTTCATGGGCGTGTTCGGCGATGCGTTTGCGGCAAACCGCCTTGATCTCGCCGGCGCCGCGCAACATGCAGGGCGTGGTGCCGCACACCTGAATATGGGCTTTTTTCCCAACCGGTTGCAGCTGATACATTGTGTAAAAGGTCGCAACTTCCAGGACCCTGATAAACGGCATGTCGAGAATTTCGCCGACCAGGCGGATCGCCGGCTCCGGAAGCCAGCCCTGATGCTGTTCCTGGGCACGCCAAAGCAGCGGAATCACCGCAGACGCCTGCCGCCCTTCGGGAAATTTTGAAATCTGACCTTCAGCCCATGCCTGATTTTCCGGCGTAAATGCAAACGTTTCAGGCTGTTCTGAATGAAGACGACGGACTGACATTACCGGTCTACCTCACCAAATACGATATCCAGGGAGCCGATAACCGCAGCCACATCGGCCAGCATATGGCCCCTGCATATGTCATCCATTGCCTGCAAATGGGCAAATCCCGGTGCTTTAATTTTGCAGCGATACGGCTTGTTGGTGCCATCAGACACCAGATAGACGCCGAACTCGCCCTTCGGTGCCTCAACCGCCGCATAGACTTCGCCGGCGGGCACTTTGTAACCTTCAGTATAAAGTTTGAAATGATGGATCAGTGCTTCCATTGAGCGCTTCATCTCATCGCGTCTCGGCGGCACCAGTTTTCCATCGGTGGACGAAATCGGGCCGCGCCCTTCCGCTGATTTCAGCTTCTGAATACATTGCTTCATGATGCTGACAGACTGGCGCATTTCCTCCATGCGGATCAGATAGCGGTCATAACAATCGCCGTTCTTGCCGATCGGAATGTCAAATTCCATTTCGTCATAACATTCATAAGGCTGGGATTTGCGCAAATCCCAGGCAGCGCCCGAGCCGCGTACCATGACGCCGGAAAAGCCCCAGCGCCAGGCATCTTCCAGATCGACCACAGCGATATCGACATTGCGCTGCTTGAAGATGCGGTTATCCGTCAACAATTCATCGATATCGTCGCAGACCTGAAGGAATGGGTCACAGAAGTCCGCAATGTCATCAATCAGTTGTTCAGGAAGGTCCTGATGCACACCGCCGGGTCGGAAATAGGCGGCATGCATCCTTGCCCCGCAGGCCCGTTCGTAAAAAACCATCAGCTTTTCACGTTCTTCAAAGCCCCATAGGGGCGGCGTCAGAGCTCCAACGTCCATGGCCTGGGTTGTGACATTCAGCAAATGAGACAAGAGCCTGCCGATTTCCGAGTACAGAACGCGGATCAACTGGCCGCGTTTTGGCACCTCGATACCTGCCAGCCGCTCGATTGCAAGGGCAAAGGAATGTTCCTGATTCATCGGTGCCACATAATCAAGGCGGTCGAAATAGGGAATCGCCTGCAGATAGGTCTTGTGCTCAATCAGCTTTTCGGTACCGCGATGCAGCAGGCCGATATGCGGATCAACCCGCTTGACGACCTCGCCGTCGAGTTCCAGCACAAGCCGTAACACGCCGTGCGCTGCCGGGTGCTGCGGTCCGAAATTGATGTTGAAATTGCGAACTTGTGCTTCAGACATCGCGCCGCCCCTCAATTTGCTTTTTCATCGCCCGGCAGCACATAGTCAGTGCCTTCCCAGGGCGAGAGGAAATCAAAATCGCGGAATTCCTGCGGCAGCACCACTGGCTCATAGACGACACGTTTGCGCTCATCATCATATCGCACCTCAACAAAGCCGGTGAGCGGGAAATCCTTGCGCAGCGGATGCCCTTCAAAGCCGTAATCGGTCAGTATCCGGCGCAGATCGGGGTGACCGGAAAACAGGATGCCATACAGATCATAAGCTTCACGCTCGCACCAGTCCGCGGCCGGAAACACACCGACGACACTTGGCACAGGATCGTCCTCGGAGGTGCTGAGCTTGACCCGAATACGAGTGTTATGCTGCGGGCTGAGCAAATGGTACACCACTTCAAAGCGGTCGGCGCGCGCTGGATAGTCGGCCCCGCACAAATCCACAAAACTAAGGAATTTTGTCGATGTATTATCCCTGAGGAAGCGCAAAACGGCCTCGATTTCCTCGCGGACAACTGTCAGCGTCAATTCACCGAATGTAATTGTGCTGTGCAGAACAGATGCCCCCAGATTATCGGCAATATGCTCTGCCAGATCCTGCAAGGCGGCTTCATTTTCAGCCATGTCTAAGCTCATTTGCTCAAGCTCTTATTGCCTTAACCGATACGGATAAAGGGATTAACGTTCAATTGTGCCAGTGCGGCGGATCTTCTTCTGCAACAGCAATACGCCGTACAACAGCGCTTCTGCAGTGGGCGGGCACCCGGGGACGTAAATATCCACTGGCACCACACGATCACAGCCGCGTACTACGGAATAAGAATAATGATAATAGCCGCCGCCATTGGCACACGATCCCATGGAAATCACATATCTGGGTTCCGGCATCTGGTCATAGACCTTGCGCAGAGCCGGTGCCATCTTGTTGGTCAGCGTTCCAGCAACGATCATCACATCGGACTGCCGGGGCGATGCACGGGGCGCCACACCGAAGCGTTCCGCATCGTAACGCGGCATTGACATTTGCATCATTTCCACCGCGCAACAGGCTAGGCCGAATGTCATCCACATCAGCGAGCCTGTCCGGGCCCAGGTGATCAGATCATCGGTTGCGGTAACGAGAAAACCCTTATCCGCCAGTTCAGCGTTGATCTCCGTAAAATAGGGATCACGGCTGCCGACCGGTTCGCCGGTGTTGGGATCAATGATTCCCTTCGGCGCCGGGGCAATCAGCGTGGAGTGTTGTTCATTAACGCTCATCTGTCAGTTCCCGCAGTCCTGCATCGTTTATGGCCGGTACTTCGCTGATCTGGACCAACAGGGGGGTCCAGACAAACAGGAAACGCTCTAATCCCATTCCATCGCCCCTTTTTTCCACTCATAAATAAAGCCGATAGTCAGGATTGCGAGGAAAATCATCATCGAGACATAGCCATAAAGACCGATATCGCCAAAGGCGACCGCCCAGGGAAACAGGAACGCCACTTCCAGATCAAAAATGATGAACAGGATAGCAACCAGATAGAACCGGACATCAAATTTCATCCGCGCATCATCAAAGGCGTTGAATCCACATTCATAAGCCGACAGTTTTTCGCTGTCAGGCGCACGATGCGCCACAATGAACGGCGCGATCATCAAAGCCAGACCGATAAAAAGCGAAATGCCGAGGAAGATGACGATCGGGAGATACTGGCTGAGCAAAGCGTCCATTGATCAAAATCCGTTCAGTTTCATATCGTGTAGCACACTTTCCAGTGGCAAAGATCCGGCGAAATGCGGCATATCGCTTCGCAAGTCGGTGCGCTGCAATTGCGGTGCAAGGCTGCATCAGGGGACGGATTCCACCAATCGGCAATCCATGCGGGCAATTCTGGTGTGAGGCTTACCCAAGCCCTTGTTTGGGTGCAAGCCCCAAACGGCACCGGAAGGCCTAAAAGTGAGCAATTTTGCAAAACCGGCGATTTCCTGACGCAGGATGGCCGGTAAGTCTGCCGTACCGGCGAGCGGCCTGTGAAAGCAATTTCAACTGCGAAAGGGCGAAACCAGTTCGGTCACACAACATTTTGATGAACTGAAGCTTTTTAAACCCGGCAGGCGTACCACATAACAGAGAGAGCGGAATTGAGACCGGTCTGTCTTCATCAAGGAAAAGGACGATTACCAATGCCCAGACTCTACAAATCAATCATTGCCACAGGCGCAGTCATCTTGTTGGCCGGCACGGCACAGGCTGCAGAAATCAAGGTCGACATCCAGGGATTTAAATTCAAACCCGCGGTGATCAACGTTGCCGTGGGTGATACTGTCACCTTTACCAATCGCGACGGTGCCCCGCATACGGCAACTGCCGTCAACGGGTCTTTTGAAACCGGCACGCTGGGCAAGGGAAAATCCAATTCCATCGCCTTTGATTCCGCAGGAACCTATGCGATTTTCTGCGCGATTCATCCGGCAATGAAGGCAACTGTCGTCGTCAAGTGACGATGGTCGAGTCATGCGAAAGGGCTGCCTTTCCAGGCGGGCAGCCCTTACCGGAAGAGCTACTGAAAGGGCAGCGACCTGCCCCACTGGTTCAGTTTGTGCCTGTTGGATAGGCGGAGCCGCGCTGTTGCGAATCTGCGGCTGCGGATGCGTGACGATGAACCCACTTCCAGCCTGCCTCCGTCATGGCAAGCGAAACCGTCCAGCGAACAGGTACCACGAGAGCTTCATCGTCGATCTTCAGGTGTATATTCAGCGCAATAGCGATAGTCGCTGAATCGCCGTGGATTGCTGTACTTTTCCAGCCCCACTGGAAGCGCGTCGCCGTCGCATCGCGGAAATTACCCTGAAAAATCGCAATGACGGCCTCTTTGCCTGAGCACAGTTCATCAGAGCCAGTGCCGATGAGAGAGATGGATTCCCCGTCAACAAAAATGACCATCAGCCTGTCGATATCTTTGGCGCAATAGGCCTCGGCGTATTTCTCCAATGTCGCAAGCACGAGGACTTGTTCGGTCATGGTTCATTCCCTGCCGACGAAAGGCAGACTGCACTGCGACACTTGCATGCGTGCGAAGCCAAAGCCTTTTCCGCTCGATTTCGATCTCTCCCTGAAAGACTGCACCCAGCGCTACGGGAGGTGTGGGCGGTTGGTTTCCTCCAACTGCGCCACACAATGTTGCTTGGTGTTTCTTGTTGCCTCATCACCCGTGTGGCGGTATGGGGCAGCTTTATCTGCAGCAGTATCCCCCTTGCCAACAGTCATGTGCAGGACGCGGCCCGAAATCGCGCGAAAGTCGCGATTTCCTTATCCAGATTGAAGATGAGAACCAAAAGACATCTGCACCATATACTATGGAAACCGATGAAAATGGCGGGAGTGACGAGACTCGAACTCGCGACCTCCGGCGTGACAGGCCGGCACTCTAACCAACTGAGCTACACCCCCGCGGGTGACAGGACAACTCTCCTGCGTGAGTGGTGGCTGATGTACGCCGGGGAACCTCATTCGTCAAGCGTCGAATGCTGTTTCCCGAGAACGGGTTGCCACCTGTCTGCCAAGCGATGGTGGGCGATGAGAGACTCGAACTCCCGACATCTTCGGTGTAAACGAAGCGCTCTACCAACTGAGCTAATCGCCCGCCGCTTAGCGTGCGGGTGTTAGCCCGAAACAAACTCTGTGACAAGATGAATTTGCCGATTTGGGCGGGAAATTGACAGAGCAAGCGCTCAGAGCGAATATAATGCGTCAATCAGCCGAACTTCGGTCCGGTACGAACCGGGTTCAAACGAAAAACCGCCCGGCATGATGTCATGCCAGACGGTTGATTTATTCCAGACGGGGGAACAGAAATTTATGTGTTCACAGCGTCTTTCAGGCCTTTACCGGCCTTGAATTTCGGCGATTTTGAAGCCGGGATTTTGATGGTTTCGCCGGTGCGCGGGTTGCGGCCATCAGTGGCAGCACGGTGCGCTACGGAAAAATTACCAAAACCAATCAGACGCACTTCACCGCCGCCCGACAGAGCATCGCTGATAGCTTCAAATGTAGCTTCTACGGCTGTTCCGGCATCTGCTTTGGTGAGGCCGGACTTATCTGCAACGGCAGCAATCAATTCGTTCTTGTTCATCATGAACTCCTTTTTATGTCAGGAGCAGAGAGATTAATGATTCTCCCCTCGTCTCCGTGCGCCGAAAGTCTGCATTCTTGGCCAGAAAGGCAAGGGCAAAACCGCAGAAAACCGCGTTTTTATGTCCAAAAAACCAAAAAACCCGGTCAGCAGGGCCGACCGGGTTGGTGTTTTGGCTAAAAACACGTCAAAATTGACCTGATGAGATCAGTGCGCGACCATGCTTGTCGATGATTCCGACTCACTTGAAGCTGACGTTGAGCCGGCTTTGTCGAACTCTTCCGGCGACCATTCGATGGCAACCGGGGCCTCAACCAGAGCGTGTTTAAGCACTTCGTCCATATGGCCGACCGGAATGATGGTCATGCCTTTGGTCACATTGTCCGGAATTTCCGTCAAATCCTTGGCGTTTTCTTCCGGAATAAGCACGGTCTTGATGCCGCCGCGAAGAGCCGCGAGCAACTTTTCCTTCAATCCGCCGATCGGCAGAACCCGTCCGCGCAGGGTAACCTCGCCCGTCATTGCGATGTCTTTACGCACGGCAATGCCGGTCATGATCGAAACAATCGCTGTCGCCATCCCAATACCTGCCGACGGTCCGTCCTTCGGTGTTGCGCCTTCGGGAACATGAACGTGAATATCACGTTTGTCGAAGATCGGCGGTTCGACGCCAAAATCCACAGCCCGCGAACGAATATAGGAAGCAGCAGCAGAGATGGATTCCTTCATCACATCGCGCAGATTGCCGGTTACCGTCATCTTGCCCTTGCCGGGCATCATGACACCTTCAATCGTCAGCAGTTCCCCGCCAACCTCCGTCCAGGCCAGTCCCGTTACGACACCCACCTGATCTTCACCCTCGGCCTGACCATAGCGGAATTTCTGAACACCCAGAAAATCTTCCAGATTGTCGTTGGTGATGCTGATTGTCGTCTGACTTGAATCTGTCAGCAACCGGGTGACGGCCTTACGCGCAAGCTTGGACAATTCACGTTCCAGACTGCGCACACCGGCTTCCTTCGTATAAAGCCGGACCACATTCAGCAAAGCGTCATCGGCAATCTCAAACTCACCTTCACGCAATCCATGATTCTTGATGGCCTTGCTCAGCAGATGGCGTTTGGCGATTTCCAGCTTTTCATCCTCGGTGTAACCAGCGAGCCGGATAATCTCCATCCGGTCCATCAGCGGGCCAGGAATGTTCAAAGTGTTCGACGTTGTCACGAACATCACATTCGACAGGTCATATTCCACCTCCAGATAATGATCTGCAAAGCTGTTATTTTGTTCCGGATCGAGCACCTCAAGCAGTGCCGATGACGGATCTCCTCTGAAATCCATCCCCATCTTGTCAATTTCGTCCAACAGGAACAGCGGATTGGCTTTCTTGGCCTTCTTCATGGACTGAATGACCTTGCCAGGCATTGAGCCAATATAGGTGCGCCGGTGCCCGCGGATCTCCGCTTCGTCACGCACACCGCCGAGCGACATGCGGACAAATTCGCGTCCGGTTGATCTGGCGATCGACTTGCCGAGAGACGTCTTGCCAACGCCGGGAGGACCGACAAGGCAGAGAATCGGACCTTTCAGCTTGTTCGACCGGCTCTGAACCGCAAGATACTCGATAATCCGCTCTTTGACCTTTTCCAGACCGAAATGATCCTTGTCGAGGGTTTCCTGGGCCTTTTGCAAATCGATCTTGACCTTGGATTTTTTGCCCCAGGGGATACCGAGGAGCCAATCAAGATAATTGCGCACGACCGTTGCCTCTGCAGACATCGGGCTCATTTGCCGCAGCTTCTTCATCTCTGCTTCGGCTTTTTCGCGTGCTTCCTTGGAGAATTTGGTCTTGCGGATCTTTTCTTCCAGCTCGGCAAGTTCATCCTTGCCATCTTCTGAATCGCCCAGTTCTTTCTGAATCGCCTTCATCTGCTCATTCAGATAATATTCGCGCTGGGTTTTCTCCATCTGCCGTTTGACGCGCGAGCGAATCCGCTTTTCAACCTGAAGCACAGAGACTTCGCTTTCCATCAGGGCCAGAATGGCTTCGATCCGCTCGGTCACTGAAATTACGCCGAGCAGAGACTGCTTTTCAGGAATCTTGATGACAAGATGCGATGCAATCGTATCTGCGAGTTTCGAATAATCTTCGATATTGGCCACGGCGGCGAGGACTTCCGGTGAAATCTTCTTGTTCAGTTTGACGTAATTTTCAAACTCCGACACGACGGAACGCGACAACGCTTCGACTTCGACATCGTCGCTCGGCACCTCGGGAATGACTTCGGCAAAGGCTTCGAAATACTCTTCACGGTCGGTGAATTTCGTCACCCGGGCGCGACTGGCACCCTCGACCAGCACCTTCACGGTTCCATCAGGCAATTTCAGCAGTTGAAGCACGGTGGCAAGTGTGCCGATTTCGTAGATTTCTTCCGGTTTCGGGTCGCTGTCATTGGAATCTTTTTGGGTGACAAGCATGATCTGCTTGTCATTCTTCATGACTTCTTCCAGTGCGCTGATAGACTTTTCACGCCCGACAAACAGCGGCACGATCATGTGGGGAAAGACCACTATGTCTCTGAGCGGCAGGACCGGATAGACCGTATCACTGGAGGTGGTGCTGATATCTGCACTCATAATTTTTTCCTTTTTGTTAGCCTCAACCCCCGCCCCCTGAACAGGCAGACAGGAACTGATCACGCCGGCTTTGGCTCTGGCCCGGCAAGTTGAATTGGCCACAGGTTCGGGCCTGACGCCCGCAACCCGTTACCAAATCAGAATCGCCTTTTGCAAAGATTAGCACGGATAGTTAAAGAAATGGCGCGTCTGGATGGCCAATTCAAGGTTTGAAGTGCCTAAATTCCCAATCAATAACGGTTATGGGCACGGTGGTTGGCCCGGTTATGGGTATTGGCATGGACAGAGTTCCGGGCACAAGCCTTCGGTAACAGGGCGTCAAGCTGGCGTGCCGTGCTGGCGTTGGCTCCCGGCGTTGCCTCTATGTAAGGCTGCTGCGAGGCAGAACGAAATGGAAGTGCCGATGCTGGCGCACTTAAGCGGATGCGCCGGCATCTTCCTGCTTGCGCTCCGCGTAGATATAAAGTGGGCGTGCGTCACCATCCACCACATCTGCAGAAATAACCACTTCCTCAACGCCATCCAGACCCGGCAGGTCGAACATGGTTTCCAGAAGGATCGATTCCAGGATAGAGCGCAGTCCGCGGGCACCGGTTTTGCGGGCTATGGCGCGGCGTGAGATGGATTTCATCGCATCTTCATGGAAGGTCAGTGTGACGTCCTCCATATCGAACAGCCGTTGATACTGCTTTACCAGGGCATTCTTCGGCTCCGAAAGGATTCTGACCAGAGCTTCCTCATCCAGATCGGTCAAAGTTGCCAGAACCGGCAGACGACCGACAAATTCCGGAATCAGACCGAATTTCAACAGATCTTCCGGTTCAACAATCTGGAACAGCTCGCCGGGCGTGCGCTCATCCGGGCCGGACACGGCCGCGCTGAAGCCGATGGATGTGGTGTCACCACGGTCGGCGATGATCTTGTCGAGACCGGCAAATGCACCCCCGCAGATGAACAGGATGTTGGTCGTATCAACCTGCAGGAATTCCTGTTGCGGATGTTTGCGGCCACCTTGTGGCGGCACACTTGCAACTGTGCCTTCCATGATTTTCAACAGAGCCTGCTGAACGCCCTCACCCGAAACGTCTCGAGTGATCGACGGATTGTCGGATTTACGGGTGATTTTGTCGACTTCATCAATATAGACGATACCGCGCTGGGCGCGCTCGACATTATAATCCGCCGACTGCAACAGTTTCAAAATGATGTTTTCCACATCCTCGCCGACGTAGCCGGCTTCGGTCAGAGTTGTGGCATCTGCCATTGTGAACGGCACATCAAGAATGCGGGCCAGGGTCTGCGCCAGCAGCGTCTTGCCGCAACCAGTAGGTCCGATCAGCAGGATGTTTGACTTGGCCAGTTCGACATCGGCATTCTTGCTGGCGTGGTGCAGCCGCTTATAATGGTTATGGACAGCGACAGACAGCACCTTCTTGGCGTGGAACTGGCCGATCACATAATCATCGAGAACAGTACATATCTCTTGTGGAGTTGGCACACCTTCACTGGATTTCACAAGCGAGGTCTTGCTCTCCTCGCGAATGATATCCATGCACAATTCAACGCATTCATCGCAAATGAAGACGGTGGGCCCTGCGATCAGCTTGCGGACTTCGTGCTGGCTCTTGCCGCAGAACGAACAATATAGCGTGTTCTTTGCGTCCGAACCGCCGCTACTGCCTGTCCCGCCGGAAATCTTGCTCATTTAGTCTACCTTCACACTAACAGGTTTGGCCCCACAGGTCCCAAGCATACGACGGTCACAACCAGAGTAAAGCGCTGAAACGCGCCAGCCCCAGGAAACCATCGCCAGAAACTTGTGGCACAAAAACATTATCGAATCCAACCACTAAGGTCTTAAGGATCGGTGTTGATCAACATACTACCGTCCGGGTGGCATGTCACCAAAGCGCAATCCGACCTATTTGGGTTTATCGGATTTGTCCTTGTTGGCATCAGAATCAACACGATTTTCAACGACGCTGTCTATCAAACCAAAAGTCTTGGCTTCATCAGCGGTCATGAAATGGTCCCGGTCGAGCGTATTCTCGACCATGTCATAGTCCTGACCCGTATGTTTGACATATATCTCATTAAGGCGTCGCTTCAGCTTGACGATATCGTCAGCATGGCGGGCAATATCTGATGCCTGCCCCTGAAATCCACCTGATGGCTGGTGCACCATGATCCGGGCATTTGGCAATGAAAAGCGCATGCCCTTCTCACCTGCAGTCAGCAGCAACGAGCCCATCGATGCGGCCTGGCCGATGCAAAGTGTGGACACCGCCGGCTTGATGAACTGCATCGTGTCATAGATCGCAAGACCTGAGGTGACGACGCCGCCTGGCGAATTGATGTATAGCGAGATTTCCTTTTTAGGATTCTCAGCTTCCAGATACAGCAATTGTGCGCAAGCCAGCGTTGACATCCCGTCTTCAACCGGGCCGGTAATGAAAATAATGCGTTCTTTCAACAACCGGGAAAAAATATCGTAGGAGCGTTCCCCCCTGTTGGTCTGCTCCACCACCATGGGGATCAGCATATTCGTCGCCTGGCTAACGGGATCGTACATCAGAATTCCTATTGTTGTTCGCAGAACCGCCTTCTAGGGAGCCGCCTTACTGGTGGGATTCGCAAGAGGCAGGCAGTCATTTTATGAGCCGTATGTACGGTATGCACCGCACGAATTAAAGAGGCATTACCAGGCGGCCCGACCTATTGCTGCAATTTTTCCGGATTTTTGCCTGTTGCTTGAGAAAATTGTTTCGAATCGCCCATCCTGTGTTAGCCTTATCGTGTTTTCAACAATTGAAAGGAGGTGATCTGATGTCGAGTGAAGATCTTACGCAGGCCGGGAATGCCGTGTTGAACGGAACGGTGTCGGAGCAACCTCTGGCAGCGCGCTAGAACACAGTCCGGGCTTTTTGAGCCTGCCTGTATCTCACGAAAAGGGGTCACCGAGGTGGCCCCTTTTTTTGTGGATGAACGACACTCGCCTTGTGTAGCAAATGCGCTATGTGCCAGCACAGTAGCTGACTGCAATTGAGAACACGGCGAGATTTTCCGAATGAATAAAGACGTTGCTGGCAATTTCGGATTCAAAACGTCATTCAGTGCGATAGTTTTCGGCGCCAGTGGCGGCATTGGCGGTGCCCTGTTGCAGAAAACCGCTGCCGCTATTTCAGATCTGAACCAGTCACATAAACCGGAAGGCCGGATATTCGCCGTCAACCGGCGAGACATGGCGGTCAAGGAGCGCATTGTGACGTGTCTGCGCGCCGATGCGCTGGAGGAGCCGCAACTTGCTCAGACCGCCGCAACGATCCGGTCCACGCTGGACCGCAAAGCCTGCGCACCGGTCCGTCTGATAATCGTGGCCACTGGTGCGCTGCAGACGGCCATTGGCAGCGGTCCGGAAAAATCATGGCGCGACCTGACTTGCGCCAATATGCAGGAGATTTATGCGATCAATGCTGTTGCTCCGGCTCTGATCGCAAAACATTTTCTGCCGCTGCTGCCAAAATCTGGCCGATCGGTTTTTGCCGCACTCTCGGCCCGGGTCGGCAGCATTTCCGATAACAGGCTGGGCGGATGGTACAGCTATCGTGCCTCGAAGGCCGCCTTGAACCAGATTCTGAAAACCGCGTCGATTGAACTGTCCAGAACCCATCCGCAGGCGATCTGTGTCGGCCTGCATCCCGGCACGGTGGATACGGCTCTGTCAAAGCCGTTTCAGGCAAATGTGCCCGACGACAAGCTGTTCACACCGGATCGTGCGGCGGCGCAACTTGTCAAATGCCTGTCAGCACTGACATCAGAGCAGACCGGACAGGTGTTTGCCTGGGACGGAACCCCCATCCCCGCCTGAACGTGGCTTGGCCCCTACTTCAGTTTACAGTCTTCTTGGCCAGAAACCGCCGGGCCTCGTCGGCCGTTTCAAAAATGTGCGGGGCGGTGTCGCGTTCAAACACTTTGCCGAGTTTCAGCCGCATGAAGGCGGATCCTGAATAGCGGGTGACAGTGCGGTAAAAGCGGTCTTCCAGATCTTTGACCATCTGGCCATAGGCGGATTCGATATCGGGGTCGATGATGGTGCCGTCATAATTGACGATGGCATCGACCGGTTCGGACTGTCTCGAGCAGATTTCCTCGACACGCGCCTGTATCAACGCGACATCGTGCTGGCTGCGAATCCGCATTTTCTCAAAATTGATGAACAATTGGCCTTTTTCAGGGTCAAGGGCAATCCGGTCGGCCAGATCCAGATGCAGCAGGTCCACCCGCAGATCCATCGGAGCTGACTGGAAGATGCGCGGGTCCATGGTGGCTATTTCACGCATGACCGGCTCGAAATCCATCAACGACAGAATGTCGCGCTCAAGATCGATCCCCGGCGCGATTTCCAGCAATTCCAATCCCCCGGATGTCAGGCGAAACACACATCTTTCCGTTACATACAGCACGGGCTGGGACAGACGGGCCGCTCGTGGTCCGGAAAACGTAACCTGCTGAACCGCCGAAACGAACTTTTTCACCCGACCTTCTGTCTCGATCGCAAGCGTCCCCTGCTCCAGCCGTATGTCAGCCCCGCCGGAGGTAAAGGTGCCGGCATAGACCAGCGCACGCGCGTTTTGACTGATATTGATGAAACCGCCGGCTCCGGCAAGTCTGGGTCCGAAGCGCGAGACATTGACTGACCCGCTACCGTCCACCTCAGCCATTCCCAAAACAGCAAGATCGAGCCCACCACCGTCATAATAATCGAATTGCTGAGCCTGATTGATAATCGCATCGGTATTTATCGCAGCACCGAAATCCAGCCCGGATGCTGGCTGGCCGCCGATAACACCGGGTTCGGCAGACAAGGTCAGATGGTCCAGCAGCTTTTCCTCCGACGCCACTGACGCGACGCCTTCGGGCATGCCAATGCCCAGATTGACCATACCGTTGATCGGCAGTTCAAACGCAGCACGCCTCGCAATGATCTTGCGCGGTGACAGTGTCATGGCTGGCATTGTGTCAGCCTCAACGCGGTATTTGCCTGCATAGGCATGTGAATAGGCCGTAGCAAATGTCTGCATATGATCTTCGGCCGGAGCCACGACGACGGCATCGACAAGAGCGCCGGGGATTTCCACATCGCGTGGATTGAGCGATCCCGGCGCAACAGTGCGCTCCACCTGGACAATGACAATGCCGTTTGAATTTTTGGCGGCCATGGCCTGGGCAAGATTGTCGATTGTCAGGGCTTCGCGTTCCATCGTGATATTGCCGGCAGGATCTGCGGTCGTTCCGCGCAGCAATGCCACATCAATCGGAAATGCCTTGTAAAACAGAAAGCTTTCGCCATCGATCTTCATCAGGGTGACAAGATCCTCTGTGGTCTGCGGGTTGATCTTGCCGCCGTCCGCACGCGGATCGACAAAGGTTTCCAGGCCAACGCGGGAAATCGTGCCGGGTTTTCCGGCGGCGATATCACGGTACAGGTGACTGACGACGCCCTGTGGCAGATTATAGGCTTCAATACTGCCTTCAATTGCCAATTTGGCAATTTTCGGAATCAGCCCCCAATGGCCGCCGACCACCCGCTGCAACAGGCACTTGTGGCCCAGATGGTTCAAGCCGCGTTCCTGCCCGTCACCCTGCCCCGCGGCAAACAACAGGGTCAGACCAGTTGGCTGAGCACTCTGCAGAAACCGTGTTTCAAGCCCTTTCAGCAGATATTCCGGCACACCGATGCCGACAAATCCGGATGTCGTGATGGTATCTCCGCTGGCGACAAGATCGGCGGCGGCCTCGTTGGAAATGATCTTGTTTGCCACGACGTTCTCCGTGTTGCAGATAATGTCACGGTAACGTGCCAAGAAATACCGCGCAGGTCAAAATAAGGCCCGGCCGCGCTGTTCACATCGGGATCGGACAAACTTCTGTGATCAGCGTGCAAATTTATTGACAGAATTCGCCTGACCCTGACTACTTCTTCTACCTGCAAGTGACCGGGAAACATCATAATGCTCCGTCGGGCTGTCTTACGCATATTTGTTTCAGTCTTGCTGATGTTCGGGCATCCCGGCGCTTTTGCTCAAAATGAGCCGAACTCTACGGATCAGCAGGTTTCAGTATCGGAACAGGCACAGGGTCTGTGGATGCAATGTCTCAAGAAACAGAATGAAAATTCGCTGAGTTCCGCTAATGCCGATTATCTGCTGTGTAATGCGGTTTATAATGCGCTTGGCAAGGCAATCGACAATGTCTCATATTCGAACGAGGACAGGAAATGGCTCTACTTCTATATGGGCCGCACCGCATCCTCGATGGCTGTCATTGTGTTACGCGCCAGCCGAAACAGTGTGAGCGAGCAGGCCTGCGCCAGCATTGAGCGCGCCGACTGGACGTTTCAGAAAGTCACTGCTGAACCCGACAGCTGGGAAGCGGAAATAATCGCGCAATATAATACCGCAAAGCTGGTTGAATCCTGCCGCAGCAAATTCGATGTTCCGGAATGGCGCAAACAGGCAAATTGACGCATGTTTTATCACTATCGCGCATGCAATGATCGAGTGCCCTTTAAAGTCCGGATGGTCATAATCCGGCACATGCAGGCTTGAATGCTTCTAGATGCCCATCGGGGTTCTGATATCGAACCGCCTGCGGCAGGCTTTCCAGACCATGGTTTCAACGATATGGGCGGGCCTGGACGCATCGAACACGGAAATCCGTGCGGGATCAGTGTCAGCCAGCTTGAGAAAAGCCTGGCGCCGCGCTTCGTGAAGCGGCTCGTCTTCCTTCTCAAACCGGTCCTTGACTGCATCAGGGTCCCGCATCCGGGCGCGATGAAGCCCTTCCCTGGCCGGCAGATCCAGCAATATGGTCATGTCCGGTCGGGTTTTTTCAACGGTGATTTTTTCCAGCAGATCGATGGTTTCCGGGTCGAGATCCATCCCCTGATAGACCCGCGTCGAGTCCATGAACCGGTCACACAGAACCCAGGTTCCCGCCTGCAAGGCAGGGCGGATGGTGTTTTCAAGGTGGTCCATGCGAGCGGCCGCAAACAACATGGCTTCCGCTTTCGGACCCTTGTCTTCCGCTTGGCCGCTGAGGAGATACTCCCGGATCGCTTCCGCATTCGGAGAACCGCCGGGTTCGCGCGTTTCCAGAACATCAAAACCTGCGCCGCGCAGATGTCCGGCGAGAAGTTTGATCTGGGTGGATTTTCCGCTGCCCTCGCCGCCTTCAAACGTTATAAAGCGGCCCGGAGAGATGGCCTTGTCCGCACTCACGCTACAACCACCCGAACAGAAACTCGCCAACGCCGCCCATGGCCCGTTTCAGCACACCGGCGGTCGCCACGCTCTCAGTGGCGAATAACGGCGCGGTCACAACCAGCCGGTTGCCGCTATAGACTTCCAGATCGGCAATCTTGTCGCCCTTGTTGACCGGAACCGAGATCGGTCCGGTATAGATCACGCGGGCCTCAAGTGCATCCCGGCTTTGTTTCGGCATCAATGCAACAACCGGGGTCTTGGTTTCGGCACCGAGACGCCCGGTTGCGGCTCCATAGATCCGGACGCGCCCGACTGTGACCCCTGCCGGAAACACTTCCACCGCGTCAAAAGCGGTGAACCCCCATTCCAACAGTCGTCTTCCATCAAGCGCCCGGTCTGCTTCAGTTTTCAGACCCATCAGCACTGCAATCAGGCGCCGGCCATTCTGCACTGCCGAGCCTACCAGACCATAGCCAGCCTCATCGGTGCGGCCGGTCTTCAGACCATCCGCGCCAATTGGCGCAGACAGCAGCGGATTCCTGTTGGCCTGACGGATGCCGTTCCAGGTGAAGTCCCGCTCAGCGAAAATTCCGTAATAATTCGGATGTTCCTCGATGATGTATCTGGCGATTCGGGCCAGGTCGCGCGGCGATAAAAGCTGATCGGGATGCGGCAGGCCGTTGGAATTGCCAAAGGTGGAATCGTGCAGCCCAAGTGTCACGGCAAACCGGTTCATGCGCTTTGCAAATTCCTGTTCGCTGCCGGACAGCCCTTCCGCCAGAATGATGGCAGAATCATTGCCGGACTGGATGATCAGGCCGCGCAACAGATCTGCCACTGCGATACTTGAACCGAGTTCGGCAAACATGGTGGACCCGCCTGCCGGTGCACCACCGGTCCGCCAGGCATATTCACTGACGGAAAATTCGGTCTGCATCGTGATCTCGCCCTGTTTCAAGGCGTCAAACACGATGGCGGCCGTCATCAATTTGACAAGAGAAGCCGCGGGAGCCGCCCGTGCAGCATCCTGCTGAAACAGAATACTGCCGGTCTCCATATCGATCAGAATCGCCTGCTGGGCGCGGCTTTGATACAATTGTGCGGATGCAGGCAGGCCAGCCAGCAGAAGCCAGGCCATGGCAAACAGGAGCGTTTTAAAGAAAGTCGAAATCTGGTGCATGGCTGCAAGATGCATCGCCCGTCAAAACAAGACAAGAGGGCTAAAACGTAAGAATGGCAGAATCCGGATTATTTCGTGCAAAACCGGTTTCCGGTCTGCCGAGTTCGTTGACGAACCGGCTCTATTGAGCAGGTGCAAATCCTGGAATTGAAGCAACAGACGGTCCTACCATGGGGCGATCACCGCTCCACAGCAGCATGGGTCCGGTACCAGGTCCGGCAATCGGTCCGGAATTATTGGGGCTATTGTCCCGATAGGCGATCGGAACCGCCCCCGCTCCAGTGTCGGCACCAGCTTCTGCCATCATCATTCCCGGCGCGTCCGGTGTTATGTCTGCTCGTCGCCGCGTGGGTCCGGGCTGGCCTTTGATGACGACCGAAGCTGCCAGAAAGGCAGCGTCGCCGCCTTCAACCGGGGCTTTACCCAAATAGCTGACGTGTACCTTGGCGACACCCTGATTTCTGAAGTTCAGCGCATCGGCGGCCCGCTTCGACAGATCTATCAGGCGATCACGGGCAAACGGACCGCGGTCATTAACCCGAACGATGACCGAATTGCGGTTGGCCAGATTTGTCACCCGGACATAGCTCGGCAACGGCAAGGTGGGATGGGCGGCGCTGTACGAATTCATATTGTAGATTTCGCCATTTGCAGTGCGCCGGCCGTGAAAGGCGTCGCCATACCAGGATGCGACACCGGATTTTTCATAGCGGTTGACTTCTTTCGGCTCATACCAGCGTCCGGCAATCTTGTAAGGCTTGCCAACCTGATAGCGGCCGCCGCCCGATGGAATATAGGCGGCTTTGGAGACGCGCGGGCTTGGGGCCACCCCGTATTTCGGATCAATCTTGCTGCTGCTGCCGCAGGCAGACACTGAAAGTGCGAGTGCACCAATCACCAGCAGTCTGCTTTTTTTGAAGATATCCGATTTGATTTGGCGGTATGGCAAAGAATGTCCTTTCAAGAGAAGCATTCTTTTAAGCATGAAGGTTTGCCGCATGGCGAGCAGTGATTCAATTTGAAGCAAAATTTCCATTAAATTGAATCAACTACAGTTAACAGGGCCTTAACGGATTTTTCAGCAGCAGCGCCGCTTCAACGGGTCTTCACCATCGAGCAGTTCAGCTTCGGCAAAATGTGTTGCGAATGGAACTTCTGGCGATTGCGGTCCGGGGTTAACCTGCGGATGGGACGGAAATGTGTCGCCGCTCTGCCAGAGCTTGAAACAGGCGACCCGGCCTTTGCATCAATATAGTCATTGCTGGCGGTACTGTTTCTCATGAACCCGTCGAGTACGGTTTTTCCGACTGGCTCGCCCCGCCCCGCATTGGCAGCCATTTCGTGCAGGTTTTAGTGATAAAGGCAGTCACAAGCACATTGCCTGACACTTCTTCTTGCAATTCCAGACAGATTGAGAGATAGGGGCAGGATATCGCTCTAAAAGTTGCTGGATGGGTGGCCGAGCGGTTGAAGGCACCGGTCTTGAAAACCGGCGTGCGTGAAAGCGTACCGTGGGTTCGAATCCCACCCCATCCGCCATTTATTTTTTGTCCGATCCTCTGATCGAGACCCGGCAAGCGGACTTCATCAGAACCAGCAGCCAAGTGCTCCGAGCACACAGGCCGGACACCTGAACGCACCCAGCAACGATCAAAATCAGCACACATCATTCCTTGCAAAACTGCACCGGCCACACGTGACAACACCCTGCTAACGTAAATTGTGTTGCCACGGTGCGACGGAGCACTTAACGTTTCTTGGTTTCGCCGATGTTCGGGGAAAACCATAATTAGTAGTAGCTGTTTTCCGGGAGAAAAAAATGACCGCATTTCGAATTGCATCTGGGATCGTTTCGGCAGTCGTCGCCGCGATGATTTCAACGGCTCCAGTTCAGGCGCAAGACCTGAAGATCGTCACTTCGATGCCAAGCCTCGGGTTTCCATTTTTTGTTCATATGCAGAACGCGCTGAATGCCGAAGCGGAAGTCCTCGGCGGCATTGAAATCATCAATCAGGATGGTCAGAACTCGGCGCCCAAACAGACCGCCGATCTTGAGGCGGCAATCATCAACCAGGTCAGCGGCGTGGTCATCAGCCCGCTCGATTCCGTTGCGCTGGCTCCAGGCGTCAAACAGGTGATCGATGCTGGAATTCCAGTCATGACCATCGACCGGCGCGTTGACGGTGTTGAGGGTGTGCTTGGCCATGTCGGCGCTGACAATGTGATCGGCGGCGAAGCACAGGCAAACCTGATCATCAAACTCTTCCCTGACGGGGCGAGCATCGTCAATCTTCAGGGTCAACCCGGAGCGAGCCCGGCCATCGACCGCAACAAAGGGGTTCACAACATCCTGGATTCGATGTCGGACAAATATGTGTTCGTTGCGGAACAGACTGCAAACTTTGCCCGAGAAGAGGGTGCGACCGTCACGGAATCGATTCTGGCCGGGCTTGATTCACCGCCAGATGTGATTGTAGCAGCGAACGATGACATGGCACTCGGCGCATTGCAGGTCGTTCAGGAACAGGGTCTCAACATTGCGATCCTTGGATTTGATGCGCTTCCTGAGGCTCTGGCAAGTGTGCGTGACGGCGGTCTGACCGCAACAATCGAGCAGTCACCAGGTGGTCAGAGCCGTCTTGCACTTCAGGCGCTCGTCAAATTCCTGCGTGAGGGCACGAAGCCCGAACCATTGGTTCTGCTTGAACCGTTCGCGATTACCAAGGACAACATCGACAAGGCCGAACGTCTTTCGGAATTGAACTGATTTCACTTGGCAAATATGGGCCCACCATCGCAATAAGGTGGCGGGCCCTGATCGCACCTGATGACGAACCTTCCGAGCAGGCGTATGAACTCAGATAATACAGCTGGCCAGACAGAGCCGGACACCAAAGCTGACTGGTTTGGTTTTGCAGCAAAATACGCTGCCCCGATTTTTCTGCTTGGACTGATTTTGGTGTTCGCACTGCTTCAGCCCAACTTTCTGCATCCCCTGAATCTTCTGAACGTTCTGCGCCAGGTTTCGATTTCCGGTCTGATCGCTATCGGCATGACCTTTGTGATCCTGACCGCAGGTATCGATCTCTCAGTGGGCTCCCTGGTGGCCCTTGCCGGGTTGGTTGGCGCCTATGTTTCCAAGGGCGGGCTGGACAACCGTTTCGCGATTGGCGCGGACGCAATGACAGGCAATCCCGTCATCTATGCAGTTCTTGCGGCCATTGCGGTGGGAATAGTCGGCGGCGCACTCCAGGGACTGGCAATCACCAGACTGAAGGTCCCTCCATTCGTGGTTACACTTGGCGGCCTGAGCGTGTTTCGCGGCGCTGCCTTGCTGTTTTCAGGTGGTGGTCCGATCAGCGGATTCAGTCCGGAGTATACCTGGTGGGGTCAGGGACGGATCGGTATCGTACCGGTGCCGGTGATCCTGTTTTTTCTGGCTGCCGCAGTCGCGCATGTTGTGCTCAAACATACCCGCTTTGGATTACACGTCTATTCAGTCGGCGGAAATGCTGCAGCATCGGATCTGAATGGTGTCAGCACGCGCCGGGTTACGTTCATGGTCTATGTGATCGTGGGCTTCTTCTGCGGCCTGGCGTCCTTTCTGCTGTCTGCACGATTGAATTCGGCGGAAGCCGTAGCGGGAATGGGGCTGGAACTCGACGTGATCGCTGCAGTGGTCATAGGCGGCACCTCGCTGTTCGGCGGCGTGGGCAGCATTTTCGGTACGGTCGTCGGCGCGCTGCTGATCGGCGTTCTGCGCAATGGCCTTGTGTTAATGAATGTATCTTCGTTTGTGCAGCAAATCGTCATTGGTCTGATCCTCATCGCAGCTGTTGCCTTCGATCAGTATGCCGCATCGCGCGGCCGGGCATAGGGCGGGCATAGGGAATGGCATGATGAGTATCCTGGAACTGACCGGCATCACCAAAAACTTCGGCGGTATTCACGCTCTGGCCGGTGTCGATATCAAACTGGAGCGAGGCCAGGTCCTTGGGTTGATGGGCGACAATGGTGCGGGCAAATCCACGTTGATCAAAATCATTGCAGGCAGTTTCCCTCCGACATCGGGAACAATCCGTCTCGACGGCAAAACAGTGACTTTTGCTCGCCCGCGAGAAGCCCGCGATGCCGGCATTGAAGTGGTTCATCAGGACCTGGCGTTGTGCGACAATCTCACGGCATCCATGAATGTCTTCCTTGGCCGTGAAATTGTGCGCAAATTTGGTCCATTCCAGTTTCTCAACCGTGCTGCAATGAACGAACGTTCTGCTGAGCTGTTTGCGGATCTCAAATCCGAAACCCGCCCCAAGGATCTGGTTCGTCAGATGTCGGGCGGGCAACGGCAGGCAGTTGCAATTGCCCGAACCCGGCTGTCGAAGCCCAATATCGTTATTATGGACGAACCCACTGCCGCTATCAGTGTCCGGCAGGTTGCCGAAGTGCTGGACCTGATCCGCCGTCTCAAAGCCGCTGGTCTTGCCGTCATACTCATCAGTCACAGGATGCCCGACGTATTTGCCGTCTGCGACCGGGTCGTGGTCCTACGGCGCGGAGCCAAGGTCGCTGACAAACCGGTCGGCGAAACCTCTCCCGAGGAAGTCACAGGCCTGATTACCGGTGCTATCGAGAATGCCTGAGAATTTCGATGCGCCCGCAAAGTGCAACAGCGGGCTATCGGTTTTTTGCGGCCCTCACGCTTTCAACAGCATGCGGATGTCTGCTGCCGGATCGGTGATCACCGCCGGGTCGGGGGAGCTGCCCATCTCGATCAGCCGCTTGCCGATCATGTAAGCGCGGGCGTCATTCAACGCATCAATGGCCAGAAGCTCGTCGCCAGCATAATACCAGAAGCTGATCGCCCTGCCCTCGCCCCGGGTGACGATCCGGTCGTAGCCGGTGCCGATCCCAGCGATCTGCAGCTTGACGTCGTACTGGTCCGACCAGAACCAGGGTTTTGCTTCATATGGCCTGCCGGCACCGAGCATGTTTTCGGCGACGCTTTCGGCCTGATGGATCGCGTTGCCGACACTTTCAAGCCGGGTCCGCCCGCCCTTGTATGGAAAGGAGGCGCAGTCGCCTGCGGCCCAGACGCTGGGATCGGAGGTGCGGCCGAATTCGTCGGTGCGGATGCCGTTGTCGATTTCAAGGCCCGCCTCCTCGGCCAGCAGCGTCAGTGGCGTGATGCCGACGCCGACAATGACGAAATCGACTGCAATTTCGCTGCCGTCCGAGAGCACCGCGCCGGCGACGCGGCCATCGCCGGTCAGCCGGTCGACACCGGTATTTTCAAGAATCGTCACGCCGTGATCAGTATGCAGCTTACGGAAATAGTCCGAGGTTTCGGGCGCGGCCACCCGCTGCAGGATGCGCGGCGCCATTTCGATCAGGGTGACCTGAAGCCCCAGCTTCGCGCCCACTGCCGCCGCTTCCAGGCCGATATAGCCACCGCCAATGACGAGGAGCCGGCGGTCCTTAACAAACTCAGGAGCCATTTTGTCGACATCGGCAAGCGTGCGCACGGTATAGACACCGATCAGATCGCCGCCGATCGCCGCCGGCAGGCGGCGCGGCCGCGAGCCGGTGGCCAGCGCGAGTTGGTCGTAAGGTGTGCTCTTGCCGCCTGCACGCACGGATTTCGCAGTGCGGTCGATTGCAGTGACCCGCGCGCCAGTTTGCAAGGTGATCTTCTGGTCCTCCCAGAACGAGGGTCCGCGAAGATAGAGCCGTTCAAGTGTCATCTCGCCAAGAAGATAGCCTTTCGAGAGCGGCGGACGCTGGTAGGGTGGCACCGGCTCCTCGCCGATCATCGTGATACTGTCCTGATAGCCAAGCGCCCTCAGCTTCGCCGCGAGTGACGCTCCCGTCTGACCGGCACCGACGATGACAATACCGTTCATGGCAAAACTCCTTATGGTTTCTGATCGTGTGAATCCGGTAGCCGGTTGTCAAGTCATCTCGCATTATTGTCCAGAGCTGGCGAGACCTCTTTCAGTTCTGCTTTTCGGGCATGTGCACGATCAGCCCCTCGAGTGCCTCATTGACCTTGATCTGGCAGGTCAGCCGCGAGCGGGCCGGGTCCGGCTGATGGGCAAAATCCAGCATGTCGTGTTCCATCGTCTCTTTTGCGGGCAGCTTCCCGGTCCAGTCAGGATCGACATAGACATGGCAGGTCGAACAGGCGCAGGCACCTCCGCAATCTGCCTCAATGCCCGGGATACCGTTGTCACGGGCACCTTCCATCACGGTTTTACCATCTGGAACGTCAACCGTGTGTGCCTTGCCGCCATATTCGATATAGGTGATTTTTACCATGTCGTGATCTTTGCTGTCATCATCATCCGGTTGTGGTTTTCGTCAGGTGCTTTTGGAACACTGCTTGAACCCATTCGGCGACAGCGAGCAATTTCCTGTCGCCCCCTTTGCGGCCGATCAACTGAACCCCGAGTGGCAGTCCTCGCGGCCCGGCACCCAGCGGCAGCGCGACGCAAGGCAGTCGCAGCAGGCTCCAGATACGGCTGAACAGCGGATCGCCGGTTGCGCCCAGGCCTTCGGGTGCCTCGCCCGGTGCGGACGGAACGAGCACCGCATCGCAATCGAGAAATAACACGTCGAGCACAGCATTCGCCCGCTCGCGCATCGCCAGAGCCTCACGATATTGGACATCGGAGACAGTTCTTCCCTCTTCGACAAGCTGTTTGAACTGATCGCTGATCGCGCTGTAGTGGACGTCATAGACATCGGCCCTGCTGCGTGCGGTTTCATAGCCCATCACGGTCTTGTGGGCTGCGGTCAGTTCGGCAAAGAGCGGTGGGTGGTCCATTTCGCCGGTTTCGGCACCGGCCTGCGACAAGGCACGCATGGCGCGGTGGCAGACTTCGCGCATTTCGATGGCTCCGTCCTGCCAATGGGGTCCGCGCATCAGGCTGATGTGCGGCACTATATCGGAAAAGTCCGGCGCTTCGGGCAGAGGGTTTGCGGTCAACAAAGAATGGACCAGCACCAGATCCTGTGGATCGCGTGCCAGCACGCCAAGCGTGTCAAGGCTGGGAGCAAGGGCCATGACACCGGACAGATCGAACGCCCCGGTCGTTGGCTTTAAGGCGCAGACACCGCAATAGGCGGCGGGCCGGATCAGGGAGGCGGCGGTCTGAGACCCAAAGGCGAGCGGCACCATGCAATCCGCGACCGCTGCGGCGGAGCCGGATGAAGATCCGCCAGGCGTATGTGACAGATTATGCGGATTGGCCGTTTTGCCCGGCCGGAAATAGGCAAATTCCGTTGTAACAGTCTTGCCGATCGGGATCGCGCCCGCGTCGAGAAAGATTTGGACACAGGCGGCATTCGATTCTGGCCTGCGTCCGCTATGAATGTCGCTTCCCCAGCCTGTCGGCATGTCGGCGGTGTCGATGATGTCCTTGATAACGAATGGCACGCCGTGGAGCGGTCCCTTTGCCGACTGGCCATCCGCGACCCTGGCCCGTTGCATCGCGCGGTCGGCATCCAGATGGATAAATGCGCCAACATCGGCTTCACGCGCGGCGATGCGCTGCAAATGGGCGGCCATAACGGCGCTGGGCGTGGTGCTGCCGTCACGGATCAACCGGGCAATCTCGGTGGCGCTGAGACGGTTGAGCGCAGTCATCCCTCAAGCGCCTCCATGGCCCGTGCAAATGGTGCCACCGGCATGTCGTAAATCCCGCCGCCAAGTCGGCCTGCCTGCCCCAGCCGATCTAGAATGCCAAGCCCGATAAACGGGCCGGCACCGGCCGCCACAGCGCCACGTGCGGTGCTGCCCAGGCGCAGCTGAAGTGAACGGAAGTAAGGGTGAGTACCGACAGACAGACCGGTGCTGCGCGCCTCGCTGTCACCGGGCAGATAGGCACCAAGCGCGGTCTTTTGCGCCGGGCTGAGATCAATCGCCATGGCACCAAGGCCGAAGGCTTCGATCACGGCACTGTCGCCGATCGCACCCAGCGCGCGACCCGGCGGCAGATCGATCTCAAATTTGCCTTTCGGCGGGTCTGCCGGAACAGTAAACCAGCGGCCCGGCAACCCAGATATCTGAATCCCCGCATCCCGCCCGTTGCCACCGGCAGCAGTGACAAAGCTTGACCCGTCGATGCCTTCAGCCAGTTTCATCATGCACTTTGTTGCCGCCATCCACAGATTGAGGAACAAGGATGGAGAACTGGCCATGAACTCCAGAGCATTTTCATCAGCAATGGCGCCCTTTGTACGATCCTTCAGTTCGGCGACCAATGCGCTGGTGGCGACCTGGGTGCGGCCATGGCAGTCATCGCCGCCCAGCAGACCGCACACCGCAAGCGGAACCAGCGCGATCCCTTCGGCCATGCCGTTTTGCAACACGTCAAGAAAACGCGTGTTAAGCCAGCGGATATGTTCCAGCACCGCCTCCGAGCGCAGCCCAAGACGCATTGCAGGCCGCGATCCGGCGTTGATCGGGGCATAGACCCGCTGCAGCCCGCGCCAGGCATCATAGACCGTATGCAGCGGCATTGAGGCGCTGACGACAGCGGCCAGCGGCGTGACAACGTCATGATCCTGAGCGGATTTCAGCTCGATCTCGCCGGCCATGATCATTGCTTCGGCCTGATCAAAATCCTTTGCGATGCCTTCATAGACAGCGGCCACACAGGCTGAATTTAGGATCGGCGCGGTGATCATATCCGTCGCGGCAAATGCCGGTCCCGCGTGCAGCAGCACGTTCTGCGGCAAGGCCAGCGCCTCGGCGGCAGTGTTGAACCTGTTCCAGACCGGCTGAGTCACCATCGCGCGATCAAAGGCCAGCCGGTCGGCGGGATGAAGCGTCATGCGGCCTCCGGCGGAATGATCCAGGTTTCCGAAAAATAGAGAAATGCCGTTGTGGTTTTAAATCCGGCCTGAATTCTTTCCCCAACCGCACCGGGCAGGCGCTGCCCGTTAACGATGATCTGCGCATTGCGGGCCGGAACCAGAAGCGTGAACATGGTATGCGCACCGGTGCCGACCTGATCGGGCGTCAGTTCAAGCGCCTTGGGCGGTTCCAGACCCTCCCAGACCAATTCGACCGTCAACCCCTCGCCCGAAACGGTTTCACTATAGCGGTGCCCCATCGGGTCGCCGGTGCTGCGCACCGTTTTCGCCAGCTTCAACGGGAGCGCGTCAAAAGCCGGCGCGTCACGAAAGGCAGCCAGTTTGCCAATGAAGCTTTCCTTCAGGAAGGCGGCCAGCGGCATGTTGTCGGCCAGCATCACGTTCGGGGCATTTTCTGTGCCCTTGACCGCTCCCGGCTCACCATAGAGCAAGAGCACCTGGCCCTGCCCCATAGGCGACCAGGCAACGCGGAAAAACAGCGCCATTGCAGAAAAATTGCCGGTCCCGTCTTTCAGAAGAATGCCGGGATTTTCGCCGGTCCAGTCGACGACGCCAGGGGTGACGGGTTCCGTGAGTGGCATCATGCACCTCCTTGTCGTGACGCGGGCGGCGGGGTGACCCAGGTTTCGGAAAAGGCCAGAAAGGCCGTGCTCATGGTGCGGCCGAAGAACGGCCGCTCTGAGACAGCGCCGGCAAGCGGCGTGCCGTTCACAATGACCTCGGCTTCCCGCGCCTCCAGAAACACCGAATACATCTCGTGCTCCCGGGTGGCCGAGTTTTGTTGCGTCACTTCAACCGGCAATGGCGGCCCCAGATCGCGCCAGACCATCTCCAGCGTCACACCTGAACCACGCAGAGTTTCGCTGTAGCGTGATTTCAGATCGCCCGGCCGCTTTTCGACCGATTCGCAATCGAGCCATGTCATCGCCTTGAGGCTATCCTTGCCGCGAAATGTGGGCATCTTCGCTACCCAGCCATCGACGATCCAGCGCATCAAACGTTGATTATCGGTCATGATAAAGTTGGGCACGTCCGGCCAGCCCTTCGCGACCTCAGGCGCGCCGAGAACGATCGCGGCATGGCCGCGGCCATACGGTGACAGCACGACGCGAAAGAACACTGCCAGCGTCGAATAGGACGCGTCGCTCGCATTCTGCTTCAGATAGATGCCGGGGTTTTCACCGGACCAGTCGACTCGGCCGGGATTGATCGCGATACGTGTCATGCCCAGCTTGCCTCATATTGTTTTAACGCGTCCTTGATGAACTGATTGCGGTCCGCACCTGTCTTGTCGTCCCCGGCGCGCAGGATTTCGGCGACCCTGAACGAGATTTCCTTCAACACAGCTGCATCCTCGCGTCCCTCCGACACCGGAATTTGCAGCATCGTGTCGCCGGCATAGGTCGGCAATACACCGTCATAGCCGTCCGTCGGATGCGGCACGGAATTGCCCGCAGCGAGCGAACGGATGTTGCGGCGCAGCATGCGCCGCACCTTGGCCACACCGCGATCGGTGAAGCAGAGGTTTTCGCGGGCATGGATATTTTTCGGTCCCTGGCTCACCCAGGCGTCATAATCGCCGGGATCGCGCTGGCGCTGTTCATAGGACCGGTCCGGATCCTGGCCATAAAAGTCGGTCTTGCCATAGCCGACCTTGGATTTGTCGGTCAGACCGCGCGGATCATCACCTTCGCGAAAATGCCGCCAGGTCACCACCATGGTGTTGGTGTCGTCAATCGGCACGACCCAGCGGCTGAGGCCGCAACGGCCAAAGTAACGCGGTGTGTCCGGAACCGGGAAATGCGCCCCGTTCTGGGTGAAGCCAGGCATCATGTGGTCATGAATGCGCAACCACACAATGTCACCGACGCGGCGCACATTGGTGTAGAAATCACCGAATTTGCCCTCGTGAAATTCGATCATCGGCATTTCGGCAAAGGCATCGATGAATTGGCTGCGTACCGCGAGCGTGTGCAGATACACCACATGGAAGGGATCCCAGGCGTTCTCCATCACCTGCAGCCAGTTACAAGGCGATTTGATCAGCGAAGGCAGCATGTCGTCGCCCGGCTCGTCATAGGTATCCATCACCGGAAATGGCGGCATCGCATCTTTCGGGCCGAGATAGGCGAAGGCGAGCCCTTTGAATTCGATTACCGGATAGGCGCCGAGGCATGCCTTTTTCTTGACCTGGGATGCGGGCGGTTCGCAGGGCGTTTCCAGAACCGTGCCGTCGAGACCGTATTTCCAGCCATGATAGGAACAGCGAATACCGCCTTCCTCGACGATCCCGAATTCAAGGCTCATATTGCGATGCGCGCAATGCAGATGCGTCAAGCCAAGCCTGCCCTCTTTCTTTTCGCGAAACAGCACCAGATCCTCGCCTAATATCCGTATCCGATACGGCAGATCGCCGATCTGATCGGTCATCGCGACGGGCATCCAGAAGCGACGCATATATTCGCCGCAAGGCGTGCCGGGTCCGACTTCGCTCAATTCCGGATCGGGTTCCTGTTGCCAGACATTCTGTCGATCATGGCCGCGGAAATTGCCTTCAGGGATATCAAACAGGGTGTTCATTGGGCTTCTCCAGTCATGTCATTGCGCCTGAAACGGGTCTGCCACCGGGGCCCGCCCGGTCCAGACGGATTTATCTTGCAGAAAATCCTTCACCGCATCCGGGCCCAGCTCACGGCCATAGCCCGAGTGCTTTATGCCGCCGATGGGGCTGCCCGGATCGACGCTGCGGTAGTGGTTGATGTAGACGGTGCCGGCATGGATTGCGCCGGCCACGCGCCTGGCTTTGTCGGGATCTGCGGTCCAGACCCCAGCGGCCAGCCCGTAGTCGCTGTTATTGGCCAGGGCGATCGCCTCGTCCTCGCCGGCGAAGCTGGTGACTGCCAGCACCGGGCCGAAAACCTCCTCACGCCAGAGCTGCATCTTTGGGGTGACATCGGTGAAGATGGTCGGCCCCAGATAGAAGCCGTTACGCCCGGCCGCTGTCCGGGTGCCGTCCAGCAGACACGTGGCGCCCTGCGCTTTCGCCTGTTCGATCATGGCGGTTACCTTCCGCAGATGCGTCTCATTGGCCAGCGGACCCACCTGGGTGGCCGGATCCATCGGGTCACCGAGGCGCAGGGACTGCGCCCGCTCCAGCAAGCGCGCCACGAAGGAGACGGCAATTGGCGCTTCGACAATGAGCCGCGAGCCAGCCACGCAGGTCTGCCCGTTGGACAGGAAAATGCCCGACAGCACTCCGTTCACCGCATTGTCCGGATCAGCGTCGGCAAACACCAGTTGCGGCGATTTTCCGCCCAGTTCCAGCGTCGCAGGCACCACGCCTTGCGCAGCAACTGCGGCGACCTTGCGGCCGCCGACATCCGAGCCGGTGAAGGTTACCTTGCGGGTCAGAGGATGGCGCACCAGCGCCTCGCCGACTTCATTGCCATAGCCCGTAACCACGTTCAGAACCCCGGCCGGCAGCCCTGCTTCATGTGCCAGACTGGCAAATTCCAAGGTCGAGGCCGAGGCCAGTTCCGATGGCTTTACGACTACCGTATTGCCCGCTGCAAGCGCCGGGCCCAGCTTCCAGGCCAGGATCATCAGCGGAGAATTCCACGGCGTAATCGCCACCACGACGCCATAGGGCAGGAACTGCGTCTCGCTTTCGACCCCGGCAATGCGGTTGATCTGCGGCTCCGGCGCCAGCTTGCGTGCCTCGGCCGCGAAATGCCGATACCACATATGCAGGCCGGAAAACTGTCCGCGCACCTCGGTGATGCGCTTGCCATTATCGCGCACTTCGGCTTCGACAAGCTGTTGCCAGTGGGTTTCCAGATGGTCCGCCAGACGCTCAAGAACATCCGCCCGGCCGCTGGAAGTCAATTCGGCCCAGTCGCCAGCGCGAAAGGCGCGGTCAGCGGCGCGCATCGCTTGATCCGCATCCGCGGCATTGCCGCGTGAAATCCGCGACCATACCCGGCCGGTCGCCGGATCGACACTGTCGATCTGCGTGTCGGTTTCGGCCGTGAAGGCGCCGGAGATGAAGTGCGTGTATTGCTTCATTCAGTGCCCTTCGGGAACGTCGCGGGCTACCAGCGCCAGCAATTCGCCGCGGCGCACCATGCCGCGACAGGTATGAGCCAGAACGAAGCCGTCAACAGGCAAAGCCAGCGACCGGGACGAGCGCTCGGGTTCGGCCGGATGGTGGAGCCAACCGGCAATCTGGCCGGCGCTGATGTCCTGTCCGGCAACAACAGCGCGGTCAAACAAGCCGTCGGCCGGTGCATAGACCGAATCCAGAGCCGAGGCGATTTCGACCCGTCGCGGCGTCGGCTGGGAGGCGGCGGCATCGAGCAGGCCGAGATGGCCAAGACATTGCAAAAGCCCTGTTTCGGCCAGCCCGGTAATGTTGGGGTCAGATCCACCGCCACCGCCCAGTTCGGCAGCGATCATCGGTACGCCGACGCGTTCGGCGGCGGCATTTACGGAGCGGTTATCGTTATTTGCGCCCAGCGCCCAGATTAAGGGCAGACCAAATGCCCGCGCAAGCTCCAGATTGCGGTCATAAAGGCCTGGATCCGCTGTGCGGGTTGCCAGAGCGCAGGGTTGAAAGAAAGCAGCCTTGCCACCTGAATGCAGATCGATCACTGCGGCGCAACGCGGCATCAGCACGGTTTCGACAAAATGTGCCAGCATCGCGGTTGGGCCACCATCCGGATCGCCGGGAAAGGCACGATTCAGATTGGCTCCATCCAACGGACTCACGCGCGATGAGGCTGCAAGTGCAGGCGCATTCAGTGCCGGGATCAGGATCACCTGACCGCGGAGCGCATCGGGCGACAATCGACGCGCCAGCCGCATGATCGCGGCAGGCCCCTCAAATTCATCGCCATGCGTGCCGCCGATGATCAGAACCACCGGACCTTCACCGCCCTTGATGCTGATCACCGGAATCGGATGATAGCCCAGGGGATTGGTATTGTCGGACCAGCGCAGCATCAGATCGCCGATGCAACGGCCGGGTTGATCAAGCTCGATGGTCAGTCGCAACCGGCTTTCGGAGGAATGGTTGGGCATTTGCAGTCCTTCGGCCAGGCGCATCCGCGCCTTTCGAAATTCTCTATAGCATAATAAAATAGAAAGCGAATTGAAAAATAGTATGTATTATGTGATGTGTAAGCCATCAGGTATCGGGAGGTGAAAATGGCCGTCATGCGCGCGAAATCTGCGATCGACAAAATTCGCCCCCACATGATCGATGCGGTGGGCCATGCGGTCGCGCCCGCTGCGATCCATCTGAATTCTAACGAAAGCGTCTACGGACCGAGCCCTCTTGCCGCCGCCGCTGCGCGTGCTGCAATCGTCGGCATTGAACGGTATCTTGAAAATCCTGACGCGGTGCTTGCCCCGGCGATTGCCAATCGATTCGGCCTGGAGGCTTCCCGGATCACTGTCGGGCAAGGCTCGGATGATCTGCTGGCGCGCCTTGCGCGCGCTTACCTCGGCCCCGGCACAGAACTGATCCGCAGCCAGAACGGATATCTCAAAGTGCCCAATTATGGCCATGCAAACGATGCTGATGTGATCTCGGTCCCTGATGACAATTTCAAACCATCGGTCGACCATATGATTGCAGCAATCAACGAGCGCACGCGAATGGTCTATCTGGCCAATCCTGAAAATCCTGCCGGGACTTATCTGCCCGGCACCGAAATGCGCCGTCTCCATGCTGCAATTCCGGATAACGCCCTGCTGGTCATCGACAGCGCCTATGAGGAATATGTCGACGCACCCGACTACGAGCCGGCACACAAGCTGGTGGAGGAAGCTGGCAACGTCGTGATGTGTCGCACGCTTTCCAAGATATTCGGCCTGGCAGGCGCACGCGTGGGCTGGGCCTACGGACCGGAAGATGTCATCGACTCGCTGCGCCGCATCGCGCTGACCTTTCCGGTAGCCTCTCCCTCCGTTGCGGCGACGATTGCGGCGCTGGAGGATCGCGCCCATACAGCCTTCGTCCGCAAAGCCACTCTCAGCAGCCGCGACTGGCTGAGTGCTGAACTGACGGGTTTGGGCCTTGAAGTGATTCCGAGCCAGGCGAATTTCGTTCTGGTCAGATTTCCGGGTGCTGAAACGACCGCCGAGGCCGCCGACGCCGCGTTGCGGGCGCATGGCATTGCCGTGCGCAGGTTCGCCTCTCCTGCCTATCATGATTGTGTACGGATCACGATCGGCCTGCCCGAGGAATTACGCGCCTGCGTCGCCGTAATTTCGGTGTTCCTGAACGGAGATGGATGATGGTTGCCTCAACTGCCGCCTGCACGCCGGCTCCGGCCGTCGCCCATCCTGGCGGCGCGCAGATCATTGCCGCGATCAAAGCGGCCGGTGTGCGCGAAATCGTTGCGCTGCCGGATATCGTGACCAGCGAAGGGCTGCTCTGGCCCATATCGTGCGATGCTGACTTCCGCCTGACACGGATCTGCAAGGAAGATGAAGGCGTGTCGATTTGTGCTGCGATGTCCTATAATGGCACCCGTGCAGTTCTGATGATGCAACAGACGGGGCTGATGGATTCGCTGAATGCTATCCGTGCGATCGGTATGGATTACGAGTTGCCGGTGGTGATGATGGTGGGCCTTCAGGGCAAGGAACCGCATCTGCGACCCGAAGAGTCAGCGGCATATGGCGTGCGCATCGTCCGTCCGGTTCTCGATGCAATGCAGATCTCGCATTCGCTGATCGAGGCGCCCGAAGATGTCGACCACATTCCGCAGGCGATCATGGCCGCCTACACTGCATCTCGCCCCCATATTTTCCTGATTGGCCGTTCGCCGGAGGCACCATGACATTGCAGCGCGACGATGCCTTGAAAATCCTGATCCCGCACGTAGGCGCGGATGATATAGTCGTGGCTGTTTACCAGAGTTGTTTTGACTGGCTGGCGCTGAATCCGCGCGATCTGAACTATGTCGGGGTCGGGGCTATGGGCCAGGCTTCATCTCACGCGCTCGGACTTGCGCTGGCAAATCCCGAACGGCGGGTCTTCGTCTTCGACGGTGACGGCAGTCTGCTGATGAATCTCGGATCACTCGTGACCATTTCCAATGCTGGCGTCACCAATCTTCACCATTTCCTGTTTGCTAACAGGGTTTATGAGGTGAATGGCTCGCATCCGCTGCCCGCAGCCGACAAAGTGGATTTCGCGGCGATGGCGCGCTCGGCCGGTTACACCGGTGCCCGCAGCTTTGACGACGCCGATGCTTTCCGCGATGGATTGCCGGACCTGCTCAATGCGCCGGGCCCGCAGATGGCCGTTCTCGAGATTGTTCCGGGCGCCGCCTATCCGCGCGACTATGCCTATATCCACAGTGCTGCTGCGCGGCAGCGCTTTCGCGAGGCGCTCAACCGGCCCTAGCGGCTTCTTGCGCGATCTTGAGGAACGTATCGGCCACGGTAGAGAGCGGCCGTTTCTTCGACCAGAACAGAACCGCACGAAAGCTCAGCGGTGCCGCAAAGGGCAGCACGATGCAGTCGGGCATGGTACTCAGATAGCTTTTGCTGGCGCCGACGACAGCGACGCCAAGGCCGCGCGCAACCAGCCGGCAGATCGCATCGGTCGTGCGCGTTTCATACAGCATCCGGCGTTCGATTTTCTTTGCCTCGAAAAAGTTGTCGATCTCAAACCGGAACCGCGAGGTCGACATGTAGGAGATGAAATTTTCATCTGCCAGATCATGGGCCTGAATCAGCGATTTCCGAGAGAGATGGTGATCCTTCGGAAGGACGCAATAAACATCATCATTCTTGATTGTCAGGCTTTCAAACGAGGGATTTACCGGTTCGCTGGCGGTGATACCGAAATCATAGTTCTGCGAGACCATCCATTCGACGGTGTCGTCATTGGCCTCGATCTCCATCCGCACCATGGTCTCGGGGCGTGCATTGGCAAAGCTCCCGATCAGATCGGGGGCAAGCTGGGTGGAAAATGTTGGTGTGATGATAAGTGTGAGCCGCGCGTGACCGAACCGGCCGATCGCGACAGCCGCCTGCTTGATATGCTCCATCCCGCTGATCGCCTGCCGAACTTCGCCGACCAGAAGCCGGGATTCTTCAGTCGGAACCAGAACCCGCCCTGCCCTTTGAAAAAGATTAAATCCCACTGCGGATTCCAGATCCGATATCAATCGGCTGACTGCAGGCTGCGAGACTCCCAGCATCACCGCCGCCTCGGTCACGGTGCCGGTCGAAACCACAGCGCGGAACGCATCGACCTGCCGGAACGTAATTTTCATGGCACTTTGCCTCCTGATCCCTGAAAGACGTGTTAGCATTAGCTGCGCTTAAAGCAAGGAGTAGCTCGGATTATAATCATAATCGTTTTTTATACGAGCACACGAAATGTGTTGACTACACTATATAACACAACGGATACTATCCGCACGGTCTTCAGTGTGAATTGCTGAGAGGGGTCATGCAGGCACGAACACCAATACCCACACCGCGTGAACTGCGTGAACGTGAGGAGGTCGGGCTGGACGTCCGTGCTCTCACACGCACACTCTCGCAGGTCACGCAGGCAGCGCTGGTTTTCCTAGTGCTTGGCGTTCTGATCTGGCGTGGCGCGCAGGCCATGGATTATAACTGGCAATGGTACAGGGTCCAGCCATTCTTCTACCGCATCATCGACGGCGAAGTGATATGGGGACCGCTGGTCAAAGGGCTGACCGTGACCTTGCAACTGGCCGCCGTCAGCGGTGTCATCGCTGTCTCAATAGGATTTGTCACCGCCTTTGCGCGGATGTCCAATTCGATTGCGGGGCGGATCATCGCGAAATGGTATCTCGAAACGATCCGCAACACGCCGCTGCTGGTGCAGCTTTTTCTGTTCTATTTCGTGCTGGCTCCGATTTTCGGCATTGACCGTTTCTGGACGGGCGTTCTCTGCCTGTCCTTCTTCGAAGGATCATTTGCCGCCGAAATCATTCGTGGCGGAATTACCGGTGTCGATCAGGGGCAGTATGAAAGCGCCGATGCCATCGGACTGAACAATTTTGACAAGTACCGCTTCATTGTCATTCCGCAATCGCTGCCGCTGATCCTGCCACCGCTCACCGGGCTGCTTATCTCGCTGATCAAGCATTCCGCGATCGTCAGCGTCATCGCCGTGTCCGAGCTGACCACTGCCGGGCTGAATCTCATCGCCGACACTTTTATGGCTTTCGAAGTCTGGTTCCTGGTAGCGGGAATTTATCTCGCTGTGACGATCACCTTGTCGGTCAGCGTCAGCCTGTTCGAAAAGTCCCTGAACAAAAACCAACGCTAAGACCAAGAAACTGGCCCTGAAACCAACAATGGAGAAAAACCGATGACATTTTTGAAACTTACGAAGGGACTCGTCGTAGCCGTATCCCTCGCCTTCGCAGCCGTCACCACGCTTGCGACAACCGCCTCCGCGCAAAGCGTTCTGGAAGACATCCTCCAGCGCGGCAAGTTGCGTGTGGGCATGTCGACGTTTGTGCCCTGGGCAATGCGCGACAAGGAAGGCAACCTGATCGGCTTTGAAATCGA
Source organism: uncultured Hyphomicrobiales bacterium (assembly GCA_963974065.1). Classification (GTDB taxonomy): domain Bacteria; phylum Pseudomonadota; class Alphaproteobacteria; order Rhizobiales. Next base: position 13,578 of record CAXBCI010000011.1, on the reverse strand, counting down.
TGTCGCCAAAAAACTCGCCGAGGATATGGGCGTCGAGATCGAATTCATTCCCACCGCCTGGAGCGGCATCATCCCTGCCCTGCTGGCAAAGAAGTTCGATGTGGTTGTCGGCGGCATGTCGATCACGCCGCAGCGCAACCTGACGGTGAATTTCACTATTCCTTACGCCCATTCCGGCCAGCAAATGGCCAGCAATGTGGAACTGGCAAGTGCGTTCAAATCGCTCGACGATTATAATGATGCCAGCGTGACAATCGCCTGCCGCCGCGGAGCCACTCCCTGCAACTACGCGCAAAAGAGGTTTCCCAAGGCAACGCTGCTCCAGTTCGATGATGACGCTCAGGCTTTTCAGGAGGTCGTAAACGGCAACGCACATGCGATGATCTCATCGGCACCCAAGCCACGCTTCTGGTCCGAAGCAAATCCGGGCAAGGTGTTTGTTGCCAATGACGGTGAAAACCTGACACGCGGCGATGAGGCTTTTGCCATGCGCAAGGGAGATGTCGACGGGCTGAACTTCTTCTCGAACTGGATTCTGGTCAACACTTCGAACGGCTGGCTTCAGGAAACCCATGATGCCTGGTTCAAGGATCAGTCCGCCTGGAAGGATATGGTTGCCCCTGAGTAGCAGTTCGAAAAGACATCAAGAGGCGCGGGATTGCCCCCGCGCCTCTCTCTTTCCCGAACGGATACCCAGCCAGATGGATCGAACATCCCCGCCGCCTGCCCCTCCGAAAAAGCGATTGACCCTGATCGACTTAGCCCTTTTTGGCGGCGTTGCGGCGCTGGTGTTATATGCTGGCTATCGCGTCAATGATGTTCTTGTCTACAATTGGGGCTGGTCTCGGGTTTTCAATTTTTTCATCCGCTATGATGAAACCACCGGCAGATATGTTGCGAATCTGCTGCTTTACGGGCTTGCGACGACATTGCGTCTGGCTGTCTGGGCGACGATTCTTGCAAGCATCATCGGCGTTGTCACGGGTTACTGGCGCACCAGCGAAAACCTGACATTGCGCATCCTCAGCCGGACTTATGTCGAGTTGATCAGGAATCTCCCGCCACTGGTTTTCATTTTCATTTTTTACTATTTTATTTCCAGCCAGATTTTCCCCGCTCTCGGCATCGACAATATCAGTGCGGATAACGCTCTGGTGAACAATTGGCTGTTTCGCTTCATGTTTGGCGATCCGCAGCTGTTTTCAAACTTTCTGGCGGGTGTTCTGGTGCTTGCCATGTTTGAAGGCGCCTATATTACAGAAATCGTCCGCGCCGGAATTCAGTCGATCGAACATGGCCAATCGGAAGCCGCCCGGGCGATCGGCCTGTCGCGCCTGAATGTGCAGCGCGACGTGATCCTGCCCCAGGCCGTGCGAAAGATTCTGCCGCCGCTGGCGGGCCAGTTCATCACCCTGATCAAGGATTCGGCGATCGTGTCACTGATCTCGATCCAGGAGTTGACCTATCTGGCGACCGAGGTGGCAGCCACGACCACGAAAGTCTTCGAGACATGGATTCTGGTCGGCGCGATGTATTTCGTCCTGTGTTACAGTTTTGCGCTCTTGTTCGGCTGGCTGGAACGCCGCGCCGCCCGGAACCGCCGATAGGGGAACGCCTTCATGTCCGACACCACTGCTAGACCACTGGTCGAAATCAGCCATTTGTGCAAATGGTATGGCGAATTCAGCGCCCTGCACGACATAAACCTGACAGTGGCGGAAGGCGAAAAAGTTGTGGTCTGCGGTCCTTCCGGATCAGGAAAATCCACGATGATCCGCTGCATCAACCAGCTCGAAGCCCATCAGAAGGGGACGATCATGGTGGATGGGCTGGAAGTGAAGCCCGGCATGAAGAATATCGAGCGGATTCGCCGCGAAGTCGGCATGGTATTCCAGAGTTTTAACCTCTTCCCGCACATGACCATTCTGGACAACCTCATCCTCGGCCCCATGAGAAATCGCGGCATGTCAAGGACCGAGGCCACCGAATTGGCCATGGACTATCTGGAACGGGTGCATATTGCCGAACAAGCCGGAAAATACCCGCCGCAACTGTCCGGCGGCCAGCAGCAGCGTGTGGCGATCGCACGGGCGCTGTGCATGAAACCCAAGATCATGCTGTTTGACGAGCCGACTTCGGCGCTGGACCCGGAGATGATTGCCGGCGTGCTCGATGTGATGATCGAACTGGCAGAAGAAGGCATGACAATGATCTGCGTAACCCACGAAATGGGGTTTGCCCGCAAGGTCGCCGATCAGGTGGTCTTCATGGATGAAGGCGAAGTCATCGAGGTCGCGACGCCTGAGACCTTCTTCAACGATCCCCAAAGTGGCCGGGCACAGCTGTTTCTCAGTCAACTGCTCGGGCACTGAGCGAACCGGTCTTGAAGTGCGGCAGGGCAAATGTAGTCACATTTCCCGCTTCTCCCGACACCCCTCCATCGTCATCCTCGGACTTGTTCCACTACTGTCCGGTTAAGGATGCTAAGTGATTCAAATGACTCATTTTAATAGTCTCAAGTCCAGAGTGCTAAGAATTTCTGTTTTTTCGTGTTGTTTCAGTTACTTGAGTGCAGCCTCAAAAAGCTTAACCGGACAGTAATGGACTTGTTCCGAGGATCCAGACTTGTCGGGCAGTTGCCTGGTCCCGTTGAATCCATCCGCCGCTGCTGAAACCCGTCCCAGACGGGCAAATACCGCGGTGCCTGAAGGTCGGCGAAACGGCTCGTCATATATAATATACGCACCAGCACTGGATCCTCGGAACAAGTCCGAGGATGACGGGGGGTTGTGGGGGACGGGGTCGGGCTGAAGGCGATGGTCGTGTTCGCAGATGTTGAAGTTGGTCCGAGGAGGATGGGATTGCAATGCATTCACATTCAGCAGCGCCGCGCAGTCTTATTCATCCTTCGCATAATAGCCGACGACATCGCCTTGCGTTGTCACGCCGAGCCCGTTCAGCAGCCGGTTCGCATAGTTGAAGTATCCGATGATCTGATTGGCCTCCAGGATCTGGCCGTCATCGAGCCCCGCGCGCCGCAGATCCTCGACATCGGATTGCACCATCCTGCCTGGCGTCAGGGTCAGTTTCTCAGCATAACGCATCAAGGCCAGGTCCCGCCCATCAAGTGCCGTTTCCGGCTTGCGGGCATGCAGCGCCGCTTCGATCCGGTCCGCCCGCGCAGCATTACCGATCAGATGACGCGCATTGGCCCAATGGTTGGCCAGCGAATAGGGGCAATCGTTGAGGATCGACACATAAGAGCTGATGGTTTCCTGAAGCCATGTCGGCAATGTGTTGGCTTCATCATGCAGAGCCGCGCGGTACAGCATGACATGGCCCGTCATTGTGTTGGGACGCAATGAGTGGACCCGCATCACATTGTCGACCGTGCCGTGCGGTGTCCGGGCAAGTTCTAGAACCTCCAGCAACGCCGCATCCGCATCTTCGTCCGAGATCATCTTTATCCAGGCGGACATCGTCTTTCCTTCTTCATTGGGGTCTTCGGCGCGCCACAATTCATCAGCAGTTGTGACGACGTGCAGAGTGATAACTGTCGAATTCCGCTCACTGCGCCGCGGTGGCAGTGGCGGCTTCCTGATCGGCCAGACGTTTTAAATCCAGTCGGAACAGTTTTGCCCCTGCGTCCAGACCGAGATCGATATTCGGCGTCTGCTTGTGGTTCATCCCCTTGTGTACCGCGACCAGAACGGACCGGTCCTCCTCGAAAGCCATGCGGGCGCCGGCGTTCATCTTCTCGGATATCGCCTTGTCCTGCGGGTCGGTGTTGCGGTGCTGGAACCAGAAATAGCGGCTGCGATCCTCATCGATCGGCGTCATGAAATTATAGGAAATGTTGATATAGGTCTTGTCAACGGGCGCCGCGTCCGGGCCTCCGGTGCCTGCCGGCGTGTAGACCGACTTGTTCAGCCCAATGGCGGGAAAACACATCTCATAGTGCTGGAGCCGGTCGCAATTTCCCTCGAACCGGACCAGACCGGCATAATAGGGCGACGGCGGCCGGTCGTAGATCCAGCGCGACACGATCACGCCTCGCTCGGTTCGTGCAACATCAAGCGGCTGATCATCGGTACCGGCGCCGGCGAAGGAAGTGACATGGACCCAGGCCACGTGGCTCGGATCGAGCAAATTGTCGACGATCCACAGATAGTTGCACTCAATATCCAGAACCCCGCCGTCGGTATATCCCCATTCAGGATTGTCGAAGTTCTCGATCGGAAAAATCGTGTCCGGGTCGGCAAGCGCCGGCTCACCCATCCAGATCCACAGGAAGCGGTATCGATCAACGACCGGATATGACTTCACAACCGCCCGGCCGGGAATCTTTCCCGGCTGCGTAGGCGCTGAGACACAGGCGCCGCTACAGTCGAAGGTCAAGCCATGATAGCCGCACTCCACCGTATCGCCTTTCAGATTGCCCTTTGACAAGGGCAATTTGCGATGCGGACAGGCGTCTTCCAGCGCCACCGGCGCCCCGTCTTCCCGGCGATATATGACGATCTCTTCGCCGAGAAATGTCTCTGCTTTCAAAGTTCGGTCGAAATCCTTGCTCCAACCTGCGACGTACCAAGCGTTCTTAAGATACATGCCTTTGTCGCCTTGTTCCTGATTTGCCTTGTTTTGGGCCTACACCCAACAGTTTATGACAGAGAGACCCGTTTCCCAATAGTTCAATCATAATGTCTGACATTAGATTTTCTTAAGTTGGTACTCCGGATCATTGGCCGCTTCCCGAAACAGCCAGTCGTGAAACCGCAGGATACGATCCGACTTCATAGCCACCTTGGGGCAAACAAACCAATAGGAAAACTGCGATACGGCAACGCCATCGAGCGGCCGGACAAGACGACCTTCCCTCAGCGCATCGATTACCAGCGGTTCGCGGCCAAGAGCCACTCCCAATCCCTGGGCTGCCGCCTGCACCACCATATTGGCCTGTCCGAACCTTCGGGTGCGCGCGGGCTGTGGTAATATCTGCCGCGTCTGTTCTGCCCAGAATGCCCAGGTCGGCGGGTTGCCGCCAATATCGGCAAGTTCATCCAGCAGGAAGGTGTGATGCGCAAGATCTGCAACATTTTTCAGCCCAGGGCCTTTATCGAGCAGCGCAGGCGCGCAGACCGGAAACACCCGCTCATCCAGAAGCCTTTCCACATGCAGTCCCGGATGGTTTCCCATGCCGTAGAGGATCGCCAGATCGGCCTGGCCCGCTGCAAAGCCGACCGGCGAGGGATCGGTCAAAATCGATACCGGCGTGTCAGGATGAAGCTGATCAAACCTGATCAGGCGCGGAAACAGCCAGCTGACGGCAAATCCCGGCGCGCAGGATATTGTGATTGTTGGATCGGCTCCACCCTTGTGACGCAACTTGTCGCAATGCTCGCCGATTTGTCCGATACCGCTGGCAATTGCGTTCGCCAGCGTCCGGCCCTCCTTGGTCGCGAGCGTCGTTCTGGGGCCACGCACAAGCAGGCTGCAACCGATCCATTCCTCGACCAGTTTCACATGCTGGCTGACCGAGCTTTGCGTCACGCCGAGTTCTTCGGCGGCACGGCCGAAGCCCTGCAGACGGACGACCGCCTCAAAGGCGCGCAAGGCGATGAAGGGAAGGTTTGGCAACATATTAGGCATCCTAATGTCGCAGATAATGAATTACAAATTGATTCAGCACGGCGTCTGCCGTTAGGGTGGTGCATCAGTCAACAATCGGGTCTGCAATGTCGATGCGTCAGAAGTCTATCGAAAAAGGCGCAGTGAACCTTCTGGTGAATTGCGCCGAAACACGAAGCAACGATCGTCTGCTGATCATCCATGAAGAGCCCGGACTGGGCTACTATGACGAAGACATCGTGTCCGCTGTTGCCGAAGCGGGGTGCCGGATCGGAGCCCATGTGAGCGTCCGGCAGGTGCCATTCAATCCGCAGGCCACAGAAGTGCCCGCTGAAGTCCGCGCGTTGATGGCCGGGGCCGACCGGACCGTGTTTCTTGCCCGCATCGGAGATCAGCTCCGGTTTTCCGACATGGCGTCGAATGGCCGGGCGCTTGTATCCTATGCGCTCGATGTGGGGATGCTCGGATCGCCCTATGGCACCGCCGACTATCGCGCCTTCGATCTTCTGAAATCCGCCCTGAACCGGATGATGAGCGCTGCGAAGACCATCCATGTGAGTTGTCCCGCCGGAACAGATTTTCACGGCAGCGGTCCCGGCTCGCAGATGCCATTGCAGGATGTCGGCATCTACCGGTTTCCGATGCCGGTGTTTACCCCGCTTCCGGCGGCAGGATTTTCCGGTACGGTGGCGTTGCCCGGCTTCCTCGTCGGAACCGGATCAATGTATTATGAACCCTACGCAAGGGAATATGACGGCGCGCTGTTTGCGGCCTTTGCGAACGGCCGCATGACCGGCTTTTCCGGTGACAAGAAGGCCATCGAGGTGGCCGAGGCGCATTATCAGTTTGTGGCCGACAAATTCGGGATCGACAGGGATTTCGTGCATTCCTGGCATGCCGGAATCCATCCGGCGTGTGAGTTTTCCGGCGCGGCATCGGACAATTACGAGCGTTGGAGCGGCGCGGCCTTCGGCAATCCCAGGCTGCTGCATTTCCACACCTGCGGTGCCTATGCACCCGGTGAGATATCCTGGAATGTGGTCGACCCGACAATCATCGTCGATGGCGTTGCGGTATGGAAGGATGGCGTGCTGCACCCTGAACTGGTGCCGGGTGGTGCTGATATCCTAGCACGATATCCCTGCGCCAAGGCAATATTCGACGCTCCGAGCCAGAACATCGGGCTCTGAGGGGCGCAGTAGCGCCAAGGCCGCTGACACATGCTTCACTCACATCGCGACAGGAACTACCGGCCCCGACCAGAGCCGTCAACGGATGCTGCCAGATCAATCCGGTCTTGCCGAGGTGGTGATGAATTCAACGACATCACTGGCAATTTCGCAGAATCCGTGCGGCAGTTTTGCATCAAAACTGAGCGTGTCACCGGGTTTCATTGCGAAGCTTTCGCCACCGCAGGCATAGATTGCCTCTCCGCAGATCATGTAGATGAAGACATGCCCTTCATGCTGATAACGCGGCAGGTTGCCTGCATCCTCACGCCGGATCCGGATTTTGGCGGACTGAAAGCTGCCGCCCGGAGCGATATGCTTGCCTAGCAGAAGGTAATCATGCGCGTGCCCTGGTGTCACCCGGCGCGCCGGCAAGCCTCCGCCGGCACGCACATGATAGATATCCGCCGAGTTGCCGCTGTTCGAGAACAGCGCCATGATCGAGACGGACAAGGCTTCGGAAAGGGCATGGAGCGTGGACAGGGACGGCGAGACATTGCCGTTTTCAATCCGCGAGATCATTGCGGGCGAGACCTTGGCCCGCGCCGCCAGTTCCGTCACGGTCATGGCTCGCTCCTGGCGCAGCCGATGCAGCGCGCGCCCGACCTCTGCCTCGACTTCCGAACTTCCCGCCATTCGGCCCTCCCAATTCCCGCTTCAATTGTGGTCGTCCAATGCGCCACGTTCAACACCGGATATCCGCCAACATTCTGCTTGACGGAATATTACTATTAGTCATTAATATAACCACTATGCAAAATTACTCAATCCTCTCTCTCGCTCGAAATGCGCTCAGCGGCCACAGAAACTGGCAGCGCGCCTGGCGCAGCCCGCCATTGCAGGAGCGCTACGATGTCATCGTAATCGGGGCCGGCGGACACGGATTGGCCACGGCCTATTATCTGGCCAGGGAATTCGGCATTTCAAATGTTGCGGTGCTGGATCGCGGCTGGCTGGGCGGGGGCAATATCGCCCGTAACACCGTCACCATCCGTTCAAACTACATGCGCGACGAATCGATCCCGTTTTATGTAAAGTCGGTTGCCATGTTCGAGGGTCTGACCCGCGAACTCAATTTCAACATGATGCACTCCAAACGCACCATGGTGGACGTGGTCCAGACCTATCCGAAAATGCGCGAGTTGCGCCGTCGTCAGCTGACGATGGATCTCCATGGCGCGACCTATGAGCAGATTTCGACCGCAGAATTGCGGCGCCGCATTCCGGCACTGACCGGTGGCGGACAGAATGCGCGTCTGCCGATCATTGGCGGCATGGTGCACACCGACGCCGCCGTCAACCGCCACGACGCGGTGGCCTGGGGCTACGCGCGTGCCGCAGATGCACTTGGCGTCGAGATTCACCAGCAAACCGCGGTGAAATCTCTGATCCGGGATGCGCATGGCGCCATTGAGGGTGTCGAAACCAACCGGGGTACGATCCGTGCCAAAAAGGTGGTCGTTGCGGTGTCGGGACACACAACCACAGTGACAGAGACAGCCGGACTGCGGCTGCCGCTCAGAACGATGAATCTGACAGCTTTCGTCTCCGAACCGGTCAAGCCTCTGGTCGACGTGATTGTAAACTGCCCGGATAGCGGGTTCTATTTCAGCCAGTCTGACAAGGGTGAAATGGTGATCGGCGGCGCACCTGACATGGGGCAGAGTTTTCGCCGGGATATCAAGCAGCACGTCTTCGAAGACACCGTCTCGGCAATGCTCTCGCTGTTCCCCGCATTCAAGAAACTCAAATTGATGCGGCAATGGGGCGGGCATCTGGACATCGCGCATGATTCCTCCCCGGTTATGTCGAAAACCGATGTCGACGGACTGTTCGTCACTGCCGGCTGGTGGGGCGGCTATAAGGCGATTCCGGCCGGCGGGCTGACATTGGCGCATCTGGTGGCCAAGGGCGCGCCGCACCCGCTGATGGCGCCCTTCACGCTTGATCGGTTCCGGCATCTGGATTTCGTCATGGAATCCGGCACCACAACGGCCCGTTAGAAAGGAAAGACGCATGCTTGTCATCCCCTGCTCGTTCTGCGGTGACCGCAGTGAAAGCGAGTTCGCTTTTGGCGGCGCAGTGGAGCCGGACCGGCCGGATCCGGCCGCAGTCACTGATGCCGAATGGGTCGATTATCTGACCGTCGTGCCAAATCCGCTCGGCCCGGTCCGGGAACGCTGGTGGCACGCGCGCGGCTGCGGCGAATGGCTGACCATATGGCGCGACACCCGCACCCATGACATCGTTGGAGGCCCCGATGGCGCATGATTACCGGCGCCCGGCGGGCGGGCGCATCGACCGCAATCGCACGGTGCGATTTCATTTCAACGGCAAGCCTTATGACGGGTTTGACGGCGATACCCTTGCCTCGGCGCTGATCGCCAACGGCGTGTCGGTGACCGCGCGCAGTTTCAAGTACCATCGGCCGCGCGGGATCGTCAGCAGCGGGGCCGAGGAACCGGCTTCTCTGGTCGAACTGGAAGGGGCGGATGCAGCAGGCAACAATCCGATTACCACGGTAGCGATCCGAAATGGTCTGCGAGCCCGCTCGGTCAACTGCTGGCCCTCTGTCCGTTTCGACATTGGCGCCGTCAACCAGTTATTCGCGCGCCTGATCCCCACAGGATTCTATTACAAAACCTTCAAATGGCCGGACTGGCGCCTGTTTGAACCAACAATCCGCCGCGCCGCGGGACTGGCGGCGGCTCCGGCCAGCCCTCCTGCCCACGGCCATTTCGAATCCCGATATGCCCATGCCGACATCCTGATTGCCGGGTCGGGTCCTGCGGGTCTGATGGCGGCGCTGGTCGCCGGACGTGCCGGCGCACGGGTCTTTCTGGCCGACGAGGGTCCTGAAGCCGGCGGCAGCCTGCTGAACCGAATGTTGCGGATCGACGGCAGACTGGCCGCAGACTGGGTGGCGGACGTGGTCGCCGAACTGGTGGCGATGGAGAATGTCACCCATTTGCAGAATACCACCGTCTGGGCCTACCGCGAGCACAATCTTCTCATCGTGAACGAACGCTTGCCGGATCACGGCACTGTTCTGCAACGCAGTTGGCGCGTGCGCGCGCGGCAGGTTGTCTGTGCGACCGGTGCCATCGAACGGACCATGGTATTCGTCAACAATGACCGGCCCGGCGTGATGCTGGCTTCGGCGGTCCAGACCTATGTCAACCGCTATGCCGCGATCCCAGGCAGATGTGCGGTGATTTTCACCAACAACACCAGCGCTTATGCCGCCGCCGCAGACATGGCTGCAGCCGGGATCCGGATCGCCGCGATCGTCGACAGCCGTGACCAGGTGCCAGCCGAAGCACTAGCGCAGGTCGCCGGTATCGAAGTCCTGCAAGGCCAGGTCGTCACCGCCGCCAAGGGGCGCAGTCGGGTTCGCGCTGTTACTGTGTCGCGCCGGGATGGCGGCGCGATGCGGGTGATCCGGTGCGATTTACTGGCGCATTCCGGAGGCTGGAACCCGACGGTGCATCTGTTTTCGCAATCGCGCGGAACTTTGCGCTATGACGATGGTATTGCAGGCTTCGTGCCGGATATTCCGGCGCAGAAGACCCTGTGTGCCGGTGCCGCAGCGGGCCGGATGACCTTGGCCGACGCGCTGACAACCGGCGCCGATGCGGGGGCAAAGGCTGCTTCGGCCTGCGGCTTTTCAGCCGGCCCGGGCGATGTGCCTCAATCCGACGACGCAACCTATGAGATCGAGCCGCTGTGGCGGGTGGAAACGCCCGGCCCCAAGGGCAAGGCATTTCTGGATATCCAGAACGATGTCTCGGTCGATGATGTGCATCTCGCGCTGCGCGAGGGGTACGACAATGTCGAACACGTCAAGCGCTATACCACCGGCGGAATGGGGATCGATCAGGGCAAGACCGGTAACATCAACATCATTGGCACGGTCGCCCTGCAAAAGGGCGTCGACATGCAGGATGTCGGCACCACGACCTTCCGCTCGCCCTATACGCCGGTGTCATTCGGTGCGATCGCTGGCCTGCGCGAGGGATCAGTCCTGTTCCCCTATCGCCACACACCGGTCAGCGCCTGGAACCAGGCGAATGGTGCCATCATGTACGAGGCCGGCGCACGCTGGCGGCGCCCCGGTTATTTCCCACATGAAGGCGAGAGCTTCCAGGACACGGTCAACCGGGAATGCCGTGCTGTGCGCGAAGGGGTCGGCGTTTATGACGGCTCTCCGCTTGGCACATTCGAGTTGAAGGGACGCGATGTCGGCAGGTTCCTCGACTTCGTCTGGACCAACCTCATGTCCAGCCTGAAACCCGGTAATGGCCGCTACGGCCTGGTTCTGTCCGATGACGGTTTGATCCTGGATGACGGCGTCGCAATTTGCATCAGTGAACAGCACTGGATCATCTCGACCTCGACCGGACATGCGGACGCCATGAACCAGCATATGGAAAAGATCCTGCAGACCCAGCGCCCGGACTGGCAGGTGATGCTCACAAACGTCACAAGTCAGTGGAACAATGCAACGGTCTGCGGCCCGATGGCGCGCGAGGTCATGAAGGCGCTGGGCACCGATATCGATCTGTCACCGGAAGCCTTTCCGTTCATGGGCTTCCGCGACGGCACTGTTGCCGGCCTGCCCGCACGCGTGGTGCGGGTCAGCTTCACCGGCGAGTTGTCCTTCGAGATCAACGTCGCGCCCCGCCATCTGCGGGCGCTGTGGGACAGGGTGATGGAGGCCGGCGCGCCTTACAACATCCAACCGGTCGGGTCGGAAGCGAGCCACGTCCTGCGCGTGGAGAAAGGATTTCTGTCGCTGGGTCATGAGGTTGACGGGACCGTCGATCCCCATGATCTGGGTATGGGATGGCTGATGTCCAGGAAAAAGGTGGATTTCCTCGGCAAACGTTCAGTCGAATTGCGCCGGGCGGGAGCAGACACGCGACGCGAGCTGGTCGGCCTGCTGCCGGTTGATCCGAACCGGTCGATCCCCGAAGGTGCGCCGCTTACCCCCGGCGGGCGCAGGGAGGCGAGCGAAGGCCTGACCACGGCCTGTGTCTGGAGTGTGGTGAACAATCGCTGGGTCGGCCTGGCGCTGCTGAAGAACGGCCGTGAACGGCATGGAGAAACTGCCTATGCCCGGCTGAAAGACGAGGTCATACCGGCGAAAATTACGGCTCCGGTGTTTCATGACCCGGCCGGCGAGCGGTTGAGGTCATGATATGAGCTATGATGTGCACATCAATCGCCAGGACATCTCGGCGCTGTTCGATCTGAAAGGCGACCAGGACGCCCTCAGGCGATGGTGCGGACAGAGCCTGCCAGAATTTCCAGACGCAGCCAACCGGCTGAGCAGTTCAGAGGGCGCAACCCTGTACAGTATCGGGCGCAACCACTGGATTCTGAGGGCGGAATTTCAACGTGAGGAAGCGCTGTTGGCGGCGCTGAAACCTGACTCGGCACCCGCTGACATCAGCATCGTCAGGATATCAGACACGCTGACATTCTTTGGCGTCACCGGCCCGGATTGCGCCGACATCATGTCGATTGCCTGCCCGCTGGATCTGCATCCCGCAGTCTTCGGCGAAACCACGGCGAGCTTCACCGAGGTTTTCGGCCTCAAGGCGCTGGTGCGGCGGCTGCCAGGCGGGTTCGAATTCGCCGTTGAACAGAGCTTCGGTGACATGATTGCCGACTATCTGGCCCGCGCCAGCGGCGCATCAACAAAGAAGGAAACCGGCTTATGAGCCGCACACATATTCACACCTATCAGACGCGTTATCATGCGCAAGCGAGTTATTCCAAAGCGATCCGTGCGCGCGGTGATCTTGTCTTCATGCAAGGGCAAGTCGGCACTTTGCTGGACGGCACCCTGATTGGTGAAGGCGATCCGGGGGCCCAGGCTGACCAGGCCTGCAAGAACATCAAGCGCTGGATGCAAGAAGCGGGCGGCAGCCTGCAGGATGTCTGCAAACTGACGGTCTATGTCACCGACATTTCGTACCGGCCAGCTGTTTACGAGGCCATCAATCGCTGGTTTGAAGGGGTGCAGCACTGTTCGACCGGAGTCGTGGTCCAAGGACTGGCCGATCCGTCATTACTGGTTGAAATCGATGCCATGGCGGTGATCGACGACTGAGGCACCGGCGGCGCCAATCCATCCGTCCGTTGAGATATGATCGAGCCCCGATGGTCAGTCGATACGCGGGCCGGCGCGCGCGTACCATTTGAAATCCGTATGATTAGGGCAGAACCCGGCCTGGTCAATTGCAGCATTTTGATCGGCAAGGTAAGCCCCGCACTCGCGGGTTTTGCGGCATTTTGCGCAACGCTCAGCAAATATTGCGCGTTCCCGGCTATCAATCTGGAAGGTCGCGGGACGCACGCCATGACGTTCGGCCATTGCCACCATCCGGCGCATGACACTGGCTGGCGTCAGTGCAAGGCGACGAAACTGACTGCGGTTCAACCCGAAATCGTCCAGAACATTTGGCTCGATCGAATCGACCTCGTTGATTGCGCGCCTTCTTTTCTGAAAAGATTTCAAAAATCCCAGCATATCCACCTCCATTTCGATGTTGTTGTTGCCAACAACTTAGCGCAATGCCGGAGCGAACACTTTGATCTAGCGCAAACCGTTGTGGTGCTGCTTTGGATACGGATGCGCCTATCACTGCCGTTGGAACGGGCTAGTGGTGTCCGCCTAACATAAGAGTCCGAATTGGGATTCCCTTTTATCGGA